>NZ_JASOYM010000012.1:0-236171 GCF_030226665.1 Paenibacillus sp. UMB7766-LJ446
GTTTTTTATTCATTGTACACAAAAAAGACCCTATAAGATGACCTTTTTAAAGTGTCCATCTTATAGGGTACATTTTATTACTTGTTATAACCCTTATTTACGAACGGAGAGAATGAACTTCTCCAGCGATTCTGTATTGGTAATGCTGTGATTACATCCTTGGTTATCCATGCATACGTATTGACCAATCGCAGAATAATTATCCGGTAGAGCGTTCTTGGTTTTAACCGTGAAGAAGGCAAGCTCCTGATGTCGATTACAGAATAGGCAATACCCCTTCTTGTGTGTCGGCGTTATTCTTCCCTCAATACCGATAAACTGTCCTTCAAACGGATATACAATGAATAATTTGTTTGTAGCAATATCTACCCAGCTCAGATACGTTACATAACGAAAATCAATGGATTGTAGATCAGGCATTTTCATCTTTTTGTTCTTCGGAAATAACTTCTGAATTTGCTTCAACGTAATCGGTGGATACAACTCCAGGTAAGGTTCTAACGTCTTCAAATACCTTTGGTAATCATCGGTTGTCCCCAGTGACGAAATTTGCTCCAGCAGTTGCTGCTGATTCTCTGTCAGTTCCGTAAATGCTCCTATAATGTTTGTTGCAGCACTGTATCTCACAGTCTCCAGGACCCTGCGGTCCGCGGCGGATTGAAACGTTTTGCGAACAAATTCAGCTTGTCTTTTAATCAGATTATATTGGTGGTTTCTAATAAATGATGTACTCATAGCTTTCAGCTCCTTATTATTCATAAAAAATTCAATAAGGGCAAAGCCTGTTATTAGAAACGATAAAGTTAAGTTTGGGCGAAAGAATTCAGACTATCGCACCCCACACAAAGTATCGCCCCCGATCAGGCTTTGCATGAGTTATTTCTAGCTAACGAGCAATTCAGCATTGCCATCTGAGTAACCCCCAATCAAATATCATGCGAAAAGTATATCAAAGAATTTCGGACGGATCAATTGAAATAGGACCTCATGGATATTCTTTTATTCCGTTGCTTTTGATTGTAATATCTGATCATTCACAAATCCTTGTAAGAAAAAAAGCTCATCGTCATTTGCTTTTCGTTCATTGGCTGCCTCAAATCGCTCAATCGCTTCCTCTATGGATGTGGATTTCACAGCATTATTGGCTAAGATGAGCTCTTTGTAGTATTTATCCATCTCCTCCAAGTCACAGATCGATTCATGACCAAGCAAAAAATGCGTTGCATCATATTTCTGAATATCTTCTATCATAGGCAATAAATGAGACTGTTTAAAATGATATAAATCTTTTGTCGTTGTGCAATACACACTATCGCCTAGAAATATCACCTTTTCATCCGGAATGTACACAACTGTTGAATCATCCGTATGCGTACTTTGAATGGTCTCAAGCACACAAACTTTATTGCCCAAGTCCAGATGGAGAGACTTTTCAAAAGTAATATCCGGGGGATTTAATTGAAATATGTCCCTCTCCGGTATCTCATTTTGTATCGTCTCCATACAATGTGAAGTCATCTTCTTGGAATCCACATACTCCTGAAGAGAGCGGTCATCATAAGAATAGTCCCTCCACTCATTCATCTTTTGGCTAGTTAGACTATTCATAATAATCGTAGCTCCGTATTCATTCATGCCTAAAAAATGATCCCAATGTGCATGCGTGATGACCACATATTTAACGGGTGGAACGTTTAACTTCTCTATTTCATGTAAGAAATCCCTGGCATGTTGAACCGAATTCCCACCATCAACAACAAGGCTATATTTATCACCGCAAACTAACCCCAATGTTGGCCTTTCTTTATCATTTTGGTTAGATAGATAGTAGATCGTTTCACTTAATTGATTTAGCATGTTCATTCTCCTCTATAGTAAAGTCTTGATCCATAAGAGAGAAAATCTGCATGCTTATTTGAATCAACATTTAGATTTTCTCATTTTATTGGTTTACCAATGGAATCACCTCCTTTGTTTCTTCACATACTCGGCTTTTTTCTATGAACTGCTAGCTGCTCAAAGGCATATGCAATACGACTGCTGGGTTCTCATTGTTCATTAGTAAGCGTCGGGGTCGTTGGATATTTTCTTTAAGCGCAGAAAAATAGTATTCCAACAACAGGGACATACTAGCTTCGCCTTTTAAATCATAAAGCACCCTACTCCTCCTAGAAATTCGTCAACGTTCATCCCTTAGAATCTCCTTGATTTCTCTTAATTCTTGCAATATTTCTTTGGTGTACTGGTTACTCTTCGAATTATCCATTCCGATTTTCACAACAAAAATACCAAAAAATAAAGACACTACCAACATTAAGATAGTCTCCAATAGTTACCATCCATCCTTCCTAAAGCAACAATATGTACGCACTACATCTATTGAAGATGAATATCAGAAAATACGGATTGGAGCAGGAGTGTATTTTATAACCCGAGGGATTAAAAACAGCGAAGCTGCCCAGTCTGATAAATCCTCTCGGGTTTGTTATTTATTAAATTTAACCGTGACTATTCAATTTACAGGTAGATACATTGTTTGTATCTCTTGAACACCTGGAACAAATCCAAGATTAAAATAGACTGATTCAGCATCGTTGCCTTCCATGACATATAACTGTAGAACTGGATACTTGTCTTTAAGTTCAGTCAGAGCTCTTTGCAGCATGCGTGTAGCAAGTCCTTTTCCTCTGTAAGCGGGGTTGACTCCTATGCTGTATACTGCTGCTTGATTGTCCTGTAAACATAGGCGACAGTTAGCTACTAGCTGTCCAGTAACCTTATCATATACAAGGGTAGAGGCTTGAGTTAGGTTCTCATTGGTATAATGTATCTCTTGGTTCGGGATAAAGTCTTCTAAGGAGGACTGTTTTCTCCGTAAGGCTTCGAAACCGCCTACAAAGCTGTCAAAGTCACACAGAGCGATTTCATCTTCATTACTGTATTGCTTAGTCCCCGTTTCATTTTCGATAATTTCGGGGCTCTTAATCATAAGATCAGGATCCCAATGCACATTGAAATGATCTGTAGGACGCTGCATCCAGCGGCATCTAAACTCATCTGGCCAGAATCCAGCCCTCGTAAATAAATGTACTTGATCGGGGAGAATTTCATATACCTTGATACGTTGAGTTGGATCAGACCATTTTATAAGTATTTTTTTAAGAAGCTTCAGTACCTCAAATGAATCATTGAATGGGGGAATAAAGAATAGATGATATAACGTATTGGGTGCCATTCTTACCCCACCGATTTTTGAATCTCCTTTATAAATCCAAAAAGAGTTATTCCGCGAAACATTGAAGCCTTCTCCTTTAAAAAATCCAGTATAGGCCATATTATAATAGACAGAACAATACACTCCCCATTCTTCGGGATCAGCCTTTTGAATGGAATATTCATTAGATAAATCATAAGAATAAAGTTCCTCAGACCAATTATTTAATTCCACGCGTCATTCCTCCTCATGAATGCGAACTACCTTCAAAAATTTTAAGCGTGTGTTATCTAAACATCTCTAGTCCCCCTTAAATAACTTGTCCTTTACTATTTATTTGATCAATTCCATCTTCAAACTTATTTTTCAGCAGTTCACGAAATTTATTTTCTTTCTTCTTTAAATGCTCCTCAAAGAAAGCAGTAATATACTTATTAATAGTAGAATGCTTGTCTTCTATCCCATTTTCATTGTAATGTATCGGGATGTCGCTAAAAGTCATATGATGAGCATCGTTTAGTTTTATAAATGAACTATTCAGATCACTCGAGTTAAACAGCGACTCATACCCACTCAGTAACAAAGGTAATAGGTCTGGAGAAATTTCATTTTCCAGTTCTTCAAAAGAGCATTTCTCTTGTCGAGCTATCAATAACGGAACAGATACTCCTTCTTCTTTACTCGCCGTTATTAAATGAAAACTAGGGTCTAATAGAATACTAGCCTTAATTCTCTTGTCTCTTTTGAGCAATTCATAAGCAGCAGCCCCACCCAATGAATGACCAATGATCCCCATTTCATTCACATCGACTATAGCCCTAAGATCCTTAACTGAATCCAAGACTTCAACTACATTTCTCAAAACCCAACGAATATCTTCAGTTCTAAGCTTCAACAGTCGTTTCCAAGAATGGATATCTAAACTGTCTATTTCGGATATCTCATTGGATTGCTGGACAAAGCGGCCGTCAGGAAAAATGGAGAATATAGATTCATGAGTCGCCCCTACAGTAATAACAGCAAATCCGGACTCCACTAAATGTTCTACACAGAAGGAATACATATCTCTAACTACACCAAAAGCCGGAGCTATAACAATAATGGGACAGTTTTTAGCAGCAATATCAACACTCTCATCATTATGTATTTTTGTATCCAGATTACAAATATGATCTCTATCAACGCCCATACTACAGAGCATATCAACAGCTAGAGAAGTATTAGGTTCAAATAACGAAGTATACTTTGACTCATGTTCCACGGGATTGGAAGGATAGTATATGCTAATGAGCACTTCTCTAGTTTCCTTACTTATGGGATCAATACGTGATTCATCCTTCAAAACAAAAATCTTTCTGCCAACAGTCATCGCATTCACCCTTTTTTATTTTTGTTACTACCACACGGTTTAATGTTTACTTATTTCGTTTTTGACCCCTCACCCCTAAATTTCTCCAAAGAAAACATCAACGAAGCGATTAAAAGTACTGAGGGCGGCTCATTAAGTTCATCTTATGCCTCAGAATAAAGGCCTGTTGATAAATATCGTTCCCCTGTATCCGGGAATAGAACAACTATACTTTTATTTTTATTCTCTGGCCTTTTTGCAATTTGTACTGCTGCATAAGCAGCAGCACCAGACGAAATTCCAACTAATAATCCTTCGGATTTAGCTAACAAACGCGCTGTTTCAAATGCATCTTCATTTCTTACCTGTACGATCTCATCAACTACAGATCTATTAAAATTGTCTGGAACAAAACCGGCACCAATTCCTTGAATTGAATGCACTCCTTTAGTCCCTCCAGAAAGTACCGGGGAATCCGAAGGCTCTACAGCTATAATTTCTACATTTTCTTTCCTTTGTTTAAGTGCTTCACCAACTCCAGATATGGTTCCGCCTGTACCCACTCCACCAATAAAAATATCCACTTTGCCTTCAGTATCTCTCCAAATCTCTTCTGCGGTTGTTACCTTATGTACTTGTGGATTTGCTGGATTTTTAAACTGTTGAGGTATAAATGAATTAGGAATTGCAGCTGCTATTTCTTCAGCCTTTTTGATGGCTCCAGACATTCCTTCTGTGGCAGGTGTAAGAACTAGTTCTGCTCCCAAAGCGATCAAAAGCTTCCTACGTTCTACACTGAAACTCTCAGGAAGTGTTATGATTAATCTGTATCCTAATGCTGCAGCTGCAAAAGCAAGCCCTACACCTGTATTTCCGCTCGTCGGTTCTATTATCACTGAATTTTGGTTAATTAAGCCTTTCTCTTCAGCGTCTTTAATCATTCCATATCCGATTCTATCTTTTACACTACCTGCTGGATTAAAGTATTCCAATTTGGCAATGATTTTCGCCTCAACTTGGTACTTTCTCGCAAAATTAGAAAGCTCCAATAGTGGTGTATTACCAATCAGATCTGTGAGATTCTTCGCGATATTAGTCATTATTATACCTCCCAAATACATTTCCAACTAAAATAGTTGGTTTTAATATCACGTTATCATGTATGGTAAAAAATACAACTTTGAACTTCTACTTTACGACACAAGGAAGCAAGAGCTATTAGACTGAGCGTGAAACTTTGTTTTAGAATCCCCTCTAAAAATAGAATTCAAAGTTCCAATACGGTTATGAGCTCGTCGTGGCACACCTCACCATTTTCATGGAATCCAAAGCCCTCATATAGCTTTTTGGCAGCCAAGTTATCAGGACTATATGGAATCCAACAATAACGTGCAGGTCCAGCTGGGAAAGTTCGAATAAACTCCAATATTTTCTTAAATGCTTCACGACCATAGCCCATGCTCTGGTGCTGTTTATCAATCATCAGTCGCAAAATACAATAGCTATTATCAGCAATGAGAGGAAGATCATAACCCGTGATTCCATAAGTTATCATAACAAAACCTACGGGTTGTTCATCTGCGTAAATCGCAAGCGGGAATGGGGTGCCGCCATTGGTTGCAAGGACATAACACGAGGCTACACTCGAAAGGTTCGAAGCAACATATTGTCGCTGTTCTTCTGAAACTTCCAAGTTAAATATAGAACGTCGGTTATCTAGTGTTATTTTTCTGAGCGTAATCATGTGTATTCTCTCCTCACCCAACATCATAGTTTAAGCGGTTTCATGATAACACCCAGTTATCTTACTTGATCTTCTTTCTCATAAATAAAGCTATTTCTTCGTTTTCGCTCGGATTATTTGAATATAGTGATACATCAATTCCTTCTATTCGATAACCGCATTGCATGTAAAAATGAATGGCTGGAACATTCGTATTCTGGGTTTCTAACGTAATAGCTCTGAAACCTTGTTCCTGAGCAATCTCATTCACTTTATTGATCAGCAGCCTCCCATATCCTTTTCTTATGTATGTTTCATTAACCTGCAAATGCCATATCATCAGCGTATTATTCCAATGTTGTGGTTCTGAAATGGCGAGCGCTATGATTTTCCCATCTATAAATATTCCATAAGAAAATCCCATTTTTATGATTTCTTCATATCGTTCCAAATCTTCTGTACTGTTCAATTCTTCTTTTTCGTAGATGTCATCCAAATTTATTAACGTTAAATGCATACTAAAGGAGCCTTGCGTCTCTTCTTTGGTAAGCTCATATTTTTGAGTGGATTTATAACCAAAGCTTCCAAGTTGAAGCCAATCTTCATTGGATAGATTCTCTATTTTTTTGATATCCATTACATCACCCCAGAAATATATATTTCAGCGACCAGCACACAACGTTGTTTTATACATATCTGTTATATCTCTTCTTTCGACTTTAATTTTCCATTTTCCTGCATTTCTACTTTATATCCCATCTATCTACTATAATTCATCGCCAGGAGCACCTTGAAAATCCCGTCGGGTCGGACCCGACAGGATTTCATTTGAATACATATTGTATCTTAAATCAAAAATTCCAGATTAGTTTAACCACTCTGATTATTCAGTTAATCTCTAAATAGTCGATATATACATCCCATGTTCCGTCATCAGCGGTTACAACGAGTTGAATCTCCTGGTTTCCGGTCCCATGGCTGATATTGTTAAGGGTGTAAACCGCGGGACTGCTTCCTCCGAAGTAAAAGGTTCCCTTCGTTTGGCCGCCAATCTTCAAATCGACTCGGGCCATATTGGAATTATTCGAAGCACCACGGAGTGAGAAATTATAAGTGCCGCTTGCAAAATACTGTGTGTATTTGATCAAATCATTATTGGCATACAGAACAACTCCGTTAAAAGGCGAGCTAATATTACCAGTATACTGGCCGCCTTTGGTCATATTCTCGGCTTCCACTTTCGTCCCGGTACTTGGAGGATTGGTTGTACCACCGTCAGGCGCGATAGCCCGGCCAGTGCTCGAAGAGATCATACCGGAGCAAAGGCCTCGGCTCTTCAGGTTTTGTGCTATCTGCGGAATCGCTTGCAATGTCGTTTGATACTGGTCATGCATCAGAATAACGTCACCGTTTTGCATTCTATTCACGGCAGCTACGATCTGGGCGGTGGAGGCGCCATTCCAGTCCTGAGAATCCACGTTCCACAACACTTCGGTTAGACCATTTTGGCTGAGGACAGATTTTAGAGTAGCATTGGTCGCGCCGTAAGGCGGACGGAACAACTTCGGTGAACTTCCGGTTATCGACTGGATGTCTGCTGTGTCCGGGTGATTTCCGATGACATCTGGGAGCTGCTCAATGTCGTCATATCAGGATGCGTATAGGAGTGGTTGCCGATCCACATGCCCGCTGCCACCTGTGCGCTGACCAGAGATTGATTATTTTGAGCGCTTTGCCCTACATTAAACATCGTAGCCCGTAGACCCGCCTGCTTTAACGCATTAAGCACGTTTGTTGTGTTGCCGCTGGGGCCATCATCAAACGTCAGGCCTACATAACCGTTTGGACAGTTGGCATCGGCGGCGCTGACGGTAGGTATAACTGGAATGGAGAACAACGTGCTAAAAAGTGCAACAGACATTGCTGCCTTTACTAGTTTGGCTTTGAACATTATAAATTCCTCCTTTAAAATTTAATAACAATATCGTTGTTCGCTTCACTCCCAACCGTTTAACCTCTCTACTACAATCTAGGAAGTTGACCTCCTCTCTTTCATACGATTACCAACTCTAAAAAAAGCGCTTTCATAATTTGATATTGTATGCCTTGTTTCGTGTATGTAAGCAGTTTCTTCCAGATGGATACAGTATAAACGATATGTATATTTAAAGTAAATTCAATATAAACCAAATTATTCTATTTCCTTTCGCCTTGTCGCTATTATTCCCCTTGGCCCCTATGAACTTGTGGAAAAGGCTGCTTGGACTGCAAACTTCTTCTCCAGCTTCTCTTTGGTAAACCAAGGGGCATGGCTTTTATGAGAACCCTCACTTCATTTCAAGTCAAGCCATATCTTAAATAAAAGGCTTATGTTGCTACCACATGCTGCATTTCTTCACTGCCTGTTAGAAAGCCTGCTCGCTCCACATAATATAAATCATAGATCTGTTCGGCATAATTTATCGATTCATATATCTCCGGGTATATATCATTTGCTAATTTGACATACGGTAATTTTCCAACCGCTTTGTTGGATCGGATGTTTTGTTTGCGAATTTTCAGAAATACCGTTTCAATTTCATATTGCAGAAACAATTCCGCAAAGAAGGCTTCCTTTGCTCGTTGGTTGTAGCCTTTTCCAAAATAAGGAGCTCCAATCCACGTGGCAAGAAACCCCGTCTTATTATCGATTTGATATAGATCAATGGTGCCGATGGGGTGGCCCAGCTCATTAAGGATCGTTCTTGAAATACATATGTTTTGCTCTTCTTCAACAACCACCTGCTTGGTTACGAATAAATATTCTTCATAAGATCGGCACTTATGACGAACATAAGGAAAAACTGCGGGGTCCAGCATTAAATCATACAGTGAGTGGCATTCGTGCAAGTCTCGTTTTTTTAACATTTAAACGACCACCTAGTCCTTTTAGTTCGCTGAGTCAAACAAACTAAGTATATAAAAGGACTTGTGGAATTTAATGAATTCTATATTGCTTTTATGTAAAATTCATCATAGAAATGTTTTCCACATCATTTTGGCTGGACGTCACGTGACGCTCCAATGAAGAGTGCAGTTAATTTTCATTTTTGAATCTGTTTTCCAGTTCCTTAACAAATACCTCGATGGGATACTTATAATCAATTGGTTTGTAGATTATTCTATTATTCCATTGATGTCTCATGGCCTCGTCTCTCAAATCATCGTTTTCATGCTGAATCGTATTCAAAATCAGCATCATTTCATTCATCGTGCCTATAACACTCCTGTTATCCGTTTTTGTAATTACCTCTTCACTACATTCTTTTATATATGAATTGGCTAACGCTTCAGGAATTTGTTCAACAGCAAAATAATCTTGCAAATGATTTACAAAAACCTCTTTTAGTTTATTGGCTTGATTCGTTCGAATTCCGGTTACCGTTAAACTCAATCTAGAAAAATCATTCATAAACACATAATGTTTTTTGCCATATAGCTTAAAGAAATTGACATGCCAACTAAAGAAAGCATCTGCAGGCTGCTCGATTATTTCAGGTTTCACATTCAAATCCTTTAATGTGTCTTTCGTTGCTTTAAAAATTATCATGAATCTTGTTCCTTTCATTTTAGCTTTCTCATCAATATTAATAACAACATTTCATGCGTCGGGATAAAATTTTTGGTTCGAGGAAACATTAATTATACCACTTATCCCAGGGAGTGATGTGATGCTGTACCTTATCAGCTTGGTGCTCATGTTTACTGGCTTAGCCTGTATCAATATTATTTTTTCATATCAGAGCAAGCATATCGACCCTCAATTCTGGTCTACGTTTAAATTCCATCTTTGGATGCTGCCTTTATTCTTCGCAGCTAATCTGAGTGTCGGATATGGCGTCAAGTTTGGTATGAAAGCCGCCAGCCAACTGGGCTATGTCCTGATTATTGCCAAATGCATGGAAGTGCTCATCTCCATATGGATGGGATACTGGTTTATGAAGGAGATCCCTTCATGGAAAACGTGGGTTGGTCTTGCGGTCATCATTATTGGTGTTGTTCTGGTTAAGCAGAAATAGGAAGTCAGTTACAAGTGCTTTCATCTGCTTAAATGCAAATGAAAGGAAGGCCTTCATGGTCAAAGACCTAACACGATGCCACACTTGAAGACTTGATGCATCATATTGTTACTACCTTTAAGTTAAATATGGAACATCGGTTATCAAGTGTAGGATATCGTTGGTTGAAACCTTTTTCCCGTATAGGAATCCCCAATCCTTGTCGCAAGAAAACCTATCATCAAGTCGAGATGTTTTCCATATGGTTTTACTTAGGCGGGGCTGAGAAGGGGTTCATTTATTACGATTAGTTATACGAGGTCTTTAAGATTGTCTTCTCTCGGTCAACTGTCGATTCGAAGAACTCTTGCTTAATATCTTTTCGAAATACTTCCTTATATCTATTTCTTCCAATCTGATCAAAACGTTCTTGTACCCGAATTACATGTTCGTTGTCAGACTTGATATTCTTCTCTATCTCTTCATACTGTTCTAATGTATCATATTCCCACATCGCAAAAATCTCACTGGTTTCATCATCAATAAGCGTATGCCATCTTCCAATCAATCTCGCACCGTACTTCAGTTGTGAAGGTAATAAAATATCATTAAATAAAGCATTAAACTCTTCTACGAATGAAGAAGCTACAACATATGTTTTCCTCCGATATATCATCACTGCACCTCTCTCGTTAAATTAAAAAACGAATCGATATACAATTTCATCATCATATACATCTCCGGTCTCAGCAAATCGCATTTTTTCGTAAAGCTTTCTTGCAACTTCATTATCTGAACATACTGTTAAATTCAAACACTTGCTATGGACATAGTTCTCTCTGATATATCTAATTACCGAATCTATCGTTGCTTTTCCATATCCCTTACCTTGATAACTTGCATCGATCATAAAACCATTCAACCAATAGGACCAAGCTGTTGTTTCATCTACTGTGATCATGACAAAACCCACTAAGCTATCCTCCGTATTATATATACAAAATGGCAGATACCTGTATTCATCTCCATCTGGACGAATGTGCACTTTTGCTAGAGACACGGCTACTGATGGAACATAATGACTTTGATTGGCTTGAACTTGTAAATTTAATGCATCTTTCCAGTTCTCTCTTGTCGTAGGTATTAATCTGATCACAATAAAATCACTCGTTTCGTTTCTTTTTCATATCCGATGGAAGTTCATTTTCAGTTACATTCTGTACAGGATAATCAAGGCCGGCCCATAGCCTGTTAATGATGTTGTCACTAATTATTCTACCTTTATATCCGGTCGAAGTTGTAAGTAGCCCTCTCTCATACATATATACAAGTCTGGAGCCATCATTCTTATTAAATATAATGGAATAGTCTCCATCTAAAGATAGTCCTTTGTCCTTCGGCTTTATCTCACTTAATTTGGTTAGCACGTGAGCAATATCTTTTTTTTCAGTTATATTAATCATTTGGAGATCAGTTGCATTAGAAGGTAAAACAAAATTATATATTTCAGCCTTAACAACTTCCTCAGGCTTTATTGATACAATGCTTTCATCTCTAACTTCTATTAAAGAAACAATGAAAACAACAATAGCAATACTTAAACCAAGTATTAAATAACGCTTTTTCATACTACCTCACCTCTAACGACCACTGCTTGATTCAAGCTGGATCACCTTCCTCATAATTACTTCTATAGCATAAAAGGTTGGATTAACTCCAGTCATCGAAATGCTTCTCAAGAAACTTTGCTTCCTTCTCATAATGAGCCAAATGACCCTCTTCGATCATTTTGATAAATGCAGTCTCCCCAGACGCAGCCCGATCAGATAATGTAGTACACATGAAATGAATTCGAGAAACCACCCATTCCTTCAGATCTGTCGGCACATCCATACCATAAGCATTAAAAAATAACGCTATACGTCTTTTCCGCTCAGATGCATGATCCTGTTTATGATATGGAACGACTTCCCTTTCATCTTTACCCGGTGAAAAGCCTGCTAGCGGAACAGAGGTATACAAGCTGTAAACGATATCCCATATACGCGGACCAGGCCCTGCCATGTCAAAATCAATGATTCCTACAGGAAGTCGATCTTTAAACACAACGTTATACAAAGCAAAATCGTTATGGCAGACTACTTCTTCCTCTGAAGATATCCTTGGACAGGTATTGGAAGACTCGGTACTTGTAATAAATCCCACTGTAGCATCATGATAGCTTTTTAAAAGCTTGGCTACTTCTTCTAAGGTCTCATCCGACCACATATAACTTTCAATCTCAGGATAATCATTTCCCGGAACTACACCGTCCAGGTAAGAAAGAATCTCTCTACCCTGCTCATCTGCTCCCAAATATCTAGGGGAATGCGCATAGCCCACCTTTTCAAGGTGCAAAAGCAATTCATATACATACAGATTCGGTATTGCTTCACGCCGAACGGTGCTCCCAACCTTTACAACCTTGTTCACATTGCCTCCGTTAAGAATCTCCTCGTGTTCCCGCAAAATAAAACTCCTCCTATGTTCGGTTTTGGGTATACCTATTGGTTTTATCCTTTCTGGAATTCCCCGGAAATCCGGAAACCAATAGTACAAATCCGACGAAAAATAAGAAATATACGAGTATACCCGTAAAACCATTATCACTTGCTGGTATTAACTCACGCGCTTTCCCACCTGAAGCATAACCAGCTTCTACTATCGCTATGGATATTCTATCCGAAATTCTATCTAGGGTTGAAATAAAAACGCTGCTAACCATAAGAACCGCACCCAGGATTTTATTTGTATTGTTCATGAGCTGCCTCCTATTTCCGTTTATGATTATAATCCATTTTTAATGCCAAGCCTCCTCAACTGCTTCTTATCTTTCAGACCACGCGGTTCGGATGTATCCCAACTTCATTCCAACATGCTCCATATTTCGATGGCTTTGTGATAAAAAGGAACATTGTCCCACCACCAGATTACATTCCTGTTTCATGGCTTCCGTTATTCTTCTATTCAAAAGCTGCTGATGTACACCCTGATTTCTAAACTCAGGTAATGTTGCTGCAAAGGTTAAGGACGCCTTTTGATTTTTAATAAACAGAACACTTACCGCTGCTTGGATCTCATTGACATATGCGATGTAAAACTTCCATCCTGGACGATGATAAAGAACCTTATTATTCTGCGCGACATAAGGGATACCGTCATCCGACATACCGGTCCCCCGGCAATGGATGGTCGCATATAGCTCGAATTGCTCCTCTTCAAGTTCTTGAATTCGGATATGATCTGATTGATTCCTTTTGTCTTCAGGTTTGATGATCAGGGATGAATGAAAACCCGATGCATACAGACCTAAGTCGGTTAAGCGTTTCAAAAAGTTCTGATCCACCACAGTCGGAATGACTTCGAACTGAACCTTTCGATCTCGCTGTCTATAAAAATCGATGATAGCTTCCATGTGTTCCATATCATTATTTGTTAAGCCCTTCACCGTATTAAAAGTGGGCCAAGGCATGGTCTTACTGTAGAAACAGATGGCATTTCCAAATTGCTGAATCTCAATTCCTTCCGGATTATTGTCCCGACCTTGTATAGCAAGCATACGATCTGTCATATAATCGATTTCAGAGATTTCAATTTCTTTAATTAAATCTAAGGATGGAATCAGTGGATTCATATCTTTACCTCCATATAAAATTATGGGAACTCTATTTTAATTTCCATCAAAAAACTTCATTGCATTGCCTATACTTTACAATGTTTAGACGCTCCCACTCCTTATACAGCTGCTCTTTAGAGAGTATCTTCCATGGATTAAACATCGTTTGCCCATCTTTATTGAAATATAGTTGTTCTCCCAGATGGTACGCTGCATGTTGAATGATCCCATTCTTATCTGTCCATATGATAACGTCCCCTTGAACCAAATCCTCTGTTATTAGCTCCTCGTAATGATACTGTTCTAATTTCTCAAGAAACGTTTTTTGATGTACCCATTCATAGATAAACCATTCCTGTTTTCCTTTGGAGATTGCAAACAAAACTGCTGCGAGGCAATTTGCACCTTGGGAACTAGCAAATGAATTGGCATATGGTTTTAGAAAATCAGGTAGCGACTCAGGTGGCTTCACACATTCTCCTTTATCCCACCATTCGTAAACCATTGTCGTAAGTATCTGTTCTTTACATGATATGTCCAAATTTTCCCACATGAAGCGCTGAAGAATCACATGTCCATCAATTAAATAGCTTGCAGGTATCTCTGACAGATCATGTACAAATGTAACGGGTAAAACAAGTCCCCTTTTACTTTGCACTTGTGCATTTAACAGAGATCGTTTCTTATCTTCAGGGATGTTTTCTATCCATTCTTTTTCAGCAATGATTACATAATCAACGTTCCTTATATTCCAGTACTCATAACCATTTACATAATTCACTTGCCTATATGTGCTGTGGTTATAGAACTCATCTTTTGGCATGAATAGTACATCAGTAAAGTCAAATTCATAATCAAGATGTTCTTTCGATAGGAAAAATAAATCTTTTTCCGGTACATAGCAATCGACCCAAGACCGTAAAACTTTTTTGCCCGGTTTAATTTTCAATATGTATTCCTCCGCGTTGGATTTGGAATTTATTCTTTCATTTTATTTCTCACTATTCCGTAGTAAATCAGATCCTCATATCGGTCGTCTTTCTTGACATGATCCATCAGTACCCCTTCTTTCTTCATGCCAATTTTCTGTATTACTTGTCCGGATGCCGGGTTCGAAGCAAAGTGTCGTGCATATACCTTATGGTATTTTTTCACATCAAAAGCGAAGTCCAAGATCGCCTTGGCAGCTTCTGTTGCATATCCATTTCCCCAAAAGGGTTGACCGACCCAATACGATAACTCACCGTTATCGTAACGTTGGTGATTAGATAATGCGATTGCCCCGTATAAAGCGCCTGTTTCCCTATCACAAATAGCAAATTCGTATAACTTATCCGCATCAAAGTTTTCTTGATGATGTTCTATCCATGACATAGCACAATCTAATGTATATGGGTAGGGTAATGTGAGTGTGCTCTTATATATGTTGTAGTCATTACATAGTCTGGTAACGGTTTCAGCATCTGCTTTCGTAAATAATCTTAATAGTAACCTCTCTGTAGTCATCGTTTTATTGATATCATCGTATATCATGCTATCCCACCTTATTTGATTAAAATGGACCATACTATAATCAATCTATCATTCCTATCGTCTCTATTACGTTATATTTTCCAAAATCATTTATAATAGTCCGTGGTAAATAGTCATACAACCTCAACAACGATGTTATTTTCCAAGATACCTTCACCCCTATGTTATTCAGAAAACTCAACTAAAATGGGATGAGTGCTCTCATCCAATGCTCTGTGAATTCTCTCCTTAAAATTCCCCCATGTTATCATTTCATTGGCTTGTTCCAATGTAAAGAATCCAACCTCATCACTTTCACTACTTGTAGTTAGAGTTCCTCCAATCGGTTTTCCAGTGAATATATTGTTACACACTCCCCGGGTAGTGTTCTGATATAGACCACAAAACTTAATAAGTTCAATATCGATGCCAGTCTCTTCCTTCACCTCTCGAACGGCTGCTCGTGTGATGGACTCACCTTCTTCTACACAGCCCTGAGGCATTTCCCAGCCTCTCCGTCCCTTCATAAGTAAGATTTCATTGTTCTCATTAAGGACAATTACACTTGCAGATACGATAAATTTCATTCAAAATCCCCCTTCTTTAGTTTTAGTTCATAGCCGTAATCCACATTTAATTCCCCTCTGGAGTCATCCAATAGCTTTGTGGTTTATAACTTCTTTTGAAGTAATACTTCTTCCGTTCTCTCATAGTTTGATTTTTCGTATGTCTTTATAGCCATTTCATTTCTTTCACCTGTCAGAATCTTCACACTGGTCACACCTCGTGCTCTGAGTTCATCCTCTATAAAAGCAATCAACAAAGTAGCCAGCCCCCTTCTCCGGGCAACTTCGGTAATATACATTTCTGTGATTTCTCCCTGGAAACCACGATAACAAAAAGATTTAAAATATTGAGCACAAGCAAATCCAACTGCCTGGTCGTTAATAACAGCTAGAGCAATAAGCTCATCAGATAAAGCAAGGCTATCTTTTACTTCATCTACGGATGTACCTACACCATTAAAAGCATCATTGAGCTTTAGAAGGTCCTCTGCATCATTTGCGTTCGCCCAACGAATATACATTTTCTCTTCTGACATCACATAACCTCCAATAATATCTGTCAACGGCAGTTAGTGATCCGGATAGGTTTCTTTCAAAAACCTGATGGATTGGTTGATCAACGCTTGTAATACATCTACATGGATATCTGCAACTTTATTGATGTATACACATGCTTTTCCTGTCGTATGTTTTCCAAAGTCCTTTAATAAATCCTCTCGCTCTGTATCGCCTGTCGCAAAATACAAACTGATTTTTGCTTTTCGGGGAGAAAAACCCACCAATGGTGCATCTCCTTCGTGACCAGAATCATATTTATAATGATAAGCGCCGAATCCAATAATACTCGGTCCCCACATCTTTGCTTTATAACCTGTTGTTTCAGTAAAAATATCTAATAGTTGATACGCATCTTCACGTTTTTGGGTATTCCCAACACTTTCAATAAATTCAATGACACTGTTGTCCGTTTCTTTTGTTTTAAGTTTGTACATTGATAAAATCGCTCCTTCATATATCAGGTTACTCTCTGCCGTTTTAATATAAGAAACAGACTTAATATCATGCCAACAATCAGAAACACTGTTCATTGTTCATAACTAGTAATCAGTATCCGTTCCCAAAAGCCTACTGGCCCAGAATTTGGTCCAGCACTGTAGGGATAGGCAAAAATAGCTGGTACTACTCCCATGGCAATAAAAACGATTCCAATGATCAAAGAAAGGAAATAAACAGCTCTTTTCAAAGATTTCACCCTCCAGCTCCTCTCAAAACCCTTGATAATTCAAGTAATACTTAATTCCAGCACGATCAACATCGGAAAAATCTAATGGGTTCTCCATAAATAATTTATTTAGTTCCTTAATATCAATCCATTGAATATCTACTGTTTCATCACCAGCTTCTAACAATTCTCCACTTGCCTTACATCTAAAATAATATCCAACGGAATCAATTGGTCCCTTAGTGGTTTGATAAGCTGCGAATGGTCTAATACACTCCACTTCAAATTCAGGATTAATTCCAGTCGTATCAATTCTTGTTTCCATTCCTTCTATTTCGTAGATAGTTAATCCAGTCTCTTCTTTAACCTCTCTTACCAGAGCTTGGACTAACGATTCAAACAATTCAATTCTACCTCCAGGAAGTTCAAACTGAAAAGCAGAGTCCGACTTTGTTCTTCTTTGTATAACGACTTCAATAGCTTCATTATGAATTCTTTCAATGATCGCTCTTGAGTTAACATAGAACATCCAACCAGTCCTTTATAAGGTTTGAATTTTCTACAATGTTCATATCGTTGTTATATTCGAAATGAATAATTCAGTTCACTTCAACTTCTTTCCTAAAAACAAAGCAACTCTATGGTCTTTAAAAATATATCCACCTTATCTATCAATAGAATTTTTGATTCTATTTAACAAATTGTTTCTGTCCGGTTCCGACAGTTGTCTATGCTTTGAATTGGTATTAAGCAACGAAATATAATCGCTGCTTGTGTATGAAAGAATTCGGCTATATTCTTTGACTTCTATTCTTGTAAAATTACCTGTTTCCTCAGTGATCGCTTTTCTTTCATTTATGGTTTCTTCAGGCGTTTGTAATTTGGAATCGTCTAAATGTGGTGCAAACACTTTATAATGAGATCGTATTTCATTATGAATCTCATCGTACATTGGCACATGAATGGTCCAGAAGAAACCAATTGCACCTGAATCCTCAAGTAACTCCCACACCCTGCGATAACCAAACTGAGGATCAATAAAATGAAATGCAGTACCCGAAACTGCTAATTTAAAAGGACCACCTTCACCGTCCCACTCTTCGAACGATGTATTGATCACTTTAAGAGACTTATAGGATTTGAATTTTTCTGCAGTGAGCCGGGCTAATTTATCCCCCAATTCAATACATGTAATATTTTTATATTCTCTATCAACTAATCCACTTGTTGCTTGTCCAGTTCCGCAACCGATTTCAAGGATTTTATCTTCTTCTACTGCATTTGAATAATTAAAAATATCATCAAACATTTCATCAGGATAGTTGGGTCTATATTTTTCATATTCACTAGCAATACAATTAAACGTCTCTTTACTCTCCACTGGACACACTCCCTTATTATGATTTTGGTTAAATCCAATAACCTTTCTGTATCTATGAACCCTATAAGGGGTCTCAATTGAGATAATTTCTCCAATATCCATCCCTCAGATCAAACTTCCGTCATGACCAAAGCTTGAATATTACGTTATACAATTTTTTCAGCCTTCACGCGCATCAGTCTAAATTTTTTAATCTTATTGTTCTTGATTACCTAAATCATGCGTTTTTCATAAAGCACAATTGTCATTTTGTCGTTAATTTGTTTCGTATCTCCCTTCTGCCTATATCCTAATTTTTCATAAAGGTAACAATTCCCATGCTCTTCTGAAATTGTAGCCAACTCCCATATTTCCGCATGGCTATATATATCTTCTATCATTGAAAATACTTTTTGTGCGATCCCTCTCCCTTGATAGTCGGGTAAAATAAAAACGGGGCTCACTCGATAGGTTTTATTCTCCATTTTTACAATTCTAATAGCCCCTACAGGAATATTTGCTTCTCTAATTAGGTAATAATCTGTAAAGCTTTGATTTATTCGATCTGCTATTTGTTCCACCGTTTCATTTGCTGGGCTTGTTTCAAGGTCTTGATATTTATTTAATAGAGGCATGAATGCTTTTATTTGGATTTCGTGAATGATTGAAGCTTCTTTAAGACTTGCCTTGGATAATGAAATTTCCATTTCATAGCATCCTCCGTTATTGAATCTAATTTGTGTTCTGCTTGTTTAATCTCTTGCTTTCACTAGTTCATTATTCTCATTCATTACAATCGCTGCCGCATTTGCTCAAGATCATATTGGATTGTATTATCTCTTCTTGAATGAAGTCGAAATGCTATTCCAGCACTGATGTTTGAAGGCGTTTTGTGCGAGTAGACTGCTTTTGTCATTTGGGTACTTTTAATGTGATCGATAGAAATCTCTTTATTCAGCTGTTCATTTTCTTGATTGAGATATTGATAAGAGAAATAAGCTACAAGAAGAAGTACTACTGTGAAACTGAGCGTTTTCAGTATTTTAATGATATTATTCCCCCAGCTCATATAACTTTTTATGAACTCCTCATGATGCCTCTCACCCTTAGATAGCTCTTAGCTCTCTTAAACTCTCTTATCTTAAGGAGCTGGGCGTATTAAGTTAGTTCTTCTAGTCTTAGAAAAGTACTTGTCAAACCAGGGGCGAACGCCACAGTGTGTATGGTTTTCATCAATTCACTTTATGTATCACATATCACTTGGTTCCTTCATTGAAGTAAGTGATCTCATTACCGCTAATTAAGTTCCTTATACCCCCTTTATAAAATGGCATTAATTGATCTCCTTCCTCTATATCCTTCCAAGCAATCTCGGAGATTTCATCAGGTCTTACAATTTGTTCAGTACCTCCAGTAATTTCAGCCCTGAAGACTATAAAAATTGCATGTTCATTTAAATGTTCAAATTTACATTCATTTATAGCTACGATGCCATAGACCTTAACATCAAAACCTGTCTCTTCTTTGGCTTCTCGGATAGCAGCTTGCTCTAATGATTCATCTGGTTCTACTGCTCCTCCTGGTAAAGACCAGCTTGAACGTCCTACATTTTTGACCATTAAGACTTTCGATTTTGATTCATCTGTAATTAGAGTGTATGTTACGTTGACTCGTTTCATTGTCCTCTCTCCTTTCTTAATATGAGTGCATATCTATACCTTCGAGATTTCCAATTCATATTTAACTTGCGTTTTACTGTGCCCTTCTATGGTTTCGATCATTTCTTCTATTTCTTCAAATCCACTTTTCTCATAAAATGCCCTTCCTATATGATTCTCTTTCCCTACCCAGGCAAACATTTTATTTATTGGCTTTAAAACTTGAGTGAATCTCTGAACAAACTCTTTACCTATTCCCATTTTGTGATATTCAGGTCGTATATAAATTCTTAGTAATTCATATTCTTCTTCTTTCACTTGTCTTGTTTGAGCATATCCAACGACTTTGCCATTAAATTCTGCTATTAAAAAACTCCGTTTGGCACTTTGAAGATCTCTCTCGACAGATCGACTTAAATTCTCAGTTGAATATGCTCTACTTAAAAAATTTTGTATGTAGCCTTCGGAGTATATGCCTTTATAAGTATAATTCCATGTTTCTTGAGCTATGGATTGAATGTGTGGGATATCCTCATTTGAAACAAATCGAATTGTAATCATCTGGTTACCCTTCTTTCGTTAGCTATGAATGAACTTTATAGTCACTCTTGAGAAATGCATAAATGGCATTATCAACAAATCGATTCTTCCAATAATAATTTTCCTTTAATATCCCTTCTTCTCTAAAGCCGATTTTCTCAAGTACCTTTCTTGATCCCACATTCTCTGGTTCTACAAATGCTTCAATTCGGTTTAAGCCAAGTGTATTAAATCCATATTCAATGACCTTTTCAACCACCTCAGTCATAATACCATGATGCCAATATTCTGGTGTTAGTTCATATCCAATGACAGCTTTATAATGATTTTTCATCCAGCCATGAAAGCCACATGTTCCAATTACTCTGTTTTCAGACTTCAGAGTGATTCCCCACCGAATGGCTTGACCTGTTTCAAATCTTTCATTCCATCTTCGAATTAATTCTTCTGCTTGTTTAATGGTTGTAAAACTCTCAACATCATAAAACTTCGTAACTTCATCCAATGAAAAACAATGAAATATATCACTGGAATCATTCTGTGTTAGTTCTCTTAATACAAGTCTTTTTGTTTCTAATTCTGGAAACTGCGACATTTTAGTTCTCCTTAATGGTTTAAGTATTCTCACTCAGTACTAATCCATATTATTACATATATGAAGTAAATCAAGCAAAAAAAAGCAGATGGTCTCTCATCTGCCCTGAAATATGGAGAAAGACATACAGCTGATTTAAATTTCCCTCCGTGCTCTTGATCTTAATTTTCCTCGACTGCCAATCTCCAGTCATTGCAACGTATGGTAGTCCCAATAGGGTATTCAAAATCACACTCGCCAATATAAGAAAAGCCCAGCTTGCGACAAATGGCATTCGAAGCGGGATTTCTAGTTTTAGGAAAAGCGTGAATGAAATTATGTTTCTTCTTTTCAGAACGAATAGAAGCTATGGCCTTTGCTGTTGCTTCAGTCGCTATTCCTCTACCTTGATATTCAGATAAAACACTCCAACCTATCTCGAAAATAGATTCTTCTTTCCACGTCTGATCCCAATACCCTACACTACCCACGACTTCAAGATGCGGAAGCAAAAGGATCTTAAACATTTTCCCTGTTCCACTTTGGGCGATTTCATAATAGCGCTTATGGCGAGCTAGGATTTTCTCCTCAGTCTCTGGTCCTCCGAAGTGTACTGTCATCTCAGGCGAATTTAATTGACGAAGCAAATCTAGATCTCCTTCGTCCCATAGTTCAATTCTTATCTCTGGCGCATTCCTTTGTTCCATCTCACTCACCTCACTGTTTTTATTTGTAACCAAATTTAGAGGAAGAGATTTGCTATTCTCAGTTCAATTATACCAGAACGTATATTCTTATACAGTAAAAATTTATCATTACCTTTTAATTCTGCTCGCAATAAATCATTCAAATTCAATGTGGAAATATGAAGTTCGAAGGTGTAGGTTGCTCTCGTGAGACTAGCATGAAATGCCTCTTCCAGACCCATCTTGCTGAATCAGGTATTTCCCAGGAGCCGCAGCTTGATTATATGTTATACGATGGTACCTCTTCTTCCAATTAGCCTATTAAAAATCTATTATTGTTTAATATCTCTTCAATCACTTCATCTATCTGGTCAACAGAATATTGTTGGGTATTTAATATATGTCTTTCGTCTTTTAGGGCATCTTTAAATTCATTCAAAAGGATTACGCTTCGTTCTCCCATTTGTATCGTTGGATCTCTTAACTGATCTCTTCTAATAATTGTTTCATGATCAACCATAAATACAACATAAATAATCCTTACATTTATACTTTCCAGCTCATTAGCTAACCATTTAGCCTCCGTTGGAAACGTCACATAATCTATAACAACATCGTAACTAAATTCAATGAGGTTCTTCACTAAACTTAAAATATTTATCCACGTTAGCTTATGAGTTTCTTGACAGATCCACGGCTTTCCCCTCCCGTTTACAGGTAGATGACTAATATCATCACCAGATATATATGAACTGCGATCCAGATGTTCAACAAGTTTCTTTGATGTAGTAGATTTCCCGACACCGGCAGGGCCAGAAATGACGTAAACGGATCTTGTCATGTTGTAGCCTCCTTTGAATTTACTGCAATATAATAGCCTTTTGCGCTTTCGTCTAATGTTCGTCGTTGAGAGCTAATTCAACTTCTCTCTTTCATCTTCATGAAAACCATGAAGAGAAGCAGCTTTGTATACATTGTAATCTGAATAATCCCCTCCTCAATCACTTAAGAAAATTTGTTTGAAGTGTCCATTCTAATCTTCTAACCCATTCGTTCTTTACATCCATATTCGCATTTTTTATTCGATTCATAATATTTAGAATCCGAGAAATCGAGAACGCTTTCAATAATTCTTCATTAATTTGTACATTTGAATATGAGCTATACTCACTTATAAAAATCCATGAAAGATCCTTCGCAAACATTGGATAATGCAGATGTACAAACCATATTACCCATGCGATATCCTGAAGAGGATGCCCCCATCCGGCCCATTCCCAATCAATAATATACAATGTGTCATCTAAGCTAATTGCATTATGAGGTCCATAATCACCATGTATTAATGTTTCCTCTTCTTCAATATCAATGTTAAGTAAAACTTTAACTTTTTCTTTTATGACACTTGGTATGAAATCAATAGAATCTATATCAACATTTATGAGGTTTAATATCGGTATATTGGAGTTGAACTCTCTAAGCTGTATTGAATGAACATCTTTTGCTAGATGCTTTCCAAGTAGCTTAAAAATTTCTTGAGCTTTGACATTATCATTATCATCCAGATATTTTTGGCTATTCACTCCCTGTAAATAGTCCAAAATAATGTACAAAAATCCGTTATCTTCAAAATAATCGTGTATTCTAGGCGAGATTCTTGCCTCGTTCAAGAGAGTTAGACAATTAATTTCTACTCTAGCATCAATACTGTTATTAGTTGAGATCTTTGCAATAACAGGCGGGTTTGTACCTTCAAGTAAAAATGTACTGTTGGTATATCCTCCTGAAAGTTCAATCAATTTAATATTTTCAAATTTACGAAATAAGATTTCGTGAGACATCTGATTCGCACCATCTTTCTTTACACTTATGGTCTTTCAAATAACGTTCCCATATTCGCTACGCGAGCCGACCTTAGATAGCTACTATCTTAGGTCGGCTCGCATGTCAACAGAGTCACTTCCCTGATTGTTGATTGAACGACAAGGCCTATAAACCCTATCGTAAGAATTTAATTTTAGATGATGTCACCTGCTGACTTTAAAATCACTATTTCGTTCTCCATTCATTAGCTTTCAATCTATAGATTATTCCAATAGGAGCTGTTTGTTTCATAGACCATATGCTTGTTCATTCTGTTCACCTCATCTGGTATAAATTTTGTTTGCTGTTCATTTGTTAATTAATGGCTTTTCGTAATCGATCCTTGTAGACAACACTACTGTAAGAACACATTAAATATTAATGCTTTAGGTGTAGGGTCCATCATTGAATTAATTTACTAAGTTCTTCTTTAATTTCATAATTTAAACCATTCCTCATTAATAAATCTCTTATTACATGTTGATCTACAATTTCTTTATGTGTTTGTAAGTGACCTAAGATCAAATTTGATTTCGCTTCTCTTCCCATTAAATAATAGGCAACATACCAGATTTCAGGACGGGATACCTTTATTCCATCCCATGTTCTATTTTGAATATGAGATGTAGGTAAACGAACCACTTCTTCTTCAGCATAAAAAGCAAATCCTCCTATGATATCTATTCTTAATGAAGGAATATGTATCCTGTATTCACTTGCAAAAGGGTAGTCACCACTATCCTGTTCTATCCAATCGTATCCATCTATAACTTTAAGCAGCATATCTTTTGGACAATCAACTATAAGATCCCAATCATTCACTGTATTTGATAAATTAAAATAATATAACAATCCACTTCCACCAAGTGAATAAGTTAATTCATTCTCTTCGAACCTTCTAATAATCGGTAAGATTTCTTTATGATCTAACATAGTTGACCTCCTAATATGTGCAGCTTATAACGATTCTGTATTCATGAACCCTCCGCCGACTTAAGGGGTGGTTTCCTAGCCTTGATGCGGTTAGTGGTATGGAAGTGTCTGCCTGAATATAGTGTTATCTGATGAAGCACGCTCCGAAGCGATACTAAAAGAAGCTATATATTCCGTCTTCAAAATAGTTATATTCTTCATCCGTTATTCGTAACTTGCCGTATGCGTTATAAAATATTTCTTTATCTCTTTCATTATCAAAAGTATTACATTTGGGTCTAATGGCCAATGCTACATCATATCTTGGATCCCCGTACGCCGCTCCCGACCAGTCAATAACTCCAACTATGTTGCATTCTTTAATTAATACATTATCAATTGTAAAATCGCCATGAATCAAAGTGTTATCTCTTGGTTTGGGTCTTACTGCTTTCAACCGTTTAAGTAATTCTTCTGATCCGTCTATAGCAAAGTGATTAAGATTATATTCTGCTTTATTAAGCATTGTATCTAACCAAGGATGATCATTTTCCAATAATTCAATAGGGCAGGAACATTCATGTATTTTCTTTAAACAAAGGCCAAAGTTAAAGATAGCTGTTTCTTTATCTTTGAGATTGGGCTCTTTAGATAAAAATTCCCTCAAACTTATTCCATCAATATAATCCATTAAAAGCCATCTCGATTGATTCTCGACATGATATGAATATGCTCGCGGAACTGGGAGCCCCGTATGGTAAAGATATTGAAGCACCTTGTATTCTTCTAATAACCATTCATTATAGAGATCGTTTTCTGTCTTTTTGATTATGTACTTTTTATCGAGCGTATCCAGAATAGCCACGATAGAAGTATGACCTTGTTTGGGAAAAGTAATTTTCTGGACTTTTCCGATTTTTTCTATTATCTCAATTGGGACGTCCTGAATGTTCATGCTTTCATCCTTTCTTCCACTACATTCCCTTTTAGATAGCATTCCCTACATTCACGAACCCGAACGGCTTTAGAAAGTATCAAATGTTATGCCAATAGAAAGTATAATGAGAATACTGTTGAAAGCCTAATGACTTGTAAAAAGAACTATCCGAAATAACATATGCCTTTTCAGCACCTAAGGAGCGACCTCTTTTCAAGGCTTCTAAAACTACTGCTTTTCCAAGTCCCTTCTGCCGATACTCTGGAATTGTACATACAGGTTCTACATAAACATAATCCGTTTTTTGACTGTACCATAAGCCACAATAAGCAACGTATTCCCCATCTTCATTCTCGGCAACAATATGTAGGAATGAATTCATATTTCTTGCTGACAACATTCTTTTTTGCTTAATTATAGTAGCTTCATCCGTAGGTAAAGATCCTTCATTGTCAAATGCCTTCCATAACAAATGATGAAGCTTATATAAGTCATTTTCTATATCTATACTTTTTAGTATTATGTCTTCAGGAATTACATAATCAAGGCTAACATTCTCTAGTGTAAGTTCAAGTATGTTCTCAGTCAGATCATTCTCCACAAACTTCTTACTGCGCAATAAATCTAGAGTGTGAGTATCTTTGTCATTCACTGCAATCCCCAGACCATTTTCATTACTGAAAGTTGTAGTTGTATATTCTAATATATCTTGTTCTAATTCTTCAAACCCTTGTTTAGTAGCAAAAAATGCTTCACCAAAATAGTGGTCATAGGTTGCTATACCTACTAACTCGTCATTACAATACCACAAGCCAATCTTATCCATTAAGTCTCGATTGAATTCAGGATGATGAAACATCCACTCCCACCTTGCCCAGTTCCAATTTATATGCCTACGGTCATCTTTTGATAATTCAATCAAAAAATCACAAACTTGTTCATAATAAGATTCATCGAAATTTCTAAAAACAATCTTCATTTTAATCCCCCATATGATATAAATTTTGTACGTCTTCATAATAAAAAAACAAATGGCCACCCCATACTTCTTCCTTCCCCTCAATGAAAGTTTGAAGTATGTTTGCCTGATTCTGCTTCCTTAAATAAATATTTTCGATAATTATTTTTTGAATACTGATGTGATAATCATTTCTGCACATTCTTCCGCCGTATTCAAACTCGTATCGACTGAATAGCTATAACGGATGTGTGGCGACATTATTTTATTTTGCTCATCGGATTGATCTTCTCTTCTGTCACCACGTTCTATATTTCGCTTACGACAAAGATCTAATGGGCAGTACACCTCAATGATATCCAAAGGATATCCAGCAAATATATCTTGGACTTTACCATAATGCGGCTTTAATTCCGGTCTTTCAACAAGTATCCCATCGATTAAAACATTCTTTCCATGATCCGAAAATAATTTTGCTGTATGATACATTATAATGATGGCTTCACTTAAATACTTCCAGTAGTCTGTTTGCAAATGTTTATCACCAATCGTATTTTCAAAAAGATCATTGGCCACAACATAAAAAAAGGGATCAGAATAATTTTGCATCGCTTCTACGATTGAAGTTTTACCTGAACTGGTTACGCCATTCAAAAATATAATTTTCCCTTTATCCATTTTCTCATCTTCCTTTGCATGGGTTATGTTTGAGTGTCTACGACTTCTTCGAATTGCAAAATACCTAGACCAATTTTGTAAAAGATAATAACTTCGTTCGAAAAGAATAGATCTATTCCATGTTCATTGCTTAGAATAATATTGTAATTATTAATCCACCAAATAGATGCACTATTAAATCAATTAGGTTGAACGTATAAGAATTTCTAGAGGTTTTTATTATCGCTGATGCTATTACTGAAAATGGAATCCATCGATTTACCATATCGAACGAGTACATGCCACATGTATTTTAATTCCTGAAGCACTTCTTCATAGTTACCTCTGTCAGACCAGAGGTCAGGATTGCGTTTCAAATCGTTGACTGCATTCCCGATCAGACTTGCATCGATGTTACCATTGCTTGCAATTCGCTTGGCTAATGAGGGCATGGTTGGACCCCTAAAATCAGAGGGCACTTCCTCCGCACGCATCGCAAATCCCATATGCCAAAATAGTTTAATGGAATATTTGATGCAAATTTGCTCTAAGTGATTCCCTATTTCTGTTCCTTTGAACGATGGGTCAGCTACTAAAATTTCCACATCATCTTCAAGAACGATATCTCCATGAACTTGAGTTTCGATAAAATGGTTAAGATTCCGATGTGGGGCCAGTTTTGAGGGATCCTCTAACGGACGTTCCAGATTGTACAATAGCTGATCTATCAATTTTTTAGGAGTAAGATCTTTTTCTCCAATAGCATAATCCCGAAAGAAAGCATCCGTAAAAAGCGCAGATAGAATATCGTCTAATTCCTCATATGTCCCCATTTCCTTCGGATCATCTTGTGAGCCACCGTAAGTGAACGTGCAACGATGTGAAGCATTCGGTTTTAAAAGAAAATAACAAGATCCGAATCGTGGAGACGGTCCATCCGGATGTAACAACAAATGAAGAGCCCCATACTTTGGTCTTTCAAAGTTGGTTACTCCCTCTATCTGATAAGCTCCGCCAAATAGTTTTTCCTCCCAAAGGTCCCGTGCACCACCTACATATGCCGATACGCTCCCATTGGATATGAGAGTCTCGAACTGACTTTTATAGATCCCCTGCTCTAATAATGATTGAGCCACACTTTTCATATCTACAACCGGACGATCCGGATGAAAATGCATAGCCACCCTTGCATGGGATCTAAGCTTATCAACTGCTTCTTCAAAGATATTCCAAGGAATATTGGATAACTGAAAAATTTCTTTGAGTGATGCTTGAGCTTCACTTTTTTGGGATCTCGTGCAATGATTTATATATTCAATTGCTGCGTTCTGAGATCTTGTAAGTTGTCTGTTGTGAGATACAAAAATCACCGCCTTTCACCAAAATTGATATTTAAATCCACTCTATAATAGTATTAGTTTTTCGGATAACATTACCGTGTTCACGACGTCCCACCACCTTAAGCTCGAAGGGCGACCGCGATGTGGTTAGTTGGTGCGGATATATCCGGTTGATTCTGCTTCCCCGTTATGAAATGCCTCATCAAACCACATTTAGCTCTCTCGGATCGAGAGACGACGGAATCGAATCGATCCGTGGGTATAGTGTCATATGATGGGTCTAATCCCCTTAAATTTACATAACATTGTTCTGATTATCTTTGTTCTTTAAATACCTAAAATACGATTGCTTATTAAAGTAGTCATATACTAAAATAATCAAAAATAATAATGGAGATATCAATAATATTTTCAATACAAATTCAGTATTATTTTTATTTATTAAAAGAAGTATAGCTATCAATACAATTAAAGAGATTATTCCTATATATTTATCTCTGCTCTTATAATCAATTGTTTTCGCGAATGATCCGTAAACTGTACCAATTACGACTCCAATAATTGCTGGCTCTGAGAATGGCACGCCGATCAAAAATAGAATTCCATACATGGTTGAGAGGAAACTTATACTTGAAAGAAATATAATTATTTTATACTTCATTTCTGGTTTCATGATCTAGAACTTCACCACCTTTCAAACCATTCATCTAACGTTACCCCTTAGATAGCTCTTATCTTAGGGAAATCGATGTTATCTGCCTAATTATGCTTCATTGAATAACTCTCGAAATGCTATTCCTATATCTGTACAGTCATTACCAATCTTCAAGTTCTGAAAGCAACACACCTTTTTTGGTAAGTTTAAGACTATTATTCCTTGTAAAACCTTCAATACTCTGAATTTGCTTATTGATAAATGAGAATTCAAATATCTTTGTAAAATCTCCATTCAGAGTAAAATGAACTTTACCTTCTTCTGGAACAAATATAAGCGAAAATTGGGTTGGATAATCCCCACTTTGCTGAGCAGTATCCATAAGCAAGTTAAGGCCTGTTGCGATATTAAATGTTTCTTTGTTATTTGAAATGACTTCGTAGGCCTTTATATATCTATCATTTCCTGGTCCTTCAAAAGTCTTATATTCATTTTCGAAATTATCCGATACAGGAAAATTAGTTAGTACTATGAAGTCCCTATCGGAAGAGTTAATATCAATGTTCTTTCTTCCCGGTTCAACAATAAATGTCTTCCGATTTCTCCCGGCTATCAAACTGTGGACACTATGACTCGGGACATTAACAATTACGTTATTGGTTAAATATTCACTTAATTGAGATAACTCAATCCGTCCTGAAAGAATTTCATCAAACAATTTCATAATATGTACGCAATTCTTTCCACGTCTATATTTGCCTTCTTCAATTGGATCGACCATTAATAAGTTCATAAATGTACCACTACTATTCAAACCGAATGCTGGATAAAATTGTCCAGCATCATTCTGAAGAACTAATAGTTGATCTTCACCAATCAAAACAATTTTGATTGGTCTTCGAGAAATGTCGAAGTTCATACCAATAAATGTCTTGTCTAAATGAACAGCGAAACTAGTACACATTGAGGTAATCTCCTTTATTGTTTTTTCTTTTTTTCGTCGTTCCGAAACATATAACGTTCTTGTAAAACGAAACGAGCCAGCCTTAGATAGCTCTTATCTTAAGCTGGCTCGTTTGTTGTCTGAGTGTTCTTCCATGATTATACATCTGATAACCAAGGGGTGGTAGCCCCGCAACATGAATACATTGTTATGCGCCGTTACTGTCTTCGAAGCATCATCTAAAAACCTAAGATTCACCTGTATTTTTTACTTTGGTATAAAAACTCAACTTCACCATCTAGCAAATATCGATATTCAAATAATTGCATTGTTCTTTCCCTAACTCTCTCCCGTATAACCGTGCCTAGGCTTACCGATCCTTTTGATCCAAGGTAACCATTATAAATAAATGTCTTCTCTACAAATTTTGTTTCTTTTAAATGATACTGTAACCATTCTTTCTGCGATTCAATTAGTGCTTCTCTTGGTTCTCTATCCAACTTAGAAAGAAGCTTTTTATATATTTGATTCAATTCTTTATCCCAAATCTCTGTATATCTGCTTTCCAACGCCCCCCATCCCAATGTTGTAATAATCTCTTTGGAATTTTGAAATTCATTAAATTCCACTTCATAATCATGATCTATAGGATTTCGAAGCATTTCATCATAAAATTCTCCTTTCAAATCAAGGTTCCCAATGCTCATGGTTAACACTTCATTGTTAGAAGCATCTGATCGATCTTCAGTTATTTCTTTCGGTTCTGTTCCATTACCTGTACTCACTACATCAGGAGGCAGTTCAGAATTCATTATTGATTTAGTTTCGCTGTTCAAAGTAGTCGATTGACTAATATTTTGACAAGATGAAAACATTATAGTAATAAAAAATAATAAGAGTATCTTACTTTTCATAAATTTTCTCCTTAAATATTATCTTTAATATTTATCGGTAATGGCGCATAACGTTTATGTGTTCCTGGACCTGAGAGGCTTAAAAGAGCTTAGTGACTGGGTGGCTCCGTCACTTAGCATCGCAGGGCTGTCTGCCTGATTATCCTCATTGAAGATCCTCTCCATATCTAGGAGCGAACGGGACGCAGCAGGAAACGTTGTTACACGCTGGTTCGTTCTCCTTTGAAATCACTATCATTGAATGTTTCAAAATGGGGTTGTACAATGAAAATATAAGTCTTTTCGGAGGTGTTCATGTATGAAATGGAGTCATATCCGTGAAATCTACCCTAATCGTTGGGTTCTAGTTGAAGCTCTTGCCACTCAATCAAATAACCATATAAGAACGATTGAAGAAATGTCAGTTGTTTCTGATTATGACGACCCTAAGCGTGCATGGGCCTCATATAAAAAACTTCATTTGTCAGAGCCTACTAGGGAACTCTATGTATTCTACACCGGAAATGAATTTATTGAAGTCATTGAGCAACCCTTTACTGGAATTAGAGGTCTTCGATGAAAATCCATCTTGTAAATGGTCTTCCTATTGTTTCTCTCCCTCTATCTTACAAGAATAAATCAACTCTTCTGAATAACATCCTTCTGGATACCGGATGCTCCACAACTATTTTTGAAATGTTATCAGCAGATTGTCTCGGATCCTCTATTGATAGCATTGTGCTTAAAGATTTTACTATCCAACTAGGACTTACCAAAGAACCATATGGTTTCGATGCAATATTAGGTGTCGACTTTCTTTACAAATATGGTTTAAAAATAGATTTTGAGAAATTAGTTATTTCATAAAAGGTTTCACAAACTTGCGTATAACATTGTTGTATTCACGAACCCGAGAGGCTTAAAGGAGCATCAGCGGCTGGGTCGAAGACTTAGTTTCATAGGAGTTGTCTGTCTGGTACGACTACCTCGAAATGCCTCTGGCAAACCAAGGAGCGTTAGCCCGTTCGGTGAATACAATGTTATCCGATGTCTTCTTTCCCTTGAGCTACCTACAAAGTCTTTCCACATTAAGTACTTTATTCACAAATTCGGTCTTCCCATCCGTATAAGACTGGCGATTTTCTCTATACCTAATAACCAGCTCTTTCTTTAGATTGGCATATTCGACTACAAATTCGGGATTGCTAATTAATGCATCTCTGAAGGAAGTATGTCTTAATAACTCTTTGCTCTCTTTATCACAAACATATAAATGATGTTCAGGTTTCTGTATATTTACTATACTATAGGGAACATTTGCATCTTTTCTTGCAAAAGCTTCTCTGTTCTCAACACCCAAATTCCCTTCATGATAGTAACCTAGACTTTCTAATCCTTGAATTACATCTGGAAGCAAGTCCATAGAATCAATTACTACATCAATATCTAAAATAGGTTTTGCCGCTAGTCCAGGTACTGCTGTACTACCAACGTGCTCGAATCTAAGTACTAGATCCCCGAGTCTATGTTCTATGATGGATTTCAGATCAGAAAACATTTCAGGCCATTCATTGTTGTAATCTTCAATAATTATTGTTTTTTTACTCATTCTTGAGATGCCCCCCAAAAAATAAAGTATTTATGAAGATTCCCGATAGCGTTGGTGTATTCACGACCCAGCGAATGTCGGACCAAGGACGAATGTCCGTAGCGTGAATATTATGTTAGGTAGAGTTATTGCCTCCTTCGAATAATTGCATCAATTTTCTGTCTAACCATTCGTTTACTAATAAATCAGGTACAGAATCAGGAGGATTAGAAATTTCAATTGTTCCATCAGCTTTTATTATTTGCGGGGGACGACCAAGGGGCGTAGAGCGACAGTATTTAATATTGAATGTGATTTGTAGTTATACGAGCAGGGAGATTGCTGATGATTTTAAAGATACTGTTGCTGCTGTTACAAAAAATTCAACGAGCTAAGAAGAAAATGAAAGGCTATATACAGAATCTGCTTGTCTAATGTGGATGGCGTCTAATTTGGAAGCGAAAATATTTATTTGTTGAAAGCTAGAATTCTCCGGTGAGTATTAACCTCAAAGCCTTGTTACCGCACCACAACTAACAGTACAATAATTCCGAGCCAAATCAGCCAGGTTACTGGGTGACCGAAATTTAATCCCCAGCCGACTCCGAACCTTTTCTCGACGATTAGGTTTGGATCTTTGCGATTGAAATAAATCATACCTAATATCCATTTATCATCATCATGGACAGGTCTGACATTGGAGCGATCGGCAGATCGCTCCAAGCGGCTTCCGCCCTGACCAGCCCAGAACGATAAGGCAAAGGCGTATAGGATGATAAAGGCTATTATGATTAGGATAATGGGGATAGCGAAATTGATGTTAAGCAGAGATATCATGTTTAGTTGCACGACGGAAAACAGGATAACTATTAAGAAGCTTGCTGTAATCATAAAATATGACCAAGTACGGCGGAAAGTTACGTCTTGTCTGATGGAACGGTTAGGATCAGTGGGTTGAACCTGCTGCTTCACTCTGCGAATACTCCAATTCTCAAATATGAACAAAAGTGTTATGAACACTTGCATTATCGTAGGCATAAACACAGAACTATAAGATTTAGCTGCATAGCGGTCTACGTTCCAACTGCTGTTGAAATGGATCGGAATCTGATCAGGAATCAGATCGTAGTTGCGTAGCACAGTTACAATACTAACAACAATAATTAAAACATGAATGAGGAACCAATTACTAGACAAGCCAATGTTTCTTTTCCGAAAACCAGTGTCCACTGCTATGATCGATGGTTCCGGAGCAACAGGCAGCATAGGTAGTAAACTTTTCATTTTGAAATGATAGCTAATGTTTATGACTAGGGAGATTACGACCATGGCGAGTGAATAAGTGACAATGATCCAACTTTGTTGCTTGGAATGCTCACCACCGTATATTAGGCAGATGATACAAACAATAAATAGGATGGTATGCAAGGCAGCACTAATCCTAGCATATGACTTCCGCATCTGGCGCAGAGGCTCACTGTGGAATTGTACAGGACTGACGGTGATCCCAAAACTAATCGTCTCTCTTGTTAAATAAGGCATGCTTACCATGAGTACAATGGTAGGTACAAATACAAAGATCATTACTATAATAGGCATTATCGTCATATCATTCGCCTCCTCCTATACATAAGTGTGTATTCGAAAACTCTACCTCCAAAGTAATTTAATTTTTTTATTATTTCTTTGCGGCTATTACATATAACGTTCCTGTATTCACGACGTTCCAGCGCCTTAAGGACCATAGGTCCGGCTGCCGCTTGCGGCAGTTAGGCGGTGTGATGTGTCCGGGGAATCTGCTTCTCCGAATTGCCTCTTTCGGACCAAGGATCGGCTTGCCTTTCCGCAGCGTTGAATACGATGTTATATGATTTCAGGGGCATCCTTGAAGATTCTTACAACGCTTAATTTCCAGGAATTTAAATACAACCCCAGTCATCTACATTACATTGACCATATTCATTATCACCCACTGAAACTACCGTGCCATCTGATTTAAGTCCGAGAGTATGAGCACATCCCGCTGCTACTGACACAATGTCATGCCAGTCATGCACATTGCACTGGCCGTGTTTATTCAAACCCACAGCCGCCACTGTACCATCAGATTTGAGCCCGATAGTGTGATAACTTCCCACCGCTACAGCCACTATATCGCGCCAATTACTTACCTTACATTGGTTATGCTTATTCATACCCGCAGCTACCATCGTACCATCTGATTTAAGTCCGACGGTATGAAGGTAACCCGCAGCTAAAGCTCTAATATCGAACCATCCGTTTACATTACATTGAGAGTACCGATTATTGCCCACAGCCATCAACGTTCCGTCAGATTTAAGACCAACAGTATGCCAGTCACCAGCAGTTATTGCCACCATATCACTCCAGCCACCTACATCGCACTGTCCTTCAGTATTTCTACCCACAGCCAACACGGAGCCATCTGATCTAAGTCCGACGGTACGACTCCACCCTGCTGCTACTGATTGAATATCTCGCCAATCATTTACATCACATTGATGATACTTATTCCAACCCAAAGCCTCTACTGTACCATCAGATTTAAGACCGATGGTATGAGAATTACCCGTGTTCGTCGCCATGTGGACGTTACCAGCCGCCACTGATACAATATCGCTCCAGCCATTTATATTACACTGGCCACATTTATTATCACCTACAGCCATAACCGTTCCGTCAGATTTAACTGCAACGGTATGCCGTCTCCCCCCAGCTATAGTTACTTTCGGTGAATAGATTTTCATGTTAACCCCCTTTGTAAACAATTACTAATCAACTTATCTAATGGAGAAGAAATTAGAACTTCCTGTCTAACTCCTTTATATGGGTATTTCCCTGATTTCATATAACGTTTTTGCATTCACGAGCCCTCACTGGCTTAAGTGAGCGTAGCGAGCGGGTCCGACGGACTTAGCCAGTGCAGGGTTATCCGCCTGTTCCAACTTCCTCGAAAATCCTCGGTGCGGACCAAGGGATGCGAAAGCGGCCCGCAGCGTGAATGTTGTGTTATCTGCAGTACCCTCTTCTTCGAATAGACACTACTCTTTGTTCCAATAATTTTATACTTTAATTTGCAATTTTCTTTAATTTTTCACCAGCTGTCGTAGACATAACCGGAGTATATTCATGCAACAGTTTTTCCATTAGCTCTTTTGGGAACTTCCCCTTAAATTCAGGTGCTGACGGAAAACATAAGTCAGCAATTTTTCTAGCCCTTTCATCAAATAGACTCTTTTCCTGATCCCACATTTGAGCAGCTACAGATATTATTTGTTCTTGGTAAGCACGAGCTTTTTCTTTAATAATTATTTCAATTTGCTCTCTAATTAATCGTCTTTCTTGCTCAATTCTTGTTGCTACATTGTACAAGTCATCTATTGTTTTATATTGGTCATTGTCCAAATTGCCTACAAGAAGGTGTTTATAAGTATTCCATTCATTTGATGTAACAACAGGACTAGTAACATAATAATCTCGTGAATCTTTCAGTTTATTTAAGTTTTCTTCAATACTTCTTAATTCCATTATCACTAATAAGGCTGCATTTTTCCTTTCATCACGTTTTGTCATCCGATAAGTAACAAAAGCAAAGAATCCAACTAACAAGATTATTGTTGTCTGAAAAAAATTACTATCAAAAAAAGCTTCCATTCTTTTTTCACCTCTACTATTTTTTTAGTTTGATCGATGTCAATCTACTATTGCACTGTTTTTTAGGGTATTGCAGATAACGTTCCTGTATTCATGAACCCCAAAGGAGTTGTCTGCTGAAATTCCTCTCCCAAATCCATCCGCAGACCAAGGCTCCAAAGGAGCCGTTGCTTGAATATAATGTTAGCTGATGTTATTAACTTCTACGAGTTATCTAAATGGATCATCAAACGCAAAAGGATCCAATTCTTCTTCAAATAGCTTACTGATGATTTGGATAACACTAGATGATACGTCTGAATTTAAAGTTTTAATTCCATGAATATCAAGCAGTTCAAATAAATTATCAATCCTAAAGATTTGGTTAGTTCCAATCAAATCTTTATATAATTCTAAGTAACACAAGATAGACTCCCACAAAATCACTTTTACATCTGTATAATAATCTCCTATATCACAATCTTCTGGTGAAGTGTTAGCAAAATAACTATTCATTGATGTAAAATCCCTAGAATCTCCTCTGCGAAATCTGTGATGATTCGTCAAATTCGAATCAAACCATTCCAATTCTCTGAATCCTTCTAGATATTCTAAAGAATAATTAATTTCATTTCTTGTTTTTGGGTTTATCCAATGTTTATCAAGTAGGAACCCTACTCTTTCAAAACTCTCAATTCCATTTATGTCTCTAAGACTCTCCATTACAGTCCACCATGTTTGATGTGATCCACTACCTTTCGATTTTAAGTGATTAAACTCTGGAGTTCCTTGACTGAAAACTTTGTAACCATCCTCCAGCAAAAAGAAATAAAATTTACTATCATTTTTATCTTTCAGTGGTTTACCATCCTTCTTTAATTCAATATAACCTCTTTGCAACAAAAAATTTACAGCTTTTATCAAATAGAACTTGCTATAGTAAGCAGTAACATCAGACCACGTATGAAAATTCTTTGCGTCCAACGTAATGAGTGATAAAAGAAGGTCAAACGATCTAAATAAGCATAAGGTACTACTGTATATAAACTTCTGTTTAAATTCATCAATTACTTCCATATCATCATGCTTTTCGTTTAAGAACGCCTCAAAATCTGATCCTTTCCCTTGAATCAAGTAATGCCTAAATAGACTTTCTACCGATTCTCTATGTGTCTCAAAATAAGGTTTATAACCCTTATAAGAATCTTTTATTTTGCTATATTCAACTTGAAACTGCATAATATTCCCCCCTTTTAATAAATTTTAGCTAACATTTAATGTATGTACTTCGTAAACACCACATATTCAGCTCAGTTTCTGAACTACTTTCATAATAAACCATATTGTTCCATTTGCGAAGGTACCACAACAAACAAAAGAGCAGCCTTTACACCTGGCTGCTCTCCCCATACATAATCTAATTACTATTAAATAAAACCGTTTACTTCGCACCACTGCTCCATACCACTCTCTCACTCATTGCCTTATGCTGCGCAATCAAGCAGAGTTCTGCCGCCTTAAACGCGTGTTCCTGTGTCATCGCATTCTCTGTTCGATCGAGACAATCCCGGATCAGTTCACCGAAGAACGGATAACCGACCTGCCCTTTGACACTATAACGATATTCCCCTTCATGATTAACCAGGTACACCTGATCGCCTTCAGGCTCCCTAGCCACGTCGATATACTTACGCAGCTCAATGTATCCGTCTGTGCCCAAAATAACTGTTCGCCCATCGCCCCATGTGCCCAGGCCATCCGGTGTAAACCAGTCTACCCGGAAGTAACCGGAAGCACCATTGTTACCGATTAGTGATGCTTCGCCAAAGTCCTCCAGTTCAGGGAATTGTGGATGATTGAAGTTATGCACCCTGCTGAAGCCTACCTCTGCATCCGTACAAGAAGCAAAGGTCAGGAACTGTTCGATCTGATGACTTCCAATATCACAGAGGATGCCGCCATACTTTTCATGCTGGAAGAACCATTCAGGCCGACCACCCGCATTCAATCGGTGCGGCCCCGTCCCCATAACCTGAACAACCTTGCCGATGGCTCCCTGTTCGATCAGTTGTCCGGCATAGATTGCACTTTCCACGTGCAGACGTTCACTGTAATAGACCATATATTTCTTCCCAGTGCGTTTAACCTCTTCACGCGCAAGGGACAGTTGCTCCAGTGTAGTAAAAGGGGCTTTGTCTGTAAAATAATCTTTACCTGCGGTCATCACTCTCATGCCAAGTGGCGCACGCTCCGACGTAATGGCTGCTCCGGCTACGAGCTGCACTTCATCGTCAGCAAGTACATCCGCTTCAGATGCGGCGATCTGTGCCTGCGGGAACTGTTTCCGAAAAGCCTCGATTTTAGCTGGGTCAGGATCGTATACCCATTTGAGCGTTGCCCCAGCCTCCACCAGCCCGCCAACCATACCATAGATATGTCCATGGTCCAACGCCACAGCAGCAATGGTAAACTCACCTGGACCACATACGACCTCTTTTTTCAGACTCTTTGGAGCATAGAACATTCCGTCTTTTGCCATGTCTTCTTCATCCTTCCCCTATGGGCATTTGAATTTGCACCTTATATTACATATTGAAAATCAGTCTCTGGATTCTGCGTGCATTTCACAAATTAACACTACTTAAATGTCTGTGACAGATCAGCAGGCTGATTGCTGTTTCCTGCCTTGGCTTTCTTTGTATTTGAACTGGCAATCCGCTGCTGCAAATGCTCATAGAACAAATCCTCATCGATCGGCAAATCCACCCAGTTATCGGTCCAGGTCGACAGCAGCATCGCATTGGACAAAGTTAAGCCATAGATGCCCTCTTCTCCGGGAGCGATGAGCGGGGTTCCATTTCGGATCGTATCGATCCAGTTACGAATCAGTCCAGGATGTCCGGTTTCTACACCGCTAATCGGCACCTCGCATTTCCAGCATTCCGGCTGTCCAAATCCTCCGGTAAATCTCTGATTGAATTCAGGCTCGGGTTCACGAAGTCGCCAAAAGGTCAACTGACCATCTTCAATGACAATTTTACCGCGATCCCCATTAACCTCGAACCGATTGGTGCCCGGTGCTTCACCCGTCGTGGTCACGAATACACCTGTTGCTCCATTTTCATACTCGACATATGCCGTTACATCATCTTCCACTTCAATGTTCCGGTATTTGCCGAATGAACAGAAGGCACGCATACGAACCGGCATCATACCGATGGTCCATTGCCACAGGTCCAGTTGGTGAGGGTCCTGATTGATCAGGACACCGCCCCCTTCACCAGCCCAGGTTGCACGCCAGCCGCCCGAATCATAATAACTTTGGGACCGATACCAATTCGTAATAATCCAGTTGGTGCGCCGTACCTCACCCAGTTCCCCCGAGGCAATCAGATCCCTTAGCTTGATATATAAAGGATTGGTTCGCTGGTTGTACATCATGGAAAACACTTTGCCGCTGGCAGCAGCCGCTTCATTCATCTTGCGTACCTGTTTGGTGTATACTCCGGCAGGCTTCTCAATCATGACATGCAGGCCATACTGAAAAGCCTGAATGGCCTTTTCGGGATGGTCATAATGCGGTGTTGCTATAATGACCGCATCAATCGTCCCCGATGACATCATCTGCTCCGCATCCTGCCAATAGGTGACTGAGGCCGGAAGGTTGCTGGATACCCAGCTCTCCATTTCTTGTCTCACATCACAAACAGCAACCAGTTCTGCACCCGGTACTTCTCCTGCCACCAACGTTCTGGCATGCGCTGCACCCATATTTCCGATTCCAATGACCGCTACTCGAACCAAACTCATACCTGTACCTCCTCGTCCACACGACGTTCAATTTCGGCAAAAACATCTGCAAAGTGCTGTAACATCGCCTTCGATTCCAAGACTCCGCTAAAGTCCTCAATGCCATAATACCCGTCATATCCAACGGATTTCAGGTCACGGAATACCTGCAACCAGTTCACCACCCCTTCGGTCAAGGGGGTCCACTGGCAATGCCAGGCTGAAGCTATCGAAATTTCTGTATTCTGTTCATTTACACTGGAATTTGAATCCATGTTCGATGCATCCTTGAACCAGCCCGCATTCTTCACATGTACATGCGCCAGATAAGGTCCCAGCAATTCCAGTCCCATACGATGGTTCTCATACCCTTCATGCACCATATTGCCTGGATCGTACAAAACGCCTACATGCTGTGAGTCCAGCGATTGCACAAGCCGATAAGCCAGTGATGCAGTGGGTGCAATCGTTTGATGATGAGTTTCCACTACTGCCTTTACCTTATACTGTTGAGCCATTTCTTGAACTTCACTCAGATATTGCACAGCTTGTTTGTACAATTCAGGATAACTGGTTTTGCGATCATAGCCGGGAACCCCAACACGCATTGTGGATGCTCCCAAGGCTTGAGCGGATTGAAACGCCTGCTCTGTAGCAAGCAGATCCCCACAGTTCAGATACGGCACCAATGCAATCGATTGTCTGCCATGCTTTTTTGCCGCTTCACGGAATGCAGGTACCTGTTCCTCCCACTGGTCCGGATCGATCGAGCAACGATTATGTCTCCAATAGGAAGGTTCTTCGGACAAAGCGTCTGCCGGGATTCCACGATATCTCCATTCGATTCCTTCGATGCCAGCTGCGGCTGCAGCTGAAGCCAATTCATCTGCCGTCAAGTCCGGTGTCGCTACAGTGAATACAGACAATTTCATCAACATTCATCTCCTTATGTAAACGTATTCAATTTATTGTTGTAAACGCATTGTATCATTCATACGAAGGCCTCCATAGGGGTCAGCGAGAAGAGATGAATGACAGATAAACAGCAGACCATATTCCCCATTCAGAGATAACTTACAGGTTTCCTTTTAAACACACACATACCAAAAAGCACCCCGATTATCAGAAGATCCTTCTGATTCGAGATGCCTTGTTTCAACTTCTATTTTTTATCAAAAAAAACATGTTCCGCCTGCAATTTCCCCAACTCTGTTGTCAGGATACCAAAAGAATACTGGGGCTGGCGCCGACGATCCGTAGGAGAACCTGGATTAAAGATCAAGACATCATTGACCGTATGCATCACCGGAATATGTGAATGTCCAAAAATCACAGCATCCACTTGCTGCCCTGCAAAGGTATGAATCGCATTCTGCTCGGTAGACTTTGCTCCCAGATGTCCATGTACCAGACCAAGACGCAAACCGTCTGCCTCAACGATGCGGGAGAACCCGAGTTTTTGACCTATTTCAGGCGGGTCCGTATTGCCTGCAACACCTTCAACGGGTGCATAAGTGCTGAGCAGCTTGTATACATCCCAGTCCGACCAGTCACCCGCATGGAGAATCAGATCGGCATTTGCCAGCGCCTCAAGCAGGGGTTCGGGTAACGTACGTGCTCTTCGAGGTAAATGAGTGTCCGAGATGACAATAATGTTCATAGTACAGCACACCTTCCCTTTCCCTTACATTACACTTTATTCAACATGTGTTGGAAGAACTTCCAACTGGGAACAGGAACGCTCCATATCTTCAAGGGTAATGGATGCGAAGAATTGTTCCACTTTAGCTTCGGCAACCTGGTACAGATTGGTCAGAAGACTATCAATACGAAGGCCGACATCACAATTTGGATTGCAGTTACCGTGAATCGGAAACAATGGGCCTTCATCCTTAGCAGCCTGATAGATCATGGCTAATGTGATTTCGCTTGAAGGTTTGGCGAGATAGAACCCTCTTGTTCCCGGTGAGGAGTCTACCAGTCCTGCCTTTTTGAGCCCGCCCAGAATACGTCTGACCACAACAGGGTTGGTATTCACGCTACCTGCAATCAGTGCCGAAGTGATTCGTTCAGGCGCGCTGAAAGACAACAACAACAAACAATGCACACTGACCGAAAAATGAGTACTCATGATTAACCACCTTTTAGTTGAGCATTAAAATGCTGATTTTATATCATCCCGGATGTGCAGGTCTACTCGGAGAACAGGTCCTGTTCAGGGCGTGCCCTGATTTTTAATTGCCGAACGCTGTATTCCAGTTGTTTCACAATATCATCCAGTTGTTTGCGATCAATCTTCGTTGGATCTTCCACTGGCTTCGCCGATGACTTCAGATCCCGAATCGTTAACTGCTGCTCTTGCCACTTGTCCATCAGATCCGCTATATTGGCATAGAAACGTTCGTAATCTTTAATAACCAAATCAAGATAGGCATCCACCTCATCCGGATCATAACCACGAAGTTTATAATTGAATTGTTTTTCATGAATCGATAAAGCGTCGAGCTGCACGCCCAATTGTTTGAACAATTGTCTTTGTTTGTCCAATCTTCGTTTCATATGCTCATCCATACTGACAACCCTCCATTATCAAACGCGCCGCGGTATGCATCAAGTAGACCTTCGATACCGCCGCATTTTCTCTCTCTATTTTTTATAACACATTATCCGCCAGATATAAAATCCAACGCCCCTCTTTGCACACAAAACTGATTGCTTCTTATGAAATTCGGGTAAGGACTGACTACAACCCCATTGCGGGAAAGGAGCATGTCCTTATGAGTACATTAACCAAAGATCAACTTCAACAGCTGAAAAACGCTCTTTTGGAACAACGTGAAAACCTACAGCGCCATTTTGAATCCAGCATGGAAGACGGTGCTCCAGCCGAATCCCTGAAAGATTCAACAGGCGAGCTGTCATCATACGATAATCACCCGGCGGATGCCGGTACGGAAACGTTTGAGCGAAGCCGTGACTTGGCGATAGATGATACGTTAACTGACGAGTTCAATCAGGTTAATGAAGCCTTGGAGCGAATTGAACAAGGAACGTATGGCTCATGTGTGACCTGTGGTAAGGATATTCCCTTTGAACGACTTGAAGCGATCCCTTACACAGCCTACTGTATCAATGATACGCCTAACCGCGAGTTAAGCAACGAACGGCCTGTTGAAGAGGAAGTTATGACGATGCCGCCGAGTGGTGCCGGAGAAGTAAGACAGCGCAATGCTGGCAAGTTCGATAACGCTGACGCCTGGGAAGCCGTCGAGGAATATGGCACATCGAACTCTCCTGCAACTGCAGCCAAACGTGACGTGAAAGACTATGATGAAAACATGTAGTTTATGAACGAATTAAAGTCCTTTACGCAAAAACAGATACATGTGTTCCATCATGCCAAATTGCGCATGAAAAAGCCGCCAATGGCGGCTTTTTTCTTGGTTCAGCATATCATCTTTATACAGTTATAACGTCAATATGGCGATGAAATATGCTCCGATTACTCTTCCGACTGACCACCAGACGAGGACTCATCCCGCTTTTTAGCAGGTCTTAACGTTTTGGCAGCAGACTTGCCCTTATCGGATGAACCCTTCTTTTTCAATTTCCCATCGGTTTCCGAAGCTGGCTTACTCACCGTATCTTTCGATAGGGAACTGAATAAATGAAAGACCTCCTGGTCCGCATTATGCCTGTCTTTCGTTAAATAGGGTTCACACATTTTCGTAATATCGTTGTACAGCTGCTCTACTTCTTCCCGACTAGCATACAACGTCATATCCGAGATGAACATGCGGTCCCCGTTTTCCGCCTGATTCATAAATCGCCGACGGCTCTGCTCATACATTTCATTTAACAATTTGAAGGTTTCGGAGCGAAATACCTCCTTCAAAGGTGAATTCTCTTCATCTTCGTTACGGAGCTGGATTTCTCCCTTGAAAGGCTCATAATATTTGGCGATGATTCCATTAATTTCACGAGTGGATACGATGGTGAGCAGACCGATTTTCTCCAGTTTTTTCACATGATAATGTACCTTGGCTGGTACTTCGCCCATCTGGTCCGCGATCTCTTTGACCGTAGAGGGTCTGCCCTGTCTATTAAACATATTCAAGATCTGTATCCGATACGGATCGGAGTAGACCTTGATTTCTTCAATTGTTGAAAGTACTTTGCGCTGCATACCTGTATCCTCATTTCCGGGGTACCTGTTGCCCATCATGTGTATATTATACCGTCCGAACAGGGTTTCGGTCAAAACAGGCTGGAGATCGCAAGATTCAGGAAGCCATATTATAGAACGGTGCGAAAAGTCTTGCTCAAAAGCACTAAAGCCGCTGACATGGCAAGCAAAACTCCAAAGACCATAAACAGAATCGGCAACGCCACCCAATCTGCAAGTGCTCCTGAAATCAGACTCCCAATTGGAGACACACTCATGACGAGCATACTTTGAAGGGCATATACCCTGCCAAGCATCTCGGAAGGCGTAACTTCCATGAGATAGGACGCAAGGGGTGTCGTAGCGAGCGGAATTCCCATGCCCATCATCAGACAAAAGAAAGCAGCAACAGGCAGCTGATAGGACGTCATGTAAGCGGGGAGTGCAGTCATGGCATAACTGAGCCCCAACATGACAATCCCGGCAATGACCAACACACTTTTACGGTAATTCGATCCTCGGTGAGACAGCCATAAGCCGCTAAGTACCATGCCTCCCACAATCAACCCACTGAGCAGACTTAATCCTCCCGCTCCGGCGTGCAACGTTTCAATGACATATGGCGTGCGAAGAACATTGAATGGCATCAGACAGAAGTTCACAAAGGCAAACAGAATCGAGACGATCAGCAATAACACATGTTTACGCATAAAATGAAAGGCTTCCGTCATTTCAGAGAATATGCTTTTTCGTGCTGGAGGAGAATTGGATGAATCGAGTGATGTATTTTCATTGTTAGATGATGTTGAAGCTTTCGGGTAACCCACACGGCTCATCAGAAGTGCACTCAAGGCAAACAAAACAGCATCGATCAAAATCGTCCATGTGATCCCTGCCGCTGCAATTAACGTACCCGCCACTGCAAGTCCTGCTAGTTCAGCAACCCGGGTTGCAGATGAGGCCATGGCATTACCGGACAGCAGCATTGATTTGGGAAGCAACCGCGGTACGCTGGATACCTCGGCTGGTGACGCGAAACACTCCAGAAGGGAATTCAGAATGGTGATGACGAACAGATGCCAGACTTGAAGCTCACCCAGACCGAACAGAAGGGCTGTAATGCCAACAAATAATCCTCGACCCGTATTCGTCAGTACAATCACCTTTTTGGGCGACATGCGATCCACCAGCGCGCCGACAAACAGCCCCAGAAAGATACTCGGCAAAAAATTGACAGCCAGCAGTGTTCCCATGAGCAGCTTTGAACCTGTGAGAATGTACACCATCCAGCTATAGGCAATAGAATCAATCGAATCCCCAAATCTGGAAACAATCTTGCTCAGCATAAATTGCATATAAGGCCTGATCCGAATTAATTCCCCGATCCCTTGCTTTTGTGCGACTGTACCTTCATTCATAATTACTCCGCCCTTCAACGTGAAAATAATTTTAATGTTAATTTTATTTTAACGTATGATATGCGAAAATCAACCCTTTCGTGAAAATATTTTTAACGATGGATTTAGGCCTTCTTTTTTACGGTTACTTAACGAGTCATCTCCACAAAACACAAAAAAACAGACCCCAGGGTCTGTTCACTTTGTACTCAAATTTGCAACTATGATCCATATACTAGTCCTCAGTCTTCAATTGGAATCCAATACCCTCTTCTTCCGCCTCGAACATCAGCTGATATACCTTCTCTGCCTCATTCCCCAGTCGTTCCTTGCTAATCTGGTAGTTTGTCCAGGTTAATTCAAGCGGCAGCTCAATCATGCCTGTAAGGCAGTCCCACAAGGCGTCGAGATTCGCACCGTAAAAGTCTGGCAGTTCGAGCTTTTGCTTCAATAGCTCATGCAGCTCTGCCGTGCTGGAAAATTCCTCACCGTTCAGTATGACCTTCTTCATGTCTGTGTTGTCCTTCCTTATTTCAAGCGAGTGAATGATGCATAGTGGTCTGTCGTTTTGTAGATCAAGCCATCATTGGAATACAGAATGCGGTCAGAATTACGAAAGCCGGAAGTGTAGTTGATATCCGCTTCACGCCAAGTGCGTCCACTCGCTGCTGGAAGCAAGCCTTCCCGGTTGCTGAACACGTCTCCACCGATGCTTTTCCCCGGAGCAACCGTAGCAAGATTACCTTGGGACGATACCCAGCCCAGTGCCGTTGCTTGCGCCTTGGTAATGTAGTTGCATGGCAGTTTGCCGTTGGCGCTCAGATAGTTGGCCACACCAGTGAACGTGTTGATGATGGTACATGTTGCAGCAGAAGCCTTCTGCTGCCCAACCGGAGTGATCTGTGAACCCGTGAAGAAGACAATCGTTAACATAACTGCGAGCAGAGCTGTGGACAAAAACTTTTTCATAAATTCAGCCTCCCAATGATTAAAATGGATGAACGTTGCCACTATGTAATTGATATGAGATGTGAAATCTATCAGGATGTGCGTTCTGCTAGATTATAGTGAACAAGCCATCTATTTACTATTTATATCACATCATTTTGGAGGAAATATCAAATTTAAAGTTTATTTTTGTAAATATACATAAATATGACATTAAGATACAGCAAAAAGACTCACATCCCGGAGAATGGAGTCTACTATTTCGATCATGTTTATCATTTTCTATCACGTTCTATTACGCGATATCATGTTAGTTCCTGCTTTAATCAATCAATTGCACCCGTTGACGGGTTCGTGCCGATTCCAGGCATGCATCAATGACACGCATGTTCTGAATGGTATTTTTCGGACTGAACGGCAACGCTTCTCCTTCAAGCACCGCGGCTGCAAAGGTTTCCACCTGCAAAACATAAGAGTTGGATACCGATACACGTTCCTCACGGCTCACAGAATCCGTATGCACGATAATCTGTGGTGGAATATCACTGTTCTCCCAGCCGAACACCTTAGGCAGTTCAATCCGTCCATCGGTACCGAGAATCTCCATTTCAGCTCGGCCGGAGGCCCACATGCCACAGTCAAAGGTTAACGCTACCGAATTCGGAAATTCCACCAGTCCCGACGCCATCATATCAACGCCATCATGCTCTTCCGAGAATAAAGCATGTACCGTTACGGCTTCCGGTTCCTGCCCCAGATACATGCGGGCTGCCGAGATTGGATATACGCCAAGATCAAATAATGATCCTCCGCCCATCTCCCGTTTGAACCTAACATTGTCTTTGTCATCAGCGGTATTACAGGTGAAATTGCCATGGAGGGCTCTGACAGTACCAATCTCCCCGCTGGCTATAATCTCTTGCACACGTCTATGCTTGGGATGATATCGATACATGATCGCTTCTGCGAAAAGAACGCCGTGCTGTTGGCATACCTCAATCATTTCTGCTGCTTCATTCGCATTCAGAGCAGCCGGTTTCTCACATAATACATGCTTTCCAGCCTGAGCAGCCTTGATGGTCCACTCCTTGTGCATGTGGTTCGGCAGAGGAATATATACGGCTTCAATATCCGGGTCGGCAATAAGTTCTTCGTAGCTGCCATACGCTCTGGCAATGTCGAGTTCATTCGCAAGAGCTTCCGCCTTTTCCTTGCTGCGGCTGGCGATCGCCAGCACCTCACCACGTTCGGATTGCTGGATCGCCGGAATGACTGCATTTTTCGCGATTGTGGATGTACCGAGTACACCCCATTGTAGGTGTCTGTCCATGCTTATCTTCCTTTCGCTCCGTAATTGTCCTCTTCTGCCTTGTGTAACATGCCGAGACAACGATCAAGATCGGTTTTGACCTGTTTTTTATATAATTCAGCTTTCTCCGCACCATCATCCGTGAAGTGATATAAAACGATTTCCTGAAAATCGACTTTGGGATCACTGCCCTTCAGCTTCTTCGTACGATAAAAGACACCTTGTTGAACCAATTCATGCAGCGCCCGGTAAATCTCGCTCTGGGGTGGTACATAACCGTAGGCTTTGAATTCCTGCTTCATGGCCTCCAGCATTTCATAGCCGTATCCCCTGTGCTGCTCAACCATCGTAATCAGATACAGCTTAATAAATGCCCGCTGCGCAATCATAAAAGCCACGTTCATTCCCCTCCTGTCAGCTCTATATATCTAGTATTATAAAACTTATGTTCCCCTTCTGCCATCTTTATCCGTCTTTCTTCCTTTAATCCTAGGGCTTAGGGGAGCAAGAAAGAGAATGAATGGATGTGCAGGAACGTATGATAGAGCAGGATTTTGGGTTTACTGTTATGAATTTTTCATGTAGTGAAATTTTAAAATTTATTTCGAAAGTTAACCTCTTGATCAAGGCGTCACTTTTTTCAGATTGTTGCCTTCGTTTTTGTTGGCCTCAACTCTCTTTTTTGCAAATGGACGAGCGTCTAGAACTTTTAGAGCACTTCGAGAATTTTAGAGAAGTTGAGAACTTTTAGAGATTAGAAACTTAAAGAAATTAGAGAACTTAGAGAGCCTGAGAATTACGAGAAATTAGAGAGAGCATAGAAACTTAAAGAACTTAAAGAACTTTAAGAACTTTAAGAACTTCGCTAGGCTCGCAAGATCATATGTTGTAAGTATTGACCTTTTCGTACGCATCGCTGTAAGCTGTGAACTGTTCTGAATTTTTCATATAATGATGTATTCACCTGTTAATCAGGTCTGGACTTCGGTACGCTTCCCACAATCCACTTGCCCCAGCTTACGCGGGAGATAAGCCATGTGAGTACACAGGATAATGTAAGTGCCAGCAACCAGGTGATGATCATGCGCACTACGGGGTTTAAACCCAGTGCCACATAAAACTGTTCATCCGGAATGTAGCTGAAGCGCAACAACAGCATGTGCATCAGGTAGCCCCCGTACGAAACCCCGCCAATCCACGCCAGCAATCGTGTTACTCGGTTATTGTGTAGCTTGCCAGCCAGCTGGTACATCACCATGATAGATGCAATGAGGAATAAGATCATATCCGGCCGAATTAGACTGACGGTATAGAACGTGATCTGTATACCTTCCGGCTTCTGGAATTCCTGCATTAACATATATATAAACCGAAGTCCAAGTACAATAAACACAGCCCAATATACCCAGCGTAAACGCTGAATCCACTCATTCCAGCGTTGGACCGATAGCCCGGCTGCCGCACCAAGCACAAAATAAAAAAAGAAATACAGGAAATTACGGTCTGCATAGGTTGTAAAGGCATCGGTCAGCACCGGGATATTCAGCCCTTCCATGAACTTGGCGATATTTCTCAATTGATCCGCAAGCACAAGGTACACCACACCGGAGACTAGAAGAGCTATGGTGCGCCCCTTAGCCTCATATCGATTATAGACATAACGGATCGCTCGCAAAAACAGGGGAAATAACAGATAAAACTGAATCAGCATAATAATGTACCAAAAATGCGAGGACGTTTTGCCTGTAATTAATTTTAAGCCAAGGTCAGGGATATCCTGCCAACCAAAGCCGTTCCAGCCGCGAGGCGCGAGTGTGAAGTAGATCAGTGACCAGATGATATAAGGAACGATTACATCGGTTAATCGCTTCTGCATGAACCGTCCATAGTGCAGCTTGTCTCCTGTGTTATAGAAGAGCACCATGCCTGTGATAAAAATAAACAGGGGTACCGCAAATTTGGACAGCATCAGCAGCATTGCGAGCAAAACGCCGTCTTCCAGTCCCGCTTCCGGGACCAGGGAATAATGAGCTATGGAGTGCTGAAGGACGACTGCTGCAAAAGCAATTCCCCTCAGACTCTCAATTTCTGCAATTCGTTCTTTACGAGGCATAAACAGACAGCCCCCTTTCTTGGTTTTGCTATGAAAAAAACGTACAATAAAACCATATATTATGAACGGGGTGATTCACATCTCAGACACAGACCAAGACATAACCACCATTGACTCCAAATATGTACAGCAGCATATGGCTAACGAACGAACCTTTCTGGCCTGGGTGCGAACCGGTATTGCCATGGTCGGGGTCGGCTTTCTTGCAGCCGGATTTGGCTTCAATTCAACAGCATATGATCGGATAGCCCATATCGCAGCAATCATCATCGGTATTACTTCCCTGGTCAGCGGTATTTTGATTATCCTGTGCTCCGCCTCCGCTTACCACCGAAAACGCAATCAGATCAATTCACAGACGTTCCAGGCATCCACCGGATTGATTCGGTTCCTGACACTGATGTTGCTGGTGATTGGGCTGGCCCTGGCTGTATTACTGTATGTATTGTTATTCCCTGCCTGGCAGGATTAACACCTGCCCACTTGCTAATTCAGGCATGGTACACAGGTACAAAAGCCGGCTTCCTCTAAGGAAACCGGCTGATGACCATTTGGTGATTCACATATGTCATTCCAGTGAAAGAATCCTGTCTTTGTTCGTTACGAATTATAGAAAAGTATTGTTGCCAAATCGAGCGGCCTTATTCTGGGCTTCCAGTCTGCGCTCTTCCATATCCAGATCCGGACGCTCAGCAGGCACATCTTCGCGATGGACACCCATTCTGTCCCGATTTAAAGGGCTGTTATTGCTAAACACCTCATAAACATCCGTGTCCCGATCCGTAGAGTCCACGAGCAACAGAATTTTGCCACTTTGCACGTATTCCTCATACTGTCTGGCATCCTCCTCCGGAATGCCGAGACCGACGAGTCCACCTACCAGTCCGCCAGCTCCAGCACCTACAGCGGCACCCGTAAATGCTGCGGCAATTGGGCCTGCAGCCAGAATGGGACCTATGCCCGGAATCGCCAATGCTCCAATGCCTGCGAGCAATCCGGCTACTCCACCGAGCACCCCACCTGTTGCCGCGCCTGCCGCTACACCTTCGGGTGCTTTTGTACCCGTCTCTTCGCGAATCGCCTTCAATTCATCTCGATCCTGCGTGACTACCGAAATTTCGTCTGAAGTGAATCCTTGCGCTTTCAGTCCCTCGATTGCCGATGATGCCTCACGTTCTGTATTAAACACACCTACGATTTTCTTCTGCATAGTGAATTCCTCCTCATCGAATTGAGTGGTTCGCTATGTTATTACCCGCCTTGTTTTCTTTCAAACGTTTCCATCGCAATATTATATCTTGGAAGGACCTAGATGGCTGACGACCAATGATATTCAACGGGACACCACGCCGGGAACTACAGGCGGTATGAAACGATGTTGAACACAAGCATGTCATGTAACCGTGATATGCCAATCCTGATCTGGTGTCGGCTCCTATGCCAAGCAATCGGACGGGAGGATCCAAGTGCCAAGTAAGATTAGCATCCTTTTTTCCAGACTATCGGGCAGGCGGACAAAGTGGGGTTAGCATACATTTTCTAAAGAACACAGGACGTCTTATTTGGACCTTATGCTCTAATTTTCAAACGTAAGGAACTCCAGACACGTTATTCCCCTAAAACACCCTATAAAAACGCCACAAACGGCCCCGAAATCCGATATAACGTGTTTCAGGTTCGCTACACTTCTGCAGGCGATAAAGCCCCTGTATAACACGTCTCAGATTCGTCAGCGCTCCACTGCCTCATCAACCAGCGGCACACTCACCTGTTCAGGACGTGTTCACTCCCAACTTCCAAACAAGGTTGGAAGACCCGTTCTTCTTGCTAAACTCGCGGTTTAGCCCGGTTAGTCGCTATTGCTTCGAGCGGATCATCCGGCCAATAATGCTTGGGATAACGGCCTTTCAAGTCTTTCTTGACTTCAAAATAAGTCTCTCGCCAAAAATTGGCCAGATCCCGTGTGACCTGTACAGGCCGCTGCGCCGGGGATAGCAAATGTATGGTCAGTGGTACTCGACCACCGCCAATACGCGGGGTCTCCTGCTGACCAAACATCTCCTGCAGTCTCACCGCGAGCGCAGGATCTTCAGGACGGCTGTAATCCACAGGAATGCGCGAACCGCTAGGCACCTGAATATGTGTAGGAGCTTCGCGATCCAATTGCTGTCGCTGTTCCCAGCTCAGTCCGCCGAGCAGCACATCCTGCATCGACAATCGCTTGAGATCCGCAGCAGATCGCATACCTGTCAGAAAAGGGCTGAGATGCTCTGCCAGTTCTTCCGTCAGATCATCTTCAATGAGATCGGGCCACTCCGGCAAATGATGATGCAAAAAGCGCATCCGGTCCGCTAACTGCCGAGATGATTTTGTCCAGGGCAGACAATCCAGCCCTTCAATGCGTATTCCCGAGAGCAGTGCTTCCAGTACCTGATCTTCGGGTGGTTGTGCAATGCTGCTTTCTTTCAACGTAATGGCTCCAATTCGCAGCCTTCTGTGCGCACGCACACTGCGGGTGTTTCGGTCCCAGGCTACCTGTACCTCTTCATGAAGCAGATGTGGACCAAGCTCCAGCAATTTCTTCTCCTGCACTGGCGCAGCGAGCAGGATGCGCGCATCCGCGCCCTGGTCGTCGGCCTCGGCTGCGACCAGATAAGCTGAACGGCTCAGCGATTCTGTCGCTGCAAGCCGCACTCCGCGGCCGCTGCTCAGCAGATAGCGGCCGTCCTCCCGGCGTTGCCCGATCCGGTCTGGGTAAGCGAAGGACAGCAGCCATCCGCAGCTGTCTTCATCCGGCCGTACCGGATCGGCCGCCGGGCCGAGCGCCGAGCGCAGCTGGCGGCTCTCCTGGAGCATGCGCCGCACGGCAGCGACGTCTGCGACAGACGCTGCCGCTTGCGGCATGCCGCTGCTGTCCGCAGTCAGCAGCGCTTCCACGCGCGGGCGCAGATCGGTGCCCGCGCCTGCACTGCCACTGCTGCGGAGGCCGGCAGGCTCCTGCAGCAGTGCCGCCAGCATGCTGGCGTAGCTGGCCAGCCCAAGCTCCGCCGCGCGGAGCAGCATGCTGGCCAGTCGCGGATGCACGCCAAGCGTGTTCATCCGCCGCCCGAAGGGCGTGATGCGGCCTGCGTCGTCGAGGCCGCCCAGCTGGCGCAGCAGCGCCTGTGCCTGGCCGTAGGCGGCATCAGGCGGGGTGTCCAGCCACTGCAGCTCTGCAGGGGACTGGACACCCCAGGCGGCAAGCTCCAGCGCCAGCGGCGCAAGGTCCGCGGAGGCAATCTCCGGCTTTGCTGCATCTGGCAGCACACCATGGGCCTCTTCGCTCCATAGCCGGTAACACACGCCCGGTGCAATCCGCCCCGCCCGCCCCCGCCGCTGATCGGCTGACGCCTTGGACACCGGCAGGGTGACCAGGCGGCTCATGCCGGTCCGCGGCGAGAAAACGGACGCACGGCTCAGCCCTGCATCCACCACGACTTTGACTCCGGCCAAGGTAAGACTGGATTCGGCAATGGACGTGGACAATACAACCTTCCGCTTGCCCTCTTCTGCGGGTCGCACAGCTTCATCCTGACGTTCTACAGGCATGCTGCCATATAAGGAATGAACCTGAACATGAGCAGGAAGCATGAGGTTTGACAGTTCTCGCTCTGTGCGATGGATTTCTTTGGCACCTGGAAGGAAAACCAGCACATCCCCTTCCTGTTCTGCCAGCGCCTTAACGACTGCCTGAGCTGTAAAAGTCTCGATCTGCTCGGATGCCGGTTTGGATACATATCGGGTTTCCACGGGGAACGTTCGTCCTGGGCAGTCAATCCAACTGGTTCCCTCGCCAAGCAGCGCACAGACAGGAGCTGGGTCCAGTGTGGCCGACATCACCAGCAGTTTCAGATCCGGACGCAGCATGGCCCGGGATTCAAGCGCAAGCGCCAATCCAAGATCACCCTGCAGATGCCGCTCATGAAATTCATCAAAGATAATCATCGCCGTATCTTCCAGTCCCTGATCCTGTTGAAGCATCCGGGTTAATACGCCCTCCGTCACCACCTCAATACGAGTGGACTGACTTACACGAGTATCCATCCGCACCCGATACCCTACAGTCTGTCCCGCTTTTTCACCAAGGGAAGCTGCCATTCGTGCAGCTGCCGAGCGAGCGGCGAGTCTGCGGGGCTCCAGCATAATAATTTTCCGTCCGGCAACCCATGGCTCCTCCAGCAGAGCCAGCGGTACTACGGTCGTTTTACCCGCACCCGGCTCCGCAATTAAAACAACTGTATCCTTCTCCTGAAATAACTGCCTCAGCTCAGGAATAATCTGCTCTATCGGTAAATCCGTCTTCATCTCATCTCTCCTAATTGATACCACGTGTCTATTCGAATGTTAGCATTATAACAAAAAAAGCCGTTCCAGAGGAACGACTTCATAGTTATATCAATTTAACTCAACAGCGACTCAGCACCGTCAATGACAATTTCCGCACCTGTAATGTGTCTGGACTCCGCTGAAGCCAGGAAAGCGACCAGATCAGCAACGTGCTCTGGTTGACCCGGCCCGTCAGCCAGCGGCTGTTGGCCTTCAGGGAATTCCATCGGAATGACAATTTGATGCAACTCATCCGTTTTGATCGTACTTTGGTCAATATTCGTTGCAATCGCTCCAGGACAGATAACATTGACACGAATTTTGAACTTCGCCAGTTCCAGCGCAGCCATCTTCGCAAAAGCGACCTGCCCCGCCTTGGATGTACTGTACGCCGACAAGCCGAAGCTGGAGAAGCGCTGATTGCCATTAATGGAGCTGGTGATAATGATACTTCCACCACCACGCTTCTTCATATGAGGCAGTGCATACTTAATGGTAAAAAAAGTCCCGTTCAGGTTCGTTGTCATAATCTGCTGCCAATCCTCAACCTGAATTTCCTCAATCGGCGCCGATACGCCATTAATGCCTGCATTGGCAAAAACGATATCCAACCCGCCGAACAATTCGATGGTCTCCAGAACTGCCTTTTCCACCCGGGCAGGATCGGAGATATCTACATCGAATGCTCTTGCCGCACCTTCACGAGTCTTATTGATTTCTGCCTCTGTCTCCGAGATTCGATCATTAACCAGATCGAGCAGTGCAACATACGCTCCCTCGCTCGCCAGTTTGAGCGCTGCAGCTTTACCAATCCCCGAACCAGCACCCGTAATAATGGCGACCTTGCCTTCGAACCGAGACTTGCCGTTATGTTGTGTCATTTTCCATTCCACTCCTTCTCGCTCAGTAATTATGTAAGAATGTACGTTCATGCAATATCTGTAAGTAGATTCTTCACAAGATTACCCAAAAAGAGTGTCTTTTAAATCAACAAGGACAAGTTTTTTTGCAGGTGATGCTCACTATTTTCAGCAGTTTGATCAGAGTTATCCTCTAATACTACATCCGACCTCACCATTCCAGCTCAATGAAAGCGGCATCATCTTCAAGCCCACCCGTATGTCTGGCATCCAGCAGCACCTGAATGTGTTCATCGGGAATATAAGCCTGAATGGCATCCAGGTCATTCAGGCCATCCGTGTACAGCTGAAGGCGAGCGGCTTCATTCGCAGACAGTTTCGCCTCATAGATATGCGGTTTGCCACCCACCGGCCCTTCCAGTGTAGACCAACGCTCATTCGTACGGCAGTTCACCTGGAATGCTGCCGATTGCTCCTGACCGTTTCGCCAGAGACGGATACGGGAGTCCCCCTGCCAGGCCAGCCACACCTTGCTTTTTCGATTGCCCGCAGAGAGCTCGATGCGTCCACACACATACATGGCCTGACTTCCCCTGCTTCGCTTCTCCATCAGCACTTCCCGCAGCAGTAACGGCGAGTTTTCCAAAGGCTGCAACTTCTCCAGCTGTTCGGATGCCGGACTTGTCAAGTCATGAAGCAGACGCTCCATAGCTTCCAAAGAAGGATGTTGAGTTGTATCCAGCCATTCCAGCAAGGCGTTTCCTAGAAAGCGTGCAGCAAAATCACCCAGGTAACTCATGCCTACTCCATCACATAATACGAAAGTACACACATTACCATTCATGCGAACAGCAGCAAAATCCTGTCCGGTGTCTCCCTGATTAACGGTCTCCGCCGCTCTTCCATAACCATACCTGCACTTGAATGTACCTTGATAACGGCTCAGCGGCTGTTCCCCTGTCTGGACACTCACATAGCGAAAGTTGCCCTGATAGGGGTCGGCATGGCTCCCTTTATCTCCAGCAGACAATGTTGCCAAACGCATCGCTCTCATGATTCCCCTCCTATCTCACAGGCGTAGCAGCGGACATCTGAAACCCGATGGATACCAGTTCTGCACAAGTACCAGGAAGCATCATAAGGGCGCCGGGTGCAAGCAAATAGTCCGCCTCAACCAGCATTTCACGATAACTTTCTGGCAAAACCGAGGACATATTGCGCAGCTTCTCTCCATGTTCATCCTGAAGGGTCGTCTCCTGGGATATGCCCTTCCATCTTCTCGGCTCCGCAATAGGGCCTTCCAGCAGATGATCGGATATAAAAATATTCTCGACGAGTACATTGCCATCAGGCACACTCATGCCCATAATTCTTTTGGCAATCGGCTCCGGATCTTCGCCTGTGGCTACCCCATCGGTCATATGACATACTAACGGCGCAGGACAATCCTGCATATTCGGAATTTCAGCCTGCAGAATTTTCTCCGCCTGCAGGAAAGCCTTCGCTGAATCAGAGAATCTTTTCGGCGTCAAATCGGGCAAGGAGCCCACAGCAGCGATTTCGTCGATGCCCTTAATCCCGTTCAACAGATCGTATACATCGTCGCTGTATGCTAGAATGGCAATCCTGTAGCGAGGTGTCAATCGGTTCCCCTTCGTAGATCGAAATACCATTTGGCGAATTGCCAGAGATAAGGCATCATAGACGACATCAATCCGCCGACGATTGTCCAGAACCATGTTCATGGAGGCGCTAATATCAATTAAATAGATAATCAGTGCAGGTGTGCGCTGGGATGCTTGAATCGTGTAGTTCATCTGGGATGTGTCACCTCCGTTGTTCACGTTATTTTACAAGTTGGGCAATGTATAATCGGTATCGCTCAGGAACTTATTGATCGCATTCATTCGTGCTGCCACTTTACCGACACCTTTGAAATAGGTTGCATCCGTATTGTACAGATTTTTGAAATCACGCGCGTAGGATTCGGCATTCTCAATTTTTTTTCCTTTTTGCGCATTATACGTTTTATTGTAATGGGCAATCAGTGTGACGACATTTTGGGCACGTTTTTTCTTAAGCGCAGCTTTCTGGGCCGCCTCCTGTTTGCGCTGAGCCTCGGCTGCTGCCTTGCGCTCGGCTTCCTGCTTAGCAATTTTGGCGTCATTCTCTTTTTTCCAGACCAGATAGGCTTCATATTTTGCCTGTTTGTCGTACTTTTCCTGTTCTGCCTTCTTGGCTGCTTCAAGCTTCTGTTGTTTCTGGTTGGCAAGGTACGCCTCATATTTCGCCTGCTTGTCGTACTTGGCCTGAAGCGCCTTACGCTCTTCTTCCTTCTTCTTGGCCTCTGCCTGCTTTTTCTCCGCTTCAGCAAGCTTTCTCTTTTCCTCGGCATCAAGCTTCGCCGCATCTGCCGCTTTTTGCTTCTCTTTTTCTTCCTGTTGCTTCAGAGCGGTCGCCCTCGCAGCTTCAGCCTCTTCCGCAGCCTTCATTTCTGCCTGTTTGGCAGCTGCCTCCTGCTCCTTCTGTTTAACCTCGGCCTGATCAGCCAGTATTTTAACCGTCGGCACAGTTCCAGCCAACAGAACGATCAACACAGCCGAAGAAATCATTAATTTTTTGGAACGGTAAAAAGGAACCTTGACTGGCTGTGCGGCCTCATCATTCTTAGGATTCAGCTTGGCGTTCAGCTCTTGAATCGCAGCCTCAACTTCCATCTGCATGGCACTGTTATTCGGAATAAAATGATGCAGTGAACGGTATACCTCCAACGCCGCAGCCGGTTTACCTTCATCCTCCAATGCTCTCGCTTGAAGGAAGAGACGGTTCACAACCGCTTCCTGACCAGGTGGATGTTCGGCAGGGGACACGTTCAGATCCGTAATTCCCAGCTTATCCAATGAACCGCTTGCTGCTTCTGTCCCTTTGATCTGATCCGTCCCCACCGCATCCGTCTGTTCTGAAGCCTTGACTACAGCTTCTTCAACTGATGCTGCGCTTGCCAGATGGATGTCCACAGCAGCCAACGCTACGAACCATTCGCCAAACGTAGGGCAGCTGCTGAGATCATGACTCTCCCAGGCACGAATAAACAGATCGGATACCTTGGAGCCCCAGCGCTTCTGAAGCGAATCTCTCATAGCATAATACCGTTCATTTACCGTTTGCATTTCGTGCTGGTCAAAATAACTTTCTCCCCATGCTTTTTCCACAATCGCTGCATCGGACCAACTTAACATTTCAGCAATGATAACTGCTCCGGCAAAACGATCGGCATACGCACTCCACAAGCCACTGTGCACTGTCCGATGGGCCGCATACCCCGGTGAACCGGCAAGCAACGCATCCGGACGGTCCATTCTGGAGCCATACATCTGCTCTACATCTACCAGTTCAACAGCTGAAACCCCTCGCAGGTTCTCCACTTCGGAAAAAAACGGAATCATCACATTGGGTGCGGACAAATCACAATGAGCCAGTCCACGCTGTTCCATGGCCGAACCGGTCCCAGCCAGTGCTCTTGCCAGCTTCAGACTTTCCTCCGCTGTCAGCTGTTTCTGATCGCTGATTACATCGAACCAGGTCAGACCATGCACCCACGGCATCAATACCGCATACAACAGATCGGGATGTTCTCCAATGAGCGCTCCGTTTCTTTCCGGAGTGAGCACATCACGCTTGCATACCTGCAAACCTGGCAGTTCACTATAAGACTCCATATGCTCAGACTGATACACCATAGCCGGGATACGAAATTTCGGAAAAAATACTTTTAGTGCTTTGGCCCCACTTATGGAACCGTTACGGGGTAACAATTGATAGACGATCCCCTGCCTTCCGGCTTGGGCGTAAGCCAGACCGGGCGCAGCCGGATGCTGCCCAATGGTATAGGCAATGTCGTTAATCACCACTTCATCCCCGGGATTTGGTTGAAAAGACATGCTCATCCCTCTCTCTGTCATTCTGTCATAGTGCAACAAAAACCGGGTGTTGTGAAAACGCCCGGTTTTTGCTGTAGTTGTAAGTCTTCAGCTTGCTTCCTGCTTATGATTCTGGGCGAATTCGGATACGGAACCTGCCCGAACTATGTATCGCAGATTAGCGAGCTTGGTCAGCCGTACGGAATTTGTTGGCAATAGCCGTCAGTTCCGCGCTGATGCTATTCAACGTTTGAACGAAAGATTGCATTTGTTTGCTGGCTTCCTGGAATTCCTGGAAGAAGCGTTGTTTCGTCATACCTTCCCATTGTCCTTCCATGCTTGTGATGGATTGAGTCAATGTAGATACGATTTGCTGACTTTGCTCACCGCTTTGTTTAAATTGGTTGGAAACCTGATCAAGCTGTTCTGGGGTAACTAAAATACGTCCTGCCATTTGTAAATTCCTCCTTGGTTTGTGCAATTAAATTCATTTGTTCAAATTGTACTATACAAGGATCGATCGGACAAAAGCCGAAGGACCTAATCCTATTTACCCCATTTTTGGCATTCTAAACTTCACTTAACATCCTGTTTATAAAAAATTCACTTTCTGCTGTCCTGCTTACTCAGCCTTGTAGCCCGTGGGTTCAAGAAACCACAGGTTCGGTTCCTCTTCTCCCACGAAAGGAGGGATCTGTGAATCTCCATGCCACAGGTTCAGGCTGCATGGCCTGGATCAGAGTCGCCGGTGAGCCGTCAGGCGGCGCAGCATCCTGGACACGGTATACTGCCGCTACCGCAGAAAACGGGTCGGATACAACAGCAGCAGCTGCCGAATGCGCAGGCATAATCTCTCCTGCACGCTCCGTCTGAAGAACATTCAACATATTGACCGCATTGCCATAGGCTGTGTTCACATGACTCAACACTGTACGATACTCCATGTCCACCTGCTGGAATAACACGGCCTTGCGTCCCAGCTGTACGCTCAAGTCCATAAAACGACGTACCGCTGCTTCGCAGAGCCGCTTACTGTGATTCCATTCATTCATTACCGCGGCGCGGGCTTCAAAATCCCACTCCAGCGAATGAATCGCCTGATCCAATACTGTCATCTTTTGCTGTATTTGCTCCGCCGCATACTGAATCTGCCTGCTCAGTGCCCGAAGCACATCCGGTTCCACACGAATGCGCATTTACCATCACCTTTCCTCTTCCCCTGCAGGCTGTTTAAGCCAGTCCAGCAGCATCTCGTGAAACTGTTCTCTCGTCGTCAGTGCTGCAACAAGCCAATCATCCGAAGCCGCAGTACTCATGCGAAACAGCCAGTTGGATACCGCGCTTGCAGCGAAAGCCGCAGACTGTGATTTCCATTCTTCTCCGTTCCATACGAGCAACCGCAGTTCTCCCTCTGATTCCTTGCTCACCAGACAGCGTGCAAGCGCAAGTGACCCCTCGGGATCGCTCGTCTCCTGTACCAACTCATCCGCCACTGTCTGAGATTCTTTGTTCTTCAGATCATTCATCACATCATAAAATTTTTTCTTGGAGCACATTAGAGCCGGCTTTTCCGCCGGAGAATGACCACTCCAGTTCATCCTTTGAATCAGAAAATCAATTGCTTCACGAACGTTTCCCAAATCACTCAGCCGGAACGAATCCGGTTCGTCTGCAACACGGGATACTTCAACGACACGTTCATCCGTGCAGTGCACATAACTTTCATACGACTTGCCGCTGTGCGTGTAGCGAATCCAGCAAGCCCTGTCGGACAGTCCCGCAATGGCTACCCTGGAGAAAACGGTCGGTGTCATGATCAGCTCATTGCTGTCCTGATCCTGAATCAGATATCCTTTGTCGAGCAGGGATGTTTTTACGCGCTCCCACTCCAAAGCAATGTCTTCCGCCATATATCCGCGGAACGGATCTTCCACGCCAAGCAAACGGTCTGAACCGAGAATACCGGCCAGGAAAAAAAGCTCTTTTATTTGCAAAGTGACTACCTTTTGCTTGGAATCATGAACCGTCAACATTATGAGCCACCTCCCCTCAAACTACAACATGCCATCGGTCACGAATTTCAGAAATCCAATCGGTCATTTTCCAGGTGCCATCACATGGAATTGCACCTTTAACCCTGGAATATTTACGTTTTACATAATAACCTTGACCCGGAGGCAGTACCTTCAGCCCAGTTGAACTCCCCCCGGATTCCGAATAAGGTATACGGAAGAACGAGAGATCATTAGGGTCTAAAGTCCCAAACAACAATCCGCTCTGGGAAGCCTTCACATCGTTCACCCAGTCAGATCCAAAGGTTGGGAAGTCTGCCGGAACTCCTGACAGAATCACATGTATGCCTCGATCCCTGCCTTGACGAACGATCGCTCCCAATTGATCCTTCACATTAAAATCATTTAATTGCTTGGATAACGTATCCGCATCGTCGATAACGAGAACGATCTCCGGACCACCGGTTAGCTCGCCTCTTTTTAGAACTTCATCGTACAACTGTTGGATCACAGGTGCAAGCTGTTCTTCACGGGATACATGTCCACGGACATGGGGCAAACTGCTGATTTCCCCCAGTCCTCCGGAACCATACCGCATATCTACCGTGTATATTTGCACGTCTTCTGGAGACGCATGATACGCAAGTGATAACATCCAGGTCAACAAAAATGTCGTTTTGCCGCCTTCCATCGGACTCGTAACCATGAAATGCGGCCCTTCGCGCAGATTCAGCTGGAAGGGTTCCAGATCATCGGTCAGCAAACCTACGGGTACGGTTAAAGAAGAGATGTCTCCGACTTGCCCGAAGGTCCCTGTACGGATAAGCACATCTTTGAGCTTCACCTCTTCCGGGAGTGGTGCAATCTGCGGCGCTTCTTCTCCGTTCCAGCTTTCTCTGATCTCTGCTATCATGCGGCGCAGAGCGGAAGAACGCTTGCCCTCATCTGCTCCGGATGACGGCAACGCCGCCTGGAACATCAATGGAGGAACCTGTCCTTTGACTAGTCCTCTTCCAGGCGGAAGCTGGCTAGGTGCCTTGGACGGCCGTCCCACTGCGTAATAATAGTCGCTTGGATCAGATAATTCAAATGATACCGCATTGGGAATATTGCTTCTGAATTTCTCAAATACATCCGTGACACGATTGGCCGTGAGGATAAATGTAATTCCCAGGCTGCCGCCTTCACGAAGGATCGTTTCCAGAAGTTCATTCTCCTCAGGATACGCATTCCGGAAGGAAAGATATCCATCGATAACCACTACAATTTGCGGCACGGCGGCATGGGCTGTGCGACGGTAGGCTGATATCGTCTTAACCCCGGCTTCCGAGATCATATCTTTGCGTTGTGCAGACAGTTTCAGGATATAGCGGAACAAGCGCTTGATCCGATCCTCCTCTTCAGACATCATTACAGCACCGATCTGAGGCAAGCCAGCGAAATCCTTCATCATCCGGCCCATATCGATGATATATCCATGCCAAGGTTCAGTCCGCTTAGAACGAGCCAGTGACATCAGCAAGGTTTGAACAAACGTCGTTTTGCCCAGACCAGGCATACCGTATACAACCAGATGTCCCTGATCCACCGGAAGCGCTAGCGGCTGCTGTCGCTGATTAGGAAGATCATCCAGCAGGCCAACCACAGGTTTCAGGCCGCTGGCACCGCCGTCAAGCAATGCCTCACGATTCTCTTCCTCCTGCCAGTCGCTGAGGCTCTCCCATTCCAGTGTCTCAGGCAAAGGTGGCAACCAGGGTCCTGGCAATCGGGTGATCCCCGCCTCTGCAGCCGCTTCTGCCACATAATCAATAAATACCTGGAGCTGCTTGGGCACATCCTCACCTTTAAGCACAGCTCTGCGCTCTCCAGTCAACAGTGGCTCACGCTTCCCGTTTAAACGCACCTCCATCACAGGCAATACCGTGCTTGTATCTTCCTGTTGATTATACGGCGCACCACTCCAGGCAAATTGCATTTCCTCAAACACTTCATCACTGCCAACCTGAAAATATCCCCGACCCGGCTTGGTGATCCAGGCCGCATTCGGAATTTTGATCATATCCCGGCTGTCCCGTTCGCTTTGAACACGAAGACAGATACGGAAACGGGAATTGCTCCAAATTTTATCATCGACCACACCGGCAGGCTTTTGGGTTGCCAGTATCAGATGTACACCCAGTGTCCGGCCAATGGCCGCTATGCTGATTAATTCATCCATGAATTCCGGCTGATCCCGCTTCAACTGCGCAAACTCGTCAATGATGATAACTAAATGCGGCAGCGGCTGTTCATGTCTGGAACGCAGAATTTTGTAATACTCATCAATGTGCTGGAGATTTCCGGCATCATTTAAGATTTTTTGCCTTCTGACCAACTCGGCCCGAAGTGAAATATTCGCGCGTTCAATCAAGTTCCCATCCAGATTGGTAATCGTACCGACGACGTGAGGCAAGCCCACAAATGTATTCGACATTCCGCCGCCCTTATAGTCAATCAACATAAAGGCCAGATCATGCGGGTGAAACTCTGCTGCCAGAGAGGCCACAATCGACTGGATAACTTCACTTTTGCCTGAACCGGTAGTCCCTGCGATCAGACCATGCGGGCCATGACCCTGACGTTCAATTTTATCATGTAAGTTAATCGCAATTTTCTTGCCACCAGCTCGCACACCCATAGGTACGGGCAGGGTGTCCGGGTATCGTGTCTGGCCCCAGCGTGTAACCACGTCCAGATCTTCCACTCGTGATGTACTCAACATATCAAACAGCGGGAGCACCTGTGGTATATCCGAAGCTGAGGAACGTTTCAGACGAATTGGTGACATATAACGAGAGAGCGCCTCTGCGGACTCTCTGGAGATCACATCCGGCAAGTACGTTTGCCTGATCACGTCGGCATCCTCGGTTTTTTTGATATACAGCCCTTTGCCTTTGGAAGCCTCCATAATTAACTGACAATGCATGGGTAATGATTCCTTGCGGTTTGCCAGTATGATGGTACATACATCGATCTCCTGGGCCGATTCCAGCAGCAAGGGAAGTAGCGGTTCTTCTTCTATTAATTGAGTATCCGAGAGAACTACCACGTAACATGGCGTTTGCACGGTTTTCTTGTAGCGATCTTCCTTATTATTACGCCTCCGGTTCAACACGGAAAACAAGCTGTCCGCCAATTGATGCGCACCGCTGTGCCTGTCGGCCATATAGCGTTGTCCCTGATCTTCATCCCAGATATGGGGCAGCCAGCGCAGCCAATCCCATTCCTTTGTTTCCTTTTCTTCGTAAAAGGCAGCAATCTTTAATTCATCCGGTGAATGACGAACCGTCAGTTGTGAGATAATCACCCGTAATGAAGCGAGCACTTCCTCTCGATTACCGACCAGGCCCATCACTTTGGACTGAAATAGCGGTAATGTAATCGACGCATCAGGCACCGTTTCGAATTCAGCAGCCAATTCATGAGCCGCTTCAATCAACTCATCCTTTTCATACCCGTCCACACGAGGAACCTGCAGTTTGATTCGAAACGGAATCTCGCCCGTGCCAATACGCACCTGCAAGAAGTCATCATCCTCAGGCGAACGTTCCCATAGCGAACTGTTGCGGTTCTTCACCACTTGCAGACATACATTGGGATCCCCATGAATTTCATACAGACTTTTTACTTGCTCCGCTTGGGCTTCCTTCAGTTCTTCACGGTGCTTCTCCAGCTGTGCACGATACATGGCTGTACGCTCTTCCAGCTTTTGGCGATAGGTCTTTTTGTTGCTCAGATACACAAAAAACGGAATCGTGTATGACGTAAGCATCATCATAACCGTCATCATCTGAAACATCATATAATTGCTATTGCCCATATTGCCGCTAATATTGATATATACGTAGAAACCGATGCTAACCATCGTCATCATGATGGGTACTATAATAGAAATCATTGAAAAAGTAGGTTTGTTGGGTTCAGCCGGAGGCCTTAGAATCTCCAGCTTTTCTTCCTTGAGAACCGGTGTCATTCTTGGAGAACGCTGATATAACACATTCACGAAGAGAAGACCTCCTTTATTTCATTGCCGTAATCAATATATACGTTCAGAACGTTCATTCGTTGCTGTCCTGCTGAAACAATGAACGTCTTCCATAGACAGGCGCTTCTTCAGAAGTGGTGGAGAATGCCCGCTGGACTCGCACACAACTGCCTTGACGCAGCCCTGTTTCCATTAACTGTTGTGCGTTCTGTGGTGAGAACCACAATCCTTCCGGAAATTTGGCTTCAAGGATGTACTGAATGCCCTCTCCAGGTGCCTGGCCGAAAATACGAACCCCCAGCAATGTCTTCAGATGTTCAATAGTACATTCATCCGGGACCTCGATGTCGAACCACTCGCCTTCCTCCCGGCCGGAATACACGGTAAGAATCAAAAATAATCCCTCCCATGGTCTCATATGTAAATTGTCCTAGTGTCAAATTAAATCAAAAAAAAGTTGATGAAACGCTATTCCATCCCTATTTTCTTACATAAACACCCTGTTTGCAATGTGCAACCTGTAATTTTGTTACATATGACCCACGTATATATTAAAATATCGTCCATTCGACTCAGAACTTTCGAGGCAGTAGTCACATTAATTATTGCAAAGATGCGAAACCACACGAATACCTTCCATATAAATGGAAATGACAAGCTGGTTTTTCGGGACTTTTTATTGCTTCGCCCACAATTGAATTGTGAACACTTTTCAAACAATGCCCACCTTTATGTTTTCATAAGCTGATTTTAAGGTAATTTTAAGCATTGGTATTTAATATAACCAGTAAGAAATAACTCTCGTGAGGTGATTTCTAGTGAGAACACTAATAACTTTTCAAAACAAATCAATCCCTGTATATTTCAATCAAGAAAACAAACAACCTGTGCAAAAGACACTCCGATTGCTTAGCAGTGCCCTTGAGCATAAGATTAGCAATGGTAAACGTGCTTTACAGAAATGTCTGCAATCATTGATTAGTATTGAGATTGTCGGTGGTGAAGCCATTCTTCACAGCCGTAGCGAAAATGACTCCCTCGCCTTATCACTTTATTAAGATGAGTCAGTTGTTTACTTCAACTTGGAAACTGCGAATTCATTCATTCGCGAACATAAGGAAAAGGAAGCTTGCCGTTGAGGACAAGCTTCCTTTTTTGTGTATCAAATCCCTTTTATCTATCTCTAATGCAATCTGCTGACGACATAGGCGGTTTCGTGTTCTTCTTCCATCTCGGCCTTCTGGATTCGAATGACAAACAATCGAACCAGATTATCACGTGTATTTTCTTCCTGACAAGTATTCAGCTTTCTCAGAATGAAACGGTCAATGGACATGAAGTTCAGGCCCCTTTACCTATTGGATTTACGGATCTCTTCTGCCCGTGTACCCATAAATAACCAGATTTCAGAAGCTCCAAACAGCTTTTCCACATCATTTCCTCACCTGTTTTTCAAGCATGTAAAAACATGCAAAAGACCGCCCCATCAAGCTTGAGGCGGGTTTTGCGCGATCTATGTCACGCTTTACCGAAACCTATCTGATTATAAAACAAAGTAGTTTCTAAGCCACGCTAGCTGTCGAACTATTGCACTCCAGGATAATCCCGATATTGATGCTGAATGCTGATCCAGCGAGTCCGCGTGAATTTCTCGATAGCCCAATCGCCACCGAAACGGCCAATACCTGAGGATTTCTCGCCACCAAACATGACATGAGCCTCATCATTCACGGATTGATCATTGACATGCACCATGCCCGATTCAATCTGCTGAGCAATTTGATACCCTCTTTCGAGATTTCGGGTAAATACGGAGCCGCTTAATCCATAAGGCGTATCATTTGCCAGGCGCACGGCCTCCTGCTCATCCTGCGCTTTCATGATTACCGCGACAGGTCCAAACAGTTCCTGTTGTACAATATGCTGATCCGGTTTCACATCCGCGAGCACGGTGGGCTCCAGCACACTGCCTTTGCTTGTACCACCCAGCAGCAATCTGGCTCCTTCCGCCTTGGCTCCTTTAATCAAGTCAAGCAGCCGTTCCACTTCCTTCTCACGAATAAGCGGGCCAACCAGCGTTTGGGCATCGGCAGGGTCACCAGCCTGAATTTTTTTTGTTTTAGCGAGAAAAGATTCTACGAACTTGTCGTAAATATCAGCATGCACAATAATACGATTAAGGGCCATACAGATCTGCCCCTGATGCAGGAATTTACCGAACACCGCAGACTCCGCAGCACGTTCAATGTCCGCGTCTTCCAGGACAACCATCGCATTGTTGCCACCAAGCTCAAGCGCAGTTTCTTTCAAATGCTCACCAGCCAGTTTGCCGATGCCCTGCCCCACCTTTGTGGAGCCTGTAAAGGAAATGACTTTAGGTATGGGATGCGCTACAAAATAATCGCCTATCTCACTCCCGCTTCCAGCAACCACATTCAGTACGCCTTCAGGTAATCCTGCTTGCTCAAACAGATCTGCAATAAGCCAACCAGCCGTAATCGGGGTATCGGACGCAGGCTTAATAACGACTCCATTACCCAGAGCAATAGCTGGAGCTACAGAACGTAGACACAAGTGCAAAGGAAAATTCCAAGGGCCAATGACACCAATGACTCCCTTGGGCTCGCGCACAACTCGATTCTCTTTCCCTGGTGTATTTGAAGGTAGTATTTCCCCCTTCATTCGATAAGGGAACGAAGCAGCTTCATCCACAATCCGTTTCGCAGAAGCAAACTCTGCCTCAGCCTTGATGCGTGTGCTTCCGGATTCCGTAATCAGCAGCTTTACAATTTCCTCTTTGCGCTCTGTCATGAGAGCCGACACTTTGCGAAGTACACCTTCTTTTACCGCTGGCAGGGATTTCTTCCATTCCACCGAGCTCTTTTGGGCGGCCTCATATGCCTGATCTATATTTTCCTTGTTCGAGGATCGCCAGGTTGCGATGACCTCTCCCGTGTACGGATTTTTATTTTCCAGTGTTTTCTCGCCGGAGCCTTCTACCCATTCGCCATTAATAAATTGTTTCGTCCATGTTGTATGTTCTGTCTCCATTAAAGTCATCTGAATAACGCCTCCCAATCAAGATTGAATGTCACACCTTAAAGCGGTGTAATAGTTCATTAACCTTGTTAAGGATTACGCAAACGTGAAGAACAGTCGAATCCTTTCATCCTAACATAGGAAAAAGCTCATCAATGGTCTACATATTTAGCTACATATTCAGCCATATTTTCATCACCCTACTGTCTGGTCAGGTCTTTTCCTCCAAATAACGTCAAGTCCTCCCAGCCATAAGCAACCTCTGCCAGATCTTGACCGCCAATCCGGATTTGCTGTGTTTGGACAGGAATTCCGCCCATCTTTTCATAGAAACGACAGGCTGAATTTTGCTCCAGTGCCCAGATCAACAAACTCCCCATGTTCAGGGAATGGAGATAACGAACAACGTGTCTTGCCAGTTGCTGGCCAATCCCCGTTTGTTGCACTTCTTTCAGTAAATAAATGGCATATAGCTCAGCATCGTAAGGCAGCTTGCCTTCACGTTCCTTCCCACCGCAGGCAAATCCGACAGTTTCCCCGTTGTCCTGTTCAGCCACCACCAGAATCTGATCCTTTTCGCCAGAGCGAATATTTCGCTCCCATTGGGGCAGCCTTGATTCCGTAGTCAGATTATCCAAAAAATCATCAGGCACGATCCCCCGATAAGTCGTCTTCCAACTCTCTGTATGTACATGAGCTACGGCTTCCGCATCCCCTTCACGCGCCGGTCTAATCCGCATGTAATCACTCACTTTCTCTCATCACTTCCGTGGCTTTACAATAGTATATGTGCAATGCGTATCAATTCCAAATCCATCCATATGGACCATTATCCGAATTGATTCTCCAGATCAGTGGAGGAGTCTGGTCCTTCTCTATGGATATCGCTAAGCGCTTCTATTCGTTGGCGTAAAAATCCGGCCCTAGGGCCGGATCGTTACTTGTGTGCCTACTGACACTTTGGAAGACAGGTCCAGCACATCCGAGTTATACATGCGTATGCATCCATGGGAAACAGACTTGCCAATGGATGAAGGATCATTGGTTCCATGAATTCCATAATGCGGCGCCGACAACCCCATCCAAAGAACACCGAATGGCCCTCCAGGATTCTCCTGCTTGTTAATAATTGTAAACACACCGTTTGGCGTTTGCGTAAGCATCTTGCCTATTGCGACAGGATAGCCCTTAACCACCTGCGAGCCATCCACAAGATATAACATGTGATCCGACAGGTCTACGATGATGCTGTAATCAGGCATGATGACATCCCTCCTAACCTATCCTATGCAGGATACAAAGGGATGCCCACCTGGTCTCAGGCCTCTTCCCAGTCTTTTGTACTGCGGACATGTTTTGGTTTGCGGGAACTGACAGGTTTGCTTGAAGCGGTCCGTCGTTTGGAGGCTATCTCTTCTTTGCGTTGTTGAAACTTCAGTTCCTTCTGCATTTTCAAGTAGTTACCCAGCCTTTTTTCATCCAATGAACCTTCCTGAATGGCCTCCTTCACTGCGCAACCGGCTTCCCGGGTATGGGTGCAATCCTGGAACCTGCATTCCGCAGCGAGCTGCTCAATTTCACCAAAGGCGTGAGACAAACCATCCTGACCTTCATCCCACAGATTAAGTTCACGCATTCCCGGCGTGTCAATCAATACCGCTCCCTGCGGCAGTACGAACAATTCCCGATGAGTGGTCGTATGCCGTCCACGGCTGTCATCCTCACGAACGGCCTGCGTGAGCTGTACACTCTCACCCATCATCCAATTGACGAGAGTCGACTTGCCACTACCAGAAGAACCTGTTAAGGCAACCGTTGTGCCTGGAGACAGAAATTTTTCAAGTAAAGACTTGCCCTGATCCTGAACAGCTGACAATGCCAACACTTCAATCCCTGGAGCAATGCCCTCCACCAGCGAAATTTGTTCTTCCACATTCTCACACAGATCGCTTTTGCTTAGAATGATGACCGGTCTGACACCACCATTCCAGGCCATCATAATGTACCTTTCGAGCCGTCTCAGATTAAAATCATGATTAAGAGCAGCAACGATCAGCAATGTATCCACATTCGCCGCAATCAATTGCTCTTTGGTCACCGAACCAGCGGCTTGTCTGGATACCCTGCTCTGACGCGGCACAATGCTGTGAATGATGGCTTCTTCTCCAGCTTGCCCTGTAACAGCGACCCAGTCCCCAACGGCAGGCACAACGCCCGTTTCCAGATGATCATGACGCATCCGTCCGGATACCCGTCCCCAGCATTCTCCCTCAGACGTAATCAGCCGAAGCAATTGCCCGTGATCCGCAATAATTCTTGCCGGTTTTCTTGCTTGTTCTTCCATACCCGTCTGCTGCCACTGCTCCTGCCACTTTGCAGACCAGCCGTATTTCTCCATCATGTTATTCAAAATAAAAATTCCTCCCGATATATGGTGTTTTATCCTTCATTGACATTGACAACGATCAACACTGAGCGCTCCGATCCGGCATCAAAAGCAAATAAGCCACGAGCAGCACTGCACCCGCGACAATTAGAAGTTAGCCGAATAAATGATTGTTTGTACGGTATTCATATTGGATGCATCATTACGACAATCCAATACTCGTTATCCAGAAACAACCCATTTTCGGCATACAAAAAGCCACGGGTACGTCACCCGTGGCTTCATTTGTGCATGTTATTGTATTTTACGTACATGGACAATATTGCGAACAATATTGCCAACTGCCGTAAAATTACATGCATTGATCCGTTCCGGAGACGCTGTTCATATTCAAATTAACGTATACTGCCATTAGATTTGTCATTTAACATCGCCTCCCTTGTAGAATTATCCATCATGTTACACAGCTTCAACCGCTCTTGTCAAGTCTAATTATTTATTCACTTATTTCACTTGATCCCACCGTGTCCACATCTCCTTCGGATTCAGCTCATAGATCCCATCATCACGGTACATGAACTGGTGCATGATAAACTCCCGACGAATGGTGGCAAAATCCTCATGATAATTTTGAATAAATGTATTGATTTCTTTCTCTGTATACTTCTGTCCGAATTCAAGCTGCTCCACCAAATGACCCAGCACAATCAGCTTTTTCTTATATTGAGCCGGGATTTGACGCAGTCGTCCATCCTTGGAGAAAAAATTCCGCATCACGGATGCCTTCAGCGTTTCATTCACATCACTCATATCGGCAACCTCCTCTTGTCTAAAAATAAAATCAACTGAAGCCTGCGCATGCTCCCGAATAAAATAGGGATTGAGCGAGAAAAACACCGTATTTTTCTCTCTTCGTTCCTTGATTAGCGCCGCTTCTCTTAGCTTGGATGCATGATGTGTAACGGTTGGCTGTGACAGGTTAAGCTTCTCAGCAAGCGCTTGACCGTGAAGTTCTCCCTGGGACAACAGCAGCAGCATCCGAAGCCGGGTAGGATCAGCCAGGGCTTTATGGTAAGCCACAATCTTCTCCAGTTGCATTTCATTCAACTCACTTTCATTTAGATGTTCATCTAATTTGATATTAGTCTTTTCCCTCTCCTAAGTCAATTCCCCAGCATCAAGATCATATCTTTGCGTCAGAATCCTTCTAGAACTGGCATTGAGCCCGTATTTACGGTAGGATTATAATGCTTGAAATAAGGAGGATTAAGAACATGGAAGATGTCATTATTATCGGCGGAGGCCCATGCGGTCTGTCTGCTGCCATTGAATGCGAGCGGCTGGGACTGTCCGCTGTCATTGTTGAGAAATACAATATCGTCCAATCTATTTATCTGTATCCAACCCATATGCAGTTTTTCAGTACAGCGGAATTGCTAGAGATTGGGAATGTTCCGTTCAGCACACCGAACGACAAACCTTTTCGTTACGAGGCACTCGCCTATTATCGCAAGGTAGCCGAACATTTCGGTCTTCGCGTTCATAATTATGAGGAAGCCCAAGAAATCAAACACAAGGACGATGGCACGTTCGAGGTACATACAGTCAATCGTCGTGGGCAGGTAGTCGTTCATGAAGGACGAAATGTTGTTGTTGCTACAGGTTATTTTGACCACCCTAACTATCTTGGCATCCCTGGAGAAGACAAGGATAAAGTCACTCATTATTTCCGCGAAGCTCATCCTTATACACGTACACGTGTCGCCATCATTGGAGGTAGTAATTCAGCTGTCGATGCTGCCATGGAACTCGTTCGTGTCGGCGCACATATCGACATGGTTTATCGTGGGAACGGTGTTTCAGAGCACATTAAACCGTGGGTTCGTCCATTGTTCGAAAGTATGGTGCAAAAAGGCAAAATCTCACTTCATCTTGGCTCACGTGTAAATGAAATTTTGGACGATTCCATTCGTCTGCTGCATTCTGATGGATCAACAAGTGAACTGGAAAATGACTTTGTGCTGGCCTTGACCGGTTTCCGTCCTGACCGCAAACTGCTTTCTTCCGTAGGTGTCGAGATGTCCGAGGATATGGATAAACCAGTATATAATCCGCAGACAATGGAGAGCAGCGTACCAGGTATATACGTTGGCGGAGTAATCGCATCAGGACGCAACGCCAATGAAGTGTTTATCGAATCCGGGCGCTGGCATGGAAGATATATTGCAGAACATATCGTAGGTCGTCATCGCGGGCAGACCGAAGGGGAATGAAATCAATGGATATGACCTCACTGCTGTTGCTCGTGTTTGCGGCGCTAGGTATTATCAGCAGTAATACACCCGTAACCGTAGCCATGGTATTTCTGTTGTTGCTGCGGGTACTGAACCTGAATCAGGCTTTTCCCTGGCTGGAAAAGTATGGACTCACGATCGGTATCATCATCCTGACTATTGGTGTTATGGCACCACTTGCCAGCGGCAAGATCAGTTTGCAGACGATTGGAGAGTCTTTTCTGCACTGGAAATCATTGCTCGCCATTGGTGTCGGATTACTTGTCGCCCATCTGGGAGGACGAGGAGCTACGCTGATGAGTACACAGCCTACTGTCGTTGCCGGACTGCTTATAGGTACTGTGCTTGGCGTTGCCTTGTTTAAGGGTGTGCCAGTCGGCCCACTGATTGCAGCAGGAATTTTATCCTTACTGCTGGGAAAATCATAATCAAAGTTGGGACTTGACATCCTTCTGCCGACTGGCTGTTTTTCCCACCGTTGTATGATATACTTCTATTCATGCAATTCAAGCACCCAAGTCCATAGCAGAGAAATCAATTGAATGATCCTTCATTCCGTATTAAATTGATTCACCTCGCAACTATTAATGGCCGCAGGAGGATTCAGGAACCCATGTCACGTCAGTTTGTTACAGAAGCCGTGATGGTGGCAATTTACGGTCAATTACTCGCGCCGCCGGCGCCTGTTGAATATATTGTTCCTTATACCACCATCCTTGAGTTATATGAATTCCAGACCAGCCCTGACCCTTTGATGGATAATCCGGCAGATGACCAGCATGTGAAATCCAAGATTAACGAAATCATTTCTTATTTTGAAGAACCGTTGAATAAGAAAAAAATAGAGCGTGCCCTTGCTGTTCCCTGGGCCAAAAGTCCGTCCATCCTGTTTGGTGATCAGGTCTCCATTGCCATCATTAATGCGATTGATACCGCACAATATGGTGAATATTTTGATCCAATTGAGACCGAACTGCTTCTCACTTCACAGCGTTTGGATACCCCTATCCTTACTGATCAGGTCGAATTGATTGCACGCATCATTGAATCGGCATCCCCTGTGCAGGTATTCGATATTGACGATTTTGATTTTGCGATGGATGATGAAGAACCACTTGATCAAGTCTAGGTAGGAAACCCTAGTTTATGATAAGGGTCATCGTACTCATGGATATTGGTCCATCGATTGCTGATTGCCATAACAAAGAAGAAGCCTTCCCGGGAGGAAAGGCTTCTTCTTTGTTGTATTTATTCTATCTCGGAGTACCTCAGCAATAAGCGACTAAGATCATTCAGCCTGGGCAATGATTTGAGATCAAAAAACTTCAGTCCGGCTTCGCTATTCACTCGTGATTCTACGAGCGAATCCTGAACAATGTGCGCCCTGAACAGGGCAATAACAAAATATTCTTCATCCCCACTGGCATGCAAATGTCTCAGATTCGGACCGGAGTGCAAACCTTCAAGTGTCATATGAGTGGCGGTCCACCCCGTCTCTTCCCACAGTTCCCTGTGTGCGGTGTCCTCAATGGCTTCTCCCGGGCGCATCTGTCCCGCAGGAATACGCCAATGTCCGTGTTCAGCGTGCTGAATCAGCAATAATTCACCTTTTTCATTCTCGGCCCGAACCGCCGCCTTTACAACAATATGAGAGCGGTTCGCGATATACTGGGCCAAATCTCGGGCTGGCGGATTCACTTCGTATCTCCTCCTGTTCGAAAATTGGTGCGTCCGGTGATGAGCCATTCTATATACGCAGAGATATCACTTTAAATCTCAGTGTAGCGATATTCGATATCCTGTCCTTCTTCAACGACATCTACATGAAGTTGATGACCCTTCAGATACCAGTAATCATGATCTTCCATAAAAAATTGGATACCCGATACCTTCGTTTGATCCGCAGGATGTCTCGGTTCCTCCACAGCGATCCCGAGGGAAAAGCCGGGATGAAGACCTCCGCCGGAGCTATAACGGGCGAAGAATCGAATGCTGTCTCCTTCGTTCAAATTCAGTTCTTCCTTATACCAGCGAGCAGCGCGGTCAGATACATGTATGGTACTCATTTGGTGTCAGCTCCTTCTCTATATATATGTTCCATCATATCGCTAGAATGGCCTGATTACAAACCTCAACCACACCAAATACACAAAAAAAGTTGATTCACGCCTCATTATTCCATCACAATCCGCAGCATCTTCTGTTTTGAAAAACGTTTGACAGATTGTAAAAGTCGGTGTTAAGATGCAAACATACGAGATCCACATGCAATTTATTACCAAAAAAGAAAGGGTGATTACGGTGTTTAACTATGACGATCTACATCAATTCAGCACACAACTAAATACCGGAGCACCCATGAAATCGTTATTCCGTTCATAAGACCGCATCACAGAAGCCTCTAATCAGGTTTGCTGTTTTGTACTCTCACAATCGAACTTTATCTACGGTGGTGGCTCTGCTCTCGGAGCCATGCTGCCGTATGAATGATACCCAAGACATACCGCCTGCGTGCGGTATGTCTTTTTTTGTGGGTTCAGCTGGCTAAACATGAACGGAACATGCATTTCACGAACTTGAAAGGAAGGGATACCACTTGTTCTCTGTACTTAAAAATCTGGCCTGGTTCTTCCGGCTGGAACGCAAACGATACCTCATTGGTGTCACCTTGCTTATTATGGTGGGCATCATTGAACTGCTGCCACCTCGTCTTCTGGGCAATGCCATTGACGAGATTGTACGCGGTTCCATTACCGGCGCCTCACTCACACGTTACATTTTTCTTATCCTTGGATCGGTCATCATTATCTATCTGACAACGTACATATGGATGCACAAACTGTTTGGCGGTGCCAATCTGGTTGAACGCTTGCTGCGGTCACGCTTTATGGACCATTTATTGCGGATGACCCCGCCTTTTTTTGAGAAAAACAGAACTGGCGATCTGATGGCACGTGCTACGAATGATCTTCGTTCCATTGCCACCACAGCAGGCTTCGGCATGCTGACGTTAACCGACTCCACTGCTTTTCTGGCAACCGTATTATTCGCCATGGGTTTCCTGGTTAGCTGGAAGCTGACCCTAGCTGCAATTTTGCCTCTGCCTTTTATCGCCATCGCCATGATGATCTATGGTAAAGCTGTGCACCAAAGATACACATTGGCACAGGATGCATTCGGGGATATGAACGATCAGGTGCTTGAATCGATTGCCGGCATTCGAGTCGTGCGTGCCTATGTGCAGGAACGTCTGGACGAGAAAAGATTCGCCGATGTCACCGAAGATGTGTACCGCAAAAATCTGGCGGTTGCCAAGATGGATGCGCTGTTCGAACCCACCATCCGGTTATTTGTCGGACTCAGTTATGTGATAGCACTTGCCTACGGCATCTATCTTGTTTTTCACAATGAAATTACCCTGGGGGATCTTGTATCGTTCAATATGTACCTGGGGATGATGATCTGGCCAATGTTCGCCATTGGCGAATTGATTAACTTGATGCAGCGTGGTAGCGCCTCACTCGATCGTGTTAACGAGACGCTATCTGTAGAACCTGCCGTAAAAGATGTTGAGCAGCCTGCTCACATTACGAATCCGGAAGAGATTGCGATGCAGGACGTCACCTTCCGTTACCCTAGTTCCACCATCGACAATCTCAGTCATGTCAGCTTTTCGCTTCGACGTGGGCAGACACTTGGTATCGTGGGACGTACAGGTAGCGGCAAGTCCACCCTGCTCAAACAATTGCTTCATGAATACCCGGCCGGATCGGGTAAGTTAAGCATCTCCGGTCATGCAATTCAGGATATCGCCAAAGACGACCTGCACAGCTGGATTGGATACGTTCCTCAGGAACAGGTGCTTTTCTCCAAATCTGTCCGCCAGAACATTCAATTCGGCAAACCAGGTGCAGATGATGGTGTGATTATGGAAGCGATTCGCACCGCAGCCTTTGATGGAGATTTGGGTACATTATCCGATGGTCTGGACACACTCGTTGGTGAAAAAGGAATTGCGCTGTCCGGTGGACAGAAACAGCGGGTATCGCTGGCCCGTGCCTTTATCGCCGATCCGGACATATTGATTCTGGATGATGCCTTATCTGCCGTCGATGCACGAACCGAAGCCAAAATTATTGAAAATATACGCAACAAACGCTCAAACAAAACAACGCTGATCTCGACTCACCGCCTGTCCGCTATCGAACACGCTGACCGAATCATCGTACTGGAGCACGGGAAAATTACGGAAGAAGGAACCCATCAAGAACTGCTTGCTATGAACGGCTGGTACCGTGAACAGTATGAACGGCAGCAGGTGGAGTCTAATTTGTCCACGTAGGAGGTCAACGCTTTGAAGTCTAATACAGGCAAACGGCTGCTTCAATACGCCCTAAAAGCCAAAGGTACGTTTATTGCCGCTTTAATTATGCTTACAATCGGGGTTGCGGCTGAGCTTGCCGGCCCTTTCATCGCCAAGTCCATGATCGACAATCATTTGCTCGCCATTGAGCAGCCTTTCTATGAGACTACAGCTTCAAGTGAAGCTGCGGTCTACAATGGAAAGAACTACAAACGTGAAGGCCGGTATGAACCGAATGAAACAAAAGGTACAGAGGTACGCGTACTGCAGGCCGGAAGAAGTTTTTATTTTGTGAATGAACCCGTTAGTGCCCCCGATGGGGATCGTACCTATGCAGACGGAACACTGACGGTTACACGCGCAGGCGAAGTGACGGGTCAATATGCGGCGGTGCCACTATCCGCTGGTGAACTCTTTGCCTTTTACAAACCGGAAATGCCAAGCATCTATCAACTGATTATGTATTACATGATTTTCCTTGTCATCTCGGTCATTATGGAGTTTGGTAAAACATACTGGCTGCAATCATCTGCCAACAAAGTCATTCAAAGACTGCGTAACGATGTGTATGCACATATCCAACGATTGCCGGTACACTTTTTTGATAACCTGCCTGCAGGTAAAGTGGTTTCCCGGGTCACCAACGATACCGAAGCCGTCAAGGATCTGTTCGTTGCAGTTCTGTCGAACTTTTTCTCAGGGATCATTACGATTACGGGCGTATATGTTGCGCTCTTCCTGCTGGATTTCCGCCTCGGATTAATCTCATTGTTCGTTGTACCGATGCTGGTGCTGTGGATTGTGCTCTATCGTAAAATCGCGACTCGTTACAACACGATTATTCGTTCACGTCTGAGTGAGATTAATGCCATTATTAATGAATCCATCCAGGGGATGTCCATTATCCGGGTATTCCGTCATCAGAAGCAGACCAAGCAGGAATTCGAGGATCTGAATGATGATTATATGAAACACCAGAACAAAATGCTCAATCTGAACGCCTTCACCTCACACAACCTGGTTAACGTACTGCGGAATATGGCGTTTGCGGTTGTCCTGTGGTACTTCGGTTCCAGTGTGCTGGACGGCACAAGTATCATCTCGCTGGGTGTGCTGTATGCATTCGTTGACGTCCTCGGGCGTTTGTTCCAGCCGATTACGGGTATGGTAAACCAACTGGCTAACCTGGATTCCTCCCTTGTATCGGCCGGACGTGTCTTTGAGTTGATGGATGAGAAAGGTGAACCGGTAACTGATGGCTCGATGCCGAGATATAAGGGAAATGTCGTGTTTGACGATGTATCCTTTGCTTACAAAAAAGATTATGTGCTGAACAACATCTCGTTCAAAGCATCACAAGGTCAAACGGTCGCCCTGGTGGGCCATACCGGTTCGGGTAAAAGCTCGATCATCAACCTGCTGTTTCGGTTCTATGACCCACAGAAAGGCAAGATCACGATCGACGGTCAGAACGTGAAGGACCTGCCTAAACAGTGGATTCGAGAACATATGGGCATTGTACTTCAAGATCCTTACCTGTTCACAGGTACTGTAGCCTCCAACGTCAGTCTGGGTGATGAGCAGATTACGCGTGCGCAGATCGAACAGGCGCTGCGAGACGTAGGTGCAGAACGAATTCTCGCCCATCTTCCGCAAGGATTCGACGAGCCGGTTATCGAAAAAGGAAGTACGTTATCTGCCGGACAACGGCAATTAATCTCCTTCGCTCGAGCACTGGCCTTCGATCCAGCGATTCTGATTCTCGATGAAGCTACAGCTAACATTGATACCGAAACGGAAGCCTTAATTCAAAATGCACTCGAAGTCCTCAAAAAAGGACGTACCACCTTCATCATCGCCCACCGTCTGTCCACCATTCGTTCAGCAGACCAGATTCTGGTCCTGCACCGCGGACGTATTGTGGAACAAGGTGCACATGATGAGCTGATGGAACTCAAGGGACGCTATTATCAGATGTATCAGTTACAGCAAGGTGCTCAATCAGCACCGGATATGAATGGAAACAACGCACTGGGCGAGGCCATTCGAACCACTTCCTCCTTTGCTGGAGGCGGCGTGTAAGTAGAACGGGAATAAATGAACATAAATACATTAACCAACCGATATGCCCGCGGACCTCTTGGTCTGCGGCAGATCGGTTTTTTATTTTGTCCGTTCCTCTTATTGACAATAGAAACATCTGCCTGTATTATACATACCAACGGTCGGTATCTAAATAAAGGAGGGTATTATGGCTAGAAATAAGCACCCTGAACAAACGGTACAGCAGATTCTGAACGTTGCTGCCCAGTTGTTCACAGATAAAGGATTTGAGAAGACAAGTATTCAGGACATCATTGTTGCCCTAGGCATGTCCAAGGGGGCTGTGTATCATCACTTTAAATCCAAAGAGGAAATATTGGACGCGGTCATGGAGCAACAATTCAACTATTCAGCTGAAATGCTGGATCGATTAGTTTCAAATACAACGGCCACCACAGCTCGAGAGAAGTTAATTCAGATTCTGGAGCATGTTGTCTCTGATCAGCAGGCCCATTCCCTGGATCACGTACTTCGAACCCAGATCAAAAATCCGGTATTTATTGTACGCGGTATCCAACAGGCCGTGCGAATAGATGCTCCGGTGATTGCAGCGATTTTGCATGAAGGCATTACAGATGGATCTATCCATACCGAAGATCCCGAAGCTTGTGCAGAAGTATTTATGATGCTAGTCAACATATGGATTAATCCCACACTGTTCGGCCGCAATTTCAGTGAAACGAAGCAGCGTCTCTATTTTTTACAGCGGTTGATGAATATGCTCGGTGCCGATATTGTGAGTGATTCGCTCATTGAGCGTATTCTAGACCAACATGCTGCAATCGGCGCTTACCCTAAGTTGGATGATCAAGACAATAGCAGAAACGAGGGATAACCATTTTGAAACTTAATGGACATATGATTTGCAAAGAATGGTTGTCTGAAGACCCCTTTCACGCCCTTTCTCTGGAATGGATGCAAGGCGAAGTGCATATTAGCCAAGGTACAGAAGCTGTTATCCGTGTTACTCAACGGGGCTCCGCTCGTTTCCCAAGGACCCGATGTTTTGAAACTAAAGTCAGCAATGGATTATTACATCTAATCGATGGACGAAAACAAGCTTTTCCCCTGGGTATAAACTTCCATCGCACATCGCTTCACATCGTACTGCCGCCTACAGTATTGCAAAGACTGTCGATCAACGGGGTGGGTTCCCGCTTTGTTGTGGATAACGTTTCTTCCGAACACTGGGATTGTCAATGTACATCCGGCAAGCTCACCTTATCAGGGCATGCCCAGCATATCCATCTGCAATCCGTGGGCGGTCGGGTTACAGCAACAGACCTGCATGCAAACCATATCCAACTCCAAGCCACCTCTTCACCTGTTCAGTTGTCCGGTCAATTCTCACATATTCAATCCAGAGTGACAGCCAGCCAGCTTAGCATAAACTCCTCAACGATGCTTCAATCTCTGGATAGTCGCTCCACAGGTTGTAACGTTGAAGTGCGCATCCCACCAGATAAAGATGGATTCAAGTTAGACTTCAAGCAGGCCGGGGGCCGATTTAACAGTGATTTTCCGCTTCACTCCAATCATAATCAACACACGTATCGTAACGGAATGTATCCATTTAAAGCTGAGGTCAGAGGTGGAAAGCTCACCATAGGCAGCTATTCATTACATTCCACATAGAGGAGGTAAATATATGAGCATCGGCTGGATCGTTGGCAGCAGCTTGGCTACCCTCGTATTACTTGTGGGGATCATCAGTTTGTTCATCAGCATACGCAAAAGCAAAAATCATCGACGTTGGCCCTGGTGGCTCATCGGTTTTGGAGTAGCCGCGTTGGTCAGTGCAGCGATCAATTATCCCGGTACATAGATACGATGGGCAACTTGCGCAAAAAAAGACAATCGCGCAGTCAGTCACTTTCCGTGCTGCTGCGGATTGTCTATCCATCCTTTAGCCATATACCCCATATATAATATCGTCTCTCTTGCCAGAAAAGGAAATTGGGTGCGCCAGGTCTGGTAAGCCGTCGTTCGTGTCGGGGATGGGACAGCATCCATGCCGAGTCCGCTAGCAAGCTTCATCGCCCGTTTCATATGTAACGGATCACTTACAATCGTGTAGGTGTGAAACCCCGCCTGTTCCCCGACACTAAACGAATTCACCAGATTTTCCTCCGTAATTTTCGATTCCGTCTCGATTTGAATATCTGCCAGATCTACACCATGTGCAACGGCGTAATCTCGTCCAACTTCGGCTTCAGAACGCTCTCCAGCCCGGCCAGAACCACCAGTAAAGAGCAGATGGCTGATCGTCCCCTGGCGATATAATAAAATGGCGTGCTCTATACGTTCGCGAAATACGGGTGAAGGGTTCTCCCCTTCTACGGCTGCACCGAGGATAATGGCTGCATCACTCTGTCTGGAGGATTCCTCATCAGTGTACGTCCAGATAAGCAACGCCGTAGTTATAGTCCATATGACTCCAATCAACACGAGCGATGCAATGGAGATTGCCAGCCAGTGTTTACTTTTTATTTTACGAATTCGGGACTTGCCTTCCATCACAATGATTCATCCTCTTCCAGCGCCCGGGCGTTCATACTCACTGCATGCATACGTTCGAGTGTGTGCAACGCTGCCGCGGATTCTGCATCCAATCCCAGCTCTGCAATCCAGGCACCTGTGTACTGCTGAAGACTAATCTCCAGCTTCTGCGCACGATCTTTGAAATCTTCCAGTTCCTTAATCATGCGCGATCTTCCTTCAGGACTGAATGTCTCATGAATCCGTTCCTTGAAATAGTGATGTACAATGCTGTTACGCTGCTTCCATAGTTCGTTCAACTGGCGAGTCTCTTCCTCAGAAAAGGTAAAATGATGGCGCACCTCATGAATGAGTTGCCCGAGTGAACTGCTCATCTTTCGTTCATACAGATCTTCCAGATCTTCTTCGGATACAACCTTGCCCTGAGACAATTTCATTAATAAAATCAGATTGACCAGTTGCTGTTCAAGCGCCTGTCCATAATATACAGCCAATCCGTAATAGGCAAACAATTCTCTGGAGTGTTCGCTGTCCAGCATGTCTGTATTTTGCATGTCTGTATTTTGCATAAGCGAGCGCCCCCTTTATCTCCGTACATTACTATGCATTCCAACGTCCCTCTATGGTAACGAAACACAGAGCAACATTCAAGTTAAGGGGAATAATAGCCTCTAACTCCGCAAATCCCTTTTTCCCGATAGCCATATATGAATGATGAGCAGAACTACGGCATAGAGTATAGCCCACATTGTCGTCAGAAGAACAGCCCCCAGCTTTGATTCTTCAAATAACATCATTTCACGAACCAGATAAAATGCCGGAGGCAAGACCTTGACAACCCATTGCATGGATTCAGGCAAACGTCCGCTTAATGAACCTTGGACTAACGATAATAACAGTACAACAATGAACGGCGGCATACTGCGGCTCAGCATGGGAATGTATGATTTTTGAAAGAAAACACTGAGGCCCAGACCCAGGAGCGACAACGCCAGATGCCCGGCCCAAGCCATGATCCACTCCCCAGCACTCGGCAGTCTTCCAAACATGCCCGTAACAACTGGATATAGCACGGTAATTGCTGTCAGGCCGAATTGCATGATTAACGCACAGATCAATTGTGCAAAGACAACCTTGCGTTTGTTTCCTGCATGGAGAACGAGCAATTGATACTGCCCTGCAGGTTCCGTATTCATTACCGTTAAGCCCAGCCAGGCCGCACCAAAAAAAAGCAGCATGGCCGTAACGCTGTAACTGTCCGCAACAGGATTAGGTTTGTAGGAATAGATGAGCAGCATTGTAATGATATAAAAGATCACCGGTGCAACATATTTCTGTGAACGTATGTAATGTTTTAACAAATAACGGGTCAAGTGGATCATTGGAGGTCACCTCTTACCTTAGACATGGAGGAAAGGATCTCTGCCTCTTCCCTGTTCATAGCCTCACCCGGATGACGCCCCTCCATCAATCCTTCCATATGTAATCGGCTTTCTTCCGGATTCACGGAAAGGATGGAACCGCCCAAAGCCAGAATCTTTCCAATGATCCGGTCTGCCGAACTGCGTGACACCCTCCAATCCCATACTTCGCCTTCATAATCCTGACGAACTACGCTGCGATGGCATGCAATGACTCCCGGTTGTTCAATAACCAGCGCATCAATAACGGATTGTTCCCATCCTTCCATCACACTCCGGATGCTCACAGCGGGCTCTCCAGCTTGCTGTAAATCTTCCTGATTCCAGCGACGCAGCACTGTTCCCTTGTGTAATACGATGACCTGATCCGCGAGACGTTCTATAAGTAAGGGTTCATGGCAAGCTGTAACGATTTGACTTCCTTCCTTTTTCCACTGTCCGAGCAAGGCTACGATCGCTTCCTGCGCAGGGACGTCCAGACCGGACAATGGTTCATCAAGCAGCAATAACCCATCAGGTCCAGGCAGAAGAGCCTGAATCAGATTCACCTTCTGCAAGGTACCTTTGGACAACTGTGGCAGGTTTTGATCCAGTGCCGTGCCCAAGAATAACAGCTCGCTCAGTTCACTTATCCGCTGACGCAGTATTTCAGGACGCATGCCACGTATTCGTCCCATTTCCCACAGGTACTCTCTTGAGGTGAAGGGCAAACGTGGCAGTCCATCGAGTGCATACATAACCCGTCCATGCATGGGCTTGTGCAGCGAACCGGCTTCAGGCAGTAATATGCCAGCCAGCACACGCAGCAACGTGCTTTTGCCTGAGCCATTTCTGCCCACCAGGACGATACACTCTCCCTTGCCTACTTCCAAATTGATATCATTCAGTACCTGCGCATCCCCAAGTCGTTTGCTCACACGTTGAAGTGATATATTTCGTCCTGTTGAGTCCGTTGCGGCTTTTCCTGCTTTATCGAAACTTCCAATTCCCATCCATCCCATAGGTGTCACATCCGTTCAGGAGCCTGGACCCCAAGTAAATACAGGCTGTAGGCCAGACGCTCCGCCGTACGCTCTGTTAGCGCCACCCGGAAGGGTTTCACGTCAGCCGGCGCGTCGGCAATCCGTTCTGCATGATAGAAGCGGTTGAAGGCTTGGGCAACATCGATCGCATATTTGGCAATGACCGAAGGCTCGTTGCGAAGAATTGCTTTTTCCAGATGCTGCGGATAATCCGCCAGCAGTTTCAGCAATGCCCAAGATGTGTCACCGACAATGACTGGCTTGTTCTCGGTGCTGGCTGCAGCATTTATGCTGTTAGCCTGTTGCGAATGATTTTCATTTTCCACGCGTTCTGCCTCTGCTGCCTTCGCAAGCACACTGTTAATCCGGGCATGAGTGTATTGCACATAAGGTCCTGTCTCCCCTTCAAAGCTCACCGCATCTTCGAGCGAGAAATCGACGTCGTTCAACCGGTTATTACGCAGATCACCGAATACAATTGCACCTACACCCACCGCTTCCGCAACCTCCTGCGGATTTGGCAGATTCGGATTTTTCTCCTGGATAATCTGTAATGCCCGGGCAACCGCCTCATCCAGTACCTCCTGCAAGAAAACGACTTTACCCCGGCGGGTAGACATCTTCCGTCCCTCGAAACGCATCAAGCCAAACGGAATATGTTCACAAATCTCAGACCACGCGTACCCCATCCGGGATAATACCGCAAATACCTGCCGGAAATGAAGCTTCTGCTCACCCCCGACCACGTACAACATTTTATCCGCCTTCATCACATCATGACGATAAACTGCTGTTGCCAAATCCCGCGTTGGGTAGATGGTGGTCCCATCCTTTTTGATAATCAGGCATGGCGGCATATTCTCCTCCTCCAAACGTACCACCAAAGCCCCTTCACTCTCTTCCAGCAACCCTTTGCCTTTCAGTTCTTCGACCACCGCACCCATCTTGTCATTATAAAAGCTTTCACCCAGCGTATGGTCAAACTGTACATTCAGACGCTCATACATCCGGTTGAATTCTTTCATGCTCACCTCTACAAAAAAGGCCCATAACCTCTGCGCCTCTTCATCTCCTTGCTCCAGCTTGCGGAACCAATCTCTTGCCTCCATCTCCAGAGATGGATCATTCTCGGCCTCATCGTGAAAACGCACATACAGTTCCAATGATGTCCGAATCGGCTCAGCCTGTAGCTCTTCATCATTGCCCCAACGCTTGTAGGCTGCAATCTGTTTGCCGAACTGCGTTCCCCAATCGCCCAGATGGTTCACACTGACCGAAGTATAGCCTGCCTCGTTATATAACCGATACAATGCTGCCCCAATCACGGTGGAGCGCAGATGACCAATTCCGAATGGCTTGGCAATGTTGGGCGACGACATGTCGATTACGACACGTGCACCTGCACCCAGCTGCAGCTTGCCAAATGCTTCATGTCCCAGTTCTTGCAGCAGCTTCGGAGCCAGATCTTCCCGATTGAAACGTATGTTCACATAGGGTCCTGCTGGTGAAGCATCCAACCCAACTGTCTGCACTCCAGTTGCGATATCCGCCGCGATCACCGCGGGCGCTTTCTTCAGTGACTTTGCCAAAGTAAAACAGGGAAACGCAGCATCTCCCAGCTCTGCCTGTGGTGGAACCTCCAATAATCTCAACACCTCTTCTTGCTCCAGTCCCGTTAAGGGAGCAATATGTGCTGCTGCCTGTTTCATCAACATGTTGAACACTCCTATTCATTATCGTATTTGGCTGTAATATCGAGAACAAAAAAAGCCCTCGTCTCTATATCAGAGACGAGAGCTGATCTTCACAGTTCCCGCGGTACCACTCTAGGTGAGCAGGTCGTGAATGCACATTGATATACATTCCCAGCCTGCTCCGCTCGGTGCGATTAACGGCCGCCTGCCGGATTGCCCTCTAATCCATGCTCTGCACCCTCTCAAGAATGCAGGCATTGCTTCGGACAACCATCTCACGGGTGCGCTTCACTCAGGTCATGTCATACCGGCTTCCACCTGCCCCGGCTCGCTGTCATGCATGAATTCTGGCTACTCTCCCGATCACGGATATTTCTCGTTTCAATTCATTGCCATCATTATACAGATCACAATCTGCTTTGGCAACCTGTTACATGCATTTGCCAATGAAGGCCCTGCTGGCGATAGTTGATCTCACCATCGGATTGCGAAGATTCTTTCTTATCCTGCTGTATTCGTAAAAAATCCCCTCCAGCAGGCAACGTTGAAGTCCATCTGTCCGATGTCCTTATTTCGTTTCCTACTATGAGGGGATCAGCCTAATATCATGCAGATGACTCGGCTTTGTATGTTTAATTTAATTGAGTTTATATTTACGCTACTGCGGCCATCATACGGCAAGCCTCTGCACATTTGCGGCAAGCTTCCGCGCAAGCCTGACAGTGATCATGTTCATGTTTGCCACACTCAGCAGCACAAGCTTCACATGCTTTCACACACAGATCGCAAATTTCGGAGATAAAATCACTTCCGCGTGTCATGGCTTGAGCAGCAAAGCTGCAGATTTCTGCACATTCCCGATCCAAACGAATGCAATCACGCAACATTGCCAGATCATATTCCTTCAGACTCGATATGTAACATACGTTGCAAGCATTCATACACTCCAGGCAAGCATCGATACATTGCTGATATTGTTGTTGTGTCATTTAAAGTTACCTCCCAGACTAAGTTTGCTATGCTTCTTAATACCCCGTCTGGAGGAACCTTGAATCATTAAGACTCATTTATCGCTTCTAATTCCAGCAATTGGTTGCGGATGACCGTTTGATCAAAGTGCTCACCTATAAACACAGCTACGTTCGGCACATCACCTTGAGGCGTGATCTTCATATAATCCGATTCCCGATAAGCATATTGGAACCAGAACCGACTGGATGTATCACTAAAAGATAAAATCCCTTTTGCCCGGTACACATCCCGTGGTAACTCAGCAATCAAACGCTCAAAAGCTTCACTGTTCACCGGCTGGGTGAAATAGTGGGTGTACACCATGACATGCTCATGCGAAGCATGGGGATGGACATGACTATGGTCGTGATCATGAGGATGACCTTGGACATTCACGACGGAATGTTGATGTGCTTCCTGATCCATATGCTTATGATGTTCATGTTCATGTTCATGGCTGCAGCCATGCTCTGCACAAGCTTCGGAATGAACGTGCTGTTCCTTTTTCGCGTCTTTACTCGTTTCATCGACAGATTGATAGGCATGTACGTTATCTCCACTACGAAGCAGTACATCCATATCGACTTCACACCTCACCGTAGGGATGACGGGAGCAAAACCATTCCAGCGTGTTAACAGGTCCCTCAGATCTGCCAGCTGCTGCTCATTCAGACGGTCCGTTTTGTTCAGAAGTAGTACCGAAGCACAGCGAATCTGCTCCTGCATCAGCTTGAAGGTTTGTCCCTTCTGCTCCTGGTACAGTCCTGACAGATGCGCAGCATCCACCACGGTAATCAGGCTTTTCAGCTCCAGTCGCATATAGAGTGAAGTTTCCGTTACTGCATCCAATATCTCCATCGGGTTCGCCGCTCCCGTTGCTTCGATGATAATGACATCTGGCGATTCCTCCTGCACGAGATCGGCAAGTTGCAGCCCCAAATCACCGCGCACGGTACAGCAGATGCATCCTCCCAACATTTCTGTCATCGGAACGCTAGAATCCACCATCTGACCATCCAGGTTGACTTCACCCAATTCATTCATGACCACTGCGGGTCGGAGACCCTGTTGTTGCCAATGTTCGATCAATTGAACAAGCAGTGTCGTTTTGCCACTTCCCAAAAATCCTGACAATATATATACAGGTATGGATGATTCATTTACTTTTAATTCACTCATCATAGTTCACCTCTCTGTTTGTCCAATGAAACTGGTCTATCTCTATCCTAGCGAGTGTACACTATCCTGCAATCTTTGCGCAATCCTGACCTTCTCTTCTCTATACGTCCATTGCCTCAATCTACTGAATGGTCTATGCTATGAGAACATGTTGATTGGAGGAGGATGTGTTATGACCAATTCAGTGGAACAACATCGTCAGGAAGCCCCTGACACGGTATCTTGCATGATTGTAACCGTATCGGATACCCGAACCAAGGACACGGATACAAGCGGACAGCTTATGCATAAGCTGCTGACTGAATCAGGCTATCAGATCGTCGATTATATCATTACACCGGATGAGACCGAAACCATTCGAAGCATCCTGCAAGATGCAGCGGTTCGAGACGATATCGAAGCCGTGCTGCTCAGCGGTGGAACCGGAATAGCCCCCCGTGATACGACTTACGAGGCGGTATCCTCACTACTCGATAAGGAGCTGCCGGGCTTTGGAGAAATCTTTCGCTTCCTCAGTTATACCGAGGATATCGGTTCTGCTGCCATTCTTAGCCGGGCGGTTGCCGGAACGATTGGGCGCACAGCCGTATTCTCTATGCCAGGCTCCAAGGGAGCGGTTAAACTGGCAATGGAAAAGCTCATTTTGCCGGAACTTAGGCATGTCATGCGTGAAATATATAAACCCGTCTGAAGGATCAGACGGGTTTTTCGGGTTTATTTTAGGCGAGTCCATTACTTCAGCTGCTCAAGCACATGCTGGAATACCTGCATGACGTCCTCTTCATAATCATCCTTTTCTCCACCTGAAGCCGTATAGACCAATGAAACGTAATTTTTGCTGCGAATCGTTGTTTTGCCAAGAACATTTTCCATTACAGCCTCATCGCTATCATTACCATACATTTCATTCATCCGGGCAATTCGTGTACCGACATCACTGAAAATGTGGACCTTTACAATATGCCTGCCACTTCCATTCAACAGATACACATAAGAGATTCCGCCCTCACCGTCGTCTGCGGACATGTTATTCATCAATTTGATGCCTTTTGCAGCAAAAGCGTCATCCAGCTCCTGAATCAATCGACCGTTTAACCCGTGGCCCTGGCTCTTTGCCCGTACAATGCCTTCATCCGTCGCTTGTCGGGTATATATTTTCCGCTCCTGCTCAACTGATGATGCCGAACAAGCCACTATGGATAATACACATATCACCATAATTGTACTGAACAGGGCAGACTTCACACGTCCAGAGTTAGAGTGCAATCCTTTTCCGCTATCACGCATACTCATCCTTCCTTTCCCGCCACATGCACCGTGACGCTCTCAGGTAGAGTTAGCATGTCTAGGGGAAAAGAATCTTATTCGGCAGGCACCTCAGACATCGTATTAACCACAGTACGACCTACGGCACCGCCCTTAAGGATCGTCTCCAGTGTCTGAGGCAGCTGTGCCCATGAGATTTCCTGAATCCCCAGCTCAAGTGCACGATCCGGCTTCCATTCTCCGCCAAGCAGCTTCCATATCCGCTCCCGTCGTTCCATCGGGCAATAGACTGAATCAATCCCAATCAATTGAACCCCCCGCAAAATAAACGGAAATACGGTGGACTCGAAGGCAGCTCCTCCGGTTAATCCTGATACGGCAACAGCCCCTCCATATTGAATCTGTTTCAGACGCTCAGCCAGTGCAGGGCCAGCTGCAGGATCAATTACTCCTGCCCAGAGCTGTTTGCCCATCGCACCCTTGGCTGGCGCATCCGCTTCTTCACGGGAAATGACATGAGTAGCACCCAAATTCCGAAGCAGCTGCTCCTGTTGATCCTTTTTGCCTGTACTTGCAGTCACTTCAAATCCCAGCTTCGCCAGAATAGCCACCGCCATACTGCCTACCCCTCCGGTAGCTCCTGTCACCAGAACATTGCCCATCTCCGGAGTCACTCCAGCCCGCAGCAAAGCATCTACCGAAAGTGCTGCCGTGAAGCCTGCCGTTCCAATCGCCATCGCTTCCTTCTCACTGAGTCCATGGGGTAGAGGAACGAGCCATTCGCTGCGCACACGCGCATATTGACTATACCCGCCAAAATGAGACACGCCCGGCTCGAAGCCTGTGCTGATCACCCGATCCCCAGGTGCAAACCGACCGCTAACGGATTCCTCCACAATTCCTGCAAGATCGATTCCCGGCACGATCGGATATTCACGAACCACACCACCCTTTTCTGTTGTGGCAAGTCCATCTTTAAAATTGACACTTGAGTATTGAACCTGTAAGGTTACGTCACCATTAGGCAAATCTTCTTTCGTCAGCTGCTCCATAGCTGCCTTCAGGCCACCCTGTTCTTCTTTACGTACGACATAAGCAGGAAACGTATTTTCCATTTGATATCCTCTCCTTGGTTATAATTTACATATATTTCTATTCACTTGGTGAATTGTTCGCCTTCAGCTCAAATAAACATAATTCGGAAATCCGTCAGACTCAAGCTCTTCAAGCGAAAATCGCGGATAAATCCCAAGCCACGAAAATACGGTCAGCAGCCAAGGTTACTTGCATCTCCTCTTTCTTTCATCCCCGACCGATACACAGTTGAAACAGCAGTCACAGAAATGGATTATGTCGAAAGGCAAGCTCGGAATGATGCGGGATTTGGCGTCTCCTGCGCTTTCCCGAGAAATAATTGCTTCATTTCCTAGTGAGCCTGCGCCCGTTGGAAGGTACAGTATACCTCAGTTCAGGTGCAGTCTGTCCATGATGTTTGACACACCGTCCCTCGTCCTGTTGGACACACAATGCTGAGAAAGTGGGAACCAAAAGGGCATAACCCGGTTTTCTTCCTTCCGGTTATGCCCCATACTTGATTTATTCTTCGGTGGATTGCACGTGTTCAGCAATGAGCTTCTGCTTCATATTCCATGCCACAGGGCTGATATTTACACGGTAAATCTCAGGATTGAGTTTACGTAGATATTCAGGCCAGAAGAGATCCATCTGCTCCCGGTGATAACTACGAATCTCATCCAGGGTAGGCAGTTCATACACTTTGCGCCCATTCACAAAGATCGGTTCCAGCATATTCACTGCTTCGTAGCGGGTTACCGTCTTTTTCAAATAAGGGTGTAGCGGGTTGAACAGCTTGAGCGGCCCGCCCTGCAGCGGCTGTTCTTCTCCTGGATAGCAGATATAATCTGCAATCGCTTTGCCATGTTTCGGATCAATGATCCGGAAGACTTCTTTTTTACCTGGTGTGGAGACTTTTTCGGGATTGGCCGAGATTTTGATTGTAGGCAGCATGACACCGTCCACTTCACGCTCCACCAATTTGTACACACCACCCAAAGAAGGCTGGTCGGAAGCGGTAATTAGCTGTGTACCCACTCCCCATGTATCGATGCGAGCTCCTTGAGCTTTAAGGTTGAAAATTGTATTTTCATCCAGGTCGTTGGAAGCTACAATCTTGACGTAATCCAGTCCAGCGTCGTCCAGCATCTGCCGGGCTTGAATGGATAGATACGCAAGGTCACCGCTATCCAGACGAATCGCGTTCATCTTTTTGCCTTGGCTCTCCAGCTTCTTGGCTGTGTTGATGGCATGGGGAACACCACTGTTCAATGTATCGAAGGTATCCACCAGCAGTGTCACTTGATCTGGCAGCACTTTGGCATAGACGTCAAACGCCTCCTGCTCACTCATAAAACTTTGCACCCATGAATGGGCATGTGTTCCTGCTGTCGGAATTCCGAAGCGCTCTCCAGCCAGCATATTGGACGTAGCATGGAATCCGGCCACATACGAGGCACGCGCGCCCCAAATGGCCGCATCGGCTTCCTGTGCACGTCGTGTTCCGAATTCGAGCAACGTGTCCTGATTCGCCACCTGCTTGATCCGGGAAGCCTTCGTTGCAATTAACGTCTGATAATTCATGAAGTTAAGTATCGCCGTCTCCACCAGTTGTGTCTCCATAATGGAGCCTTCTACCCGAATGAGCGGTTCATCAGGGAAAACGATCGCCCCTTCCTTCATGGAATGAATCGTCCCCTGAAATGAAAACTGGAGCAACTCTTCCAGAAAGACAGGATCGTAATTTTCCTCTTGTTTGGATAAATATTTGATGTCCTCCATTGTAAAACGAAGCTGGCTGATATAATTCACAATCCGTTCCAATCCGGCAAATACGGCATATCCGTTACCAAAAGGAAGCTTACGGAAATAGGCTTCAAACACCGCTTTCCGTTTGTGAGTTCCATTCACCCAGTGGGCGTACATCATATTGATTTGATATTTATCCGTATGTAAAGCCAGGCTAGTCGTCTGCATTTGTCTCATCCTCTCTGACTTCCGCTTGTGCCGCAGGCCCAGCCTGCAGACACGGGTCAACATGTGGAGATTCATTGCTCATGATTCATGATTTTGGTAAACGTACCATTGCATAAGTCTCCGGTTATTCCTATTCACCATATTCCCCAGCAACATAACAGTTGTTTTAACAGGATATGAGGGATAGGATCAAAGGTTCGTTTACAGGTTCAGGCCTGCGAGAACGGTATCGCTCGCTTTGATCACCTGAGCCCCAAGGCTGGAACGAAAATGCCCAAGCGCCCAATCATGTCCCGCTTGATTGAAGCTCGCTACGGCATCTTCATATACCGTTATGTGAAAACCTTTATTATAAGCATCCACTGCCGTGTGAAGTACGCAAATGTCCGTACATACACCGATCAGCGCAATGTCTGTTATTCCACGTTCACGCAGTCGCAGCTCCAGATCTGTACCGCAGAATGCGCTGTATCTTGTTTTATCCATCCATCGGATCTGAGCTTTCCGTTCTTCGATGACCTGAGCCAGACGACCATAAAGCTGTCTTCCCTCCGTACCTCTGATGTTATGGGGCGGAAAAAGGACCGTTTCCGGATGGTAAGGATCACTCTCTTCATGCAAGTCCACAGCCATAATAACCTCATGCTTATTATTGCAATAAGCCTCCGTTATTGCTGCGATCGTCTCTTCGATCTCCACAGCAGGCTGCCCTACAGGCAACGAACCTGTCACAAAATCACGTGTAAAATCGATTACAATCAGTGCTTTCATCGTCCACACTCCCTTTTTGAGAATAGGTTGATCTGATTCAATCCTTTATGATTCCCTTGCAAATTAAGTATAGATCGAAAGACGAGGTACAAGCTCCGTAAAGCGATATAACTGGGCCGGACGCTGTGAGTACTGATTGGAGCTTAACAGGTTGCCCTCCTCATCCCGAACCTCCTCCACAATGCCTTTACGACTACGAGTTGAAGTGATCTTACGAATGAAGTTTGGCTCTTCAAAATCAGGTACAACACTCTGAATCACTTGGTATAGCTCGCTTAGTGTAAAGTCACGAGGCAGGAACTGTCGTGCAATCGTCGTTTCCAGCATTTGCTGCTGAATACGTCGGTACGCATCTTCTATAATTGTTCGGTGATCGAAGGCAAGCTCAAGCTCTTGCAAGGCTTCCTGAATTGTAAACAATCCAACATCCTCGGCATCATCCGCAGCCTGACGGTGTTCCAGCATCCATTCCTCTACCAGCGCAAAAAACGCATGTGAGATAATCCATCCTCTGGGGTCACGCCCAGGCTGACTATATACATTCAAATACTCCAGATGTCCGCCATCCACACCTGTCTCTTCCATTAACTCGCGCTTTGCAGCCCCATAGATGGATTCATTTTCCTGACAAAATCCACCTGGCAATGCCCATCTTCCGGCAAAAGGCCAACCTTTGCGTTTGATCAGCATCACCTTCAACTCCCGAATGGGAAGTGTCTTGGTTACCGTCTTGCGCTCCCGCTTGGTCAAGGTGAACATGACAATATCTGCGGGAACACCATCGGGGGTACGATATTTCTTGGAACTATAGGCACGTGCTGCCTGTTCATCGCTTTCAGCATTGAATTGTTCGTAGTTTTCGCTCATGGGCACCACCGACTATTCTCATTTTGATATTTTCATTATGACATAATAATATCTTTTGTCAACCTTGAGATTCCGTGCTTGGCGTTTTTGCCCGCACTACGCGGAATGTTGCGGTTGCCATGCATCCCAATGTACCCGATGCATCACGTACCTCGGATTGTGCCGTTACACTGCGGCCAGCCTGATGCAGTATTGTGGACGTCACGATTAATTCGCCTTGTCTCATAGGTGCCAAAAAATGTACATTCAGATTGGTCGTCACACAACTGTCTACCCCCATTGCGGCTGTAGCTACCATGCCCATTGCCTGATCCATCAGGGATGTCAACACACCCCCATGAATAATCCCCATGGAGTTGGTGTGGTGTTCGCCCGCTGTCAGTGCGATCTGTACTTCCTTCCCGTCGCCTTTAATAAAACGACAACCCAGAAAGCCCCAAAATCTTCCGCTTCCTTCTTCAACCATTTTGTCCAAAATACCCATTATTGATTTCCCCTTTAGTGCACTTTAAGTATAAAGCCCATGATGTATGTTGTTATGATGATTCCCAGCATTGGTTCTCTTCGTAGTTGATCTAAAGTGCTTCGTCATTATATTAAGCCTGCTCTTACGGAACAGGTCTTATCCAGTGAAGTTGTCTTGAACAGCCCACCACACAAAATAACCCCACAACGTGGAGCATGATATGATCAAAAAAGGTACGGACTGCGTCCGCACCCTTCACTTCATTTACCCGCAGCTGGTCGGAGGTGAATCCGTTCCTGCCTCCACGTTCACTTTCTCGGAGACGGTATCCCGAATTACAGAAATAACAAGCTGAAGCAAATAATTGATATCGCTTTGACTTTGCTGGAACTCTGTAACCAGTGGAATGCTGTCCAGCTCTTCCTGCAGATCCTCAATTTCCTGTTCAATTTTGCTGACCATGTCTGCATTTTTGAAGCTTTCAAAAGCAACGATTTCTTTTTGTTTCTTCTTGATCGTTCCAATTAATTGCTGGATGCGTTCATGATCACGAATTTTGGACTCTGCCTGTTGGAACTGTTTCACTTCCTCGCTCGTTCCAAGCATATCAGCCAATTCTTTGGCTTTTCCCATAATGTCGTCGCGTATGACCAGATTGCGCGTATCGTAGGTAGGCATTCCATACTGGTTGTACTGCACTTCTTCCTGCGCCACTCGAAATCGCTCCATTCTATGAGATGATATAAGATGAATACTCGATGTTGCACTAAGCTTAGTTAACTGCTTGAGTGACCGCTGCGGTTACGGATCGTTCTTTCAATCGCTGTTGTCTCCAAATTTTTCTGATTGTAATGGTCTGTGGTTAAAATTTGGAGACAAAGGCGAACGCTTCGCTTCTGCAGAATCGATTCCGTCCCCTTCGCTACGCTAGGCCGTAACCCGCTAAGTGCAAAAAGACATTCATCTTATTAGGGTTTGTGTATTACTGATTGGCGGCTACTGGCTCTGAGAGCAGGTTGCCTCGAATATAGAAAGTCATTGGATCGGTGATTTCCACATGTACAAAAGTACCGATCAACTCTTTAGGTCCTTCAAAATGCACCAGCTTGTTGCTGCGTGTACGCCCTGCCAGAACATTGGAATTCCGTTTGCTCTCACCCTCGACGAGCACTTCAACAACCTTGCCACGCTGCTTTTCATTGCTGCTGTGGCTGTATGCGTTAATCGTCTCGTTCAAGCGTTTCAAACGTTCCTTCTTCACGTCCATTGGCACGTTGTCCTCCATCACCGCAGCAGGTGTACCTTCACGCGGAGAGTAGATGAATGTATAGGCAAAGTCGTAACCGACTTCCTTGACCAGTGACAACGTATCTTCAAACTGTTCTTCCGTCTCTCCCGGGAAACCAACGATAATATCCGTGGTTAACACAACATCCGGAATCGCAGTTTTGATTTTGTTAGCAAGCTTCAGGTAGTGTTCCCGACTGTACTTGCGGCTCATACGTTTCAGCACTTCCGTGCTGCCAGACTGCACAGGCAGATGGATGTGTTCCACCAGGTTGCCGCCCTTCGCAAGCACCTCAATCAGATGATCATCGAAGTCACGTGGATGGCTGGTCGTAAACCGGACTCGTGGAATATCGATTTTGCGAATGTCATCCATCAGGTCACCGAAGCTGTACTTCAGATCCGTGAAGTCTTTGCCATAGGCATTGACGTTCTGACCGAGCAGTGTGATTTCCTTGAAGCCTTGTCTTGCCAGTTCACGAACTTCGGCAATAACATCTTCTGGACGTCGACTGCGCTCTTTACCCCGTGTGAACGGGACGATGCAATATGTACAGAACTTGTCGCAACCATACATAATGTTCACCCAGCCGCGCATGCCCTCACGTTTTTTCGGCAGGTTCTCGATGATATCGCCTTCCTTGGACCATACCTCAACAACCATTTCTTTACTAAACAGCGCTTCCTGAATTAGATGTGGCAGCCGATGTACATTGTGTGTACCAAAAATCATATCCACAAAGCCATGCTTCTGCATGATCCGGTTCACAACGCCTTCTTCCTGTGACATGCAACCACACACACCCAGCAACAAGCCTGGACGCTCGGTTTTCAGGGTTTTCAGGTGGCCCAACTCACCAAACACTTTATCTTCCGCATTTTCCCGAATCGCACAGGTGTTTAACAGAATGATATCTGCCTCTTTGCGATCCTCGGTAGCCTGATACCCCATCGATTCAAGCAATCCTTTGATGGTCTCTGAATCATGCTCGTTCATCTGGCATCCATACGTATATACGATATAGTGTTTGCCTTTCCCCACGTTTTTCAGTTCATCGGGTACGGCCGTTTCGTAAAGCACCTGGACGTCTTCCTTGCCCCGTTGTTTCTCCTGACGATGATTGGGTTCCGACTTGATGTTAATCTCCCGGCCCCGGATTCTTATCTTTTTGCTGAATTCATCTTGCGAAATTACTTTGGCATCGGAGAAATCAAAATATTGGGAGTAATCCTTTTTTGAGTCTTTAGCCATTTCCTTCGGTCACTCCTTACAGCCTCTATTAATAAAAAATCGTTATTTCATCTTGTTTCACGTGATTTGCACGCTTTATACATCAAAAGAGCATTACAGCAAATTATAACATGAATTGGGCTGTAGTTCCACATCCAAAGCCGCTGCCCCTTCGCCTATCCCGAAATCTGCGCAGGTCTGCTGAACAGCCCGAAAACACACAAAAACCTGAGCTATCCTCAGGCCGAATGTAGCGACGCTGTGGATATACTCAGGTTTATACGTTCATTCAAGCCCCATAGTCAGGGCTGAAGATTGTTCCATGTGATTAGTCGATGATTTCAGCAGTATCGCCGTTACGCGCGCCAGCTGCGTTAGCTTCATCCGTATCAATATGCATGTCCAGTGCAAAGGAATCCGATACACGAGCCAGTACATTTTCCAGTACCAGACCACGATCTCCACCCAGGCGAACTTTCAGCATTTGTTTGTCCTCGATACCCCATTTAGCAGCATCAGAAGTATGGAAGTGGATGTGACGAGCAGCAACGATAACCCCTTTATCAATGGTTACTTCGCCAGCAGGTCCTTTAATTGTGATACCTGGAGTACCTTCGATACTTCCGGATTCACGTACAGGTGCTTTAACACCAATAGCGAAAGAGTCTGTCATCGAGATTTCCAGTTGTGTTTCAGGACGAACAGGTCCAAGGATACGCACTTTATCAAACTGTCCTTTCGAACCAATAACCGCTACGGTTTCGTTAGCAGCATATTGTCCAGGTTGGGACAGAGGTTTAAACTCAGTCAATTCATAGCCTTTACCAAACAAAATTTCAACGTGCTCTTGAGATACATGAATGTGACGGGCAGATACGCCCACAGATACTGTTTTGCTCATTGTGAATTTCACTCCTTGTTTATCTATGGCCTGTAGACAGGCTCTTAACAATCCTATGGTATTATACCCCTTTTTGAAGTGAAATGAAAACGAACTGCTGAAAATTCATGAAATACACTTATTTTTCAATCATTATATCCTGAATTTAGTAATTTCACTGCTGTAACATAGACTTTTCTGCTTCCATTCCGTTTTCTTCAGAAGACTCTTCAGGAGACTCTTCAACATACCAACAGCTTCTTCATTTTGAATGTTCCATCTTCAAGTTTTTCTCCGGCAGGTTATCTCCTAAATAACGCATCGCATTGCCCCACATCCAACCGTGAACCAGTGATTCGTTGTAATGCTTGAGCAGCGTATTAATTAGCTTCGGATATTGCCCGGTATGTTCAAGCTCATGAATATACGTAGATATCCCGTCAAAATCAGACCCCATCATCAGATGATGCTCCCCACCCAGGGAACAAATCTGCTCAATATGTGGCAACAGATCTTCGATACGCACTTCGCCTTCCTGCTTCACAAACCAAGGCACAAACGTCAGTCCAATACGTCCTTCCCGGGCAATAATGGCCCGAATCTGATCATCCTTCAGATTGCGCACATGCGGGCATATGGCATAACTGTTGGAGTGAGAGGCGATAAAAGGACGCTTACTAAGGTCAGCAAGTTCCCAGAACCCTTTTTCGGTCAGATGAGATACATCCAGCAGCATGCCGATTTCGTTACACAGGTGAACCAGCTCCCTGCCCTTCTCCGTCAGCCCTGCCCCGCGCTTCTCCAATACACCATCAGCTGCCCAATTGGCATAGTTCCAGGTAAGCCCAACGATCCGCACACCCATCTGATAACATAACTCCAGATAAAAGAGGTTGCCTTCCAGCCCATCGACACCTTCCAGTGTAAGCAGTCCCCACGGTCTATTCGTCTGCCCTACCTGCGTAAGCTGTTCTCGCCATAACAATGTATGTGTGCCTTCCGTTCGGTCTTTAGACATCTCCACTCGTTTTCGATAGATGTCCAACTGGCCCATTACATGTTCAAACTTGCCTCTGCCAAGCACTTCGGGTAAATAGACGGCAAAAGCCTGTAAACCAATGTTACCTGCCCTCATACGTTCCAGATTCACATCCAGCTGTGGAGCATTTTCAAATGGAAAGCTAGGGTTCATCAGTATTTTGCTCAAAGCATCACAATGAAAATCGGCTACTCGCCAGTTGTGCATCATAATCTCTCCTTCTGCTCGGTTATGTTATGGAATTAAAACGCAAAAAAACCTGTCTACTTCGTAAACAGGTTCAATGCATAAGTGCATGTATTATCTGGGCTCCACAATCAGCTTAATGGCCGTTCGGTCCTCGCCGTCGATCACAATGTCTGTAAAAGCTGGAATACAAATCAAGTCAACCCCGCTTGGTGCTACAAATCCCCGGGCTATCGCTACCGCTTTAATGGCTTGGTTCAGTGCTCCCGCTCCAATTGCCTGCAGTTCAGCATTTCCACGTTCACGAAGAACACCTGCAAGAGCGCCGGCTACGGAATTGGGATTGGACTTTGCTGAAACTTTTAATACTTCCATGGTAAGTACCTCCCTGGGAATGTTGAATGTTTGTTTCCACTTACTAGATGTTATTCGCGGGAGGCAAAAAAATTCCTTCTTTTTAGACGGGTTTCCCTGCAAAATGAGACAATACCCCTATTCCATGCGCCACTCGTCTTCCATCAGACGAATTTTCTCAATGCGTGTTGCAGCACCTGTGGCTTCATCAATCTCCACAAAAACACCGTGGAAATGCCACTTGCCATCGTCAACAACGAAGCGTACCGGAAGCTGGGTGTAGAACTTGCGAAGCACTGCTTCACGCTCCATGCCCAATATGCCGTCACGCGGGCCTACCATGCCCGCATCGGTTAAATAAGCTGTTCCTCCTGGCAAAATACGATCATCATTGCTCTGCACATGTGTATGTGTACCTACGACCAGCGACGCACGTCCATCCAGATGCCAGCCCATGGCAATCTTCTCTGACGTTGCTTCAGCATGCATATCGACGAGAATGCATTTATGATCTTGACGTAGTTCATCCACAATTTCATCGGCAACGCGAAATGGACAATCCAGAGCAGGCAGGAACGTACGCCCTTGCAGATTGACAATCGCCAGCTCCTTGCCTTCGCCTTTGACTACCGTGTAACCGCGCCCCGGTGTTCCTGGAGGAAAGTTCGCAGGACGAATCATGCGAGGTTCATCATCTATAAAATCAAAAATGTCCTTATTGTCCCAGGTATGGTTACCAAGGGTGATGCCATGCACACCCCAGTTGAAAAATTCATTCGCAATTGCACCGGTAATGCCTCGGCCTGCCGCTGCATTTTCCCCATTTACAATGACTACATGTGGCTTATACTTCGTTTTGAGGTAGGGAAGGTTTTCCTTTAACGCCTTACGCCCCACATTCCCTACAATATCACCAATAAACAAAACTTTCATTTTACTGCCTCCTTAATCCCTACCAAGCGCAGCCTTCTTCAAAGCATCCAAACTTCGCAGGACCTCTATCTCTTGCTCATCAATTTTATTATGAAAATGCCTTTAACAGGCTATCAACAGGAAAAGTGGCCCACTACTGCGGCCACTTTTCCGTAATGCTCTATTTTGCGTATTCAACCGCACGGGTTTCCCGGATGACGGTGACCTTGATGTGACCCGGATAATCGAGTTCGTTCTCAATCATCTTCGTAATGTCACGCGCGAGGCGGAATGCTTCGGCATCGTCGATTTTCTCAGGCTGTACCATAACGCGAACTTCGCGTCCGGCCTGAATAGCGTACGATTTCTCGACACCTTCGAACGACTCCGAAATCTCTTCCAGCTTCTCCAGTCGCTTGATATACGTTTCCAGCGTTTCGCGGCGTGCGCCTGGTCTTGCTGCGGAGAGCGCATCTGCTGCGCCAACCAACATGGCAATAACCGAAGTCGCTTCGCAATCCCCGTGATGGGACGCGATACTGTTGATTACAACCGGATGTTCTTTGTATTTCTTCGCTAGTTCCACGCCAATTTCGACGTGTGATCCTTCCACTTCGTGATCCAGCGCTTTACCGATGTCATGCAATAGACCTGCACGTCTTGCCAGGGTTACGTCTTCTCCGAGTTCGCCAGCCATCAGTCCAGCCAGATAAGCTACTTCCATCGAATGTTTCAAGACGTTTTGACCATAGCTTGTACGGAACTTCAACCGGCCCAAAATTTTAATCAAGTCCGGATGCAGACCATGCACGCCCACTTCAAAGGTAGCTTGCTCACCGTATTCACGGATACGCTCATCCACTTCTTTGCGGGATTTCTCCACCATCTCTTCAATCCGTGCCGGGTGAATACGTCCATCAGCCACCAATTTTTCGAGGGCAGTACGGGCGATTTCACGGCGAATCGGGTCAAAGCCCGACAGAATAACTGCTTCTGGCGTATCATCGATAATGAGGTCAATCCCAGTAAGGGTTTCAAGCGCACGGATGTTACGTCCTTCACGACCGATAATCCGGCCTTTCATTTCTTCATTTGGCAAGGTAACAACGGATACCGTTGTCTCTGCCACGTGGTCAGCCGCACAGCGTTGGATGGCGAGTGTAATAATCTCGCGGGACTTTTTGTCCGCTTCTTCCTTCGCTTGCTGTTCAATGTCCTTGATCATTTGAGCCGTCTCATGACGAACTTCCTGTTCTACGTTGGACAGTATGATACTGCGTGCGTCTTCCATGGTGAGGTTGGATATGCGCTCCAGCTCCGTCACCTGGTTTTTGTAGATCATCTCGATCTGCTGCTGTGTCTCATCAATTCGTTTCTCTTTGTTAGCCACTTGCTCTTCTTTACGTTCGAGCGATTCCAATTTTTTATCCAGCGACTCTTCTTTTTGCAACAATCGTCTTTCTTGTCGTTGAATTTCGTTCCGACGTTCACGAGTGTCTTTTTCAGCTTCAGCGCGAATGCGATGAATTTCGTCCTTCGCTTCCAGCACCGTTTCTTTCTTCAGTGCTTCTGCCTCTTTCTTCGCGTTCTCCACGATTTGTACGGCAGCTTCTTCCGCACTGGAGATCTTAGCTTCTGCAAGAGATTTGCGAATAAAATATCCTACTCCGAACCCAATGAATAGCGCGGCAACAACGAGAACGATCATGATTGCAGTTGGCATACTGTTCACCTCCTCGTTGGTTCCTCCAAGGCATTCCTTGGGTCAATTTGCAGTTTTCAAACCTTACATATTTTTGGGAATAACGAATACTTACGGCGATCCCCCGCCGATTTTCATTTCAAGTGTACATGTCTCCACGCACTATTCACCGTCTCCGGCAAACCCATAATCATGAATGGTATAAATCTTCAAAAACAGAAACCGCTTTTTTGGAAGGAAAAAGGGTTGTCCATTTCTTACAGACTCATGTCCATTTTAGTATTTGACGAAAGAAATTGTCAAGAGAATGCAGTATAGTGAGTCCAGTCTGCTAATCCCATAACAATGCTTCGTCATCTTCGGGGTCCCCCGCCTCATCTTCTTCAATTAAACAATTCACGACCCGACGCACCATATCCATGGAAAAACCTCGTCGCATCAAGAAGGGAAGCGTTTTACGTTTCTTCTCCTGGATGTCTCCTTTGACCTGATTCCATTTTTTGCGTCCGGCGGTTAGAGCAGTCTCAAATTCCGTATCCGTACTTATACCTTCCAGCGCTTCAGCAATCAGCTCACTGGCAATGCCCTTCTGACGCAGCTCTTGCCTTATCCACAGTTTTCCCTTCCGTTGGCCCTCCATACGCTGACGTGTCCATTCCTTCGCAAACAGTTCATCATCGACCAAATTCTCCCTCTCAAGCCGATCCAGGGCCTCTTCAATCAACGGTGCGGCAAACTCTTTTTGACGAAGTTTCTGACTTAATTCGTGGCGAGTGCGGGGTTTATGTTCCAAATATCGTAAAGACTGCACATACGTCCGCTGTCGCTCATCCGCTACAATGATATCTTCCAAGTCCTTCTTCAAAAATGTATTTCCTCGGGTCATCCGATATTTAATCATTACATCTTCAAGCACCGTGATTGAATATAAACCAAAGGTAATCCGGTAACGAGCTTCCCTGCTCTTCGTTCGTTCGACCAGTGTGATGGTAAGTTCTTCGTTATCCGGGAATTGCGATATTCCTTCAAGTTCTGCTTCTTCGTATAATTCCTCATCATGTTGATCCATTCAGTTCTCCCCTTCCACATCATTTTGTGTCTGAACTGCATGGCCTAAGTGAAAGCACACAGCAAAACAAAAGACTTCTTCACATACGCCTAGCTTGTCTCCAATGGAAACGCATCTTCACTAAACGCTTTGCTATCTCACTGAAGACATCTGACGCTAATACAAAAGGCCGGAAACAATGTCCGGCCTCACACTAACAGTAAGCGTGCCAACAGCCCCTGTCCATTTGGACAGAGGCTGTTGGACAGCGAGAGTACACACCCAACACCTTAGCAGCTAGATTGAGCCAAGCTCAATCAGGCTAGCTTTGGGAGTCAAGAGGGCTTATTCGTTAATTTCAAATAATTCTTGTTCTTCTGCCGCTTCTTTTTGTTGATCTTCACTAGTAGGCGCAGGAACTGCAGTAGTCAAGTTGCTGGCTACACGGATTTTTTGCTCAATGACTTGAGCAATATCTGCATGCTCTTTCATGAACTGCTTCGCGTTCTCACGTCCTTGACCCAAACGTTCGCCCTCGTAAGAGTACCACGCACCACTTTTGTTAACGATGTCCAGCTCTGTACCAATGTCGATGATACTGCCTTCTCTCGAAATACCTTCACCGTACATAATGTCCACTTCCGCTTGTTTAAACGGCGGTGCCACTTTATTTTTTACAACTTTGATACGGGTACGGTTACCGATGATGTCATTGCCTGATTTAATACTCTCAATACGACGTACATCCAGACGTACTGTAGAGTAGAATTTCAGGGCACGACCACCAGGTGTTGTCTCCGGGTTACCAAACATAACACCGACTTTTTCACGAAGCTGGTTGATAAAGATTGCGATGGTTTTGGATTTGCTAATTGCACCAGACAGTTTACGCAGCGCCTGAGACATCAGACGTGCTTGCAAACCGACATGGGAATCACCCATTTCGCCTTCAATTTCTGCTTTTGGTACCAATGCAGCAACCGAGTCAATAACGACAATATCCACAGCACCACTACGTACAAGCGCTTCTGCAATTTCAAGCCCTTGCTCACCCGTATCTGGCTGGGACAGAAGCAACTCATCAATGTTAACACCCAGTTTGCTTGCATATTGCGGGTCAAGAGCATGCTCTGCATCGATAAATGCAGCTTGTCCACCCGCTCTTTGTACTTCAGCAATCGCATGCAATGCAACAGTTGTTTTACCAGATGATTCAGGTCCATATATTTCAACAATACGGCCTTTAGGCAAGCCGCCTGTTCCTAATGCAATATCCAAAGCCAAGGAACCGCTGGGTATAATTTCCACATTCATGTGAGTCGACTCACCCAGTTTCATGATGGATCCTTTACCAAATTGCTTCTCTATTTGACGGAGCGCCATATCAAGCGCGGCACGACGGTCTGACAATAAGCTCACACCCTTTACTGTTTATAAGATAATGATACCTTGTTTTAACACGTTTGCCAAGCTTTTTTTCGAACATACATTCGTTTTTTTTGTGAAGGCCGAGGCGCCTCTTCCTCAAGGAAACTTTCCATTAAACAGAAAAAAGAACCGTAAACAAGGCTGCAAAGCCTGATTCTACGGTTCTTCCGTCTTCCTTTATTATACTTGCTTGGCTTAGCAAATGCAATCCGAGTTGTGAACTAGTCCATCTCCACAAGCTTGCGCCACAAACGGTAAAGAATCGCTTTCGCTGAACGGATTCGAACCGTCTCGCGATTGCCATTAATACGCAGTTCATGAATTTCTGTCTCTTTACCACGCTCCGCCAGAGCGATAAATACAAGTCCTGGCGGTTTGCGCTCGGAATAACCAGGTCCCGCAACACCTGTAACTGACAAACCGAAATCTGCATCCCCAATCATGCGAATCTGCTCTGCCAGCACTTTGGCCACTTCCGGGCTCACTGCGCCCGGTGCATCTTCACCTTCCAGATAGGCATGCGGCACATGGAGCAGCTTTTCCTTAATTTCATTGGAGTAACATACAATTCCGCCTTTAAGCATCGATGCACTGCCAGGAACTGATGTCAGGCTCTGCATGACGAGCCCTCCTGTGCAGCTCTCAGCCGCGCTAAGGGTCAGACCCATATCAGACATCATGGTCACAATTGTGTACTCTATAGGCACGTCCTCGTTCGCGTAGAGATGCTCTGGCAATCGTTCCCGGATCTGCACTTCCATTGCATCCAGCTTCAGCTTCGCCCCACTCTCACTTGGAGCCTTTGTGGATACACGTACCGTAACTTCTCCCTCACTTGCATACGGTGCAATGGTAGGATCTGTCTGTGTATCAATCAGATCAAGGAGCCGGTCTTCCAATGCCGATTCACCGATTCCTGCAAATTTCAGCATTTTTGAATAGATGGGCATTTCTTCAGTCAGTACATGCTGGAACAACCAAGGCTTAACCTCCTGTTCAAACATTGGAATCAGCTCTTTCGGTGGTCCAGGCATCACAACATAATGTTTACCATTATCAGAGATCGCATTTCCTGCGGCAAGGCCTGTTTCATTCGCCAGCGGTGTCCCGCCTTCTATAACAATTGCCTGACGACGATTATTTTCCGTCATATCTACATTTCGATCTCGGAAGAAGCCCTCAATTTTGTCCATAGCCATTCGATCTATATGCAGCTTGCGGTTCAAGACCGCCGCGATCGCATCCTTAGTCAGGTCATCCTGTGTAGGACCGATGCCTCCTGAAAATAAAATGACATCTGCACGACCCTGAGCGATGCGAATCGCGTCACTAAGTCGATTTAGATTATCACCAACCACCGTTTGGAAATATACATCAATCCCGATCGCAGCCAATTCACGAGATAAATATCGGGCATTGGTATTCACAATTTGTCCAAGCAACAATTCTGTGCCAACTGCAATGATTTCTGCCTTCATTCAGCATCCTCCTGTACACGTGGTGAGTGATCAAAGGGCAATAGGATAATTCCCTATTGCCCTTCGTACAAATGATTTCTTCATGCTTCCCCATTTAACCGCAAACCGTTACACCTTTGATAAATGAAGCAAATTTTTGTTTTTGATAAAGTAATCAATACCTGACCAAATCGTAATAATTGCTGCAGCCCAAACGGCGATAACGTCCATGTGAATACCCGTGAATGAGAACGGGAAATTATTCAACAGCAGCAGCACAATCGCGACAATTTGCACGACAGTCTTCAGTTTGCCCCAGGCACTTGCCGCAACAACCGAACCGTCCAGTAATGCAATCTGACGCAGGCCGGTAACCGCAAACTCACGACTAATAATGACCACAGCAATCCAGGAATCCAACTTACCCATTTCTACAAGAGAAATCAGCACCGCAGTAACCAACAATTTGTCAGCCAGCGGATCAAGCAATTTTCCCAGGTTGGTGACCATATTATTTTTCCGCGCCAGATAGCCGTCAATTCCATCCGTGCTTGCCGCAATGATAAAAATGACAGCAGCAATCAATTGATTATACGGAAGCGATAAGCTCCCCAATTGCAACGGCTCTGGATAGAACGGAAAATCTACGAGCAGGAACACCATCAAAAAAGGGATTAAGCAAATTCGTGCAAGCGTAATCCGGTTGGGTAAATTCACAAGACGCCCTCCCTCTTATCCTCCATTACTCCAAACATTCATCTTAATCCCGCATTCATCATCCGGAACATGAAATTTACAGTTTCACTGTCAAATCAGCACTAAAGTGCTCTCACTATGTAAAAACGCAAAAATAAAGTCAACCGTTCAAACGCAAAACCGTTTTAAACGTTCCGGTGACTTTCAGAAGATATACTGCTTTTCACAAAGTCAGCAAACGATGATGACTGGGCTTTGATGCTTATTTGCCAGCAATGCACACTTAGTATAATATACGCCAATTGCAGTGTCAAAAAACATGCAAGCTACAATGAGGAAATATTACTTAAAGTTTGTATATTGCAGATCCAGAGGTAGATTGGCGCCGTTCAACAACTGCATCACAGCTTGCAAATCATTCTTACTTTTACCTGTTACCCGGAGTTGATCTCCCTGAATCTGACTCTTCACTTTCATCTTGGAGTCACGAATCAAAATATTGATTTTTTTAGCGATATCCTGATCAATTCCCTGCTTGAAATTCAAACGCTGGCGGACTGTGCCTGAAGAAGCCGGCTCTACTTTTGCATAATCAATGTTTTTTAAAGGTAAACCCCGCTTAGCCATCTTGGATTGAAGCACATCGATAACAGCCTTGAGTTTGGTCTCATCATCAGATACGATCGTTAACGCATCCTTATCCAGTTTCAGACTGCTCTTGCTGCCCTTGAAGTCATAACGCGTGCCAATTTCCTTTTCCGTTTGTGTAACGGCATTTGTCAATTCCTGCAAGTCCATTTTGGACACGATATCAAATGAATTTTCTGAACTCAAACCAGTCACCCTTTCAGTAATCATATGTTCTGTAACATTATAGAGGATACGCCAAGCAAAAGTCTAATTTTATGAGGGTTTTCAAATTAAAAAAAAGCATTTTTGGCCGCCACTTGAGATGGTTGCCAAAAATGCTTTCCGTGCGGCTGCCATTCTAATAACGGCTGCGATTAGGCTGTCTGAACATGTCGAGCACGCCCAGAAGCACATGTGCAAGTCCAAAACCCAAAATTCCGTAACCCCAGGCAGTTGGAGTCAAGTAATAACCCAGGAGGCTGACAATGATCCCCAAACCTGTTACGATCCAGCTGACTGTCACAGCCATCCACCTCACTTCACCAAAAGTTGACTGCAAGTTAAGACAAGGTTAGTGTCTCCCGCAGAAACTTTGGTTATTCGCCGCTAGTGCCAGTGCTTCCGTTCGTCGTAGTGCCTTCAGTTGTACCTGTGGAAGACGTATCCTCACCAAGTCTTAACCGAATGCGGTTCGTCGCTTTTCCGTCAGTCACAACCTGCCCTGCAACCTCAATTGTGGTTGCCGCAGCGTAACCCGACTTGATGTACATTCCTGCACTATCCAATTCGAAGGTGTAGCTGTCTCCCTCAGCGGTGTTGCCGTACTCCAACTTTTCTCCGCTAGAGTTCTCGCCCTTGTATACTTCCAGCCAACTATGCCCTGTTGCTTTAATCGTAACCGTCACAGGCTGTCCTGCGCTACCGTTCACTTTAAAGTTGGTAATATTGCCTGATTTCCCGTCTTCAGCAACAGTTACAGCAGTTGATGGCGTATCCGTTGGGTTCCCCTGATTTTCATCAGGCGTTTGCCCATCTGTTTGTCCATCTGTCTGACCATCCGTTTGTCCATCGGCCTGTCCCTCTGCCGTTCCACCACCGTTACCACCGGCCTGGCCTTCGCTACCCGATTCAGCCGGAGGATTAGAAGCCTGACCATTATCTGTAGGCTCATCCGGTTTATCTTGAGGCTGCTGCTGGCTGTCTGTGATCTTCGTTTGATCCAGCCCTTGTGTATCGGAATCATCCTTGTTCATCACGACGTACACGTACAACAGCACAAGAATCAACACCGGAAAAGTCCACATCAGTGCAACAGACATCCAGCGGTTACTGCGCTCTACCGGACGACTTGAACGCTTCTGAATAACCGGCTCCATTGTTGCTTCCGTTTCTTCTGCAGGTACATCTTTCTTATGTCCCTCCAGCAGCTCATCAGGATTCAGCCCCACGGTTTCCGCATAGGTTTTGATAAATGCACGCACATAGAAGCTTCCAGGCAGCACTTTGTAGTCTCCTGCCTCTATTGCCTCCAAATACCTCTTGCGAATTTTAGTCATTTCCTGTACATCGTCAAGACTCATCCCTTTTTGCAGCCGGGCCTCTCTTAACTGCTGACCCAGTTCAGACATGCCATCTCCTCCTTATGTTTATCTCTATAGTTGTTGCTTATCTATTTCATGATCCCGTACGGAGCGTTACAGTTCGTCGGTGTAGCTGGCCGTAAACGTATCATAAATAATTTCTTCATTCGGATTGTTGCGCAGTTCAATAATAATGTCAAAATCATTAAAATCATATTCCGACTCCTGCACAAAAATATCCGGATGTTCAATAACCTTGGTGCTAGGCATCGTCATGATGTCCTGTAACAGATTATAATGCCGTTCGCTTGAACGAATCGTACTGACAATTCCGTCAATGATAAACACATTGTTTGGATTCAATTCGTCCTCGGACATCTGGCTTCTTATGGTCTGACGAAGAAGTGTGGAGGAAACAAATGTCCACCGTTTCATTGCACATACGCTGCCTGCAATAATGGATTCCGTTTTACCCACACGCGGCATTCCACGCAAACCAATAACTTGATTGCCTTCCCTCTTAAATACTTCACCCAAAAAGTCCACAAGTAACCCAAGTTCATCCCGAGTGAAACGAAATGTCTTGCGATCATCCGAATCACGATCAATATATCGACCATGACGTACAGCAAGAATATCCACCAATTTTGGTTGACGCAAAGCAGACACGGTTATGCTGTTCACTTTGCCAAGCATTTCACCCAGCAGACGAATCTTCTCGTCATCATCCGATTCCAGCAGCATTCCCCGGGTTTTGCCCTCAACACCGTTAATGGTCAATATATTCACTTCAAGCATCCCCAGCATAGAGGCAATATCCCCTAACAGACCGGGTCTGTTCTTATGTATTTTATATTCCATGTACCATTGTTTAGATTCCATTTCAACACCCCGTAAAGCATTATTCCACATTATTCGACAGCAACAGAACGCATCCACTGGACGTCAATCTGAGACATCTTCTAAAAATGGGTCACGTTAATGATATATAAAATGAAAATGAATTACAAGAACAGCTCTGTAATCCGTTTGTAATCATTAGAGAAAAGCCCCCTTGCGGGAGCTTTCCATCTGAAACTCTTATGCGTTTTGTTTGGCCAATTTGACCATCAGGCACGCAATCGTACGACGCTCATCTGCATCGCCGACATCCCATAATTCTTTCAATGCCCGGTTGGAATGGTTCGCTGGATCAACTTTCTCATCCAGGAAGTCACCGATTTCGTATGCAAGTTTGTTGATGGTTTCTTCATTCATCCCCATCTTTTCTGCTTGCTTCACTCGGTCACCCAAAAACTTCTTCCATGTGTCAAAACTTGAGAGCACTGTTTTTTCAGTTGACATGATAAATCCTCCTTTGCTGACGCATGAGATTTAAAATCAACAGTTGTAATATGTGCTTCCCGGCCATTTTATATACGAGCATTTTTGAATTCATCGAAGATCTGCTTCAAATCAACAATTTCCATCAGGACACTACCCTGAAGAGTAATCAACATTGAATTCAACTCAGTTGTTACGTGAGCCAGCCACCATTTGGACTTATAATCTGCCCGTTAATATAGCCTGACTCGGGAAGTGCAAGGAAGTAGACCAGTGATGAGATTTCATCTGGCTGGGCAAGTCTTCCTGCCGGAATTTCCTCTTCCAGCATCTTTAGTTCATCCTGATCCAGATGGTTTAACATGGATGTTTGAACGGCACCCGGAGCCACAGCATTCACCGTCACGCCAGATGGAGCCAACTCTTTGGCAAGAGCTTTAGTGAATGCATTTACACCGCCTTTGGTCGTAGAATACAACACTTCACAAGAGGCACCTGACAGTCCCCAGATCGACGACACATTAATGATTCGACCATATCTTTGAGAGATCATGTGGGGCATCATTCCCTGTGTACACAAGAACGTGCCTTTCAGGTTGATCGCCATGACTTCATCCCAGATCTCTTCCGTAACATCGGACAGCAATCCATAATGTGATATTCCTGCATTGTTCACCAGAATATCCGGCATCAGCCCATGTGATTCCAGCTTCTCACGCATACGTTCGATCTGTTCCCGGCTGCGAAGATCAGCAGACACCGTCATGACTTTACCACTGCCCTGTTCCATACATCTTCTCGCAGCTTCATTAGCTGCTTCATGCGATTTCATATAGTGAATTACGACATTCATGCCCACCTTGGCAAAGCGCTCCGCAATGGCTGCTCCAATGCCTCCGCTAGCGCCTGTTACAAGTACCGTCATTTCCCCGATTGGCTTCAATTGTCCTGTTCCCCTCTCCATATTAAGGACTCACGACAAGCGATATCGCCAGCTGATCCCAACGAATATGCTCTTTCAGTCTGCGGTTTACCTCTTCCAGTGTGAGCGATTCATACAACGGGAGCATGTTGAAAAAATCACCACCACGGAATTGCTGCCGCGTAAATTCATTTGCAATGTTTTCCGGTGAATTAAGCATGCGCAAATATCCACCTATTTTCTTTTTGCGTGCGCGCTCAAAGTCGGTTGCATCGAACCCTTTTTCCACAATAGCATCAACTTCTTCACGGATGCGGGCAAGCAGTTGATCCGGGTCTTTGGTGTCCCCGCCAATAGCAGAAAAAGCATATTGCGGTGAACTGTTATATTCATGTCCAAAGCTGTCCGAAATGAGGTCTTCATCATACAGTTTTTGAAATAGCGGGGTACTGGAACCAAAGAGCAAATCCATCATCAATTTGGTTGTCATATCCCGACGTAACAGCTCTTCTCCTGTAAGCCCCACATCGGTTTCCTTGAAACCAAACAAACATTTGGGCAGAGACACAGCCAATTTGGATTCACGTCTGGCTTCCCCCACCTGCTCCGGTTCCTGTTCAAATATCCGCTCAATTCGGCCTTGAGGCTTATAATTTTTCTCCGCCTGGTTCGAACGAACCATATCCAGCACTTCCTGCGGGTCTACTCCACCCACGACGAACAGAAGCATGTTGCTTGGATGATAAAAAGAGTTGTAGCATGTATACAACGTTTCTTTCGTTATGGTGCCAATGGATTCAACGGTTCCGGCGATATCAATGTGAACGGGATGTTTCTGATACATCGCCTCAATCAAGCCAAAATAAACGCGCCAATCCGGATTATCAGCATACATATTAATTTCCTGGGCGATAATCCCTTTTTCCTTTTCCACATTCTGATCGGTGAAGTAAGGATTTTGCACAAAATCAACTAATGTTTGTATATTTTCATTGACGTGTTCCGTGGCCGAAAACAAATAAACCGTCTGGTCGAAACTGGTAAAAGCATTGGCAGACGCTCCATGAGAAGCAAATGTGGCAAAAATATCACCCGTTGGTTCTTCAAACATTTTGTGTTCCAGAAAATGAGCAATTCCGTCCGGAACCTTCACTTCTTCCTGTCCTTCAACCTGAAAATGATTGTCGACCGAGCCGTATTTGGTTGCAAATGTAGCATATGTTTTCTGGAAACCCGGTTTAGGCAAAATATAAACATGCAGCCCGTTATCCATTACTTCGTAAAAAAGCGTTTCCTGCAAACGATCGTAAGTTATGCTCTCCACCGACTATTCCTCCTTCTCATCACGCAAGAAATAAATCGTATCCAGACGGAATTTTTCTGCCGCCTCACGAACATTTTCTTTGCTGATCTGTTCTACCTGGGCCAGCAGTTCCTCGGCGGTACGCTCTTTGCCGGACAACTGCCGATTGAAATCATAAGCGATCAGCTCAAATGCAGAGTCCTGCATTTCCCTAAGCAAATTCCGGATCATCGCCTTGGTCTGGGACATTTCCAAATCAGTAATATTCCCGTTCTTCATTTCATCCAGCTGCTGCTTGATAATTTTGACGGCTTTTTCGTAATTGGGAATTTCAATCCCGGATTGGATCGTCGCAATACCTTTATGTCCGTCATAACGGGAAGAGGCATAATACGCCAGACTTTCTTTTTCACGAACATTAACAAACAGCTTGGAATGAGGATATCCTCCGAGAATGCCGTTATACATCAAAGCTGCTGCATACTGCGGATCACCATAAGTGATCGACGTACGAAGTCCCATATTCAGCTTGCCCTGGTTAACATTAAGCCGTTCTACCACGGTTTGCACTTCTTTATCTCCACGAACCGCTTCCCGTGTGTGATAGTCTGAAGAGGTCACACGGTCTACATTGAAATATCGCTGGACCAGGCTTTCTACCTCTTCCAGCGTGGTGTCGCCCACCACATACAAGTCCATACTTGCCTGCTGCAACCATTCCTGATACGAAGCTGTCAATGTTTCTGGATCTATGCCCGGCAAATCTTTGCGTTCACCAAGCGGGTGCAAGCGGTAAGGTTCGTTTTTACACATCTCCTCAATACTGCGTTCAGCAGCATAACGCATTTTGTCATTGACGATAGACTCCAGCATTTTGCGAACAGTCTCCCGCTCAGCATGTACATAAGAGGTTCGGAAATGTCCATCCTCCTGTGCAGGGCGTGTAAGCACCTCTCCAAGGAAAGCAAAAGAACGGTCCAGCAACTGCTCGTCCCCGCCAACAAAGGAATCATTAATGGTGTCCATACGGAACTGTACGATCTGGTAATCTCCACGTTTATAAACATCAAAGCCAAAACCCGCTCCATACAAATGTTCCAACTGTTCACGAAATTGCGTTGTTTCCGGATAGGATTCGGTCCCGCGCCGAAGTACGAAAGGTGTTAAGGCTACTTTGGTAACCGTATCTTCTTGCAGAGGAACCCCTGCGTAAAGTGATATCGCATATGTCTTAAACCGCTTCGTAGGAAGAACATGTATGCGGAATTCTTTCCGATTTCCTCGTTCAAATCCTGATGTATTCAAATGTCAAAACCCCTTTACGGCGTCATTTGTCGTCAATAAGTGAAGCTTAAACGTAACAACCATTTTAACCCATTCAAAAGGCAAGAAGCAACCGAAGTCACGCCTTCTGGTTGCTTCCAAGATCATCACATACAGAATATATGCTGCCCGATTGTTTTCACCTGAGGACGAGTCCAGATCCATTTGGATGTAGCTGTCTTCGGGTTAAAATAATAGAGGCATCCACCCGATGGATCCCAACCATTTATCGCCTGTTCAACTGCTTTTTTAGCTTGGGCATTCGGTTCCAGATAAATCTGGCCGTCTGCAACGGCGGTAAATGCACCTGGCTGGAAAATTACTCCTGACGGTGTGTTCGGGAAACTCGGCGATTTAACGCGATTCAGAATAACAGCCGCTACGGCCACTTGACCTTCGAATGGCTCTCCGCGAGATTCACCATATACGGCGTTAGCCATAATTTTGATTTCGTTCTCCGACAGCCCCATGGAATTGGCTGAGCCCATATTGTCCTGCTCTTTGTCTGCCGTATTGTTGTTGTTGCCACCATTTCCTGAACCTTGATCCTTATGCAACGGCGTTTCTGTTGGCGACCACTGTTTTGAAGCATTGTAAAGTTTCAGCTTGGTTTTGGCTCCAACCACACCATCTACCTTCATCCCGAATTCAGATTGAAACCATTTTACCGATTTCAGTGTGGTGCTGCCGAAATTACTGTCAATTTTACCATTGTAAAATCCCAAATACTTCAGTCGGCCTTGAAGCTCATATACATCTTGGCCATAACTTCCATATTTCACAGCATTGGTGCTAAAAGTGGGTAAGGACTTCTCTTCGACCTGCGGGGTACTTTGGTTTAGACTTTCGGTTGCTGTATTCCCAGGAAGCATATAACGAATTCCCAATGCGGACATCAGCAAAATAGCAGTGAAAAGCCATATGTTCATTTTTCGCATCGACTGAGCTCTACCTTTCTCTTGTGGGATTAACAGAATCGCTAAGGTTATTATGACAAGCATACTTCGTTCCTATGCACCAAATCAGACGATCATTGGACATCATGGCAAAACTTTAGTCCAATGGCATGCAAAAAGCCCTTAACCAATAAGGTTAAGGGCTTAAATTCACTTGCATCCGCTGTGTGTTACGAGCTTATTTTATTCTGTTGATACTGCTCCAGTGAGATCAATACTTCCCTTGGTTTGCTCCCCTCGTAAGGACCAATCACGCCTCGGGCTTCCATGGAGTCAATCAAACGTGCTGCACGTGTATAACCGACCCGCATTCGACGCTGCAGCAGAGAGACCGAGGCTTGCTTTGCCTCCAAAATAATCTGCACCGCCTGTTCATATAACTCATCCTGTACTTCATCTGCTGCCTGAACGGAATCATCCACCTCAGGCACAATGGATTCATCATACTGTGCTTCACCTTGGCCACGCACGTAATTCACGATATTTTCAACTTCCTCATCACTCATGAAAGCGCCTTGTACACGAACCGGCTTCGAAGCTCCCATTGGCATGAACAGCATATCTCCACGACCCAGCAGTTTCTCGGCCCCACCCATATCCAGAATCGTTCGGGAATCCACTTGAGAGGACACACCGAAGGCAATCCGGGACGGGATGTTGGCTTTAATTACACCTGTAATAACATCTACAGAAGGACGCTGAGTGGCAATAATCAAATGGATACCGGCGGCACGTGCCATCTGAGCCAATCGGGCAATCGCGTCTTCCACATCACCTGCGGCAACCATCATAAGGTCTGCCAGCTCGTCCACGATAACAACGATATAAGGCAACACTGCGGCTGGATTGTCCTTCATGAGATTGTTGTAACCTTCAACGTTACGTGTACCCGATTTGGAGAACAGCTCATACCTTTTCTCCATCTCAACGACAATCTTTTTGAGAGCAAGTGAAGCTCTTTTGGGATCGGTTACGACAGGTGCCATCAAATGCGGAATACCGTTATATACGTTCAGCTCGACCATTTTGGGATCGACCATCAGAAATTTCACTTCATCCGGCTTCGCTTTGTACAGGATGCTGGTAATAATACCGTTGATACATACGGATTTACCTGAACCCGTCGCACCAGCAACCAGCAAATGGGGCATACGAGCCAGATTACCGATAATCGTCTGTCCGGAGATATCCCGTCCAAATGCGATAGTCACTTTGGATTCGGCATCCTGGAATGTGGCTGTCTCCATGACCTCCCGCATCGTTACAACGGATACCTCTCCATTAGGCACCTCAATACCTATAGCAGATTTGCCGGGAATAGGTGCTTCCATCCGGATATCCTTTGCCGCCAGGGCTAAAGCAATATCGTCTGTCAGGCTTACAATTCTGCTGACCTTCACTCCTATATCCGGTTGGATCTCATATCGTGTAACAGCAGGTCCTCTGACCACTTCAAGAACTTTGGCGCGAACACCGAAGCTTTCCAGCGTTGCTTCCAGCTTGCGAGCAGTCTGCATATAATCCTTCTGGTCGCCACTCTTGCCTCCATTATTGGGCTTGGAAAGAAGTCGGAACGACGGAAGCTTATAAGGTTTCGGTGGTGGTGGTGGCTTAACAGGTTGCACTTCCTGCCCCTCCGTATCCGAACCTTGAGCCGCATTGCTCAACGTAGACTCAACGTCTGAAATACCGTCCACAGCATCCATCACATCTGCTCCAGCATTCGCGGTTTCAGCCCACTCATTAGTATCCAGTATTTCATCTGAAACCTTGATTGGGAGCTCTTCTCCCTGCATATTAACCGTTAGATCATCTGGAAAAGGATACGCATCATCCAGATCATCATCTTTACTCGCATCCTCTGCTCTAACGTGTTCAAAGAAGTCACGGATAATTGGAGCTGAACTAGTTCTTGATTGCACCGCAACAGCTGCTGGAGCCGTTGTATCAGATGCGATGATTGGCCCGTCTTGCCATGCATCTGCAAGATTTTCCTGCTCTGCTCGGTAGACAACATGTTCCGTGTCTGAAGAATCATCCTGATCCAACTCACGCTCAGCCTTCATCCGTTCCCGATCAGAACCCCATTTTCCAAATAGTTGGAAAAATATAGGTGATTTTCGTTTCGGTAGCTGCTGATCATGCATTTCATCGTCATCATCTTCCTCGTCGTCCACTACTGGAACAGGCACCACTTTGCGGATATTCCCACTTTTCTTGCCCGCAGAGCTTGAAGCGGCACGCGTTGCCGGTCTAGCCTCCAACCTTTTGTACATCGCACTTCCTGCATCCCATATCTTCGTTCTGAAAATGCGGATTAGATCGACATAAGAAAGATTGGTAATCAGCATGAAACTGATAATGAACATGACGATCATAATCAATCGTGCACCCAAGCTGCCAAACAACCACAAGAACAAGGCAAATTGCGCCGCTCCGATATAACCGCCGCTAATGTCCTTATTGAGCATCGAATCCCTTTCGCCTGGCGCAGCAGGCGTGAGCAGCTCGGTTTGCATATCATTATGTATCTGTGTAAGTACAGCACCAGGCTCAAGAGCTCCAACCGGTATAAGCTTCTGGTGCATGGCAGAGACGGTGCTCATCAGGGTTAAGGCGAACACCAGCAATACGAGCCCTGTCTTGCGCGTTGTCCAGCCACTTGGCCATTTTCGATGAATCATCACCATTAAGCCATAATAGATCCCTATAAGCGGAATCGCAAAATAAAACTTCCCAAGCATTAATCCAAACATCTTGGAAAGCGATCGTCCTACGGTTGCTTCACCCGACAAAGCGATGACGGCAAGGGTTATAAGCACAATGCCGTAAATTTCATATTTTAAAACGCCGCTAAACGCTGCGGCCTTTTTTTTCCTCTTTTTTCTTCTGGCCAAAATCAGGTCACCCCCAGAAGAATATTATACCATACAAATATAATCCGTACATATGTTCTTTTTCTGCTCAATTTGTCTCATTTCGTCGTGTTATGTTGGTCCCGAGTTACCCGAAAGCGGAACGATAGATCCGGGCATATTGGCGGGATTCAGATAAGCTTCCAAGGGGCATTCAAGTAAACGTACAATGACAGCCTCATGTTCATTAACAGGTCTGACCTGCATCAATAACCCATTCATCTTGATCTCCCGGGTGTCTTCTCCCTCATTCCACATCCCTGACCATAGTAGTTCAGGTGGCATCACCGTGTAGAGTGTCATTGGGTATAGCCACCTGCCTGCAGCGTCTGTCTCTTGTCTCCGATGAGCTGATTCAACTGGGCAATGGCCTGACCAATCCCGCCTACGGCATCCATCAATCCGTGTTTGACCGCATCAGCACTTCCCACAGCTGTTCCGATATCCCGGTTGAGTTCGCCTGTCTTAAACATCAGTTCCTTGAACATTTCTTCAGAGATATTCGAGTGCGACGTAACAAATCTGACAACACGTTCCTGCATCTTCTCCATGTACTCAAACGTCTGAGGCACACCAATAACGAGTCCGTTCATGCGGATCGGATGAATGGTCATTGTTGCACTACCCGCGATTAGAGAATAGGTTGAGGCAACCGCGATCGGAACCCCGATGCTATGCCCTCCTCCGATGACGACCGTAACCGTAGGTTTACTGAGTGAAGCAATCATTTCAGCAATAGCCAAGCCCGCCTCCACATCTCCGCCTACTGTGTTTAAAATGATCAGAATGCCTTCAATTCGCTGGTTCTGCTCTGCTGCAACCAGCTGTGGAATAATGTGTTCATACTTTGTTGTTTTGTTTTGCGGAGGCAAAATTAAATGTCCTTCCACCTGACCGATAATGGTCATGCAGTAAATGTTCGATTCAGCTGCGGGGGACTGCGTCTGTCCAAATTGCTGAATGGCTTCCGTTACAGGAGACATGGTCTTTTCCCCTTGTGCAGGTACTTCTGGTGCCTCGATGCTCGGTTGTTCCGATTTGGGTGTTTGCTTGTTTTTCATGTATTCGCTCATTCGATTACTCCCCTTCTCCAGAAACATGTAATGTATTTCCTTAGTATGGGGAATGTTCCAGCTGACTTATACCCGATTACTCATCAATTTCTCCTTAATCTGGTGTAGGACCAGAAAACAACAAAAAAAGCCCCTTCTCTACGAGGAACCGTCCAATATTACTCGTAGAGAAGGGGCGACTGTGTGCCTGAATTTATGTTTTTGTTTGATTTATTTTAAACTTCCATAATGATTGGCAAAATCATCGGTCTACGACGAGTTTGCTCATACAAGAAGCGTCCGAGTGCATCTTTAACATTCGTTTTGAGTGAAGCCCATTCGTTAACGTTCTCACTCATCAACTTCTGCAATGTGCTGCTGACGATGCGATTGGCTTCATCAAGCAGTCCTTCCGATTCGCGTACATAGACAAATCCACGAGAGATAATGTCCGGACCGGAAACAATTTTGCCATCCTGTTTGCTCAGCGTTACCACGACAACCAGAATACCATCCTGCGACAGCAATTTACGGTCACGCAATACGATGTTACCTACATCGCCTACACCCAAACCGTCGATCAACACGTTACCTGCAGTAACTTTACCTGCCTTACGTGCTGCTCCGCCTTGAATTTCAACCACTTCACCGATATCCGTAATGAAAATGTTATCCGGATCAATGCCTACAGATTCAGCCAGTACCGCGTGGCGGCGCTGCATACGGAATTCACCGTGAATCGGCAGGAAATATTTCGGTTTCATCAGGTTAAGCATCAGTTTCAGCTCTTCCTGGCTACCGTGACCAGATACGTGAACGCCACTGTTTGCACCGCTGTAATGCACGTTGGCACCCAAACGGAACAGTTCGTCAATCGTACGGCCTACATATTTCTCATTACCTGGAACTGGTGTTGCTGCGATAATTACGGTGTCTCCAGGCAGAATATCTACCTTACGGTGAGTGGAACGAGCCATACGTGTCAACGCTGACATCGGCTCGCCTTGGCTACCTGTGCACAGAATTACTACACGGTCAGCAGCCATTTTGCCTACTTCTTCCGGCTCAATGATCATGCCGTCTGGAATCTCAAGGTAACCCAGTTCAGAAGCAATGCCCACCACATTTACCATACTGCGTCCAATAACTGCGACTTTACGTCCAGTTACTTCAGCTGCATTGATAACCTGTTGAATCCGGTGTACGTTGGAAGCAAATGTTGCTACAACGACACGTTGGCTTGCTTTGCGGAAGATGTCTTCCAGAACGATACCCACATTTTTCTCCGAAGGTGTAAATCCAGGTTTCTCTGCGTTGGTACTATCGGACAAGAGGGCAAGTACGCCATTCGTTCCGATCTGAGCCATACGCTGGAGATCTGCATATTGACCATTGACTGGAGTGTGGTCAAATTTGAAGTCACCTGTATGAACAACTGCGCCTTCCGGTGTTTCGACACATACGCCGACGGAATCCGGAATACTATGGTTAGTAGCGAAGAACGTTGCTTTTAATACAGAGCCGAGTTGGATCTCGGAATCCGCATCAATCAGGATGCGTTTTGTTTCACCCAGCAAATTGGCTTCTTTCAGCTTGTTCTCCACAAGTCCGAGAGTCAGCCTTGTTCCGTATACCGGAACATTCAAGTGTTTCAGAACATATGGCAGACCACCGATATGATCCTCATGTCCGTGAGTCAAAATAATCCCTCTTACTTTGTCACGGTTTTCAGTCAGATAAGAGATGTCAGGAATGACAATGTCGATTCCAAGCATATCTTCTTCCGGGAATTTAAGACCAGCATCTACGACTACAATGTCGTTCGCGTATTGGATGACGTACATATTTTTACCAATCTCGCCTACGCCGCCCAAAGCAAAAATCATCAGTTTATCGTTGTTATTTTTCTTAGACAAATGAATCTAAACCTCCTATGGTAGTTGGACGTCGTACCTTATTATTTTATTGTAAGTTAAGAAAAGCAGTCCATCACACCCATGCCCGTAAATAGGGATGAATGCAAAAGAGCACCTTTATTCACGATATTTGGAAGAAGTTCTTCGAAGTTATTCCCCTTCACCCACAAGATGGATTCTGAAATGATCCTTCTTAGCCGTTCCTTCCTTTTTCACCACAAAGCCACACCAAGAAGCGATGTCGCTTTCAATTTCAAAAAAATACCGCACCCAGTCACTTGACATCATTATACATGATTAAAAACAAAAAAAACAAGTCACTCTCTCGTTAACCCCCACGTTTACCCACAGTTGTGAAAAGAAACCTAACAATCGTCGTCAAAAAAAGAACCGCCTCCTCTTAACGCGGAGCGGTTCTTCTGTCATTTTTATAAGTTTATAAAGTTAACAAATTTAGTTCTATATCCGCATGCTTACTCGTTAAACAGCGTACGAATAAACTCTTGCTCATCCTCTGTTGGGGCAATAAGCGGAAGGCGTACGGATCCTACGTTCAGACCTCGCAATGTAAGAGCGTATTTCACCGCTACAGGGTTCGGTAAAGGCTGCGGGCACTCGAATAGGCCTTTGAACACTGGAAACAACTTCTGATGAATCTGAGCCGCCTGTACAGGCGCTCCACCGAAGAAGGCATCAATCATTTGTTTCATCTCAACACCTACCACATGACTAGCAACGCTAACAATCCCATAAGCGCCTACAGCAATGGCAGGCAAGCCAGCAGCGTCATCACCGGAATACACCTTAAAATGTTCCGGTGCCCCCGCAGAAATCTGCGTGACTTGCTCCAAAGATACACATTCCTTCGTAGCTACAATGTTAGGAATCTGAGCCAAACGAAGCGTTGTTGCAGCCGAAAGACTGGCTGCGGTACGCCCAGGAACGTTATATAACATAATTGGCAGTTTCGTCGCGTTAGCGATCGCTTCAAAATGTCTATACATTCCCTCTTGACTTGGTTTGTTGTAATAAGGAACAACCAGCAAAACGCCATCTACGCCAGCACGTTCAGCGTCCTGAGTCAGATGGATTGAATGGGCGGTGTTATTGCTACCTGTTCCGGCAATGATTTTGCACCGTCCAGCCGCATGTTTTACTGCGAATTCGAATAGCTCTACTTTTTCTTTGTCGCTTAGCGTGGGAGATTCTCCAGTTGTTCCTGAAACAACGAGCGTCTCAGACTTCTGATCTTCAATCAAATAGTCTATCAGACGTGCAGTTTCCTCCCAATGGATCCCCCCTTGTTCGTTGAACGGAGTGACCATTGCTGTAATCAATCTTCCAAAGTCCAATTCGATTCCTCCTTCAAAACAGGTCCGGCTCGCTGACTTCGGCCTCCCTACAAGTGAAGTTCGAATGAGGCGTGAAGTGCCCTCAGAGCTTGAACCATATCTTCTTTTTTCACAAGTACCCAAATCGTTGTATTGGAATCTGCAGATTGCAGGATCTGGATATCCGCCAGTGTCAGGGATTCCACGATCCGTGCCATAATGCCTGGCACTCCGTTAATACCTCCACCAATGACGGAAACTTTGGCGCAGCCGGAAAGGCTTTGCGGTTTAAGACCAATTTCCTGCAGTACCTGTATAGCTTTCTCGGAATCACTATCGAAAACGGTATAGACAACTCCCAAGGGGGTAACATTAATAAAATCTACGCTAATCGAATTTTCGGCCATCGTTTTGAACACTTTCAGCTGTAAACGATCTGCACCGCCCGGCACTTCCACCGTTATTTGCGTAACATTACTTACATAAGCAATCCCTGTTACATATCGGTCAATTATGCCTGTCTGCACGTCCTGGAATCCTTCTGGATGCGTAACCAACGTCCCTTCGCTATCAGCAAAGGTAGACCGTACACGCACTGGAATCTGGGATTGCATTGCAATCTCGACTGCACGTGGATGAATTACCTTGGCCCCTTGATGAGCCATATTACATATCTCGGCATAGCTCACAACAGTCAACGGGCGAGCATCTTCCACGATCCGTGGATCTGCTGTCAATATCCCATTTACATCTGTGTATATGTCCACCATCTCGGCGTGTAATGCTGCACCAAGAGCTGTTGCCGATGTATCGCTTCCCCCACGACCAAGCGTCGTAAAGTCACCGTTCTCAGTCTGCCCCTGGAACCCTGTAACAATGACAACACGCCCAACCTGAAGCTGCTCCAGCACACGAACAGGACGGACATCCAAAATTCGGGCATTCCCGAAATTGTCGTCCGTCACAAAACCTGCTTGTGCACCGGTCAGCACTGTAGTTGGAATGCCTTCATGTTCAAGCAAACTGCTCAAAGTCGTCGCAGATATAATTTCACCGCAGCACAGCAGTAAATCCTTTTCGCGTGCAGATAGTGCATTTCCGTTCTGTGCAGTCCAATCCAGTAGCGTATCTGTAGCATAAGGATCGCCGCGGCGACCCATCGCTGACACAACGATGACCAGACTTAAACCTGCTTCAAGTTCACGTTTAACATGACGGAGCACATGCTCTCTCGCCTGAACGGTAGAGAGAGACGTACCTCCGAATTTCTGTACCATGATGCGCATCTTTATTCCTCCATTTGTGTACGCAAGAAGACTGGACACGGGTCAATTCAACAAATGGATCACCCTAGGGAGCGTTCCGATGCGATAATTTCAGCAATTTATACGGCATTTCATGCCGCTCCTCTTTGAAGATTTTGTGTAACCATCCCCAAATAAAGGCCGCGGTTGTTATCGGGATCATGACGCACACGTTTCCCGTGCACTCATCCCGCTTGCCTGACCTAATCGTTTGCAAGCAGGAATGCCCTTTTGATGAAAGGAACGTAAGGCACAGGTAGCTGTTCATACCAGCATAACGTCCCCATGATTTTCTTTGTCTCTCGAACCATCTTCATTTCTTCAAGCGTATAACCGTTATCCCCGTAACTAAGTCTGTACAGAATCATGTCTGAAAACATGTTACGTTGGACCTAAGAAACTATTAAGCCTGTGCAGAACGCTGCACAATCATTGGCTGCAACTGTTTGCCTTCAAGCGCGCTCCAGCATGCCTCCGGAATCAGCTCCATTTTAGCCACTAACGAGTTTGGTTTTTTCACCGGGTCATCCTGCCCAAAGGGCACGAAATACAGATATTTGGCCACAAGCAGCTTGGCGATGTTTGCAGCATTCAACCCAAGACCGTCATTTGTAGAAATAGCGAGTACTAGCGGACGCTGATTTCGCATCTGGGCTTTGGCTGCCATTAAAACCGGACTGTCCGTCATCGCGTTAGCCAGCTTACTCGTCGTGTTGCCTGTGCATGGAGCAATTACGAGCACATCAAGCAACTTGGAAGGACCTAACGGCTCTGCCTCAACAATTGTAGAAATGATATCATTCCCCGTTATATCTTTCAACTGTTTTTGCCAATTTTGCGCGGTCCCGAAGCGTGTATCCGTAGTCAGAACCGAATTGGAAATAATCGGGACAACATTGGCACCTTCGGCTACAAAGCGGCTAATCACCGGCATAACCTCTTCAAACGTACAATGAGAACCTGTAATTGCGTAACCTACCGTTTTTCCCTGCCAGTTCATTGTTCAACCTCCCGTGCGTTTTGTTCTTCCAAAAGCAAACGGATTAAAACGTCGGCAATAATGCCGCCAGCCGTTTTGGGAGCAACAATGCCGGGGAGGCCAGGCGCAAGCAGCGCTTTGATACCGCGTTTTTCGGCATACCTGAAATCACAGCCGCCAGGAGCGGATGCGAGGTCGATAATGACTGCTTTTTGCGGCATTTTGGACAGGATTTGCGCTGTGATTATCATAGTCGGTATCGTATTAAAAAGCAAGTCAACATCCCCGGTTTGAGCGGCCAAATCCGTTGTCATGAAAGGCTTCCAGCCCATTATCGCTGCTCGAGCAGCATCCTCTTCACGCCTGATTCCTACCCGTACATTTGCTCCAAGTCCCTGAAGCGTTTTGGCCATTGTGAAACCTGTTCGACCCAAGCCAAGCACAATGCATTCCGAGCCGTGGATCGTGAAGTCCGTCTCCCGAATCGCCATGGCAATGGCGCCTTCGGCTGTCGGAATGGAGTTGTAGAGCGCGATATCATCACGATCGAGTACTTCAACAAGCCGCAGACCATTTTCCTGGCATAGATCACGTAAAAAAGGCTTCGCCATGCCGGTGAACACAATACAATGCTCCGGCAATGCCGCAACATGTTCCTTTTTCAAAAAAATTGAAGTATCACTGAACGAAGTACTCACTTTACCCTGATCATCACACCCGACAACAGGAAGTACCAGTACATCTGCCGAAGCAAATACATCGTCCTCCAACTCCTGATGTTCAATACCCGGAATGGAATACTCCAGCTTATCGAAGCCCACCACGCTTACCGTAGCATCCAGCTCTGCGCACTTTTGAATGACTTCAAGCTGCCGTGCATCTCCGCCCATGACTATAATCCGGACACCGGTCAGCATCGGGACGTCACTCCTTTCACCACATGTATGCCTTATCGTATGCAGTGGCCCACAGCGGGGTGAAACAATTAAATTCAAGCATCCAAAGAAACCTGGCCTCTATCGTTCAAAACAGAAAAAAGAGCCGCCCCGTTGGGGACGACTCTTCCAGAGCTAGCTCAGTAAATTAAATTATGAAACTCTTTTTACATATGCGCCGAACCAGGATCATTTCGGAACCGTTATTTACCGGTATGACCAAATCCGCCATCTCCACGTACCGTTTCCGATAGTTCAGCTACCTCTGTTAATTCAACTGCTGGAACAGTTTGAAAGACGATTTGGGCAATGCGCTCCCCACGAACAATTGTGAATGGCTCCTGACCCAGGTTGATCAAAAGAACCTTAACTTCACCGCGATAATCGGCATCAACGGTGCCTGGTGTGTTCAGACAAGTAATTCCGTGTTTGAAAGCCAGTCCGCTGCGAGGGCGAATCTGTGCCTCCAATCCAGCTGGCATCGCCATTGCGAGTCCCGTAGGAATCAAAGTACGCTGACCCGGCTGCAGCACTACCTCTTCCTGCAATGCCGCAACTACATCAAAGCCGGAGGCCAGCTCTGACATTTTTTGAGGCAATTTAATATCTTCATTGCCCGGTAACTTTTGAATTTGAACGTAATGCAACAAAATCATCCCTTCTTAATCCAGCGATCGTACGATCCGAAGCACCGACCATAGCGAGCGCAAACGGCTCAGCAAACATCAGGTCCAGCACAGCATTAATATCGTCCATCTTCACTTCTTCAATTTTAGCAATCATTTCGTCCAGCGTATGGTGTCTGCCCAGCATCAGCTCGTTTTTGCCCAGGCGGTTCATTCGGCTGCCCGTGCTTTCCAAACTGAGGATCAGACTGCCTTTCAGCTGTTCTTTTCCCTTGCGCAGCTCATCTTCAGATAAACCATTTACAGCCAGATCATGCAGGACCTCTTTGGTCAGATCCAGCACTTCCTTCGTCTGTTTCGGCGCTGTACCTGCATATATGGTGAAGAGTCCACTATCTGCATGCGAACTATGATACGAATAAACGGAGTAAGCCAGACCACGTTTCTCCCGAATTTCCTGGAACAGTCTGGAGCTCATTCCTCCGCCTATCGCATTGTTCAGCACGACCATGGCGAACTGAAGCGGATCTCCAATTTTACATCCCGGGAACGAGATACAGATGTGATTTTGTTCCGTTTTCTTTTTATGAAAGAGTTGTCCGCTCTGGAACGCAGGCAGCGTGACTTGTTCAGCTACACCGTTGATATCAAAAGCACCAAAATGCTTTTCCATCAAATCGATTACACTGTCATCAATATTACCAGCGATACTAATAACGGTATTTTCAATCGTATAGTGCTCTTTCATATATGCACGCAGATGGCTGGAGTCCATCGCCTTGAGGCGCTCTTCGGTACCCAGAATCGGATAAGCCAGCGGATGCTCACCATAAGCGGCCAAAGCCATAAGATCATGGACCATGTCATCCGGCGTATCCTCATACATCGATATCTCTTCCAGAATGACGTTTTTCTCCTTGAGCAATTCACCATCATCCATTTTGGAGCGGAAGAACATATCCGACAATACATCCACTGCTATTGGCAGATGTTCATCCAATACTTTGGCGTAATAACAAGTGTATTCTTTCGAAGTGAACGCATTCACGTTACCACCAATTGCATCGAACTGCTCCGCAATCGCCTTGGCATCATAACGATCCGTTCCCTTGAACAACATGTGCTCAATAAAATGGGATACTCCGTTGTTTGCAGGCTGCTCATTACGAGAACCTGTCTTGACCCATATTCCAAATGACACGGAACGACAGGTCGGGATCTGTTCCATAACAACTCTGAGGCCATTGCCCAGCTGAATTTTTTTCACGGTTGGCCCTCCTACATCTCTATAATTGCCTAGATTTCAACGCGAGATCGAAATCGACATTTGGTTCCAACTGTTTGATATTAACAAAAAAACATCATTCACTCAACCGCTGAACCCTTCAACCGCTCAGATGACAACGTTTGACTAACGGTTCCAAGCGTCAAACCCTTGGCCCGTATGGAATCAATCATTCCTTTTAGAGCTCCTGAAGAAGCAGCCGTAGGATGCATTAGAATTAATGTGCCGGCTTCCACGTTTTTGGCGATCTTGGCGACAACAGAATCAGAACTCGGTTTGCGCCAATCCACGGTATCCAGAGTCCAAAGTACCGTTTGCAGTCCCATGCCGGAAGCAATGTCGACTGTTTGTTGATTAAAATCACCGGATGGCGGAGCAAACCAGTGGTTCTCCACACCCAACTTTTCTTTGAGTAGATCCTCGGTTTTACTGATTTCCAACTTGGCCCGCTCCGTACTCAACCGACTCATGTTCGGATGTGAGTATGCGTGATTCGATAACTCATGTCCACGCTTTTGGATTTCTTTGGCCAGTTCCTCGTTTTTGCTCAGCCAGCTGCCATCCAGAAAAAAAGTAGCTTTGACTTTTTCAGCATCAAGCGTATCTAGCATCGGGATAATGAATTCATTGCCCCATGCTACATTTATCATAAATGATACCATGGGTTTCTCGGGATTCCCCCGATAAATCGGGTGTGCACCCAAATCTTTAAGCTGAATCTCAGGTTCAGTCTGCCGATAGACATATGCTATCTTCGTATTCAGCGTCCCACCAAGCGCCTTGCGATACGTGGCCTCCACATCGATCTCTATCCCGTTATACCCGGGTATCGCTTTCCAAACCCGATCCACTCTGGCATTTACCGGAGCGATTTTCGTTTCGGCTGCTTTATCCCGGATCGCCGACAACAGCTGATCTTCTCCGGTTGCCTCTTTAAACATATCAAATGCATTTTGCGTGCCTGGCCCATCACGAATTTCCGTAATGTATGTACGTACACTGCCCACTTGTCCGATCAGTATGACAGCTGTCATACCTACCATGACAGCCGCCAGCATTTTGGATTGGTTTTTCACAGCTCCATCCTCCCGCCGTCTTTGTCCCCATCATATGAGGACAAGGGCAAGAATATGAATAAAACAGGCTGTTCATGTAAACGATCTTCAAAGCTGGATTCAAAGGCTTTAATGGATAAACAAGCGATTTCAAAAAAAAGTATTTAAACGATAAAAAAAGAGCCAGAAATTCACATTCTGTCTCTTCATTCAATCTATCTTTTAAAAAACGATGGCGCGCAGCCTAGGATTGAGCCGGAGCTTCAGCAGTCAATACAGCTTTGCGGGACAAGTTGATACGCCCTTGTGGATCAATTTCCGTTACTTTTACCGTAATGGAATCACCAATCGCAACCACATCTTCCACTTTAGCAACACGCTCAGTGGACAGTTGAGAGATGTGTACCAAACCTTCTTTGTTCGGCAACACTTCAACGAATGCACCAAACTTCTCAACACGTTTTACTTTACCGACATAAATCTCGCCGACCAGTACTTCGCGCACGATCCCTTCGATGATCGATTTGGCTTTATCATTCATCTCTTGGTTGGAAGAAGCGATAAAGACACGTCCATCCTGTTCAATATCAATTTTAACACCGGTTTCCTCGATGATTTTATTGATAATTTTACCACCTGCACCGATAACATCACGGATTTTGTCCGGATTGATATGCATAGTTGTAATTTTAGGGGCATATTGTGACAATTGCTCACGTGGAGTTTTCATCACTTCAGTCATTTTGCTCAAGATGTGCATACGGCCTTCTTTGGCTTGAGCCAATGCTTCGGACAAAATTTGACGATCAATACCATCAATTTTGATGTCCATTTGAATAGCTGTTACACCATCAGGTGTTCCTGCTACTTTGAAGTCCATGTCACCGAGGTGATCTTCCATACCTTGAATATCACTCAGAATGGATACATGATCTCCGTCTTTGATCAGACCCATAGCTACACCTGCTACTGGAGCTTTGATTGGTACACCTGCGTCCATCATAGCCAATGTGCTGGCACAAATACTTGCCTGGGAAGTAGAACCATTGGATTCCAGTACTTCGGATACCAGACGAATCGTGTATGGGAAGTCCGTTTCGGAAGGAATTACTTTGGAAAGAGCACGCTCACCCAGAGCACCATGTCCGATTTCACGACGGCCTGGAGCACGCAGTGGACGAGCTTCACCTACGCTGAACGGCGGGAAGTTGTAGTGATGCATGAAACGTTTCGTTTCTTCAAGACTGATTCCGTCCAAAATCTGAACATCACCCAGTGCACCAAGTGTACAAATGCTGAGCGCTTGTGTTTGACCACGAGTGAACAGACCTGAACCGTGAGTACGTGGCAGCAGGGAAGTATCACATTCAATTGGACGGATCTCAGCGAGTCCACGTCCATCCGGACGAACTTTGTCATGTGTGATAAGACGGCGCACTTCTTCTTTAACGATATCGTGCAGCACTTCTTTTACATCTTTGAGCAGTTCAGGAGTCTCAATATACTTCTCTTCGAAGTGAGCAACAGTTTCGTCATTCACAACATCGATTGCATCCTGACGTGCATGTTTCTCAGCAATTTTAACAGCTTCAACCAGACGAGCACTGGCGAACTCACGTACACTGCTGTTAACTTCAGCATTAACGGTATGCAATTTCACAGCCATTTTTTCTTTACCAGCCACTTGTACGAGTTGTTCAATGACTGCAACAATATTTTTGATCTCGTCATGTCCGAACATGATTGCTTCAAGCATTATTTCTTCCGGAACTTCGTTCGCTTCCGCTTCAACCATCATGATGGCATCTTTGGTTCCTGCAACAACGAGTTCAATCTCACTTATCTCAAGCTGTGCAATCGTTGGGTTGATGATGAACTCGCCATCAATACGTCCAACTTTCACGCCACCAATCGGTCCGCTAAATGGAACATCCGAAATGCTCAGTGCAGCCGATGTACCAATCATGGCAGCAATTTGCGGTTCGCAGTCCTGATCCACACTCATAACGATATTAAGAACTTGTACATCATTACGGAAACCTTCCGGGAACAAAGGACGAATCGGACGGTCTGTCAGACGGCTCGAAAGAATCGCTTTCTCACTCGGTCTGCCTTCACGTTTAATAAATCCACCTGGGATTTTACCTACGGCATACAATCTTTCTTCATAGTTTACCGTTAATGGGAAAAAGTCCAGATCTTTAGGCTCACTTGATGCTGTTACGGTACACAATACAACGGTATCTCCGTATGTTACCTTAACGGCAGCATTAGCCTGCTTGGCCAAACGCCCTGTTTCAAGCGTAAGCGTTCTTCCACCAAGCTGCATTTCAACACGCTGTTCCATGAAATCCCTCCTTTTAATCGTTCCTAACACAATGGATTCTGCATTTTCACAGTATTTCCTGCTTGTCCTGCATTCATTAACTCCACAGCAACATGCTCACTTGCAAAACAAAAGCTCCTTGCGGAGCCGTCAGCTACAAATATATGGCAACATGTTCATCTACAAAACAACCCGGCTGTAAGCTCCGCTTGTCCTTTTAGACAAAGGAATGACGGATAACAGCCAGGTTGATTTAGAAAACATGTACGATAATTAACGACGCAATCCGAGTTTTTCGATCAGTGCGCTGTAACGTTTAACATCTTTGTTTTTAACGTAAGCCAAAAGCTTACGACGTTGACCTACCATTTTCAAAAGTCCACGACGTGAGTGGTGGTCCTTCTTGTGCGTACGCAAGTGGTCTGTCAAACTTTTGATGTTTTCCGTAAGGATAGCAACTTGCACCTCAGGTGATCCAGTATCGGACTCATGAGTTTTGTGCTCGTCGATCAGTTGTTGTTTACGTTCTTGAGTCAATGCCATCCTATTCACCTCCTTCATTATAATCGCCATTAGCCTCGTCGCCGCCGGTGAGAGCAAGCAACCAAGCCAAGGTTATTTGTTGTCTCAAACGACAACGTAGTACATTATATCATAGTTGCCCAGACAAAGTAAATGTAAACCTGTATTTTATCCTGGACCTCAAGATAACAGGCGGGCGGCGGTTAATGCATCTTCACGAATCTGACTGATTAATGCATCAATGGATTCAAACTTCCGTTCTGCACGAATGTAGTGAACGAGCTCAACCTTTAATTCCTGGTCATATAACAGCCCATCAAAATCAAGCAAGTGCACTTCAAACGTAGGTTTCATCCCGCTTTCGTGAAAGGTAGGTTTCACACCAAGATTCATGACGCCACGCAGTTCCTGCTCCCCGTACTGCACCCGAACAGCGTAGACGCCTTTTGCTGGCGTAACATAATGATCCGTGAGTTCAAGGTTAGCGGTAGGAAACCCAATGGTCCGTCCACGTTTCTCTCCATGAATCACTGTTCCCCTGATGCTGTAAGGTCGTCCGAGCCACTGACTGGCTTCGTCCATTTCTCCCCGCTTCAACAGGCCACGAATAAGAGAACTGCTCACCTTCTCCCCGTTTAACAGGAATGGAGGTACCGTTTCCACCGTCATTTGGCCTTCTCCCAATGTTCGAAGAAGCTGCTCATCTCCTGCTCCCTTGTGACCGAAGCGGAAGTCAAAACCAACTACGGCTGTTCGAGTCTGAAGCGGAAGCAGCAGGTCATGTGCGAATTGCTGCGGCGTCAATTTTGAAAACGACTCATTGAATTCTACCACATAGAGTACGTCTACACCCATTTCAGACAGGATGTCTTCTTTATCTCTCAAGGGAGTAAGATAACCCTCGTAATCCCCTTTGCGCATAACTTCCTTCGGATGAGGATGAAAGGTCATCACCGCTGCCTGCATGCCCGTTTCGCGTGCAATGCGGACAGCTGACAAAATGACACTTGCATGTCCGAGATGCAGCCCGTCAAATTGGCCGATCGCGAGCACTTGGGGTTGTGTGCACTGAACAGCCGAATCTAACGTCTGCGGATAGGTTAGCATTACGGTTTTCACAATCATTCACCTGCATTTCACTTGATAGGCCAGGCTTGAGTACCACCACTCAAACCAGAAACCTCTTTATTCCGGTAAAAAGACTTTAACAGCTCTCACCGTTGCTTTCAATTCATCCCGCTCAAATATCCCCAGAAACGTCCCATCCTGATCATATAACCGCAATAGACCTGGTTGCTCAGCAGGCGGTTCGAGCAAACGCGCCGACAATTTCTGGCCTTGAAGTGCTCCCTTGGCCTGATCAGCACCAACCGTATGTGCCGGGATGGAAGAAATGGCTTCATCAACCGGAATCAGCACCTCGGCTAACGTTCCATCCATCATGCGTTGTTCCACTTCTTCAAAGCGGAGGCAGTGTTCAGCGGAAATGCCAGCCGATATCGTGCGCTCCAATTGTAGCATTGTGGACGGATACCCCAATTTCCTGCCGATATCCACACATAAGGTTCGAATATACGTCCCTTTGGAACATAAAGCACGAAACGATATATCCGTGGTGTCGCCTTGTTTCTCAATTCCTGTCAGTTCCAGTTCATAGATCGTAACTTCACGACTCTTGCGCTCTACCGTTTTCCCTTCACGAGCAAGCTCGTAGAGACGTTTCCCATCCACTTTGACCGCCGAATACATAGGTGGAACCTGAGAGATGGTGCCCAGGAATTGTTCCAGCACCTGCTGAACCTGCTCCTGTGTTACCTCAACAGCCTTCTCTGACCGCTCAATAACCTCACCCGTCATATCCTCGGTGTCTGTAGACAGGCCCAGTCGTAGCGTTGCCAGGTATTCCTTGGGGAGCTCCTGCATGTACTCCACCACACGTGTTGCGCGTCCAAGACAGAGTGGAAGTACGCCAGTAACTTGCGGGTCCAATGTGCCTGTATGACCAATACGTTTCATTTTGAGAATGCGACGCATTTTGGCCACAACATCATGAGACGTAAATCCCGCTGGTTTGTACACCGGAAGAACGCCTTCAAATGGTTTTACCATTGAGTATTCACCTGCTTCAGCACTAGTGCGACGATATCTTCCAACTTACCTTCCACGCGACATCCAGCAGCGAGGACATGTCCGCCTCCACCAAAGTTCTGTGCAAGTGAAGCAACATCAACCTTGCCAGCCGACCGAAGAGATACTTTTACGGCATTGTCATTGATCACTTTGAAGAAGATACCCACTTCCACACCTTGAATGTTACGCGGGTAATTGACTACCCCTTCAAGATCTTCATTGGCTGCACCACAAGCGATCATATCTTCTGGCGTAATGACTACCCAAGCAATTTTGCCATCGTCCGTCATTTGCAGACTTGAGAGTGCCTGATTCAATATACGCACTTGGGGAAGCGTCACCTGCTCTAGCAAAATTTGTGCGAGATAAGGCCCGTCCACACCATGTTCAAGCAATTTGGATGCGGTGGTCATCACATTAGGACTCGTATTGGCATAGCGGAATCCACCTGTGTCTGTTAGCAATCCTGTATATACTGCTGTAGCCACATCTTTATTCCATTTCACTGGGAAAAGATTAAGGAAATCAAACAGAATTTCAGCCGTTGCTGCCGCGTCTGGCTTAATGATGTTTACTGTGCCATATGCGTCATTCGTCGGATGATGATCAATATTTAAAATGACAGCATCTTCTTCGAAATAATGACGAGTCAGACCTACTCTGGAGAAATCTGCACAATCCACACAGATTATCGCTTTATATTTCCGCTCCGGTGGTTGTTCGGTCATGTTCACGATCTTGCCAGCTTCCCACAAAAAATGCATGAGCTGAGGAATTTCACCTTCATTAATCATCGTGAATGTCTTACCCAGACATGACAGCAGCCAGCCCACCGTTACCGTCGAGCTGACTGCGTCACCGTCCGGCTGTACATGCGACACGACCAGGTAATCATCATGCTCCAGCAGAAATTGCTTTCCGTCCTGAAGCGCCTGTTCATAAGTGTGCATTGCCGTCTCCTTTATTCTGTTACTCGGATTCGTTCTTGTCGGTACCGATATCACCAAGCAGCTTTTCGATCCGGCTGCCATATGCGATGGATTCGTCGATCTTGAATATCAACTCGGGAACATGTCTAAAACGGATACGCTTGCCCAGTTCGGTACGCAAAAATCCATTTGCTTTGGCCAGCGCTTTAAGCGAGTTATCCTTTTGTTCCTGTTCACCGAAGACACTCAGATAAACCTTGGCTTGCGACAAGTCCCCTGTTACTTCGACTCCCGTTACGGTAATAAAGCCGATACGAGGATCTTTCAGTTCAGATTGGATGAGCAGACTTAATTCTTTCTTGATCTGCTCGCTCACTCTACCTGTACGAACCTTAGCCATTGTTGTTCACCTCATGCTTCCTTGCTTATCGTTGTACGGTCTCCATAATGAAGGCTTCAATAACGTCGCCCTCTTTGAGATCATTGTATTTATCCAGCGTGATACCGCACTCGTAGCCTTGGGCTACTTCTTTGGCATCATCTTTGTAGCGTTTCAGGGAATCCAGCTTACCTTCGTAAAGGACGATGCCATCACGAATCACGCGTGCTTCCGCGGCACGGGTAATTTTACCCGAGGTAACCATACATCCAGCAATGGTACCCACTTTACTGATGGAGAATGTGCTCCGAACTTCAGCATGACCGATTACTTTTTCTTTGTAGATCGGATCAAGCATACCTTTCATCGCTTGTTCAATCTCTTCGATAACACTGTAGATCACGCGATGCAGACGAATGTCTACTTGCTCTTGATCTGCAGTCGATTTCGCCTGGTTATCAGGACGAACGTTGAAACCGATAACGATGGCATTCGATGCAGCAGCCAAAATGATGTCGGATTCTGTAATCGCACCAGCGCCGCTGTGAATGATTTTCACGCGCACACCTTCAACTTCGATTTTCGCAAGGGAACCTTTCAATGCTTCAACCGAACCTTGTACGTCACCTTTAATGATTACGTTCAGATCTTTGATTTCACCGTCTTTGATGTGCTGGAACAGATCATCCAATGTTACACGTGTGTTAGTACCCAGATCGGATTCACGTTGTGTAATTGCACGTTTGTCAGCGATGGAACGCGCTTTACGCTCATCCTCAAACACCATGAACGGATCACCCGCACCTGGAACCTCAGTCAGACCGGTAATTTCTACAGGTGTTGAAGGTCCAGCTTCTTTTAAACGGCGACCTTTGTCATTCACCATCGCACGTACGCGACCGAAGCAGTTACCTGCGACAAAAGCATCTCCGACTTTCAGTGTACCGTGCTGCACGAGAATACGGGCAACTGGGCCACGTCCTTTATCCAGCTCGGCTTCGATCACTGTACCACGGGCACGTTTGTCCGGGTTCGCTTTGTATTCGTTCACTTCTGCAACGAGCAGGATCATTTCAAGCAGACCTTCTAGTCCCATTCTTTGTTTCGCCGAAACGTTAACAAAGATGGTATCGCCGCCCCACTCTTCTGGAACGAGTTCATAGTTGGTCAATTCCTGTTTTACTTTATCCGGATCTGCACCCGGCTTGTCAATTTTGTTGACAGCTACGATAATTGGCAGCCCTGCAGCTTTAGCATGGTTAATTGCCTCAACCGTTTGTGGCATTACACCGTCATCAGCAGCTACAACAATAATTGTAATATCCGTAACCTGTGCTCCACGTGCACGCATAGCGGTAAACGCTTCGTGACCCGGTGTATCCAGGAACGTGATTTTTTTGTTGTTAATTTCTACTTGATAAGCACCGATATGCTGTGTGATACCGCCTGCTTCTCCGCCTGTTACATTCGTTGAACGAATCGCATCGAGCAATGTTGTTTTACCATGGTCAACGTGACCCATGATCGTAACTACTGGTGGACGAGATTGCAAGTCAGCAGGCTCATCATTCTCTTCCAGAGTTTCGAAGCGGTCATCTTCAAGGACAATTTTCACTTCAACCTCAACACCGAACTCCCCAGCAAGCAGCAGGATGGTTTCGATATCAAGCTCTTGGTTGATGGTTGCCATAACACCCATTGCGATGAGTTTTTTGATAACTTCAGAAGCATCTTTATGGAGCAACTTCGCTGTTTCACCAACAGTCATGTCACCACGCACGATGATTTTCTTAGGTGTGTTATCAATTTTCTCACGTTGTTGGTACTGTTGTTGATTTCTGTTACGGTTGTTCTTGCCACCACGGTTACCGCGGAAGTTGCCGCCACGGTTGTCGTCATAACGACGTCCACCGCCACCGCCACCGCTGTTTGAACGATTGCCGCTATTGTTGTTGTTATTGCCTGAATTACCTTGGCCGCCTCTGCGTTGGCCTTGTCCCGAGCTCTGTCCTTGGCCACCAGTACGGTTGCCGCCAGTGCCAGTGTTTCCACCGCTGTTCGGGCCTGCACTTCTTGTTTGACCGCCACCACTGTTCGTTGGACGTTGACCCGTACTTTGCGGACGGGATGCTGTGCTGCTTTGTCCACCTTGAGCTGGTCTTGGACGATTACTTGATTGTCCTCCTTGGCTTGAGCCTTGGGAAGAATTCGTTCTGTTGCGGCTGTCTTGGCCGCTAGGTCTTTGGGAGCCATTGTTATTGTTTGAATTTGGTCTATTGTTCATACCTACCTGCTTTTCCTGTTGTATTTTTGTTTGTACGGGACTACCGGATGTGTTGTTGCTTTTCGGCGTGTTCACTCCGCCGGCCGGTTTGTTGCTGTCCACTGTTTTGTCACTGCGCATTGACGAAGTAGCAACGGATTTTGCTTCGTTGTTTTGTTTGGAAGCCGCAGTGGATTTTATATCTTTAAAAAATTGTTCCACCTTACCGACTGAACCATTCTCCATGACACTCATATGATTGTTTACGGGAATATCCAGCTTTTTAAGAATGGTTATAATTTCTTTACTACTCATATTAAGGGACTTCGCATATTCATAAACTCGCAATTTATCCTTGTTTTCCTGTTTACTCAATATACTCCACCTCCGACATTATACCGACTTGCTTGGAGATCATTTTTGCAAACCCTCGATCCGTTACTGCAAGAACAACCCGCGTTTCTTTACCGATACTTGAACCCAGACTATCCCGGTCAAATCCGATCACCAGTGGAACTTTATATGTCCCGCATTTGTCGCGAAATTTCTTTTGTGTATTGGCCGAGGCGTCACCCGCAACAATAACCATTTTAGCTTCGGAAGAACGGATCGCTTTAAGTACAATTTCTTCACCTGTTACAAGTTTGCCTGCACGCATGGAGAGTCCCAGATAAGACAATGTTTTGTTATTCATCATGTTCACGCTCCTGTGCTGCTATGAATTCGTCCTCTACCGCGACAAAATCAGCTGCCAATTGCTCATAAATTTCCGGTGAGACTTTGCCTTTTAGCGCCCGATCCAAAGACCGGTTTTTGAGTGCAAGCTTAAAACAGGACTCTTTGCCGCATAAATAGGCACCACGTCCGGACTTTTTGCCAGTCAAATCGATTAGCACTTCATCCTCTGGCGTTTTAACGATACGGATCAGCTGCTTTTTGGGCATCATTTCCTGGCACGCCACACATTTGCGCAGCGGTACTTTTTTGGTTTTCATACGTTAGCGCCCCCCCGTGCTTTACTTTAGTCGACGGAGATGGAATCTTGGTGCATTTCCAAAGAAGAATCTTTCTCTCTGCCGAATTCCTGTTCCGCCTGGCTCTCGCTCTTAATGTCGATTTTCCAGCCGGTCAGTTTGGCTGCCAATCGGGCATTTTGACCTTTGATCCCAATGGCGAGGGACAGCTGATAGTCAGGAACAATAACCCGAGCCATCTTTTCTTCCTCAAATACTTGAACTTCCAATACCTTGGAAGGACTAAGTGCATTAGCCACATATTCGTCTACCTGGTCGGAGAAACGAACGATGTCAATTTTTTCACCGCGCAGCTCACCCACAATGGTCTGCACGCGCATTCCCTTAGGACCTACACATGATCCAACCGGATCAACTTCCTCATTGCGGGAATGAACGGCAATCTTGGAGCGGAAGCCCGCTTCACGTGCGACGGAGCGAATCTCGACTACACCGTCAAAAATTTCAGGTACTTCCAGTTCAAAGAGACGTTTCAACAAGCCCGGATGGGTACGGGACAAAATGATTTGCGGCCCTTTGGTCGTATTCTCGACCTTGGTGATATACGCTTTAATACGGTCACCATGAACAAACTTCTCGTTCGGCATCAATTCGGTCAGCGGTAAAGCCGCTTCGATTTTGCCCAGATCGATGTAGATATTGCGCAAATCCTGACGCTGCACCACTCCCGTAACGATATCTTCTTCCTTATCAACGAAAGCGTTGTAGATCAGGCCGCGTTCGGCTTCACGAATCCGCTGGGTAACTACCTGTTTGGCAGTTTGTGCGGCGATACGTCCGAAATCACGCGGCGTAACTTCAATCTCCGCAATATCTTCCAGCTGGAAGTGTGGGTTGATCTCTCGTGCAGCAGGCAATGAAATTTCGGTACGTGAATCCAGGACTTCTTCCACGATCAATTTGCGGGCATATACCCGGATAACACCCGTATTGCGGTTCATGTCAACACGCACATTCTGGGCGGTGTTGAAATTACGCTTGTAGCTGGAGATAAGCGCTGCCTCAATCGCTTCAAACAGCACATCCTTGCTGATCCCTTTTTCCCGCTCCAATTCATTCATTGCTTCAATAAAATCCATACTCATGAATGTTGATCCCCCTTTCAAACATGGCATCTCATACGTAAAACGGCGAAAGGCTCTAAACTCATGAGCACTTTGCCGTTATCGTGAGATGTGTCTTTTTTCATTAATAAGTGAACAAGGCACTTAAAACAGAATGGCCAGGCGCGCACTCGCAACCTTGTCATAAAGAATGGCATGCTGTTTCTTGCCTGCTTCGATCACAAGTTCCCCGTTATCAAAGGAAAGCAGCTTGCCTTCAAATTCCTTTATTCCATTTACCGGCTCGTAGGTTGTAACAAATACATTTTTGCCTACGGATTTGGCAACATCCTCTGGTTTTTTCAGTGGACGCTCCGCACCGGGAGAAGACACTTCAAGGAAATAGATGGTTGGAATCGGATCGTTCTCATCCAGCTTGGCGCTCAGCTTTTCGCTGATCAAGACACAATCATCGATGTCGATGCCACCCTCTTTGTCGACATACACCCGTAAAAACCAGTTGCTGCCTTCTTTGACGTATTCGATGTCAACCAGCTCGAAGCCTTGTTCGTTCAAGTAGGGTTGGATCATTTCTTCCACGGTAGATTTAATGTTCGTTGTGCTCAAAACCGATAACCTCCAACTTAGGTTACACCAGCAAATAAGGACTGGCAATTTCTTCATTACCCAAGATTCTTGTATACCAAAGACTAAAGAGTGGGTTTCCCCACTCTTTAGAAATTCGTACTATCTCGTTCACTTCAAAAATTATAACATAGTCTGGTAATAGTGACAAGTAAGCGATCATTCAGGCATTTTGGTTACTAATGAAGAAAAATTTCGCAATCACATCACAGACCAACATTGGATACGCAAAATGCCATTTTAGAACAGCGATAATTGATTGCTTTCCGGCAAACCACGGAAGCATCCCATACCAGTCAACAGCTCAACAATCGTTTTACTTGCTTTGGACTTCTGCTGGAAATCTTCAATCGACAGGAATTCTCCATGCTCTCTTGCCGCAGCGATGTTGCGTGCAGCATTATCCCCGATTCCTCCCAATGCAGAGAACGGAGGAATGAGTGAATTACCGTCAACGATAAACTTCGTTGCTTCCGAACGATAGAGATCAATCGGTTTGAGCGAGAATCCGCGTGCTGCCATTTCCAGTGCCATCTCAAGGACGGGCAGCATGTTTTTTTCTTTTGGCGGTGCTTGGAAACCTAATTGTTCAATCTCTACGATCTTCCGATAGATGGGCTCATAGCCCTGACATACCAATTCTATGTCAAACTCATCCGCACGAACTGTGAAATATGTCGCGTAGTATTCAATGGGGTGATACAGCTTGAAGAAGGCTGTACGCACTGCCGAGATAACATAAGCGGCCGCGTGGGCCTTCGGAAACATGTACTGGATTTTAAGACAGGAGTCAATGTACCATTGCGGCACCTTGCACTTTTTCATCTCATCAATCCATTCTTGCGGCAAACCACGCCCCTTACGCACACTCTCCGTAATTTTAAAGGCCAGACTGGCGTCCATGCCCGCCTTATAGATCAGGAACAACATGATATCATCCCGGCAACCAATCACCGTTTTGATGTTACACGTTCCATTTTTGATTAGATCTTGTGCGTTACCGAGCCATACCCCCGTACCATGTGACAATCCGGAGATCTGGAGTAAATCGGCAAAAGAAGAAGGCTGTGATTCGACAAGCATCTGACGTACAAACTTCGTGCCCATCTCTGGTACACCAAAGGTGGCAACAGGTGAACGAATCTGCTCAGGCGTAACGCCCAGTGCCTCCGTTGAGTTGAACATGCTCATGACTTTTGGATCATTCATCGGAATCGTCGTTGGATCGATACCCGTCAAATCCTGCAGCATCCGCATCATAGTTGGATCATCGTGCCCCAGAATATCGAGTTTTAGCAAATTTTCTTCGAAGGCGTGATAATCAAAATGCGTTGTTTTCCACTCCGCATTAACATCATCGGCCGGGAATTGTACAGGCGTTACATCTTCCACTTCAATATAGTCCGGTACAACGACAATACCACCGGGATGCTGTCCGGTACTACGCTTAACCCCTGTGCAGCCGGATGCAAGACGATTCAGCTCAGCCCCGCGCCATTTCTTATGATGCTCTTCCTCATATTTCTTGGCAAAACCGAACGCCGTTTTCTCAGCCACCGTGCCGATCGTGCCCGCACGGAACACACTCTTTTCGCTGAAAAGCACCTTGGTATAGTTATGCGCATGCGGCTGATAATCACCCGAGAAGTTCAAGTCAATATCGGGAACCTTGTCCCCTTTAAAGCCAAGGAAGGTCTCAAACGGAATATCCTGCCCTTCGCCTTTTAGTCGGCCTCCACAATCAGGGCATTCTTTCTCCGGAAGGTCAAATCCACTCGGTACACTGCCGTCGAGGAACCACTCACTGTGTTTGCATTCCGAATTCACACAAATATAGTGTGCTGGCAGCGGATTAACCTCGGAAATACCCAGGAAAGTAGCAACGACAGACGAACCAACGGATCCCCTGGAGCCGACAAGGTAGCCGTCCTGATTTGATTTTTTAACCAGTCGTTCCGAGATCAGATAGTTGGCAGAAAAACCGTATTTGATGATTGGCTTCAGTTCTTTCTCAAGTCTCGCCACAATGACTTCCGGCAGTTCCTCACCATAAATGGACTTGGCGGTATTATAGCAAGTATTGCGGATTTCATCGTCCGCACCTTCCAGGATTGGGGTAAACAACTTATCCGGGAACAGCTTGATTTCCTCAAATCGATCCGCTAATTCAACCGTATTTGTAACGACAACTTCGTAGGCTTTGTCTTGGCCCAGGTACTGGAACTCTTCCAACATTTCATCTGTCGTTCTTAAGTGAGCATCCGGTTTACGCTGATCCTTGAGCGGACTAAAGCCTGTAATTCCATGAATGGTGATATCCCGATATAGCTTGTCGCGCGGCTCCAGATAATGCACGTTACCTGTCGCTATGACCGGTTTCCCCAATTTTGCACCAATGTCAACAACTTTGCGAACCGCGAGCTTCAATTCCTCAGGTGTAGCCACCAGCCCTTTGTCCACCAAGTGCATATACATCGTCAGAGGCTGGATCTCCAAAATGTCATAGAAGTGAGCGATCTCTTCTGCCTCTTCAAGTGATTTATTGAGCACTGCCTCGAAAAACTCGCCTTTTTCACAACCGGATAAAATAATGAGGCCTTCACGCAAATTGATTAGTTTCGATTTTGGAATACATGGTACCCGTTTGAAGTGCTCTGTATGAGAAAGGGATACCAGTTTATAGAGATTCTTTTTGCCGACATCATTCAAAGCATAGATTCCGCAATGGAATGGACGCGTATTCGAGAGATCAACACCGACATAATCGTTGAGCCGATCAAGCATGGTCAGGCCTTTCATCTGAAAAGCATCATTAACCAATCCATTCAGTATGCCTGCGAGTGCAATCGTATCATCAATCGCCCGGTGATGACTTTCCAGTGCTACTTTATATTTATCCGCCAGCGTATTCAGACGGTGGTTCTTCATTTTTGGATATAACAACCGTGCCAGTTCCAATGTATCAAGGACAGGGTTCGGAAGCTCAGGCATACCAAGCTGTTTCAGTGAAGCCTGAATAAAGCCCATATCGAATCGCGCATTATGCGCAACCAATACGCCATCTCCTGCAAACTCTACAAAGTCACGGATAACCGGCTCTAGCTCCGGTGCATCCTTCACCATATCATCGTTAATGTTGGTCAACTGCTGAATGTTATATGGAATGCGCTCATGCGGATTTACAAACGTAGCAAAGCGATCAATCTCTTTACCGTCCTCCACCTTCACTGCAGCAATCTCGATGATCTTGTTCTGGGTTACCGATAGACCTGTGGTCTCAATATCAAAGACGATATACGTTGCTGATTTGAGCTCCAACGGCTGCGGCGCCAAAACAACAGCAACCGAATCGTTCACCACATTGGCCTCAAGGCCGTAAATCATTTTAATCCCGTTTTTCTTGGCCGCTTTGGACGCCTCCGGATACACCTGCACACCGCCATGATCACTTACCGCGATTGCTTTGTGTCCCCATTCCGCTGCAGTCTTTACGTATTTGTCAATCGAAGTTACGGCATCCATTGTACTCATTGTGGAATGCAGATGGAACTCAACCCGTTTCTCAGCTGCATTATCCTTACGGGATGGCGGTGCCTTTACTTCAACCAAATCTGACGGAATCATAGCAAGTTCCGGGATTTGCATAAACCGGTCGTATTCTACACGTCCACGGACTTTTACCCATTTTCCATTGGCAAGCAAGCTGAGGATTCTGACATCCTCTTTTGTTTTGGCGAACATCTTCATTTGCATGGAATCCGTGAAGTCCGTCAAATAAAACGTAAATAACGTATTTCCGTTACGCAATTCTTTGCGATCCAGTCCAAAGACCGTTCCCTGTAACGTAACCTTTTTCTCTTCATCTTGAACTTCCTGCATAGGTACAGGTGGTTCTTTGATCTCATATCCCATTTGTAAGCGAACATCGCCCTGTTCTTCCTCTTCAGGCATTTCCGAGTCCACTTCGCTCATCATCTGTTCGATAACTTGAAGCTCTTCTTCCCGCTTCTTGAGCTGGAATTGCTCCATCGCCTCTTTGTTGCTTTCAACCTCACCAACGAGCAGTTTGACCCGCAAGGGCACTTGAAAATACTTATCATAAAAGGTTGTTATTGCCTGATCAATCTGCTTCTTCTTCGCAAGCTCCATCGACATGGCATCACTCATGGTCAATTGCAGCAGATCTGCTTCACATTCAAACTTGGTGCGATTCATCCAACCATTCACGGATGGAATCTCCCGTGTAACCCATTCTAGGAACAGATTCCAATACTCACTGACAATATCACCAATCTCGACCTGATCACTATATTTGAAACCAAACGTAATCTTAGAAATATGATTCATTTTCTCCTGGATATGCAGGCAAAATGTACGATAGATTGGAGCAGGAACCAAAGTATCCTTTGCAATCACAATAGTCCAATCGCGGTTGCTACGGCTTGTCTCCACCCGTTCAATCCATCCATCCAAAAAGTAGGGCTCTATCAGGCCAGCCGGAAGCTCCGTCTGTTTCATCAACAACTCAAACCGTTTTCTCTTCTCCTCGAATCCACTCATCGTGTTCCTCCTTGTACCCCCTTAAAACAGAAAAAGCCTCTGCATTCAAAAATGTCCCCGATCCGAACCCGCACCGACTCATTTTATCCGACAGAAGCTCTCCATTCCTTACTCTTACGGTGAATAAGTGCAGTTAGTCATGTCTTCCTGACCTAGTACGCTCTTGCAAACACAACCGTGTGTTTCGCTTGTTCACCACAAGCCAGGCACGTATGCTTTTCTTCCGCAGGCTGGAACGGAATATTCCGGCTTGTTGCACCTGTTACTTCTCTTACTTTATCTTCGCAAGCTTCTGAACCGCACCATCCAGCCAGTGTGAACCCGCGTTTGTTTTCCATCAATTCCTTCATCTCATCAAGCGTATCGACAGAGTAGAAGTTGTCCGACATAAACGTGCGAGCACGTTGCAGCATATCGGCTTGCACTTGAGTCAGCATCGTCTGGATTTCTTCCACCAGATTCGCTTGTTCAACGACTTTCTTCTCTCCAGTAATCCGGGAAACGAGAACACACACACCATTCTCCATATCACGCGGACCAATCTCAAGACGAATTGGAACACCACGCATTTCGTACTCGTTAAATTTCCAGCCTGGACGAACATCACTGCGATCATCCATTTTCACACGGATTCCCGCTTGTTTCAGTTCAGCGAACAACTCATCCGCACGGCCTACAACGGCATCACGTGTTTTTGGAGGTCCAATCGGAATCATAACCACTTGTGTTGGTGCTACTTTAGGAGGAAGAACCAGACCACGGTCATCCCCGTGAACCATAATCAATGCACCGATCAGACGTGTGCTTGTTCCCCATGAAGTAGTGTGAGCCAGTTCCAGCACGTTGTTGCGGCTAAGATACTGGATCTCAAATGCTTTCGCAAAATTCGTACCCATATAATGAGAAGTTCCTGCTTGAACCGCACGTCCATCCTTCATCATCGCTTCGATGGAGAAGGTGTCTACAGCACCTGCAAATTTCTCGGATTTTGTTTTCTGACCTGTAATAACGGGAATTGCCAGATATTCTTCCACAACTTCGCGGTAGATTTCAAGCATTTTCATCGTCTCTTCGCGTGCTTCTTCTTCGTTCTCGTGCGCCGTATGGCCCTCTTGCCACAGGAATTCACTTGTACGAAGGAAAGGCAGTGTTCTCTTCTCCCAGCGAACCACGTTAGCCCATTGGTTGATCAGTACTGGTAAGTCACGATACGACTGAATCCATTTGGAGTACATGTGACCAATGATGGTTTCGGAGGTTGGGCGGATTGCCAGACGCTCTTCCAGCTTTTCTCCGCCTGCTTCCGTTACCCAAGGCAATTCAGGATTGAACCCTTCCACATGTTCTTTTTCTTTTTGGAAAAAGCTCTCGGGAATGAACATTGGGAAGTAAGCATTGCGATGACCGGTTTCACGGAAACGACGGTCCATCTCATCCTTGATGTGCTCCCAAATTTCGAAGCCGTCTGGTTTGAAAACAATACAACCGCGTACGGGTGAATAGTCCATGAGATCAGCTTTTTTAATAACATCAATGTACCAGCGTGAGAAATCCTCGCCCTGAGGTGTAATTTCAGTCACGAACTGTTTATCATTTTCCTTTGACATAAGACTCCAGCGTCCTCCCATAACGACTAGCTCTGAATAGTCAGAGCTAGTCAAACCATAATTATCCGTTAATTAATCGTAATATATCATTATATGTTACTGCCAGCATCAGTACAAACAACATGGCGAAACCGACAAAGTGAACCATGCCTTCCCGGTTAGGGTCAACGGGTCTGCCCCGCAGCCCCTCAATTCCGAGGAATACAAGACGGCTTCCATCCAACGCTGGAATTGGCAACAGGTTGAAAATACCGAGGTACAGACTCAAGATAGCTGCCCATCTCGTCAACTGCTCGATCCCCTGCTTCGCAATTTGGCCTGTAACTTCAAAAGTACGCACAGGACCACCAATATCATCCATGTTAAACTGATTGATCAAGTGCTTGAAGCCCTCAAAGATCACTTTGGTTGTATCGACCATCGCTATCCCTGACACCTTGAAGGTTTCTACAAATCCAACGGATCGGGTTGGTAACGTTGGTACAATTCCTACTTTCCCGCCTTCTTGTCCTTCTACGGCACGAGGTGTAATCGTTATATTAAACGTTTCATTTCCCCGACGCAGCGTCCATTCCATCGGTTTGTCTTTGGAATCAGCAATCATCGTCACCATTTTTTGCGAATCCGTACCAATAGCAGTACCATTGATTGTTTCAATGATATCTCCCTTTTGCAAATTCGCCTGGTCGGCGGCTCCACCTTCAAGCACTTCACCAATTTCCAGATTTTGCGGATTTTCAACGACAACGCCTGCCATTTGCGCATATACGGCAAACAACACAAATGCCAGGATGAAATTCATGAGTGGTCCGGCAAAAATAGCCAGGGCCCGCTGCCCCACCGTTTTACTGCCAAATTGGCGATCTTTCGGTGCAATCTGGGTTTGTTTGCCTCGACTTACTAACATCGCTTGCGGATGTATCCGGTACTGCTGAATTTCGCCATCCACATCGAGTTGCAATTTCAGCGCAGTCTCCATATCTATGGAGATCACTTCACCACGAATTACATTTTTTCGGTTATCCAATTGATCGAGGTAGATCATTTTGACTTGGTCATCAGCAGCTCTTACTGCAATGGTCTGACCTTCTTGAATCTCTACCAGTTCCGGGTCTTCCCCAGCCATACGTGCATATCCGCCAAAAGGCAGCAAACGCAGTGTAAACTGGGTCTCGTTTCTTTTATATGAGAACAATTTGGGACCAAAACCGATCGCAAATTCCCGTACAAGAATACCGGCGCGTTTGGCAAAATAATAATGTCCCCATTCATGAACCGTCACGATGACAAAGAACATGAGCACCGTTAGAAATACCACTTGTATGGTTTCCAATCCCTATCCATCCTCCTTCACGGCACGAACCGCAGTCTGTCCCTTTAGATTATCATTATTCTCTGATGCCGCACAAGAGAATCACTTCTTCCATTTTATCTTGAAAAAAGAGATCAAAGACTGAGCGCAAGTTGACGGCTCTCCTGATCACATCTTGCGATTTCCTCCAGATCAGGGTCGTCCACATTGCGGTGTGCTTCCAGCACAGAAGCAATAATATCCTCTATTTTAAGGAACGAAATCTCTTTACGCAAGAAGCGGGCTACAGCAACCTCGTTGGCTGCATTAAACGCCGTTGTTGCGGTTCCTCCCATTTTACCACACTCGTACGCCATTCTTAAACAAGGGAACCGTTCCATATCCATCTCACGGAAATGCAGCTCGCTTGCTTGCGCTAAGGATAGACGTTTCGCAGGTGAAGGCAAACGGTCAGGATAAGTAAGTGCATACTGAATGGGAACACGCATGTCCGGATTGCCAAGCTGCGCAATAATACTCGTATCATTGAACTCCACGTAGGAATGAATGATGCTCTCCGGGTGAAGCAACACATCAATCTGATCATAACTTAGACCAAACAGCCAATGCGCTTCAATAACTTCCAGGCCTTTATTCACCATCGTCGCCGAGTCTATCGTAATCTTCGAGCCCATGGACCAATTCGGATGTTTGAGCGCATCTTCCACGGTAACTTCCTTTAACTGTTCACGAGTCAAATGACGGAAAGATCCTCCAGAGGCCGTAAGCGTAATTCCCATCACACGTTCACGAGGCTCTCCATTCAGGCATTGAAAGATAGCCGAGTGCTCACTATCTACAGGCAGAATCGGTACCCCTTTTGCAGCCGCTCTGGCAGTAACAATGTGTCCCGCTGTAATTAGCGTCTCTTTATTAGCCAGCCCAATCTGTTTGCCTGCATCAATAGCAGCCAGGGTTGACTCAAGCCCAACACTCCCCATTACAGCAGTAACAACCGTATCTGCATCCGTTCCGGCAGCAACTTCCACCAGTCCTTCTTTACCATAAAAAAGCTGCGTTTCAGCAGGTAAGTGCGGAGCCACGATTTCGGCCAGCTCTTTCGAGCCAACGGATACCTTTTTGGGCCGGTAGCGCTTCGCTTGTTCAATCAGCAGTTCTATATTGCCCCCAGCAGCAAGTCCCTCTACTTGAAAGCGTTCGGGATGCATATCGACTACATCCAGTGTCTGGGTTCCAATGGAACCCGTTGACCCGAGAATCGCAATTTTTTTCATGCCGCACCTCATCTTTATTTATCCAATGCCTATGACGAACATCTCGTCATGTGGCTTGTGCTCATCTTTAATAGGGCAAAAGCATTAGTATATGTACGAATGGAAAAACGACAATCCAGCTGTCGCACCGATCCAGAATACCGCCATGCCCCGGGAGCAGAGTGCCGGAATCTTTGATGTTATACACACGTTTGTAAGCAGATTGGATCAGATCTCCCATCTGTCCCACAACCGCGCATGCAATCCCAATCCATACCGCTCTTTGCCAAGACAACAACCCGTCTGACACCCATGCAAAAACTACAGAAGTGACTACCGCGATTACTATCCCGCCGAGCGCACCCTCTACTGTTTTGTTAGGACTAATCGAGGGCCACAATTTGTTCTTTCCGATCAGTTTTCCAACAAAATAGGCACCAGCATCACTTGCCCATATGGAACCTAACAGCAGGAATGTCCAGAACAATCCATGATGCAAATGTCTGGATTCTGCAATGTAATAAAAACCGATTCCAATGTACATTACTCCCAGAAAGAGCATAGCTACTGTGTTCACAGAAATCTTGTTTTTAGTTACAACAGAGGCTGTCATTAAAACCAGCATCACAATCCAGCCAATCTGGAATAACGTTAGCGGTCTGGCTTCCCAAACCATTTCCCAAGGAAATACAATTGCAAAGATACCTGCATAACCGATTAGGGCTACACCTGAAAAAGGCTGTACCCCGGTCATTTTCACAAATTCATAATAACCGATGAGAGCCATAAGCAATACCAAACCATGGTACCAGGGTCCGCCCAGCATGCAAAAACCCAAAAACAACACACCTGCTATGATTCCAGTCGTTAATCGCTGTTTCAACGGCTTCATCCTCCATCTATTTCAAACCGCCGTAACGCCTTGTTCTGCGCTGATATTCGGCTACTGCTTCAAGCAAATGCTTTTTGCCAAATTCGGGCCAGTATATATCCGTAAACCATAATTCGCTATATGCAAGCTGCCAAAGCATGAAATTGCTTAATCTCAACTCTCCACTCGTCCGGATCAGCAAATCCGGATCAGGCATATCCCCAGTGAGCATATGTTTGTCAATGAGTTCAGGCGTAATATCCTCTGCCGATAGTTCCCCCGACTTTACCTGCAGAGCAATCTGTTTGACACATTCTGTCATTTCGCGACGACTTCCGTAGTTCATTGCAAAATTCAAAACAAGCCCTGTGTTATGTTCCGTAAGACGTATAGCTTCACGCAAAGCATTAATGGTATGTGAAGGCAAATGCTCCTCCTGGCCCATCATACGAATGCGTACATTTTTTTCTATAAGTTCATCCAGCTCTATCGCCAAAAATTCTTGCGGAAGCCGCATCAGAAAATCCACTTCTTCTTTTGGACGCGTCCAGTTTTCTGTCGAAAAAGCGTACATCGTCAGATATTTGATGCCCAGTTCATCCGCCGCGATGGTCGCACGTTTGACCGCCTTCATCCCATTCTGATGGCCAGCTATTCGCGGGAGACCCAAACGTTTCGCCCATCGTCCATTGCCGTCCATAATGATGGCGACGTGCTGCGGGATATTATCCTCGGATATAGTCAGCGTTTCCTGCTTGTCAGCCCCATTCCACCACGACCGAACCCGTTTGATCATTCCTGTTCCTCCAAAATCCCTGAAGTTTCTTCACCTGAAGCTTGGAAAAAGAGACAAAACCCCACCGTATTGGAGGGGCTGCGCTTGTCTTACACTTCCATGATTTCTTTTTCTTTGGCAGCGAGTACCTTATCGACTTCAGCAATAAACTTGTCGGTCGATTTTTGGATGTCGTCTTGATGTCTCCGGGACTCGTCCTCGGAAATGTCTGACTTCTCCATTTTTTTAATATCATCATTCGCATCACGGCGAATATTACGAATGGCTACTTTACCTTCTTCACCGAACTTTTTCGTCAACTTCACTAGTTCTTGTCTGCGTTCTTCCGTAAGTGCTGGAATGGACAGACGAATCATTGTTCCGTCGTTCGCTGGCGTAAGGCCAAGATCGGATTTCATAATTGCACGCTCAATGTCCCCCATGGAGGATTTATCCCATGGCTGGATCATCAGTGTCCGGGAATCCGGTGTACTGATATTAGCCAATTGGTTGAGCGGAGTCATTGCACCGTAATACTCCACTTGAATCCGGTCGAGAAGAGCCGGAGTTGCACGACCTGCACGCAAAGTGGCAAGATCACGTCGTAACGCTTGAATCGCTTTATCCATACGTTCTTCGGCATGTTTTTTAACCGCTTGTGGCATTAATCTACACTCCCTTTAACGATTGTCCCGATGCGTTCACCAAGAACAACACGTTTGATGTTACCTTGTTCCGTAATGGCAAATACGATCAACGGAATGTTGTTGTCCTTACAAAGCGAGGACGCCGTTGAGTCCATTACACCAAGATCTTTGTTAAGTATATCCATGTAAGTCAACTGATCAAACTTGACAGCTGTGCTGTCCTTAAACGGATCTGCTGAGTACACACCATCTACTTTGTTTTTGGCCATCAAGATGACTTCTGCTTCGATCTCCGCTGCGCGCAGTGCTGCTGTTGTATCGGTGGAGAAGAACGGGTTACCTGTACCTGCTGCAAAAATAACGACCCGGCCTTTCTCCAGATGACGAATAGCTCTACGACGAATATAAGGCTCTGCGATTTGTTGCATGGCAATTGATGTCTGTACGCGTGTAGGCACTTCAATCTGTTCCAGTGCATCTTGCAGTGCGAGCGAGTTCATAACCGTCGCCAGCATCCCCATATAATCCGCAGTCGCTCTGTCAATGCCGTTTTCGCTACCGGCAATTCCACGCCAGATGTTTCCGCCGCCACATACGATAGCAACCTGTACACCTAGTTCAACCACTTCTTTTACTTGCTGGGCAATCGACGAGATCGTCTCTGCATCAATACCGTAGCCGTTTTGACCGGAAAGAGACTCTCCGCTGACCTTTAAGACAACACGTTTAAATACTGGCTGTTCCAATTATTCACCCTCCACTTTGAATTGAACACCCCGGGCGTTCAACCAACAAAACTTCTCGCGCATGGCCTCCTGCTTAAAAAGAAAGGAACACAGTTGTGTTCCGCTCTTTTAGGAAAAACGTTCAACCGGTAAGGCATTGTTTTCCTGGGATATAAGGGAGCAGCGCTTCGAAGTTTCATCATTCTTATATCTTCGAAAATCATTTCTGCTTGCCGGTTTGAAAAACGTCTTATTTGTTCACTTGGGACATAACTTCTTCTACGAAGTTGTCTACTTTTTTCTCAAGACCTTCACCCAGTTCGTAACGAACGAAACGACGGATGGAGATGTTTTCACCGATTTGGCTAACTTTTTCGTTCAACAGTTGGGAGATCGTTTTGTCTGGATCTTTAACAAAAGTTTGCTCCAACAGGCAGAATTCTTCGTAATATTTACCAATACGGCCTTCAACCATTTTTTCAACGATTTTTTCAGGTTTGCCTTCGTTCAAAGCTTGAGCTTTCAAGATTTCTTTCTCTTTTTCCAGCTCTTCTGTAGGAACTTCTTCACGAGTGACAAATTTCGGGTTCGCTGCTGCGATTTGCATAGCGATGTCCTTAACGAAATCTTTGAATTGGTCTGTTTTACCAACGAAGTCCGTTTCACAGTTAACTTCTACCAGTACACCAATACGGCCACCAGCGTGGATATAAGATTCTACAACGCCTTCAGTTGCTGCACGGCCAGCTTTGCTTGCTGCTGCTGACAGACCTTTTTCACGAAGCAATTCAGCTGCTTTCGTGATGTCACCGTTTGCTTCTTCCAGTGCTTTTTTGCAATCGAGCATACCTGCGCCCGTTTTTTCACGGAGTTCTTTTACTGCACTCGCATTAACTGCCATTATTAATTCCCTCCAAAAATAAGTAATTGTAAGTACACTCTAAAAAAAGGGCAGTGAGAGGTTATCCACCTGCCAACCACCCTTTTCATTTAATTCATTAGATATGTTCGAATCTATTAAGCGGAAGTTTCTTCGCCTTGGTTAGCTTCGATAACGGCATCAGCCATTTTACCTGTCAACAGCTTAACGGCGCGAATTGCGTCGTCGTTACCCGGGATTACATAATCGATCTCGTCCGGATCGCAGTTTGTATCAACGATACCTACAATTGGGATACCCAATTTGCGAGCTTCCGCAACAGCGATACGCTCTTTGCGTGGATCGATGATGAACAGGGCGCTTGGCAGGCCTTTCATATTTTTAATACCGCCGAGGAATTTCTCCAGACGATCTTTCTCTTTGCGAAGCAAGATTACTTCTTTTTTAGGCAATACAGCGAAAGTACCGTCTTCTTCCCAAGCTTCCAACTGTTTCAAACGATCAATACGTTTTTGAATAGTTGAGAAGTTAGTCAGGGTACCGCCGAGCCAACGTTGGTTAATGTAGAATTGACCAGCGCGTTCAGCTTCTTCCTTAACGGAATCTTGAGCTTGTTTTTTCGTACCCACGAAAAGAATTGTACCATTCTCTCCTGCGATTCCTTTAACGAAGTTGTAAGCCTCTTCGACTTTTTTCACTGTCTTTTGCAAGTCAATGATATAAATTCCGTTTCTTTCAGTGAAGATATAACGATCCATTTTTGGGTTCCAACGACGAGTTTGGTGACCGAAGTGTACCCCAGCTTCGAGAAGCTGCTTCATGGAGATTACTGCCATCTTCACACACCTCCTAATATGGTTTTTATTGTGTCCTCCGCCGGCATCATTTTTCGCCAAGACTCTCCATCAGGAAAGCACCCTCAACAAAATTAGCACATGCGTGTGTTTTAACACCGTTATCTAATATAGCATAACTGATTGCCTGATGCAACAGTCTTTCAAACTAAAATGCCTTGTACAAAAAAGTGCTCTTTTCAAACAAATTCATATCCGTAGTAGCGGTGCAAAACCTGTCACAATCTATAAATAAAAAACCGTCCTTCTGAGCGCACTCAGTTTGACGGTTCTTTTGTAATCTTGGCAATAATGGATTTGAAGCTTTCGTCCTTCTCCAGGTCATAGGTGCCTACTTGTATTTTGGTATTAATTCGTTCAGCCCTGCCAGCTTTTATGAAAGCTTGTGCACTATCAACAATCCCGGCTTTCTCCAGATTACCCGCCACGATGGCCAGACTGTTGCCTGAACGTACTTTGAAAGATACTGTAGCCGCAGCTTCAGGATTGTTAGGCGTTGACGGCTCAGTCGTCTTAGGCTGATTGACTTCGTTCTGGTTTCCGCTTTCATTGGTGGCAGGCTGCTGTGGATTTTCGGGTTGCTCCGGTTCCTCAGCTGACTTTGCCGCTTCGGGGGCCGTTGCCGTTTTCCCCTGCAGTTCGCTGCTTTCCTGTTTCTTCTTCGCTACCCACTCCGTTTCTGTATACAGCTCATCATCGGAAGCAACAAGCTTCATATCCATACTCTTCGCCGCCGCTTCAAGCTGTTCCATGGTCAGGTTGGCTGTAGCTACATCCGGGTCAAGATTACTCTCAGACAATGCGTTTTGTCCGACCGTTGCAAGCTGCAGCAATACCGCACCAACAATCATGCCACTTCCAAGTCCAATCCATAAGGAGCGCTTGTCCATTTCTTAGCTCTCCTCCCGTTCTGCCAGCTGTAAAATCAGCTGTACTTCTCCACGTTGTATCCCCGTCTGCTTGACAATGGTATCGACTGACTTTCCTTCGGCATATAAATTAAACAGCTCTGCATATCGATCCTTAATGGAATCACGTACAGGCTTCAATTCTTGTACAGCGGCCTGCTCTCCTGCTTCTGAAGCCTGTTGGGCCAAATCTGCTCGCACACTGTCTACAAGCGCCTGAGCTTGCAATCCGCTTGTGCTATGTACCGGAATTATATTGGAGGATATGTCTGTTTGTGTCGTTTTACTTTCTTCCAGTTGATCCAGCCTCCGCTGCAATTCCTGAAGCTGCGATTGCATACGCTGATCTGCAGCCGTCGCCTCACCCTTCATCTCAGCAACACGCTGGATGAGAGCATCATTGTCGTTTTCGATCTCAGCCATATAATGTTCAAGCGTAGTTTCCATCTCTTGCACCAGGTGATGCCCAGGCTCCTGCACCTTGTTTTTCTTGGGCATGATAAACGCATATGCAATAGCGCAGGCTCCTAATATGACAATAATAATCCATGGTGACAAATTGGGTTCTCTCCTTTTAATGCAGCCATCGATGCTCAAGACTACATGTGAGTCACATGTCATCCATTACAACGACAGGTCAATATGTTTTCCTTTGTATGGATGCTCGGCAGGTTTGACAGTTTCCAGTGTTGAAGTCGCTTCCGGTTCGTTGGAGCCGCTCTGCTGCTCTTGGTTTCTGGACTGACCATCGCGTACATTGGTGTGTGCTGTTTCATCCAGCGCCTCGCTTCGTTGTCTTGCTTCATTTGCTTCTTTGGCCGTTTGTTCTGCCAGCAAGTTCTGGTCCGTCACTGGTCTCTGCTGAGCTTCACTCTGATAACGCCCGGCCTCACTTGTTCTAGGTACGGCAATCTGCAACTCAACCGCTTTGAAACTCATACGTTCACCTCACGGTATCGGATGGATTTCTTCATGTGTTTGAATGCTGTACTTAAACGAATGGAACCATCGTTATATCCCCATCATGATAATAAAAAGATATTCGACTTATCGGATCTTTAATAAATTTGGTGTATCTGCCGATAACTATTCTAGAGCCACCAAAAATCATCTTATGGATATCGACGCGAGCCCTGCTTGTATCTTCAAGCACCTTTTCGATTTCAAAGATACGCATTTTCGTTTCCTCACTAAGACGAAGGGCAGATTTTTGTGTAGCACTCAGTTTGATCCGCATTGACATTTTATCCGGGCTTAATTGCCCAGCAGCAGCTAACTGATCCAATAATGTCAAAGCTTTTTTCGTTTTATCCAAGGCATCCATCTGTTCCCTGACTTCCTTACGCAAGTCATTCAGCTCATTACGCAGCTTAGGTAATACACCTACTTCAATGGATGTCACAGTAGACATGCTGTTGCCAACAACACGTGCCGAGACTTTTTCACCGGCCTGGATGGACCCGCCAACGATAAGTCCTTTTGTGCCTTCACAGATTACCGCATTTCCTGCACGAATCGTGGAATGCATAATACTTTGGGATACCAGAACATTTTCCGCCGCATCGACGTTGCCTTCTTGAATAAAGGTACATTTCACGTTATGTCCAGCTTGTATAAGTCCTTTGTTATAACCAATAATACCGCCGGTAATTTCGACAGAGCCTCCCGCTTCCAGCTCCGCTCCCTCGACACCTCCGACAACACGTATATCCCCCGCCGCTTTTACTTTAAAACCGGTGAGCACATTACCTCGGATAACAACTGTACCTACAAAATCGATGTTACCGATGTTATAATCCACATCGCCATTGATCTCGTATACAGGAAACACATTCAATTTGTTGCCGTCTGTTTTGGTAACCAATCCATCCAAAGCAGCATACATCGCAGATCCTTCCGGATTAACGACAACGTTTTTCCCAACTTTGAAACGGGCTTCTTTCCCGGGACGAAAAGGGATTTCTTCACCAGTCACAGCCTTACCTGCCGTGCCATCCACAGGAGGAATACGTTCGGCAATGATTTGACCTGTTCGAACATTGTTTAAACGAGTCACTTCTTTGTAATCGACTTTCCCGTCTTCCGCTTCCAGAGGGCGCCGTTCATTGGAATCGTCCATGCCCACCAGTACCTTGATGAATCCATCCGTTCCCTGTACTGGTTTAATCCCTTCCGCAATCTTGCATTGATCCTTCACATACATCTCAGGACGACTCACAAAAACAAGCAATGCTTCGCGCAGCACACCATATTTAATACCCTGACTTGCTATATATTTTTCGAGTTCGTCCGGTGTACACGTAAAATCTTCTTCCTGTTTGGAAAATTCAAGGTAGGCCGTACTTTTATCATCTGATAAAACAATGCTCAAACACTGTTCCAAAACAGTCTGCTGTGTCAATGCATTTTTTCCCCCTTTTAGGCTTTCCACTCCCCAAAAATCCTAAAATTCACACTTTCTATTCAACTATTAATCTTTACGCATAAGCAAGTCTTTCTGTTTATCCAGTGTTCCCCGTAGCCTTAAGATGGCCTTTGAGTGCAGTTGAGAGATTCGTGACGGAGAAAGAGACATGACTTCAGCAATTTCGCTAAGAGACAGATCTTCATAATATAAAAGTGAAACAACCGTTCTCTCTTTGACCGTCAATTTATCAAGCCCTTGCACCAAAGCTTCTTTTAAATAGAACTCATTGACTTTATAATCCGGATTTTTAGCTTTTTCGCCGACCATTAAGGATAGTCGAGTCTCAGACTCTTCTTCCCGGATCGGGTCCTCTAGCGAACAAAGCGACATCACTGCCACTTCCTGAAGCATATGTTGAAAGTCTTTCGTCGACACGTCGAGATACTGACTCATTTCTTCATCACTGACGGAACGCAAATATGTCTGCTCTAACTGCTGGTAAGCATCTTCAATCCGCTTTGCTTTCTCCCGAACGGAACGAGGCACCCAATCTCCCTGTCGTAAACCGTCAAGGATTGCACCACGTACCCGCCAGGAGGCGTACGTTTCAAATTGCAGACCACGCTCATAGTCGAATTTCTCCAGTGCATCAATCAATCCCATGACACCATTGCTCTCCAGATCATCTTTCGGGACATTTTTGGGCAGACCGACAGCCAAACGCCCGGATACATAGTTTACAATATGAAGATACTTTTCGATCAAACTTTTCTTGGCTTCAAGATCGCCTTGTTCTTTCCACTTTTCCCACAGGTCAGCGTGGTTCAAATGCGAAGCTTTACGCTCGTTCAATTGCTTTCACCCTCCTTATTTGTCTGTCAGGTGACGAACGGCCTGCGCCAACTCCTCCGGCTCCTTGGTCCGGACAAGTTTAGGCGGATCCAAAGGAGCAAATCCCGTTGGAGCTTTCGTCTCAGATGGTGGAAGGTTCTCCCCAGAGGAGGCGTTCTGTCCATGTTTGAGCAAGTCGTTCAGCTCTTGTCCATCGTCTTCGAGTTTAATGTCCACCTGTGAACCTCTTAGTTCTTGAGCGCCCGGTGAATCATAACCATATTCATCCCCCTCTACCTGAGGGTTCAGCAGCAATCCCAGTCCCCAGCGCAAACCATAAGCAAGGACAAACCAGGCTACAAAGCCGATCAACCCGCGAATTAAACTGGTCATCAACACATTGCTGCTGTATGCTACAAAAAAAGTCAGAATAAATCCGACTATGCCTGCTCCAAGATTAATGCGGTAGTTTCCTATCATGTCTTATAGTTCCTTTACACCCATTTGGACACTTCGAATAGTCAAAAGTCCAGTTTCACAATCCATTTCAATCGTTCGTCCATAATTCCCACCGGTATCTTCGGCGAGAAGTGGAATTCCAAGCTTCTCTAACCATTCGCGACAAGAATCCGCATTCCTCGGTCCGATACGCATTGTATCCCCTGCCCCCGAGAAGGCAAACATCTGAGACCCTCCAGCCATTTTGGACACAATACGTGAACGAGAGGCACCGAGTTGTATCATTCTTTGTAACAATTCCGGCAATGCCGTATCTGCATATTTGGCTTTGTTCAACGTTCCTTCACGAGCAATCTCTGAAGTGGGGAGCATGACATGCGCCATTCCGGCAAGCTTCAAATGCGGATCATACATCGTTAATCCCACACAAGAGCCCAAGCCAGTCGTACGGATTACGCCGGGAAGATGAGCAATGTTCAAATCCGCCATACCGACTTTAACGACGCTTTTGTCTTCAATCATGATCCAGTGGCACCCCTAAAGATTCAAATATCTTAGCAAATGAAGGCGGATCCGGAATCAGGAAAAATTGACCCTCTACCTGATCTTCGCCTTCAAAGAAAGAAGTGTCAATCAATAATGCATCGTCGCCCATTTCACCAAACTGCAGCAAACCATAACTTAAAATGGCTCCAGCCATATCAATAGCAAGTCCAGGAACGGTCGGATACATAGCTAGTTTTGTGAAATCTGCCAAAGAAGAAAGATACGAACCCGCCAGAATATTCCCGATTTCGGATAGAGCAGATTGTTCCATTTCCGTGAATGCAAGACCTTCCTTCAGATCAAAACCGGCAAGCCGGTTCAGCAGCATTTTGGCAGCCTCAGGTGCCATCATAAAGAAGAGATTGCCTGGTGCTTCGCCTTCAACACGAAGAAATACGGTAACAACAATACGTTCATCTCCGCCCACTTTCTCAGCAACTTCTTCAAAAGGAAGCATCTGTACTGTAGGTACACCCATGTCAATCGGTCTATTGAGAAGCTGAGACAACGCCGTTGCGGCGTTGCCTGCTCCAATGTTACCGACCTCTTTGAGCACATCCATTTGGAATCCCTCAAATCGGTTGAACAGTTCCACGGTGTTAGCCCTCAATACTTTCCAGCTGTACAATCTCGCTTTTATTTAATACTTCGTTGAGATTAAGCATGATCAACAAGCGCGTATCCTCCAGCTTGGCTACACCGCGCAGGTATCTTGCTTTAACTCCACCAACTACTTCCGGCGGACTATCGATAGCATCACGCTTAATGTCAATAACGTCATTGGCAGAGTCAACGATAAAGCCAACTTGCATGTCGTCCACGCCTACAATAACAATACGTGTTTGATCGGTATATTCTGTTTCCGGCAAAGAGAATCGACCACGCAGGTCAATGACGGGAATAACAACACCACGTAAGTTAATAACCCCTTTTACAAAAGAGAGGGTCTTGGGAACACGGGTAATAGGCATCATACGCTCAATCGTCTGAACCTTGTCTACCTCAATACCATACTCTTCGGAACCTAATTTAAAGACAATGACTTTCAACTCTTCTTCCATGGATAAAACCTCCCTATTAAATGTAAGATTTATCTTGTGTGCTTATTTAATAAACGCATTAGGGTCAAGAATCAGAGCTACTTGTCCGTCTCCCAGAATTGTTGCACCAGAGATCCCTTCAATGCCAGGAAGATAAGTCCCCATCGATTTAAGAACAATCTCACTCTGTCCAATAAATTCTTCAACTGCTACAGCTGCAAGACGTTCACCTTTGCGAATAACCACGATTTCAGTTTCTTGTTCGTCCGCATCATTGAAATCAGGCACCCCGAAAACTTCGCTCAAGGACAGGTACGGAATTAAAGACTCACGGAACGTGATCATTTTATTGCCATGAATGTTGCGAACCTGTTCACGCTGCACAATAGCTGTCTCCACAATGGAAGACAAAGGAACGGCATATTTCTCGGAACCAAGTCGGACAAGCATCGCAGCGATGATAGACAAGGTCAAAGGTAATTGAACGGAGAAGTTGGTACCTTTACCCGGTGTCGAATGAATGGTTACATTACCACCAAGGGAGGTGATTTTGGATTTTACAACATCCAAGCCTACTCCACGGCCGGAGATATCCGAGATTTTATCTGCGGTACTGAAGCCTGGTGCAAACAACAGCTGATTGACTTCATCATCACTCATCTTGGCACCTTGTTCTTCGGTAACAACGCCACGTTTGACAGCTGTTCTCAACAGATTATCGCGATAAATGCCTTTACCGTCATCTTCGATTTCGATAAATACATGATTTCCGCTATGGAAGGCACGAAGGTTAACTGTCCCCAATTCCGGTTTACCCGCTGCCACACGCTCTGCGATCGATTCAACACCATGGTCTACAGCGTTACGCAGCAAATGCACCAGCGGATCGCCGATCTCATCGATTACCGTCCGATCAAGCTCCGTTTCGGCACCCGTAATGACCAGATCGATCTTTTTGTCCAGAGTTTTAGCCAGGTCACGAATCATACGCGGGAAACGGTTGAATACCGTATCCACAGGAACCATCCGCAATTTCAGTACAATATTTTGCAAATCTGTACTGACTCTGCTCAGATGAGCTACCGTGTCAGACAAATCATTATTACCCGTCTCGCTGGCCAACTGCTCCAAACGGGAACGATCGATCAGTAACTCGCTGAACAAGTTCATCAGTACATCAAGACGTTCTATATCCACACGGATGGTACGTGAGGGTGCAGCAGCTTGTTTAGGTGCAGCTGTTTTGGTCGCTGCCGGCTTCTTTGGTTCGTCTTTTGATGAAGAAACCGATTCCGGGGATGCATCTACTGGAGCAGGAACAGGTGCAGCTTCCATTTCAGCTGTTGCCGCTGCCTGATTGGTCATTTGCTGAAGAGTCTCTTGATCCAGCTGAATGACTTTGGCACTCTCAATTTCAGAGATGCTCATAATGCCTTTTTCAAGTTCCTGCGCCTCTTTGGTTGTTATGTAATACAACGAAAAACTGCGCTCAAACTTCTCTTGTTCGATATCCTGTACTGTTGGGAACGATTTAACAATTTCACCCGAGCGTTCTAACAGATCGAAGACCATATATGCACGTACGCCCTTCAGCTGGCTCTGCTCGCTGACAAGAACTTCAATATAGAGCACACGATGACCTTCAGCTATGGACTGATCCAATACGGAGTACTGGAATTCGTCCAGTTCAACCGCACTTGGTGTTACTGTACTTGATGATTGGTTTACTGCGGCTGCTGGAGCAGCAGTACCTCCCGTCCATTCACCACTCTCAATGGCTTGGAGAGAGGCTACGATGGAAGAGACATCCGCTTTACCCTCTCCACCTTCGGTAATATCCTGAACCATTGTTTCCAGAGCATCCAAACTCTTGAACAGGGTATCAAAAATGAAATCCTGCATTTTCAACTTTTCATTACGTACCAGATCCAGCACATTTTCCATTTTGTGCGTCAATGATGCCAGATCCTCAAAACCCATTGTAGCAGCCATACCCTTCAACGTATGAGCGGAGCGGAATATGACCTGAACAATTCCCAGATCCTCCGGACTGCCTTCGAGTTGAAGCATATTTTCGTTAAGGGACTGCAGATGATCATTAGACTCATCAATAAACATAGATAAATATTGATTCATGTCCATTGTGAGGCACCTCCTCCATGAGTTACACTCCGTTTATTTCACAGCTTGAACAAGTTTAGGCGCAATCTCCTGCAATGGCAGAAGATGACGCACGCATTGCAGCTCTACAGCAGAACGCGGCATACCATACACAACACAAGTTTCTTCATTCTCCGCAAAGGTTGATGTGACACCGGCTTCATACAATTTTTTCATCATACGAGCGCCGTCACTGCCCATCCCTGTCAGCAAAACCAGATGTCGTTGCAATGACGTGTACGACAGCAGCGACTCAAACATCGTATCTACTGAGGGCCTGTGACCATTGACTGGTTCTTCCTCTGTCAGCTTTATGGTAAATCTTCCGTCTGCCGTTTTGTTGACTATGACATGAAAGCCACCTGGAGCAATGTAGGCTGTCCCTTTTCGTAGAACCATTCCTTCCTCAGCTTCAACCACATGCAGTTCACTGAATGTATTCAAACGCTGGGCAAGGGACCGGGTAAAATTAGGCGGCATATGCTGAACAATAATGACTGGAGCCGGTAAATCACCTGGCAGCTGCTCCAGCAAAGTCTTGAGGGCTCTCGGACCTCCTGTTGAACAACCAATAGCCACAAGTTTGTTGAATGAACCGTCTGCTCCCCCTGCTCCCTTATGGGACGGGATTACCTTGGTAATATCCTTGGATAGTTCGGCTGAAGTGGCTGCTGTCTCCTGTTCAGCCAATCGAGACATATTGGACAAATGGTTTCCCTTAGGAGGCTGCGTTGATTTGTTCGCCTTTGCTAACTTGTCAGTGCTCGTATCCGAGGCTCCATTTGCATCTCGTAAACGCTCCGGCTTCTTGTCCAAACGTCCCGCATTCTGGTTCGTCAGTGGAGCAGTTGGCTGCTTCGGTTTTGCTCGCAAGGATTCAGATTTGTCACTGCCAAGTCGTGTTCCTGACTGGGCAGGTTCTATCGTTTTCTTCAAAAGACCTTTGCGGTCTTGTAAAGGTGGGTCAACCTGAACTCGCTGGGACTGATGCAGCAGTTTGCTCTGCGCTTCATCCCGATTCTTCTTCATGGATGCTTCCCGATCGGCTTTTCGCTTGATTTCATTCATTGCTGCTCGCATCCGCTCAATCAGTGCTTTACCTACTTGGGCAATATCCTGATCATGCACAATGGATGGCTTACGAATAAAGTCAAAGGCACCGGCCTCGAGCGCCATGATGGTCTCCTTCATGCCTTGCTCATTAATTCCCGAGAGCATAATTACCGGAACGAAAGATTGCTTCATGATCGATTTTAATGCATCCAAGCCATTCATTTCGGGCATCTCAACGTCCATTGTGATGATATCTGGCTTCAAGTCTATTGCTTTTTGAATGGCTTCCTTACCATTTGATGCTGTTGCCGTAACCTTAAACTCCGAATCTGCTTCTATTAAATCCGAGACAATTTTACGCATAAAAGCGGAATCATCGACAACCAATACTTGATACACCGCCATGTTGTTTCCACCCCTGTTTCCTTTATTCAGAGATCATGTTGTCCGCTTTAGCCACTTTTTCATAAAACCTCTGATTCCTGTTAAGGTTTCGGTTCCCGATCCCTGAGCAGCAGGTGCAGCCAAATAGTGTTGTGCGAGTTTCTCGATATCCCTGGAAGCTTTGGCATTCGGATATGCCAAACTGTATGGTACTTGCCTTTTAACTGCCTTTACTACTTGGGCATCTTCGGAAATGTATCCAAGCAGCGGGATATCGATCTGTAAAAACCTCTTTGCCACTCCAGCTATTTTATCCGCCACCCGTTCCGCCTCTTGCTGGTCTTCAACCCGGTTAACGATCATCCGAAAGGGTGTAGCATTTTCCTGGCCATGCATAACTTTGACTAAAGCATAAGCATCAGTTATTGAAGTTGGTTCAGGTGTGGTGACGATTAGGCATTCATCGGCTGCACCGATAAATTTCATATTTTCTTTGGAAAGTCCTGCTCCTGTATCAAAAATGACATAGTCCATCTCCTGAGCAATCTCTTCAACTTGCCCAGCAAAAAACTCCAGATCTCGATCTGACAATGAGAACAATTCCTGCATCCCCGAACCTCCGGCGATATAAGGCAACCCGCTTGCACCAAGCTGTATGATTTCCTGTATGGATTTCTGTCGGTATAACAAGTGGTACAGATTATAGGGAGAAGAGGTTCCCATTAAGACATCGATATTAGCCATCCCTATGTCTGCATCAAATACTAATACCTTTTGCCCCAATGCCTGTAAACTCAGTGCAAAGTTAAGTGTAAAATTGGATTTACCAACCCCTCCCTTTCCACTGGCAACGGTTATGATCTTGGAGGAACGTGAATTACGTCCCCTTTCTTCCACTCCCCTAGGCATGGAGACCATACTTCTGAGTGAGGCTGCCTGGTCCTTCATCGTACAAGCTCTCCTAACAATTGTTTGGTCAGAGAATCCGCATCAGGCTTGAGCAAATCATCAGGCACATTTTGGCCGTTAGCCACATAAGCAAGTTTGAGTGGAAAACGGTGCAGCAGATTAAACATCGGGCCGCAGCTGCCGGTCTCATCCATCTTCGTAAAGATGACCTTATCCAGCCCATATTTGCTGAAATGCTCTGTAATTTGAACCATATCGGCACTTTTGGAGGTCATGCTCATAACCAAAAAGGTTTCACTATTTTCCACAGGCGCGAGTAAGCTTTGCAGTTCTGAAACAAGCAGCTCATTTCTGTAGTTTCTTCCCGCTGTATCCATAAAGATCAGATCGCATTCTTCAAGACGGGAGATCGCACGCTGTGTATCACCTGGGGATTGTACGACCTCAAGCGGGACATTTAAAATGGATGCGTACGTTCTTAGTTGCTCTACCGCTGAGATCCGATACGTATCTGAAGTGATAAACCCTACCTTTCGCTGTTTGTTGAACATCTGTTCAGCAGCCAGCTTGGCAATCGTTGTTGTTTTACCAACCCCTGTTGGCCCAGCTACATATACAATACGTGTAGTCGGTAAAATGCCTGCATCGATACGTTTCTCCAAAAACTGTGAAATTTCCAATTGAACGGCTTGAACGGCTTCTACTTCAGTTAATCCTTTTTCAGCAAGCAACGACTGAACAACGTCAAACCATGATTCCCATACTTCTGGCCAAATGTCTTGCTCCATCAACCTTTCTCGAAGAGCATGAAGCTGCTCTGGTACCGGGTCTGCCGAAGCCCCTTGCTTAGACAACTTGGTCATCATCAGTTTGAGCTCCTGCAATTCAGACATCAGCTGGTCTTGCTGCGGATTGATCTCCTGCTTCTGCTGCCCACTAGCAGATGTTAAACCCGAAAAATCCGCCCCTTGCGGTCGCGGTTTATGCTCGAAACTCAAAGAAGATCTGCCACTGCTCATGTCTGAACCGATTTTACTCGATTCAGACACAGCAGGGGCATCCGTCACTCTCTCTTGCACATGTTTGTCGGCTGTATTTACAGCCGATTCATCTGAAGCGGCGACAAACGAATGAGCCGTTTGTCGATATGCTTCAGGTACAAATGCGCGAGGCACGGGTGTAAATTGGTTTTGCACTTGCTTTGTTGCTTGTTTTTTTTCTTCCTTATCCACTGCTGCTACAACTTCGATCCTTTTTTTGCGGAACATCCCCAGCATACCGCCCACCTTGATTTCTTTGGTGGACAGAATGACGGCATCACTTCCCAGGTCTTTGCGAATTTGAAGCATAGCTTCGGGCATGGTCTCCACGACGTATTGTTTTACTCTCATAAGTTCACCACCCCGACACTTTGGATTTCAACATTCGGCTCCAACTCACTATAGGAAAGCACTGGTATATCCTGCATGGTGCGTTCGATCACCTGGCGCAGATACATACGAATGGTTGGAGAAGTTAATACAACAGGCTGCTGACCAGACTGGATTAATCGATTGACTTGTTCAGTCAACTTTTGATATACACTCTGCGTTGAGGCCGGATCCAATGCAAGGTAACTGCCTTGATCGGATTGCTGTACACTCTCAGCAATTTTCTTCTCCAGACCAGGTCCAACAGTGATTACTCTAAGCGTCTCTCCTTTTTGAGAGAATTGCTGAGTAATCTGACGAGAGAGAGATTGTCTCACGTATTCCGTCAGTACATCCGGATCTTTGGTATACGTTCCGTAGTCAGCCAGTGTCTCGAAGATTGTAACCATATCCCGAATGGAAACTTTCTCACGCAGCAGCTTGGCGAGTACTTTCTGTATATCTCCGATAGAGAGGACAGATGGAATGAGTTCATCCACCAGCGCAGCATAATTCTCTCTGAGATTATCCACAAGTGCTTTCGTTTCTTGTCTGCCAAGTAACTCATGCGCATGCTTCTTAATCAATTCAGTCAGATGTGTTGCTACAACCGAAGGAGGATCTACAACCGTATATCCTGCCAGTTCAGCTCTGTCTTTGGTTACTTCATCAATCCATAACGCTGGAAGTCCAAAAGCTGGCTCTGTTGTTTCTATACCTGTTACAGACTCTTCTTCGTAACCCGGGCTCATCGCCAGATAATGATTTAACAACAGTTCCCCGCCGCCAACCACATTACCCTTAATTTTGATGACATATTCATTCGGTCTCAATTGGATGTTATCCCGAATGCGGATTACCGGAACAACTAACCCGAGTTCAAGAGCACACTGTCTACGTATCATAATGATCCGATCCAACAGGTCTCCGCCCTGCTGATTATCAGCCAGAGGAATCAAACCATACCCAAATTCAAACTCGATAGGGTCAACCTGAAGCAAGTTAATTACACTCTCTGGACTTCTCACTTCTTCAATCTGTTGCTCCTCTTCCATTTGCTCCTCCGCGACTTGCTTCTGATTCAGGTTGTTCTGCATTCTCCAACCCGAATAAGCTAGCAAACCTGCGAGAGGCAGCGTTGTGATAATATGGATCGGAGTGAAAAATCCGAGCATTGCTATTACAAAGGCTACAATATAAAGGAGCGTCGGGTATGTAAACAATTGCCCCGTAATGTCATCGGCCAGGTTACCTTCCGATGATGCTCTTGTCACAATTAGACCTGCTGCTGTAGAAATTAGAAGTGCAGGAATCTGACTTACCAATCCATCCCCGATAGTTAATACGGAATAGGTGGACAGCGCATCAGCAAAAGCAAGACCATGTACTGTCATTCCGATGATAAAGCCGCCAATCAGATTGATTAGGAGAATAATGATGCTCGCAATCGCGTCCCCTTTTACAAACTTACTCGCACCATCCATGGCTCCGTAAAAGTCCGCTTCACGTTCAATTTTGGAACGTCGTTCACGCGCCTGCTGCTCATTAATCAGTCCAGCATTCAAATCTGCGTCAATACTCATCTGCTTACCAGGCATCGCATCGAGGGTGAACCGTGCTGCTACTTCAGCTACACGCTCGGAACCCTTGGTTATAACGATAAATTGAACAACGACGAGAATTAGGAACACAACAAATCCGATTGCAATCTGTCCACCGGCTATCCAGCTACCAAAGGTGGCTACAACAGATCCCGCGTTCCCTTGTCCCAGAATCAGTTTCGTTGTCGATATGTTGAGTGCTAATCGAAACAACGTCGTGATTAGCAACAACGCAGGAAAGATGGAGAATTGCAGTGCTTCTTTGCTGTTCATCGCAACAAGCAGTATCATCAGTGCAAGTGAGATATTGATGACAAGCAGCAAGTCCAACAACCAGGTTGGGATCGGGAGAATCATCATCAACACGATGCCGATGATACCCGCAAGGACAGCTATATCTTTTGTTTTCAATGGATGTACGGCCTCCGATCCCCTGTTATTTCGTTCTGCCCTTTAATTTATATACATAAGCCAGCACTTCGGCTACCGCTTGAAACAAATCAGCCGGTATAGCGTCACCAATCTCGGCTCTCTGGAACAATGCCCGTGCCAGCGGCTTGTTTTCCATTGTAATGACACCGTGCTCTTTGGCAATTTCCTTAATGCGCAAGGCGACATAATCCTGACCTTTGGCTATAATCTGCGGTGCTTCCATCTCAGACCCTTCATACTTAAGCGCTACGGCAAAGTGAGTTGGGTTAGTGATAATCACATCCGCTTTGGGAACTTCCTGCATCATGCGCTGAACAGCCATACGACGCTGACGCTCCCTGATTTTCCCCTTGATCAGTGGGTCACCTTCCATTTTTTTGTATTCGTCTTTGATGTCTTGTTTGGACATCCTAATGTTTTTCTCGTAATCATACTTCTGGTACATATAGTCGAGTACGGCAAGTACTAACAGGGCTACTGCAATCTTGATCCCCAAGTTTAAGGTGATTGAAGCCGCAAAATGCAGAATCGCATCTAATGAAAAATGTGAAAGCGAAGCAATATCTGACTGATAACCTGTGATGGTACTGTAAACCAGGAAGCCGATTATCGACATTTTCATTATGGATTTAGCAAACTCCACCAAAGAACGAAGAGAAAAAATGTTTTTGAACCCTTTAATCGGATCCAACTTTTCCAGTTTCGGCTTGAGGCCCTCTCCTACAAGCAGGAAACCTACCTGCATGTAATTGACGATTAACGCAACCAGTACTGCACCGAGCAAAACAGGAGCAAGCAATAACATCACCTCGATGCCATAACGCATCAATAAGGATACGACGTTCTCCCCAGTGACCTCCATACTCAGCCGATTAATGAAGATGTCTGTAAACAGTCGAACCATACGTTCTTTGTAAAAGTTACTGAACATCATCATGATCAAAAAGGTGAATAGGAGAATGGATGCGCCGGACAGCTCCATACTTTTGACAACCTGTCCTTTTTTTCGCGTATCCTGCCTCTTTTTCGGGGTAGCCTTCTCTGTTTTTTCCCCTGCGAACATCTGGAGGTCGAGTTGATATTTCATTTGAATCTTGTCCTCCGTTTCACTCAGCCCGGCCTTTGTCCAATGGTCCCAAGCAATTTTTCCATGGATCTGAACATTACTTCGAACAATTGACTAAACACAAAGGCAAAACTGGGAACCAGCAAAAGCAAAATAGCAAGCCCAACGAGTACCTTAAGCGGCATTCCGACGGCAAATACATTAAATTGAGGAGCCGTCTTTGCCAAGAATCCCAATCCTACATCCGTCAAAAACAGGGCAACAACAATCGGTGCAGACATCTGAAAAGCCAACATAAATGATTCACCTAATGTACGCACCAAAAATTCAGCAATACTTCCATCTGCCAATCTTATAAAGAATGCGTTCGACAACGGAATCCAGCGATAGCTGTATACAATGGCATCGAGCAGATAATGATGTCCGTTCATTGTCAGAAAGAGTAATATAGCAAAGGCATATTTGAAGTTACCTGTAAGCGGTGCAGAAGCACCAGTCATTGGATCAAATACGTTAGCCATACCAAAACCGATCTGAAGATCAATAAAAGTTCCTGCTGTCTGTATAGCCGTCATTAACAGATATGCAACAAAGCCTAGCAGCAAGCCAATCAATATCTCTCGGATGACCAGCAGGATATAACTCAGATCCGTAGGTACAACCTGGTCTATGCCGTATACCATATACACAGTTAAGGTTACAAATGCCGATAAACCAATTTTAATAGAATTCGGCACATTCCGAGCCGAGAAGACAGGTGCGGTTACAAAAAATGATGCTATTCGACAAAACATAAGCAGAGCGACAGGAAAACTTTGCAACAATGTCTCCATCTGCAACAGCCTACCCTATGTATCTGTATAAATTATCGAGAATGTTATACGTGAAATCGACCAGTATATTCAATATCCAAGGACCAAATAAAAGTACTGCCAGAAGTACGGCAATGATTTTAGGCACAAAGGCCAGTGTTTGCTCCTGAATTTGAGTTGTTGCCTGAAAGACACTGATAATGAGTCCTACAACCAGAGCTAGAATAAGCATGGGTGCGCTGGCCAGCAGTGAAGTATAGACTGCTTTCCCGGCCAGACCGATAATAAACTCCGAAGTCATGACCGTCCTCCTTTAATATTCCGGCTCAAGTGTTAAAACTCAGCAACAGTGACTTCACGACCAGATACCAGCCATCGACAAGCACAAATAGCAGTATTTTAAAAGGTAATGAGATCATGACAGGCGGAAGCATCATCATCCCCATAGCCATGAGCGTACTCGCCACTACAATGTCTATAACCAAGAATGGAATAAAGATCATGAATCCCATCTGGAATGCTGTCTTCAACTCACTGATTGCATATGCCGGTACCATCACAGTAATCGGAATATCCTGGTATGTGCTGGGCTTTTCGGTTTGATTGTACTTCATAAACAGCAATAGGTCTTTCTCCCTGGTGTGGGAGAACATAAACTTCTTCATGGGATCCGCAGCTTTTTCCAACGCCTCGGTTTGTGTGATGTCTCCCTTGAGATAGGGCTGAAGCGCTACCTGATTGATGGATGACAACGTCGGTGACATAATGAAAAGTGTCAGAAAAAGCGCCAAACCGACCAGCACCTGATTGGGTGGCATTTGCTGCGTACCCAAGGATGTCCGCACAAACCCGAGAACGATAACAATCCGGGTAAAACTGGTCATCAGTACTAGCAAAGCTGGTGCTATACTAAGTACCGTGATCAACAGGATAATGGAAAGTGAACTCGTGCTTGGTGTGCTCCCATCCCCGTTTCCAATTTGAATGTCAATATTCGGAATCGGTTCGGCAAAGGCAGCAGTGACGGAGGCCAGACTGAAGAGCCCTATGAATAAACACGCTAACCAAATCTTTTTCTTCATGAATCCCTCGACCGATCTGTAGTATTGTCTTCTTCCAGGACCTTCTCCATCTTCTCTTTACGGTTAGGCATCTGCCGAAGTTTAGATTCAAACAGTTCGTGAAAAGAGGTTGTATCCTCAAGTTCCATTTCCCGCGGCGGTTCATCTTTGCGCAAGCGGGCTGCCAGCTTTGCAATGAGAGGCGAGAGGCTTCCCTGTTGTGCTGAAGCATCCCGTTCAAATGAATCAATGATTCGCTGTGCCTCTTCAAGATCCGAAACCTTATCCACCAGCTGTATGTCATCACCCACACCGAGTAGATAAACGCTACCGCCAATTTCTATAATTTGCAGCGACTTGTTTGGTCCCAGTCCGACTCCACCCAAAATACGAATTGTGCCGTTCCGGAACCATCGCTGATTCCGTTTGTTTAGAAAACGAATCAGGTAGACTATAAGAACCAGAATGACGGCCAGGACAACAATCACCCATACAAGCTGAAAATAATAATTGACTCCCGCGCCTACATCATTTGGAATCTTATCCTGAGCCATCATCATGTCTCTTAAACGCCCAGCGTTTTGCTGATTGCTTCGATAACCCGGTCAGATTGGAACGGCTTCACGATGAAATCTTTGGCTCCGGCTTGAATTGCATCAATAACCATCGCTTGTTGACCCATTGCAGAGCACATAATCACTTTTGCGTTAGCGTCAATTTTTTTAATTTCTTTCAATGCTGCAATACCATCCATCTCAGGCATGGTAATATCCATGGTGATCAGATCAGGACGAAGCTCCTTAAACTTCTCAATTGCTTGTGATCCATCCTGTGCTTCGCCAACGACCTCGTATCCGTTTTTGGACAAAATGTCCCGGATCATCATTCTCATAAATGCAGCGTCGTCCACGACTAAAATTCGGTTTGCCATCTTGATTCAAGTCCTCCCTAAATTGTGCTTATTGTAATTTCTGAATTCGGTCCCATTGGCTTACGATATCTATAACACGGACACCAAAGTTTTCGTCGATGACGACAACCTCACCTTTGGCAATCAGCTTGTTATTCACCAAAATATCGACAGGTTCACCGGCCAGTTTGTCCAGCTCGACAATTGAACCTTGTGACAGTTCTAAAATATCCTTAATTTGCTTCTGGGTCCTTCCTAATTCTACGGTGACTTTAAGGGGAATGTCCATCAATAAATTCAAATTGTTTTCGTCTACCTGGCCGAACGCCCCATTTTGCAAATTGGCGAATTGAACCGGTTGTACGTTTACATTCCTGTTCGGTACACCGCCGTAATGCTGCGGTACACCATATGGTTGCTGCGGAGGCATGCTGTAAGGCTGCTGTGGCGGCATTCCTTGAGGCGCCCCCATCGGAGCCTGGCCATATCCATTATAATCCTGAACAGGCGGTTGTTGCGCCTGTGGCGGCATCTGTTGCTGAACTGGAGGTTGCTGAGGGGCAACAGGTGCTGCTGCTGGTGCTGGCTCAGGTGTCGACGCAACTGGTGCGCTGGCAGTAGACTCTTGCGCTCCTCCAATCAGCATCTCTACCATTTCTTTCGCAAAGTGCACCGGAAGCAGCTGCATGAGATTGGAATCGATCAGATCACCAATCAACAGACGGAAGGATACTTGGATCAACGTCTCATCTTCTGGAAGATTGCTGACTCCCTCACCACTTTCCATATTGAGAATATCGATTCCCGGAGGAGAAATATTCACGAAACGGTTAAAGATTGTGGACATGGATGTAGCAGACGAACCCATCATCTGATTCATTGCTTCCTGTACTGCACTGATATGGATTTCATTCAGTTCTTCATCGACCGGATTCCCTTCGCCACCAAGCATCAAATCGGCTATCACTTGCGCATCCCGTTTTTTGATGACCAGCGAGTTGATCCCTTCAAATCCATCTACATAGTTTACATGGACGGCAACGTGAGGCTTAGGGAACGCTTCATCAAACTGTGTCCGGCTAATGATGGACACCTTAGGTGTTGTAATATCTACTTTTAGGCCCAAAAGCGTGGACAAAGCTGTCGCTGCACTACCAAATGTAATGTTACCGATCTCTCCCAAGGCATCCTGTTCTAGCTCGGTCAAAAAATCATCAACTGTTTTCTCAGCCGGTTCCGAACTGTTCATCGATTCCGATTGTCTGAGCAAAGCATCGATTTCTTCTTGGGATAAATAATCCTTACTCGTCAAATTCTTCAACTCCTTCGGTGACAATCTTGTCTATTTGCACAGCCACACGATCCTTGATCGTTCCCGGGCTTCCCATATACTTCAGCCTGTCTCCAACTTTAATGGACAGTCCCTCATCAACGGATTTGTTCAATGTAATGACATCGCCAACAGACAGTCCCAGAAATTCAGCAATCGAAATTCTGGATTCTCCTAATTCCGCAACGACGGGCAATTTGGCTTTGTTCACACGCTCTTTGAGAGCATCATATTCTTCCGGAGCTCTCGTCTTTTTCTCCGAAACAAACCACTGATGAGTCGACAACCGGGACATAATAGGTTCAAGAACGACATGCGGGATACACAAATTGATCATACCTGTGGTGTCACCGATTTTGGTGCTCAGCGAGATCAGAGCAATGGTCTCATTGGGAGATACAATCTGCATAAATTGCGGATTGGTCTCCAGCGCTTCCATTCTTGGAGAAATATCCAACACGGTCTTCCAGGCTTCCTGCAAACTCTCAAACGCACGGCTGAAAATCCGCTCCATAATCGTCGTCTCAATTTCCGTCATCGATGCGATCTTTGTCGGTGCATTTCCTGTTCCGCCAAGCAGGCGATCCAGCATTGCATAACCCACGTTGGGATGAACCTCCATTACCATCCGTCCCTGTAATGGCTCCGCCTCAAATATGTTCAATATCGTCATCTTCGGAATAGAACGGATAAACTCGTCATAAGGCAACTGTTCAACCTGAACGACATTGATCTGAACGAACGTCCGCAGTTGGGCTGAAAAATAAGTGGTGAGAAAGCGTGCAAAATTTTCGTGAATACGGGTCAAGCTTCGAATATGATCTTTGGAAAAACGAACCGCCCGCTTAAAATCGTATGATCTAATTTTCTTTTGAGTTTCTTCCTTTTTCAATTCCTCAGCATCCATCTCACCAGAGGAAAGGGCAGCTAATAGGGCGTCAATCTCATTTTGTGATAATACATCCACCATGTTCTCACCCCCTTACAGATTTACAGCGTGTCCTGTTCATTATATTGGTGCTGTCAAAAAAGAAGAAAAACTAGTGCTGGTCAGCTTACCTTCCGGCAAAGCTTCATTAATAAGCTCGGTCAATTTTTTATTAAATTGAATGCGACCTTTCGCTGTAGCCAGTTCATCAGACTTGGTATCCGCAAACGTCTGGATGATAATAGGCTTCACCGTGATTTCCTTGATTTTCTCAAAATCTTCTTTGGCTTTTTTGTCGGATAATTTGAAAGAAAAACTTACAACGACAATATGGTCTATATCAGCCAAATTGGTTTTAATTTCTCCAAGCTCTGAGGAAACTTCGACAATCTCATCCGCAGTCATCTTCTTCTCTGCAGCAGCTGCCGTATGTGTATCAAGCTTATTCCCGTTCTGTCCCTGCATAAATACAAACACAACCACCACAATGAGTGTTATAGCTAGCAAGCTCGTTGCAAGCCAAGGCAACATCTTTTTCATCAGGACTCCTCCGTTTGCTGCACTTTGATAGTGGCTGCCTGAACCCCGATTTCACGGTTGTAATCTTTAATTTTGGAAATGACATCATCGGCCTTTTCAAGCACAATAAGTCGCTTTCCGGTTACCAGAGTAATATACGTGTCTGGTGTCTCTTCCACAATTTCAACCATCAGCGCATTTAACCACATGGGAGAACCATTTAACCGCGTAACCGAAATCATGCTAAGCCCCCTCGATCAGAGTGGAGGAGCAAGCTCCCCCACGCATTAAAAATTACTAATCAGTTATTAACGTTTCAGGTTAACAACTTCCTGAAGCACTTCATCCGACGTTGTAATAATCCGTGAGTTCGCCTGGAATCCACGCTGAGCCACGATCATCTCTGTAAATTCTCCAGTCAGATCCACGTTGGACATTTCCAATTGGCCTGCAATAATTGAGCCTGTTCCATCTTCTGCGCTATTGGCAGTCAAAGGTTCAAGTGCACCATCTGGATTGGCATTTGCAGTCATGCGATAGAGGTTGCCCCCGATTTTTTCAAGTCCTTCCGGATTAACAACTTTACCGATCCCAATCTGTGCACCTGGCTCGATAGTTCCATCAGCCATGGTTTGGTTGATCGTTCCGTCCTGACCAATCGTAAATGAAACAACATCATCAGGAATGGTAATGTTACCACCACCACTGTCCATTACAAAGAGACCGTCTGAAGTCACCAAGTTGCGTGCCGCATCAACGTGGAAATCACCGGCCCGAGTAAGGTAGGGAACTTCCTGATCTTCGCTCAAACGTACCAGGAAAAAGCCATCTCCATTAATACGCAAATCTGTTGGATTGTTTGTAGTCATCGGACTTCCTGCAAGATGCAAAGTGTCAATAGACCCTACAGATACACCCAAACCGATTTGCTTCGCATTCACACCACCGGATGGAGTATCAGTCGGTGCAGTCACCCCTGCAGTGGTTTGGCTCATAATATCTTTGAACATGACACGACTACCTTTAAAACCAACCGTATTTACGTTCGCAATATTATTACCAATTACATCCAATTTCGTTTGAAAACCCCGCATCCCGGAAACGCCTGAGTACATTGATTTCAACATTTTTAAAAATCCTCCCAGCCTTAATTTGGTTACCGCGTCAGTCGGTCAGCGGCATTCCGGCTCCCGAGAAGGGCCAGCCGGTCAAGAAATAATTACAGCACTGTCAATCTGGGTGAATACATTATCCTTCATACTTTCACTATCCATGGCTGTAACGACAGTGCGATTTTTGACATTAACGATAAAAGCCATATCATTCATCAGAATCAAGGATTCCTTGGCTCCTTTGGCAGCAGCCTTATCCAGGGCAGTGCCAATCTGTTGCATCTGCTCAGTCTTGAGCTCAATACCACGCTGTTCCAACCTTTTGGCAGCATGATTACTCAATTTCAGAAGATTGTCTTCCAAGACCTGTGCAAAAGGGCGTTCAGGTCCATTGGACGCTTCTCCCGATTTGGAGCGATTAAGCAAATTAGGTGTAATTGGGCCTGTGTAGAGTTGACCTACTGTTATCCGATCACTCATAACGTGTTTCCATTGTCTTCAGGCTGCGCTGATGCTTCTGGTTCCTTACTTTCGGTCGTTTCAGCTGAATCTGCAGCGTTCTGGACCGGAGTTTCATTTTCCTCAGCCTGTGTTGGATTGGTTACCTGAATAATTTCATCCAGCTTGATTTCGTCATTGCCCACTTTTGCGTACTGAACACCATCTCGTACGATGATGGAATCCACAATGCCTTGACGCAGGGTTCCGTTATCCTCTTTATTAGAAGAAAGCCAACTGATCTCGCGGCCAATCATGCCAGACACTGTCCCAAGAGACTGATTTAAAGTCTTAAGCTGAGATGAGATATTCACCAGTTGTTCTACCGAACTGAACTGAGCCATCTGAGCAATAAACTCCTTATCCTCCATCGGCTGCATCGGATCCTGATTCTGCAGCTGGGTAATCAAAATTTTGAGAAACTGATCCTTACCTAATTCCTTTGTTGCAGCGCTTGTTGTAGCTTTATTCGCTGCCGAATAGTTAGGCCACGTATTATTAGTAGAAATCGCTTCATTAGCCATCTTTTCACCTCATTTCTGATTAAGCCTCTGCTGTAAACGTGTCTCTTCGCTGGTCATTACCTTCTTCATGCTCACTGCGCCAGTTCCGTAATTCTTCCTGGAGAGTTGCTGTAGTTACAGCATCATCCGATTGTTCTTCACGTTCACGTGAGCGGCGTTGCTGCTGAGAATTGCTTCCTGGCTGGCGACCACCATCCTGATACATCTGTGAACCAAGTGAACTGTTCTGAGTAACCTCAAGTCGTTCCACTTGAATGCCTTGAGCTTGAAGCGAGCTGCGCAGCTGCATCATTTGCTGTTCCAGCATGTCTTTGGCCATCGTATGCTCGGTCATAAAACGTGCAACCAATTGTCCATTTTGCAAAGTAATCTGTACATCCAGCTTACCCAGATGCTCTGGACGGAGTGAGATCGTCGCCTCCGAGAATCCCTTTTGCTGCACAATATCCAACTTATTCACAACAAACTGTGTCATCTCTTTTGCAAACTGGGATGCTTGCATGACAGGCTCAGCCGGTTTACCTGCTGATGTACCTGATGAACGTAAGGACAACTCTCCTGCGGTGATGATACTGGAATGATCCACTTCTCCAACTTCATTTGTAGCAGGTGTTGAATCCGTTTCAACTGTAACTTTAGTTCCAGCATTTGAAACTGCCGCAACAAGAACTTGCGGTACCACAGAATCTTGCTTGGACGTTTGAACGGGATTGGTTGGAGCCACTTGCACCGCCTGATCCTTAGCGACAACTAATGTATCCAGAATGGATTTAAGTTCAGTCCACCCTTTGTTAAGACTAGTGTCAACGCCAGCATCTTGCAGCTGACTTTGAAGAGATTGAAGCAGGTGCTTGAACTCTGGAGCATTCTTGGCAACTGTACTATCCGGCTCGGTCATTCCAGAAATCAGCTGTGTAAGCACATCCTGTAATACAAAGCGCACTGCTGCGGGATGCTCGGCCAAATCAATTGCTGATGCTGCACTTCCCGCTTCAGTTGCAGGCTCGTCAGAACCTTCAGCTTGAGTATCTGAAGCAGCGTTTAATTGAGCATACATCTGCTGAATCAAACTTTGTAAATCCCCTAGTAGCGACGGATCATTTTCCAAAGCTTCATCTAGCGAATCCAAATCTGCAAATAACGAGCTCAAGATATCTGTAATCGATGTTGGTTCTTCGTCCTCACTAGTTGCAAAGGTAAACATTAGCGGATTCGCTGTTAAACTCCCTGCTGCTGCTGAACTGTTCTCCGCCGTTGCCCCACCGCTTAATGATTGGGCAAGAGTTTGCAGAAAATCACCGCTTCCAGCAGTTGCACCTTTGGATGCAGTTCCGGCAGTCTGAGCTGCTCCTGTTGTCTTGGCGGATGATGTGGATGTCATTTGATATACAATCGACATTTGTTTTCACCTCCTCTCCGTAGTAAACAGACGCTACTAATCTTACTTGTTACCCATTAATTTATTTAAAATTTTTGCAGTTTCAACCGAGTTTTCAGTCGACATATTTTCAAGTAATTGAGAACGCGTTGCATCGTCAACAGAATTCAAAATGGTCAAGGTTTTATCCGGACTCAGCTTGTATGTTTCGAGCAACAGCTTCGCTCCACTAGAGGCCGACATCGAAGCAAACGTTTGACTAAGCTGATTTTTATCCAAATTTTTGGAATTAGTCGTAGACGCCGTAGATGTCGTTGCAGTCTCTTTCTTTAAGCGGGATTGCAGTGCATCCAGGGCAAGATCACCGGATGGTTTCGCATCCTTCATCATCATCGTGACATCAGCCGCTGTTTTGGGGTCCATTTTCTCCAGTACCTTAGTCCGTGCAGCCGATTGCATCGCACTCAGAAGCAAGACCATCTCTTCATTCGTCATATTTTGCAAAATCGGCGCGGCTTTACTCGGACTCATGTCCGCATACATCTTAGCTAAATCTTTGATCTGTTTCTGATAATCGGACTCCGTCTCCGGCGTTGTTGTCGCAGCGGTTTCAACAGCTTTTTCCGCATCATCCAATTTCTTTTGCAAATCAGTTGCTTTTTTGGCCTCAGTCGTTGTGGCTTCCTGTGCTGCCTTGAGCTCATTTTCTTTTGCATTTACCTGTGCCTTCAGCTTTTCTATTGTCGCTTCTGCACTTTCGACCTGCTGTTCGCTCTTCTCCAGTTTCTTTTTCTCCGGATCTAGCACAGGATCAGGTACCCAGTCTTTCACGACAGGAATTTTGTTAGCAACTTCAAGCAAGTTGTTGCGAATATCTACATTAAATAGAGTGAGCAAAACACCCAACAAAACCACAGTGAACACAATTGGGATTGAAATCATCAAGAACTTTTCCCAACCGCCGCTCGACTCTTTTTCCATATCTGTGTCTTTAACAGCCATTGTTCATTCCTCCTTCACGAGACAACTTCGCATCCGGCCCACATTAATTCGCGCGTCCGGCTTTGGCAGCGAAGCGTACAGTAGCCATCTCGTCCAGATCGTTCTGTTCCCGGAGGAGCATCTCCTGCTGAAATTTGATTTTGGCCTTGTCTCTCGCCCCAAGCCATACTTTTTCGTCCATCATTCTGCCGTTCAGAAACGTCTGATTCCGTTGCACATTGACCTGAGCATGTCTGACATCACTACTTTTACGTGAAATGCACTCGTCAAGGTGATGGACATACCGCTGCATTTCCTGCAGGCTGGATACGGAAGCCGAACTTTCCGTAGCGGATTGAATGACATCAATCATTTCCCTTTTATCATTCATTAGTTGTAAAAGATGCTCTTCCTCTGTCTGAAGTTTCCCGATCGCTGTGGATAACATCCACTCCGCTTGCGTTTTTTCATTGCTTTTCAGGTCAACAACCTTCTGGAAATGATATCGAAATTTCATCGTTTACCCATTCATCTCCTTGCAAATTCAAGAATCAAACGTTCCTGTACTTCACTCAGCGTTACTTTTTCATCGACTTTCTGCCTTGTAAAATTCCAGATGCTATCAATCTGGTCTATCGATTCATCGATGGCTGCATTAGAACCTCTTTGATAAGCACCAATGTTGATTAAATCCTCTGATTCTTTGTATACCGCCATGAGTCTCTTCATATTATTAACGGCTTCCAGCTGTTCTTCAGGAGCAATATCCTTCATAACACGGCTAATACTCGCAAGAACATCAATGGCAGGGAAATGACCTTTATTTGCAATGGACCGATTCAGTACAATATGACCATCCAATATACCTCTCACCGCATCCGCGATCGGTTCGTTCATATCATCCCCGTCGACAAGAACGGTGTAAAAAGCTGTAATTGAACCTGTAGGCCCAGTCCCCGCTCGCTCAAGCAGCTTGGGTAAACTCGCAAAAACAGAAGGAGTATATCCTCTCATCGCAGGAGGTTCTCCCACGGCAAGTCCCACTTCCCTCTGTGCCATGGCATAACGTGTGACGGAATCCATCATTAACATGACATTCATGCCCCTGTCTCTGAAATACTCCGCAATCGTAGTTGCGATGACTGCACCTTTGATTCGAATCAGAGCAGGTTGATCGGAGGTAGCGACAATAACGACGGATCTTTCCAGTCCTTCCGGACCCAAATCCCGTTCAATAAAGTCGCGTACCTCCCGGCCCCGCTCACCCACCAAAGCAATGACATTGACGTCTGCTGCTGTATTACGTGCGATCATGCCCATCAACGTACTTTTACCAACACCTGACCCGGCAAATATGCCGACCCTCTGCCCTTTGCCAACCGTCAGCAGCCCGTCAATGGCTCTCACACCAACACTCATCGTTTCGAGCACCCGTGGACGATCCATCGGATTCACTGGCGTATTGGATGTGGAGTACATCGGCATTCTGGAAGGTAGTAATGATCCGTCTAAAGGTTGTCCCAATCCATCTAACACCTTACCGAGCAATTCTGATCCAACCTGAACCCCAAGTGGTTTACCTGTTCCAACCACATCACATCCAGGACCAATGGATTGAAGTTCACCGAGTGGCATGAGCAGCACTTTGTTATCCCGAAACCCGACTACCTCTGCCTGAAGAGGCTTGGCAGATTTCCCCGGGTAGATGTAACATACATCTCCGATGCTAGCATCCGGACCTTCAGACTCAACCATAAGACCAATGACTTGAGTGACCTTACCGTTAATGCGAACAGGATCAAATTGCTTAAGATGATCCATATATCGCTGTGAGCTAAGAATCTTCATGTTGATTTTTTCGCCCCTCATCCTCAAGTGCTATGCGGATCAGTTCTTTTTTAATTTCAGCGAGCTGGGTATCTATTCTGGCATCTACGCTGCCAAACGATGATCGTATAACACATCCCTTGTCTTTTACCGTCGCATCAGGCAAAATCTGCAGTTCTGCCTGGGAGTCAATGGCCAGAGCCAACTCTTCACGTGCGGCTTGCACAAAAGAAAATTGATCAGGTGCCACACATAAGGTGATCATCCCCTGTTCACGTTTGCGAGACAAACTCTGACGAATCAGCTCAAGCGTGTGTTCTGGTTCAACCGAGAGTTGCTTGTCAATGACCTTCTCAGCGATACCACAGGCGAGATCCACAAGGAAAGGCTCTGCCTCCTGAATGATCTGATCTTTGGCAACGTATGCTTCTTCAAGCACCCCACGGGCTTCCTTCATCATCTCTTCGATCTGCACCTGGAGATCCAGTTCAGCCTGCACTTTGCCTTCTTCAAAACCCTGCTGAAAACCTTGTGAACGAAGTGCTTCAGTCAGATGTTCATCCTGCTGACGCTGCTCCTGCCACCAGCTATCAATCTGTTCACGGGCTTCTTGAAGCAATCGCTCCGCTTCCTCTGAAGCTTCGCGTACCTGCTTTTCTGCAAACTCCTTGGCATCCTCCAGCATCTCCGCGGTAAGACGTTGTGTTTCTTCGTCCACGCGTGCCTGCAGCATCTCAGCTTCGGAACCTTCAGCACGTTCACCGTTTAATTCCGATTCAGACTCTGATCCACCATAATGATGATGATTTTCGAGTCGTTTGCGGTCATCGACCGGTACATACTGGAAAGATTTAATCAAATTAGACAATGATATCATCTCCTCCACCGCGAGCGATAATGATCTCACCAGCTTCTTCCAATCTACGGATCGTTCCTACGATACGAGTTTGAGCTTCCTCAACATCACGCAGCCGAACGGGCCCCATGAATTCCATTTCTTCCTTGAATGTCTCGGACATCCGTTTCGACATATTCCGGAAAACAGCATCCCGTACTTCTTCGCTTGCCACTTTGAGTGCCAGCTGTAAATCTGCGTTGTCGATATCCCGGATAATACGCTGAATCGATCGATCGTCCACATTGACGATATCTTCAAATACAAACATGCGTTTTTTGATTTCTTCTGCAAGTTCCGGATCTTGAATTTCCAACGAATCGAGGATGGTACGTTCCGTACCACGGTCGACGCCATTCAAGATCTGAACAATGGACTCGATACCACCCGCATTTGTATAATCCTGCGTAACAGTAGAAGATAATTTCTGTTCGAGCACCCGCTCCACTTGAGAAATGACCTCTGGAGAAGTACTGTCCATAACAGCAACTCTGCGAGCTACATCGGCCTGCTTCTCTTGTGGTAACGAGGACAAGATCGCTGCTGCCTGCTCAAATTGCAGATATGATAATACCAGAGCAATCGTTTGCGGGCTTTCGTTCTGAATAAAGTTCAATATTTGATTCGGATCCGCCTTACGCGCAAAGTCAAATGGTCTAACTTGCAGCGTAGCCGTCAAACGGTTAATAACTTCAAGTGCTTTTTGCGATCCGAGTGCTTTCTCCAGAATTTCTCTCGCGTATGTAATACCGCCTTGAGAGATATATTCTTGTGCGAGACAGATCTGGTGAAACTCAGACATAATCATATCTTTTTCGGAAGCATCCACTTTGCGAACATTGGCAATTTCCAACGTCAGTTGCTCGATCTCCTCATCACGCAAATGTTTGAAGATTTGAGCGGATACTTCCGGACCTAATGTAATCAACAAAATCGCTGCTTTCTGTCTTCCAGTCAGACCTTGACTGCTTGCCTTCGCCAATGCGTTCACCTCTATTCGTCAGCCAGCCACGTACGCAGCAGATTGACGAATTCGTCTGGCTTTTTCTTGGCCAAACTCTCCAATTGTTTGCGCACTTGACTTTCGTTCGTTACACTGTCCAACGTAATGGACGGAAACTCTGTTGCTACCGGAAGAGGAATTTCCTCTTCTTCTATTTCGTTTTGTTTGCGACGACGGCGTACTAACAAAATTACAACCGCTGCAATCAATGCTGCCACCAGTGCTCCTATGCCCCACATCATTCCGGTGGAAAGCTGGAAACCTGTATTTGCTGCCGCAGCAGTCTGGAAGCCCTGTGATAATACAGAAACTTTTTTGGTCAAATCAGCGTCACTTATTACAGTGCCAGAGTCGGCCAACGAAGCCCGAACGATATTAACCAGTATATTCTCAATAGCATCCTTGACCGGTTGTGCCAATTCGGTTTGTCCTTCAGGTGGTTCAACCGCGACATTAATGGTTAAGTCTTTTACAGTATATGGACTGGATATAATATCCTTAGCGATTCGATTAACCTCATAATTGATGGTGCTTGATGATTCTTCCGAGTTCGCATTGCCTGATGTATCCGAGGATGGATAACCCGGAACATCCTGTTGGCCGGTACCCGCTACACCGCCTGTTGGATTACTGGCCCCCGTGTAACTCTTTTGAATCTCCTGTACACTGATTTCGATGCCTTTCATATTGTCTACATCGACCGGTGTAACCAGATTTTCTTTCCGAGTTTCTTTATCAAAGTTCAGCTTGGAAGCCACAAGAACGTTGACTTTATCCTCGCCTACAATCTGGGAAAGAAATTGTTTCACGTTATTCCGAACATCATTTTCAAATTTTTTCTGCAAAGCCATGTTTTCCTGGACTTCAGAAGACAATCCCCCGCTACCGCCTCGGGCCGTCGGAATCAGTTCCGCTTCATCCGTGTTGGTAATCGTTATGTTTTCAATAGGTAGATTAGGAATGGCTGTCTTAACCAAATTAAAATATCCATCTACCGCAGCCTGATTAGGGTGATAACCCGGTTTAAATTGCAGGGCCACCGATGCGGATGCTTTATCCTGTTCTTCTAGGCCAGCAAAGATATTATCTTTTGGCATATTGACAAGCACTTTAGCATCCTGTATGCCTTGCATTCGTTGAAGCAACTGCTCTACTTCTCCGTTCAATGCATTGTTGTACTTTACATCAAACTCTTTATCCGTCATCCCGATTGGAGATGATGACTCCTCGAATGACTTATATCCTAATGAACCATTCTGAATAATTCCTTGTGATCCGATATTTACTTTTGCAATAGCAACATCCGTGCTCGGTACAGATATGGTCTTGCCGTCTGCACTTAATTTGTAAGGAATACTGGATGAATCAAGATAACTAATGACGCCTGCCGAGTCGCTTGCATTCAAATCCGTGAAAGCAACTTCATATTCCGTCTTTGACAATTGCATGGTTAGTACAACTGCAGCCAAAATTAAAAACAGAAAGGTGGAAATAAATAATACTTTTTGCTTTTTGCTAAAACTATTCCAATACTGGGATGCCTTTTCCCTGTACTGGGCAATTCTCTCATTCACTCTGTCACCCCATCCGAAACTTTGCTTGGTCTGTCCTTCCGCCATCTCTATCGATTCTAAAGATTAACGGTCAGGAGCAGCATCGCAGCTGCTTGTTGTAGTAATCAGCGCTGTTGTCGAAGCGCATGTAAAACCAATTTACAATTGCGTACGCATAATCTCCTGATATGCTTCGACTACTTTGTTTCGGACTTGAGTCGTAAGTTGCAGACTCAACAGGGCCTGTTCGGAAGCGATCATCACCTGATCAACATTCACTTTTCCAACCAGGAATTGGTTTGACATTTCATGTGCTTGGGTCTCCTGTGCAGCTACAGACCCTAGCGCATCCTGTAGGTATGTACCGAAGCTCTGAATGGTTTCGGCTGGTGTAGATGGTTTGCTTTGTGCCGTACTTTGCATCTGAAGCGGTTGAATCCCCTGTGTGCTGAACATGTTGTTCTGAATCATTAATGTCCCTCCCTTTCATATCTGTTCTTTGGTTTTAGTAATTTTCCACCTTTAAGCCGTTAATTAAGATCTTCCGATTTCCAATGCCTTGGATATCATTGCTTTGGTTGAGTTCAAAGCTGTGACGTTTGCTTCATATGAGCGTGAAGCCGAGATCATGTCCACCATTTCTTTCGCAATATCCACGTTAGGCATGTACACATACCCTTCAGCGTTCGCATCCGGATGTGAAGGGTCATAAACCGGCTTCAGAGGCGACTGATCTTCACGAATCTCTGATACTCGAACTCCCTCTCCAGACCCACTACTTTTCATCTGATTTTGAAGCAAACTGTTGAAGGAAGTTTTATTGGGCTCAAGCACAACCATCTTACGCTTGTAAGGGACCGCCTCACCGTTAGTTACACTCGCGCGCGTCGTCTCCGCATTGGCGATGTTGGAAGATATAACGTCCATCCGCAAACGCTGAGCCGTCAGAGCCGATGCACTGATACTAAAACTGTTACTGATGTTCACCTAAGTTATCTCCCTTCGACTCCAACACGCATCATTTTGATTTGTTCATTCACTTGCTGAATATAAGCGTTGTAACGCAACTGGTTCTCCGCCAGAAGACTCATTTCTTTGTCTACATCGACGTTGTTCTGGTTGTTATTCATGGAAGTTGACTGGTCCATATTAACTACTGGTGTAGGTACGGAAGAGGAAGGACCTATGACAAAATGCCTTGAATCCGTTACTTTTCCTTTAAGTACAGGCATATCTCCATTCATTTGTTCCTGCAGCATTTCTTCAAAAGCAACGTCGGAACGCTTGAAATACGGGGTGTCCGCATTCGCAATGTTGTCAGCAATTGTTCGTTGTCTAATGTTGGAGGCATCGAGTGCACCTTGTAACCTTTGAAAACTAATATCATTCAAAAGATTCATAATCGCCCTCCTCTCTTTAGAAATTATGGAAATAGATTCAATCTTTTTCCGTCAGGACACTTATGTTTTTTCGACAAAAAACATTCGCTTTTACACGGTTTTCTAGGACTTAAGTAGAATTAACTCTGATGTTGTCGTATAACATAAGTTTCTTCGAGATTGGGATATATTACAATAAGAAAAAAGCCCTATCTTTTCTGAAAGACAGAGCTTTTTGTGTATTTTCTGCAAATTATGAATTTTTTCGTAAATGTCGGGGCCCAAAACAAAAATAAGCTTAAGCACTCTTTATGAGCTCTTAAACATTCTTAAAATTTATACTATGCTTCTGTACGATTGAGCACATCATATTAATACAAACCTGAAATCCATGGAGGTACTTCAATCTGTTTTCTGTTAGAAATATTTACCGATATAATAAGCTTTCTTATCAATTCAACGATACTCTAAGATCTTCAATGAAATAGATAATTGACAAAATATCCATAGTAGATTATCTGATTTCACTGAATTCCCCCAACACTTTTTTAACATTTAGCCTTGGTATGCAGATTTTAATGAACCGATAAAATTTAGTCACATCTGCAATGCAATTAATTTCGCTTTTTGCGCATTTATGCAAACTTTTCTAACAGCTCTAATTAAACCGATCACCAGACTTGGAAAAAACAAATCCTTTTATTGGAATTTATAGCATTATTGAATATGTGCTGTAAGCACGTCTTTAGGGTTTAAATACATATCTCTGCGGCACAAGTCCTAGATTGTCTTTCGTCTTATAGAACTCCAACTCTATTATCGGTTACAATACTGCATTATATTAGGCTAAAACAAAAATAAACGGCATACAGATGGATTGAATAAAGTCTACGATAGTCAGGACCAGGACCGAATATCCTGTTTCCGTGTAGTCGTTTACTCTTTAATCATCCATAGTATACCGTTATCCATACTTCAATCACGCTCTGAACTGAGCAATACACCTATGTTATAAGATATATTGGCTTAAATCACGATCCAGTGCAATGTCATTCAATTTTTCACGTACATATTCCGGAGTGATTACCATACGCTCCAGCGTAAGTTCTGGTGCTTCAAAAGACAGATCCTCAAGAAGTTTCTCCAAAATAGTATGCAGACGTCTTGCACCAATGTTTTCGGTATTTTGATTCACGGACTCAGCTAGCTTGGCAATCTCACGAATCGCATCATCCGAGAACTCAATTTCAATATTCTCCGTACGCAGCAAATCCACATACTGCTTGGTTAATGCATTTTTAGGTTCCGTGAGGATCGATACAAATTCATCAAGTGTCAGGCTGTTCAGTTCTACGCGGATTGGGAAACGCCCCTGAAGCTCTGGAATGAGATCCGAGGGTTTTGCCACATGAAATGCACCGGCTGCCATAAACAGGATATAGTCCGTTTTGACAGGGCCGTATTTGGTCATTACCGTAGATCCTTCCACGATAGGCAGAATATCACGCTGCACACCTTCACGGGATACATCGGGGCCGCTACCGCGCCCTTGACTGGCCACTTTATCAATTTCGTCAATGAATATGATACCTGTCTGTTCCGCCCGCCGGATGGACTCCTGAGTAACATCATCCATATCGATCAACTTGCCCGCTTCTTCCTGGATCAGCACTTTGCGAGCTTCTTTAATCGCCAGTTTACGTTTTTTGGTACGACGAGGCAATAAACTGCCAAACATCTCCTGCATGTTCATCCCCATCTGATCATTTCCTTGACCAGCGAACATGTCCATCATGTTAGGTGCGGCATCTTCCACATCAATTTCGATAACGTCATCCTCCAGTTTCCCAGATAACAAATCGAATTTGATTTTACGGCGCCGCTCGGCTACTCCCGTATCGGGTTCTTGTTCATCAGCTTCTGGCGTGTTATTGCCATTGTTGCCAAATATCATTTCGAACGGGTTGCGCTGATTTTTGGATTTGGATTGCGAAGGTGCCAAAATATGTACAATCCGCTCATTGGCAGCTTCTTCAGCTTTATCCTTCACTTTTTCTGTACGTTCCAGCTTGACCATCCGCAAGGATGTTTCAATCAGATCACGTACCATCGATTCCACATCACGGCCAACATAACCTACTTCCGTGAACTTCGTTGCTTCCACTTTTACGAATGGAGCTCCTACCAGCTTAGCCAGTCGGCGTGCAATCTCCGTTTTACCGACACCGGTAGGTCCAATCATCAGGATATTTTTAGGCACAATATCATCCTGGGTATGCTCAGGCAAGAGGCTGCGACGATAACGATTGCGAAGGGCGACCGCTACCGATTTTTTAGCCTGTTTTTGACCTACAATGTACTTGTCAAGCTCTGCAACGATTTGTCTGGGTGTTAACGCTTGAGTATGCATATAGCTTCCCTCCTATCAGTATGCGAACCTTGTATATGAGATGACTTTATAAAATGACCTATAAGGACAAAGAATCTCCACGAAGTAACTGAAGCCGATTTAATCATCATGCTCCATCACGGGAGATTGCTTTTCCTTACAACTCTTCAACAATAATATTATTGTTGGTATATACACATAACTCTGAAGCAATCTGGAGTGATTCACGAGCAATGTCTTTTGCTTCCAAATCCACCGCATGACGTTTTAACGCACGCGCAGCAGATAAGGCAAAGTTTCCTCCCGAGCCGATGGCAATAACATCATCATCCGGCTCGATAATTTCGCCCCCGCCAGAAATCAGCAGCATACCCGTTTTATCCATAACAATCAGGAGTGCCTCCAGTTTGCGCAAAATCCGATCCTGGCGCCAATCCTTGGCAAGCTCTACCGCCGCACGCTGCAAGTTACCATGGTGCTCCTCCAGCTTGCCTTCGAATTTCTCAAACAAAGTAATGGCATCCGCTACGGAACCGGCAAAACCCGCCACAACCTGACCACGATACAAACGTCTTACCTTTTTGGCTGTATTTTTCATCACAACACTTTGCCCCATGGTCACCTGACCATCACCGGCAATCGCTGCTTTGCCATTATGACGAACTGCACAGATCGTTGTAGCATGAAATGACATATCCATGATATCAGCCTCCTCCCACGATTAATTTACACGCGTTCTGGAACGATTAGACCTTCTGCTGCTGCAAAACGAGCAATGCCATCCAGTGCACGCTGTGCAAGTGCTTCATTTTTTTCCTTTTTGTTACGTATTTTGGTTTCCAGCTTCGGCAGTAATCCAAAGTTTGCATTCATTGGCTGGAAGTGTTTGAAATCAGCTGTTGTAATATACTGTGCCATACTGCCCAGCGTTGTCTCCACCGGCAATACGACCAGTTCCTGTCCAAGGGCTGCTTTGGCTGCATTCATACCCGCGATTAAACCGGATGCCGCAGACTCTACATAACCTTCTACTCCTGTCATCTGACCTGCAAAGAACAGGTTTGGACGCTCTTTGAACTGATACGTTGGACGAAGCAGTTTGGGAGAATTAATAAATGTATTACGGTGCATTACGCCATAACGGACGAATTCCGCATTTTCAAGTCCAGGGATCAAAGAAAAGACACGTTTTTGCTCTCCCCATTTCAGATGCGTCTGGAATCCCACCAGATTATAAAGCGTTCCTGCTGCATTGTCCTGTCTAAGCTGAACAACAGCATGTGGCAGTTCTCCAGTATGCGGATTGACGAGTCCTACAGGTTTCATCGGACCAAACAAAGCCGTTTGCTTACCACGCTTCATCATGACTTCAATCGGCATACAGCCTTCGAAGTAAATTTCTTTCTCAAACTCTTTTAGTTGAGCAACTTCCGCTGTGATCAATGCTTCATAGAACACATCGAATTCCTCTTCTGTCATTGGACAGTTCAAGTATGCTGCTTCGCCTTTATCATAACGTGAAGCTAGATAGACCTTGTTCATATCAATGGAATCTTTTTCGATAATCGGCGCAGCCGCATCATAGAAGTAGAAGTATTCCTCACCCATAAGGGCTTTGATTTGCTCGGACAACGCTGGCGAAGTCAATGGTCCGGTTGCAACAACTATGATTCCGTCTTCTGGCAAAGAAGTCAGCTCTTCATTGACAACCTCAATGAGCGGATGCTGATGAAGCGTAGATGTGATTTCGCCTGAGAATCCGTCCCGGTCCACAGCAAGTGCCCCACCTGCTGGAACGGCATGACGGTCTGCTGCACCCAAGACTAGAGAATTAAGCATTCTCATTTCTTCCTTCAATACACCGACTGCATTGGTCAAGCCATTGGCACGAAGCGAGTTGCTGCATACCAGTTCTGCAAATTTATCTGTATGGTGAGCCGGCGTTTTCACAACCGGTCTCATCTCGTATAGTTTTACGGGAACACCACGACTTGCGATCTGCCAAGCTGCTTCTGTTCCTGCCAACCCGGCACCAATAACGGTTACTTGTTGTTCATTATTCAAAATCATTTACCCCCATTATGCTAATCCGCTCATTCTTCTTCCGGTTCCTCTACCGGCTCTTGATGATCACATGAAGTACACTGCAATCGTGTTCCCTGTTTGTTCCGTTTCTCAATCATTAGTGATCCACAACTTGGACATGGTTTCGCCGATGGTTTATCCCATGATACAAAATCACACTCAGGATACTTGTCGCAACCATAGAAAATACGTCCCTTTTTACTGCGGCGTTCAACAACATGCCCTTCCTTACACTTCGGACAGGTTACACCAATATCCTTGATAATCGGTTTGGTATTACGGCAATCCGGGAACCCGGAACATGCAAGAAACTTGCCGAAACGACCCAGCTTATAAACAAGCGGTTTGCCGCACTTCTCACATATTTCATCCGATACTTCATCTTCAATCTCGATTTCCTTCATTTCTTCTTCTGCAAACTCTAAACGTTTCTCAAAAGATTCGTAGAATTCTGCGAGTACCTTGACCCAATCCTCCGACCCTTCCTCCACATGGTCAAGATCACCTTCCATGTTCGCGGTGAACTCTACATTCAGGATCTCCGGGAAAAACTCCTCCATCTGTTCGATAACCAGTTCGCCCAGTTCAGTTGGCATGAATTTCTTCTCTTCAATTGCAACATATCCGCGCTTCTGAATGGTCTCCAGCGTTGGCGCATATGTACTCGGACGCCCTATGCCCAGTTCCTCAAGCGTTTTAACCAGCCTTGCTTCCGTATAACGTGGTGGCGGCTGTGTAAAGTGCTGTTTCGGCTCAATCTCCCGATTCTCCAGTACATCTCCATTTTTCAGCGGAGGCAGCAGACGATCTTCTTCCGTTGTACCATCATCATTACCTTCTACATACACCTTCATGAATCCCTGGAAACGAACCTTGGAACCCGCTGCCCGGAAAATCGTATCACCTGCAGCAATGTCCACGGATAGTGTATCCAGAACAGCAGATGACATCTGGCTCGCTATAAAACGTTCCCAAACCAGTTTGTACAACCGGAATTGATCACGGCTCATAAACGATTTAATTGAATCGGGATCACGCAAAATGGAAGTTGGACGAATCGCTTCATGCGCGTCTTGAGCATTGGCTGCTTTTTTGGAATAGTTTCTAGGCGTCTCAGGTGCAAATGGCTCACCGTACTTGCCAACAATGTATTCCTTGGCTTCTTCCTGAGCCGATGCTGCAATTCGGGTAGAGTCTGTACGCATATACGTAATGAGACCGACTGTGCCTTCTTTTCCGAGGTCTACCCCTTCATACAGCTGTTGGGCAACCGACATCGTCTTGGAAGCTCTGAAATTCAATTTACGTGCGGCTTCCTGCTGCAAGGAACTCGTTGTAAACGGAGCAGAAGGATTACGGCTGCGTTCTTTTTCTTTAACTTCTTTGACTGTAAAAGAAGCTCCCTCGATTTGTTTTAAGATGGCCTGTACTTCTGCCTCACTGCCAAGTTCGGTTTTGGTACCGTTCAACTGATGGAACTTGGCTTCAAACGGATTTCCGTCCGCTGTAAGTTTGGCAGTAATGCTCCAGTACTCTTCCGGTTCAAAATCATTAATTTCATTTTCACGATCCAAAATGATTTTGACGGCCACGGACTGTACGCGGCCAGCGGATAATCCTTTTTTGACTTTCTTCCATAATAACGGACTAATTTTATATCCTACAAGCCGATCCAGAATACGTCTCGCCTGCTGCGCGTTAACCAGATCCATATTGATTTTGCGCGGCGTTTTGAACGCATCTTTGACAGCCTGTTTCGTAATTTCATTAAATACAACCCGGCAATCCGCGGTTTCGTCCAGTTCAAGTGCATGGGCCAAATGCCATGCAATAGCCTCACCTTCGCGATCCGGGTCAGCTGCGAGATACACTTTTTTCACTTTCTTACGTGCATCCTTCAGTTCTTTCAAAATTGAACCTTTGCCGCGGATCGTAATATATTTCGGATTAAAATCATTCTCTACCTCAACGCCGATCTGACTCTTTGGCAAATCGCGTACATGTCCCATCGAAGCTTTCACGATGAACTTGCTGCCTAAATATTTGCCGATCGTCTTCGCCTTTGAGGGCGACTCAACGATTACGAGTGCATCCGCCATAGGTTCATCCTCCTCTCAGTCATGAAACTGCTGCTTGTTTTTATGATTCTCACTTCATTAGCAGCATGACTAACTTCCGCTAATAATCTATTTTCACATGCTGCCTTAATTGCAGCATCGTCATACCCTTGCGTATTTGGTTCCAGGTAATTGGCTAATCTGCTTTTTTATGATTAAAGATAACAGAACTGAATGCAAATGTCCAAAATCCCAGTTGAGCTGTTCAACAAGTTGATCCAGGGATTGCTCTTCCCGCTCCAGCAAATAAATAACACGTTGTTCATCTAAAGATAGTTTTACGACAGGGAATATTCCTTGATTGGAAGTTTCACTGCTTTCCGTTGAACGTCCTCTATTGTAAGGAAGTTGCTCCGTATTTGGCAAGTCCAATTGAAACTCTTCCAATAAATCTGTGGCACAGGTCACCAATTTTGCGCCCTGACGAATCAGATTATGCGAACCTCGACTTTTGGGAGATGTTATGGGACCTGGAACAGCAAACACGTCTCTTCCAGCTTCAAGCGCAGCATCTGCAGTAATAAGTGATCCACTTCGGATATCAGCCTCAACGACCAACGTACCCAAAGTTAACCCTGCAATGATCCGATTACGTTCCGGAAACAATCCCTGACGTGCACGCGTACCCGGAGGATATTCTGACAAGAGCAGCCCTGTTTCGGCAATTCGTTCAGCAAGACTGGTGTTTTCGGGAGGATAAATGTTGTCAATTCCTGTCCCAAATACCGCAATGGTCTTACCATGTGCACGAAGAGCCGCATCGTGACAAACACTATCTATTCCTCTCGCTAACCCACTTACAATGGTCAGACCCGCCTTGCATAATTGCTCCGCCAGTTTCTCACCAATTTTGCGTCCGTATACTGTGGGCATGCGGGTTCCTACCATTGCAATGGATTGCGTGTGCAGCAGTTTCATATCTCCACGCCCGTACATGACCCAGGGTGGCTGAACGGTTTCCTTCATTAATATGGGATAATCCTGATCCAGATAGGTAACGATCTCAATTCCAAGTTTATAAACACTCTCTTGTTTCTGCTCAATCCAGTCCATATTGAATTGTTTGGTTAGACGGGCAGCCTGATCCTTGCGTAATCCCGCAGCAATCCAATCTCCCTCTTTATAGTCCAACAAATCCATCAGTTGATCTTGTCCTGAGAGCAGTTTGGAGATTGTTTTCTTACCAATACCGTCCGTTTCATGCAGTCCAATCAAAATCCATCTTTCTTCCATATCAAAAACCTCCCATATCGGGAAGAAAATCTTCCCTCATATTGTGTGTTATGTGACAACGGAATGCAAGCGTTTACTCTCGCAGGCAAACAATCACTCTCTTTTTCACCCGGTAAAAAACGCAAAAAAGCAACCCTTCGCCCTGTTCAGGACAAAAGGTTGCTTACCTTTTCCGTATGATCAATAGTCGGTTCACCAGAAAATTATATTCCTGAGCCGTTTCTTCTATTATAACGGAAAAGAATTAATGTGTCGTGCACAAATTCAGAATACCGCGTTCTTCAAGTACGCTCACAAGAGTCGAGCCCATTTCAGCTGGCGTTGGAGCAACTTTGATTCCGCAAGATTCCAGTTTCGCAATTTTTTCTTTGGCTGTACCTTTACCACCAGAGATGATTGCGCCTGCATGACCCATGCGTTTCCCTGGAGGCGCAGTAACACCACCAATGAAGCCAACTACCGGTTTGGTCATGTTATCGCGTACCCATTCTGCCGCATCTTCTTCAGCCGTACCACCGATTTCACCGATCATGATGACCGCATGTGTCTGCGGATCTTCATTGAACCGTTTCAGGATATCAATGAACTCGGAGCCTTTAACCGGGTCGCCCCCGATTCCCACAGCAGAAGATTGTCCAATTCCACGTGCAGACAATTGATGAACAGCTTCATACGTGAGTGTTCCACTACGGGATACCACGCCAACATGACCAGGCATATGAATATAACCTGGCATGATGCCGATTTTGCATTCGCCTGGTGTAATAACGCCTGGACAGTTTGGTCCGATCAGAACGGTATCTTTGCCTTCCATGAAACGGTCAACCTTGACCATATCAAGTACCGGGATACCTTCGGTAATACAGATCACGAGATCCAGCTCTGCGTCCACAGCTTCCATGATGGAATCCGCTGCAAATGCCGGAGGAACGTAGATGACGCTCGCTGTTGCGCCAGTAGCTTCCTTCGCTTCCTGTACTGTATTAAACACCGGGAGACTGACTACTTTGCCATCTTCCAGCGTGATATCAACATTGGTTCCGCCTTTACCCGGTGTAACGCCGCCTACCATCTGGGTTCCGTAGTCCAATGCGCCCTTCGTGTGGAACATTCCCGTTGAACCCGTAATGCCTTGCGTAATGACTTTTGTATTTTTATCAATCAAAATACTCACGTTGCTTCACATCCTTACGGTTATTTTTCAAGTGCCGGACAGCTCCGGAACTAAGGCAGCAATTTGCCCAGGAATGAACTTATTTTACGAGGGCAACAATTTTCTGTGCACCATCGGCCATGGAATCAGCAGGAACGATATTTAGGCCGGATTCACCCAAAATGCGTTTACCAAGTTCCACGTTAGTTCCTTCAAGACGAACAACCAGCGGTTTAGTCAGGCCAAGCTGCTTCGCGGCTTCAACAACACCATTGGCAATGACATCACAACGCATAATGCCGCCAAAAATATTAACGAAGATACCCGCCACTTTGGCGTCAGACAAAATGATTTTGAAAGCTTCGGTCACTTTCTCTGTTGTCGCACCGCCCCCAACATCGAGGAAGTTGGCCGGGTCGCCGCCATAGTATTTGATGATATCCATCGTCGCCATCGCAAGTCCCGCACCATTAACCATACAGCCGATGTTGCCATCAAGTGCTATGTAGCTCAGGTCGTATTTGGAAGCTTCGATTTCTTTTTCGTCTTCTTCATCCAGGTCGCGCAGTTCCAGAATATCTTTGTGACGGAACAAGGCGTTGGAATCAAAATTCAATTTTGCATCCAGCGCGATAACGTTTCCATCTCCGGTAACAACGAGTGGATTAATTTCGGCAATGGAGCAATCTTTTTCGACAAATGCTGTGTACAACGCAAGCATAAACTTAACCGCTTTGTTCACCAACTCATTCGGAATACGAATGCTGTACGCCAGTTTACGTGCCTGAAACACTTGCAATCCAATTGCAGGGTCAATAATTTCCTTGAAAATTTTCTCAGGTGTAGCTTCAGCTACTTCTTCGATCTCTGTACCGCCTTCTTCGGAAGCCATCATCACGACGCGGCCTGTGGCACGGTCCACAACAACACCCACATAATACTCTTTGCGGATATCGCATCCTTCTTCAATCAGAAGACGCTTCACTTCTTTGCCTTCAGGTCCAGTTTGGTGTGTTACCAATACTTTTCCCAAAATTTCGGATGCGTAAGCACGAACTTCGTCGATACTTTTCGCTACTTTCACGCCGCCGGCTTTCCCCCGGCCACCTGCATGAATTTGCGCTTTGACTACAGTCACCGGACTGCCCAGTGCCTCTGCGGCCGCAACCGCTTCATCGACTGTATAAGCAACCTTTCCGTTTGGAACGGTGACTCCATACTGTTTCAGTACTTCTTTTCCTTGATATTCATGGATATTCATTCTCGAATCCTCCTATCAACATGACTGCAACAAGGCGGGTTGGTAGACTAACAAAAGACAAATGTTGACTATTTTCACTTAAACCCAATTCATTGTAACATGTTTTTAAAACGCTTTCCTTAAAAAAGTAATGGTTAATAGACAGTATTTTGATATGAGTATGATCCCATATTGTGAATGCTTGGATATTAATGGAAAAAACCTCAGCTAATAAGCCAAGGTTTCTTGATAATAATACGACGATGCATTTTATTTTCTGGCTTCTTTGGTGTTCGTCTGATGGACTTTCTCCAGAAGGCCCTTGAACTGTCCCAGTAAAGATTCAAACTCTGAACTGTTCAGACATGCATCTTCCTGGATCGCTTCAGGTATAGACAAAGCTTTATAGCGAAGTTCCCGCCCGGCGTCTGTAAGTGTAATCAATACTTTTCGTTCATCCTGGACTGAACGTTCGCGATGAATAAGTCCTGCTGACTGTAAACGTTTCAGAAGTGGTGTCAGTGTCCCTGAATCGAGGTAAAGCGCCTCTCCGATTTCCTTAACCGTACATTCTTCACGTTCCCACAACACCATCAAGACCAGGTATTGAGAATAGGTTACACCCAGTACCTCAAGATAAGGCTGGTACATCTTCGTAATTTCACGTGAACAAGCGTATATGGCAAAGCATAATTGGTTATCCAGCTTCAAACTTTCATTCTGCATATATCTGTCTCACCTACCTATTGTGCTATTGAGCATTCTATATTCCTTATAATAGAGGTTGCCCCCTGTTATAACCGCAAGAATTTGCGAATATAAGGAACCTCCATCTATCTTATCATAAATTAGAAAAAAAACAGAATAATTGAGCACAAATGATTTCACCATTCTATTTAATAGTGTTAAATTTAATTGCCTAAAATATAATAACAGGTATAGATATAATCAAATATATAACCACATAACCAAAAATTCTTGATACGTTGAACAGCTCACCCATCTTCTACTTACGCCTCCATAACAGCGCGATATTGATTCAGAAGTGAATATTTTTTATTCTGCGGGAAACTTCATGCGGAAATCTATATACAATCCAAAGTAAGGGATAGATAAACCGTACTATGACGAGACGGGTTGACGCCCTGATTTCTTTTATATAAAATGCTTGTTAGAAGCTGAGGAAGCACCTTGATTCGTAGACTGGCCCGTACTATGCGCGCCAAGGACGAAGTGAGGTGTTTCTTGTATTATGTATGGAAAACTGCATAGTGCCTGTTTATATGGAATTGACGGAGTATTAATTGAAGTGGAAACAGATTTGTCGAATGGTTTACCCCAGACGTCTATTATCGGATTGCCGGATTCGGCTATTCGTGAAGCGGTTGAACGCGTTCGTGCGGCTATAAAAAACTGTGGCTATCAGTATCCGTTACAACGGATTACGATTAATTTGGCCCCTGCGGATCTGCGAAAGGAAGGAGCTTCCTTTGATCTCGCCATTGCTGTTGGTTTACTTATGACAAGTGGTCAACTGGTACTTCCTGTACAGGAACGGACATTAGTGGTGGGTGAACTGGCATTGGACGGTTCAGTGAGATCTGTTCCTGGCATTTTATCCATGGTGGATTTGGCAAAACGGCAAGGCTTTACTTCCGTTCTTCTTCCCGCTGATAATTTGGAAGAGGCTTCACTGATTCGAGGTATTCAAGTATATGGCGTTCGTCATTTGCAAGATATCGTACCAAAGAGCGTAACCGCTGCAAAGAGCACGAAAGAAACGATACCAAATAAGGGGCCTGTGGTTATAAAAGACTACGCTCACCTTTCTGTTCGAATTCCAGATCACGAAAATTTGAATAACCACGAGCGCTCGAAACACACTTCATTCCTGGAGGATGATTATAGTGATGTGTTAGGACAGCATCATGTGAAACGAGCACTCATGATTGCCGCAGCAGGTATGCACAATATTTTGCTAGTTGGCCCACCAGGAACAGGGAAAACCATGTTAATTAAACGGCTGCCTACGATTCTTCCCCCATTATCCGAAGACGAAGCGCTGGAAGTAACCAAAGTGCTAAGTGCCGCAGGCAAGCTTAAGGAAACCTCTCGCGGACTGGTTGCAGACAGGCCTTTTCGTTCACCACATCATACGATCTCCACCCATACAGTAATATAAAGGGGGGGGATTTTGCTCACCCCTTTATTTTACTTTTACTTCATACCACATTATTTAGTGGTTTGTTTACCTTCATAGTGGCAAGATTTTCAATACTAAGAAACAGGATGCATAAAAACAAACAAGGCTGCCAATTCCGGCAACCTTTACATTAAACTATGGGAACCCATTAGGTAATCACCACGGCAATTTTTTATTGAATAGCTTCAGCTTCAACCTCATCAGTTTCTTCTTCGAGATCGTCATTCTCTTCTTCGTCATCACCTATATAATTGTAATTATAATTAGCGGTATCCAGTGTCAATCTAGCGTTAACATCACAAGAGAAGCTAACATTTTCTCCCTCATAAATTCCATAGTTTGGAAAGTCATGATCATAACAAAATGTACCTTGAAGCTGCTCTAACGGTTCAAGTTCTGTAATATGACCTGCCATCAGCGTATTCAGGTTATCTAGAAGCAGCGTAACATGTTCTTCGTTTTCATCAGATAGCTCGGTTATTTCATAATCATATACAGGTGAGTAATCACCCTCAATTAAACGTTCATCCCATTGACCAGCATCCTCTGTTTGTTCATAAAAATACCTGTTCGATTCATCCTCAAGAATTGGCTCTAGGTTATTAAGTAGATGCACCTTTATCTCAGCGATCATGGATTCTTTGTTTCTTTTATATAAAGCCGAAAAGCTGCGTTTGTTTTGATCGGTTGATACATCAAATAAATTGTCTGTATATTGGGCGATACTTGGATTACGTAAAACCTTTCAAACTTTCTAGATACAGCAAACTCCATAATCAATGGAGATTCTGAATTGGTAAAATTACTTAAGGATGAAAAAAGACTTGCTAATCAACTCGATGCTATTGATCATTTGAGAATATCCTTAACTTAAACAAGAACCTATTAGGGATCTTGCTTATGTTTCGGCAATCTGGGGACGCCCCTTTATGTGCAGTAACATAAAGGGGAAACACTATTTTTTATCTTTAGTATGCTTTAAGGCGATACAATCGAGCAAAGAGGCATTCCAAGAGCAAAGGAGAACCATTATATTGGTTCTCCTTATTATTCACCTTTTTTCTTGATTGAGCTTGAATCGTGTGGTTGTTTCCTCACTTAAAGGACATTATTATGCAGCTTCACGAACTTTTCCATCTCTTTATAGCCGTTCACCCGCAATCATTTTCAGAGCTTGATTGAATTCTGTTTTCATTTTTTCGTCCATGCTATTGGTGTCATAACCCTCTGGAATATTAGCTGAACTTCCACCAAAAGGTTTTAAGAAGATATCCTTTAATAGTTGTGAGAAGGGGACATCCATATAGTTCCATAACACTCGGATATTCTTTTCGGAAGCAGTAAGGGTTACAATTTCGATTTTGGAGATGAGCCTTCTTAGGATGTTGTTTGTTAAGTCCTCCGTGTCGATTTGAATTAATGCCCTCATAAAAGCTTGGTGCCTTAATTTGATTTGTTCGATTTCAACATCCAAGTAATTCAATCGATCATGTTCTTTTTTCAAATTTAAAAGCTTTTCTTTTACTTGCACATTAAACGTATGAAACTGATCGTCCGACAGAATACCCTTGGAAACAAGTCTAAGATTAGTTTGTATCTCTTCATTCTTTTCTGCCATTTGTTTTTCCAAGTGTTGAAGCCTTTCTGGAATATTTTCTTCATGATAATACAGCGAAATATAACTTTCTAAAAGTGCATCAAATTTGAGGTGATTCTTCTTTTCAAACTCGATTTTCTCTTTGATAAAATTTATCATCGCCACTTCCGGTATGGCGCTTCGATAGGCGCACCGTGTTTTGCCGTACATATCGTTGATCGCACAGCACCATTCATAACCAAGTTCTTTGGAACTCCCGTCTTTTCGCACATATGTTTTCCTCTTTTTGCGTTTTAAACCCGTCCCACAATGATTGCAATATAATAGATTGCTAAATAAATGAACGGTACTGTATCGAGTTTTTGAGCGATGCAGCTGACGTTTAAGTGTAGTTTCGATTTCTCCGTCGTCATTCACCGTTTTCATCTCAACAAAAGAAACCCTTCCAAACATTTCCTTACGCTTCCTTCTTGCAATTTGAACAAGTTGAAAGAACTCGGGCTCTATAATTTTTAAATGTTCGAATTTGTGTACGATTTGTTCCTCCTTAGGAATCAACTTTTGAAGTTGACGATTGATATCAATGGTTTGTTTTGTGTGTGTCGTTTGAATACCTGTGTAAATTCTGTTATCTAGCATCGTTGATAACTGTTTTTGCGACCACTGTCGTCCTTTTTTGGTTGGAATGGCATCTTTGTTTAACGTTCTACAGATTCTACCCGTACCAAATCCTTCGTGGTAATACTGATGATAAATCCGTTTTATGACTTCTGATTCGACTTCGTTGATTGCAAGAAATCCCTCTTTTATGTCGTAGCCATACGGAGGCGTTCCCGTGGTCCATTTCCCCTGCCTCTGGGCTTTGCGAACACCAAACTGTGTAATGTAAGAACGGTTATTGGATTCTTCCTGAGCAAGTGCCGCAAATAGATTTATCATGAACTCTTTTGAATTATCGAGCGAGTTTATTTTCAAGTCTAAGAAAAAGACGCCGATTCCTAGTTCCTTTAAATCCTTAACCGCTTTGGCTGTATCCTCTACGTTACGCCCAAATCTCGAAACGGATTTGGTGACGATGAGGTCAAACTTCCCTGCTTTCGCTTCTTTCATCATTTGTTTGAAAGCCTGGCGTTTGCGTAAATTCTTCCCTGATATACCTTCATCCGCAAAGACACTTTGAAGCACTTCGCTATCTCCATTTTTTCGACATAATACGCCACAATCGCTTTTTTCATAATTTTGCTCAATAAAATACTCATTAAAGAAGCTTAATTGATTACCAAGTGAGTTCAACTGATCATCAGAATCGGTCGATACTCGTGCATAAGCTACTGTAAATGTCATCGTTTCACTTCCCTTTCCTTATGTGAGGTAGGCTTGTAACAATCGCCACATCATATCAAGAGGTTTTTTTTTTCGTCAAAGGTCAGGAGAGTGAGAAAAAACAAAGTATAATGATAGGAAAATAAATTTGTTGTTAAATAATGAAGCTACATGGTTAATTTCAAGACACTTGATGAGAACCAAGTAAATCACCATTATTTAGATACTCACTTATATAGAATTTAATCTTTGAACTGCCTGTTTCAGATATCCCATGTTTCGAGCAACTCAATATCCCCGCTTGTTGTTTCCCATTGAATATAACAAGACCATTTTGATTTTCTTTTTGTATGTTCTGAAACATATATAAATATTTCCATTACGTAATACTGACAATAAACTGAAAATTGTTTTCAATAATATGATTCCAATCAACAGCAACAAATCAAAAAAACACAATGCCTAATTTCGCATTGTGCTTATTTGATTAAATACATTAGTTGTCTGTGTACCTAGCAATCAACTGCTAGGAAGATATTGTGCACAAATGTGAGGTTACTTACTCAAGTACATGCTCTCCAATAAGTCCTTTTGCATTGGTTTAATATTGATGATACTTCTGATGCTTTTTGCCTTTATTTCAGCATCCTCAAACGTATTTGCCAACCCTAGCTCTAACAATATCCCGGCTGCAACGGTACCCGTTCTTCCCTTGCCTCCTCCACAGTGAAAGGCAACTTTCTTGCCGACGTTATAACTGATTACACACAAAAAAGTAACCCGCTAGTTTCGTCAGGTTACTCTTTCTATAGTTTATGCTGTTAACGAGCCTAACCTCTCCAATCTTTTATAAACAACAATTTATTAGTACCTAATGATATGACCTTTTGCCTTTCTATCACAGCACGAATATCCTTAGAGTATTTATTTACTGAATCAATCGCAATAAAAATCTGTTTATCCAGATGACTATTATAATTTAGTATAAAATTTTCTACTACATCATCTTCAATGTTTGTAAAAAGAATGGAATCATGAATCAGGATTGGGATAGTAGTTAGTTCAAGCACAGCCAAATCCAATATAATTAAGTTTGTATATGCCTTTCCTGTCCCTGTATTATCAGGGATCTGATAACTATAATCGCTTTCAGATATCAATAATATAGGGGAATGTCTCCGATGATTGTGAATTTGATTATTGATTATGTTAATACGATCATTTAATAATTTATTTACTTTTTGAATACTTTTGGTTTTACTTTCGCTTATATTAAGTTCCTTGCCTTCAATGTTACTTTTTATAGTTTGAGCTTCAGAATACATATTATTCTCTACTTCAATGTTCTTAAGCCTTGTTGTTAAATTGATTAATCGCTCGATTAAATGACTTAAATGATCATTATTACTAAGGAGACCACTCATTGTTTGATCAGTTTCTCTTATTTGATCATTAATAAATGAGATTTTCATTTCCAACTGTTTCTTTTCATTTTTTATTTCTCTCTGGAGAATATTTGAAATTTTATAATGAAAATTATCAATTGTCCTTAATCTGTCTAAATTAACATCAGGGAAAAATTCAACTAACTTTTCAAATTTTTGATTAGTATGCTTAACTTTTAGATTTTTATTGAGTCTATTCAATTGGGCTTTGAAATAGTCCCTCTCTTCAAGCATACGGTTCTTTTCATTTTGTAATTTGAATACTTCTTCTGTAACCTTCTCACGAAGATTAAGCGTTTCTTGAAATAAGTTATTTTGAATTGTGGTGATTTCTTCTTCTATTTGGGACTTTTCTTTCAAATTTCTTTCATACTTTGATTTAGTGATTTTAGGAAGAAATTCAAATTTACTCGCCTTATTGAGTGTCGTACGGGATTCTCTAAGAACTTTTAAAACCTTTACATCTTCAATAACATGGTCATATTCATTGAAAACCAACAGAATTCTTTCGACGGTATCCGCATTTTTTTCCTTAGGAAATGTATGCAATGGTCTTTTAACATCCAAATTAAATTTGCCCCAAATCCTTGAAAATAAGCTGACAGCTGAGCGAAAATTCAAATGATTTGATGATAATGCGTATTTTTCTTTCAAAAAGAACAAGTATTCTTTTATTGGCATTGGTCTAACAATCTGAAAATAACTATCGCATAAATAAACTTCCTTATGTAACTCCGTTCCTCTTTGAAAATAAAATAATTCACCACTAAATGAAAGAATAAATTGAAAATGATGATGCCCAAGTTCTTTTACTGTATCACTATTATGATCAATGTATGAGTTTCCACCAAATACGAAATCTATAATCATAAGCAAAGATGACTTCCCTACTGAATTGGAACCTTGACTATCACCTAATACCACATTCAATCCAGCATGAAATTTAATTACCGGCTCTCTAAATACGCTACAGCGAATTTCTTTCAACATATTCCAATCCTCCAGTATCTAAATCTACATTAATCACGTCTAAAATAAATAATGCTTCTATTGTATAGATAAACTCTTCAACCCCATCAAATATCTCCTGTAACTCATAAAACAACTTTTCTACACTGTTATCATTATTCCGGAGCGACTCAAGAACTGGGATCATTTTTCCGATAATAGACTCCTCGTAATTAACAACTTTATTTGGAACAATCATGAAAGCACCTCACAATTCTGAACAAAGAAAGATACTACTATTTTACTTGCTTCCAAAGAGCTGTTTTCTGTTTTTTTACTCACCCATTCTGCCATATGTTCGTAGATATCTTCTTGTGCCTGCCCTTCCCTTTTTAATACCATATAAAATGCTTTTACTTGTGAAGCTATTGTTTCAAAGGTGTCTTCAGTTGATTTATCAAGCTCACGAAATTGATCTCTTATATATACATAATATTCCGATACATCAAACTTAATTTTCTTTTTAGTCAACTTTTGAAGTGTTGAATTTGCTTTTCTATCTACTTCTTTTGGATCATACTCAAGTTCTTCGGGCTCCAAATCCCAATCCTCTTCACTGGCTAATAAAGACAGTATGACTTTGATTTCATTTTCAATCTGATAATTGATATATTTTTTTCGTATTTCACTTTTCGCCAATAATTTTTTCTTTATAGATAACAGATTTTTATATTCCGAAACAGTTCGAGGTTGATCAAATTTCTTATGACAATCACGACATAAAGCGATGAAATTCTTTATATCATTAACATCATCACCTAATCTTTCTTCATTTTTCAATAACTCTGCTTCTTCTTTGCTTGGATTTAATGGATAAATGTGAGCACCTTCAAAAATCTTATACTGCTTACCGTCTTTAACGTACATTAACGATTTCGTACATAAAGGACAGATCCCCTCAACCTCAGAAAATAAAATTAAATTATCATTTTCAGTGAGAGCCTTTCTATTGCTCGACATAAATTTCCCCCCACTTCTTATGTTCTTTTTAAGAAATCACCTTTTTTTCGTCGTACGACAATGCGGAAAGTTTGTACATCCGTAAAATTGTACTCCATTTTTGCTCCTCCGCACCACCATGTACCCTTTACATGTTGCACAACGAACTTGATTCTTAATTATCCTTATATCGCTATATGTACGACGACATCCTGGGTAATTACTGCATCCCAAAAAAGACTTGCCGCCCTTCCCTTTTCGCTCTACAAGGGTGCCTGTATTACAGGTCAAACACTTCGGATTAGAAGCAATTGAGGTCTGACTTCCAGATAAAATAAGAGGTACCTTATAATCCTTAATCAGTTCATTCACAAATAAAGATTTTTCACGCTCTGGTACAACAATAAATAGTTCATTTTCAGTTCGTGTCAATGCGACATAAAACAAACGCCTTTCTTCCGCAAATGCTAAAGAATCAGGTGCTGTTAGTACCCATTGAAGGACAGGGTCATCTGACATACGATTCGGAAAGCCCAATACAGCATTTCGACCATTGATTACAATTACATTATGGGCTTCTAATCCTTTAGATTTATGTGCAGACATAAAACTAAGCTGAAGAGATGGATATTTCTCGGATTTTATTAGATGCTTATTCACATCTACGTTAAAGCCGTGATGACCATCCAGTTGTTTGATATCCATATTGTTTCTTCCCAACAACATGATAGTACTATTGACTCCGTATTTTTGGACAATACTTTCAATGATCGCATCAACTACATCTCCCATGTTATCTGAGAATGAATGTATTTTGATTGGCTGCGATGTTGATTTTGCGGATTTAAGTTTTTTAGTCAATTGCTTTTTATTTCGCATCACGAACTGACCGGCAATGTCTATGAGCTCTTGCGAATTTCTGTAGGTCTGTTCAATTTTCATGGTTTCATAAGCGCCAAAATATTCTCCAAATCGTGTAAACAAATCTAGATCACTACCTGCAAATCGATAAATGGACTGCCAGTCATCTCCCACACACATAACCTTTGCACCGGTTTTATCCTTAATCGCCTTCACAAGTCCAAATCTACTTTTTGAAATATCCTGGTATTCATCAATGATGATATATCTATAATTGAAATTTGATTCCAGCAAGCGAGCAATTCTGGTCGCTTCGTTAATCATATCGTTAAAATCAATTCTTCGTTCTTTAGCTATAGATGCTTGGTAAAATTCATAAATAGGACGAACAATTTCGAAAAATAATTCCGTGCGTTTACGAAGAAAAGGGTTATTTTCGGAAATTCGGTTTTCATGCTTTAAACGATCAAAATCAGTGCCGGAATACCCGCTCGATTTGAATAAATTGATAAAACTGCAAATCAGTTTTACAAACTCTTCAAACTGCTGATTATTCTGTCTCGAGCAAAGAAGCTCATACAAATCAAGTGCATTAACTTCATTAAATTCAACACCATATTCTTGTAAATTCTCACTTAGTTTTGAAAGTAAAACACCATTTTGATTGTAATAAGAAAAGGATTCAATGCATATTGTACCTTTCTCGGCATGCAGCCCTCGTTTCCAATGAACACCTTGAATATATTTCTTCTCTTCAATTCCTTTTAACCAGGGAGCCCTCATCTGCTCATTGACACCAAAATGCTCCAGATAAAGTCCATATTTAGTTAAATAAAAATCAGGTTGGTATTGTCGAAACTCTTTCGTTGCAGTGTCATACTCATAATTTTTTTCATATTCGTACTCAACCCCGTTTAAAAACAAAAAATTTGCAATCATGATTTCTTCTAAACTCTTCATCGTCTCACCTTTTAAGGTCTGGTCAGTACTATTCATACGTTGTAATTTGCTCTTTAAAGATTCAAAATCAAGTCCTCGCTGTGATTCATGATATTCACCTATCGTTTCAAATTCAGAGCGGTCGCGTGGAATGTTAAAATAAACTCCAAAAAATTGAACAATATGTTGAAGTAACACTGGTCTAGTTAAAATCTCACGGTCAAAGAAAGTTTGCACATAAGATCTAAGCTCGTCGCTTATGCTCTGTTTGACGTTAACATGTTTTGCTATGATTCCATTGCCTAGCTTATGGAATGTTTTCACATCTACATTTACATGTAGTCTATTTGAAATTCGTTCCTGCATCTCTCCAGCTGCTTTATTGGTAAATGAGATTAGAAGGATTTCCTCCGGTCTGACTTTTTTAATTTGAGTCAAGAATTTAACTTTGCCAGCGATTGTGAGTGTCTTTCCACTTCCTGCGCCAGCTAAGACTAAATTGTTATCCTCATCTGTCAGAACAGAAATTCGTTGTTGCTCATCCAGCGATTTCCCATCGATATCATCAAAAAATGCTGAATGAGTTTGAAGATTAGCTCGTATGTATTCCTGATTCCAAAAGGTAATTTGAGCATCCTTATCGCTGAATATATTTATAAATCCCTTCTGGCGCTCACTAAGCTCATCTTTACCTGCTTGACGAAAAAAACAATACACTTCTTCATATTTTTTTGCAAAATGCAGTTTCGCAGAGTTCGTTATGTAATCTTGCTTAAGCTGCTCAAGTTCACTAAGAGCATGATTAATTTTTTTGTCGTATTTTGAGTTATGTGTCTGAATAATCTGTAATTGCTCCAGCGTACTTATATAAACTTGATATGATTCTTGTTGGACATGCTCATAAAGCTGAACTATTGTCTTGTATTTAGATGTTTTTAGCACCCATTTATGTAGCTTATTAAACTCTTGTTTTATTTTTTTGTGGACTTCAAAGGGATCGCCCTTATCTAAATAAACCTTATTTTGCATATAGCGATCGATAAAACGTTTGTGTTCTTTAAGGGACATAAATGCAGTACTTTTATCAAAATCGTTCACTACTCTATTAGCTGTTTTTACGAAACCATCTAGTGACTCAAGATATGTCTGCGTAAGATTCAATAATTTGTTTATTCTCGGTTTATAAATCAGACCTTTGAGGGTTAGGAGTATATTCATGGCTAGTTCCCTTTCATATTATATGTTCTTTAAGTTTACCACACCATACAAATCAAAATAAACGACAGACCATGTCTGCCGTTCCTTATATATTTTATACTTCCATTTCGGTTTCATCATCCTCAAGATGTTGTCCTTGTTCATCCGAGATTATTCTCAGTGATTTTCCAGTTGATATTTAAATACTCAAGCTTTTCTGAAACATACTAGTCCACAATAAATTCTGTAATATTTCTTCCTAAATACGTAATAGATCATTACCTGACTAATCAATCCCTTGTATCACTACTCTCATCTTTGACTTAAGAACTTACCTGCATAAAATAATAAACTTTCCCAAGAAAGGCGAATGCTTGAAATCAGTAATTTTCAACATTATAATTAATGCATAATACCTACACATGTGATAATAAAGCAAGGAGGACAGCTATATGCCGAACCATCCAAATGATCCTAATGGTGAATGGGATTACGATTCTATGCCCAATGTAGAAGAATATTTTAAAGAAGATAGTAATCTCGACCGATACAGTGATGATTATGATGCATGGGAAAACGAACAATCCAGCGAGTAAAGGACCACTTGAATTCACTTTCTAAAATTCTTCCCAAGCTTTTGAAATGAAAGCGGTAAATGACCAGCGATATTGTAGGATACTAATATCCTACAATATCGCTGGTTTGTTCATCTTATGTCCTGATAGGGTCATTGTACATATTTCCTTAGAAAACTTTCTTCAATCATCTCATTGTTTTGTGATCTATATAGTAACAATTCATAAAATCAACACATTCGTTACTTTCCATTCATTCTAATAATCTTAGTATAGATATGTAAGATTTGAGAACACTGTTCACTAATTTCCTGTAATTCTTGAGAAACAGGAATAAGCTACCTACACCTATACTCAATAAAAATTAAGAAGGAGATGTCTTAAATGAACGAACAACTTATTTTCTCTCGTAAGGTTTTAAATGAGTGGGAGCAGCTCTGGGACAATGAAACAATGGATTACTTGAAAACAGCACAGGAAAAAGTTTTTTTTTCTTTAATGGATTTGAACTCTTATTATTATATTCAAAACGAACTAAATAAAAAAAATGATACATGGTTAAACGAACTTAAGAATGGAAAGCCTTTCGAGTTTCCCTCAAGTTTATTGAAAATAGATTATTATTATACTGAACAACCGGCGGAACTACTTATAAGTAAAATTACATTGAACTTTTATGGAACGGTTCACAGTTTTTTTGATACTTACGCGCACTTTTTGCATAAGTCATTGTTTCCGCAAGATCCGATTCCAGTATATTTGAATTTTTCTAAAATTAAGAACAAAATAAAGTCTGATGATTCTTTGGAAGAAATTAAGATGAAAATAGAAGAAAATGAAGTAGCCATCTTCCCTTATGTTGGAGATATAAATAATATGAACAAGCACCAAAAACATATTTTTCCATATAGTGAAATGGATTTAGTAACTGGAGAACAATCATTCACCTCCCCAGCTTTCAGAAATAAGAATGATCACGAAGAAAAAATCACTAAAGATACTTTGGAATCTTCTTGTAAAATGATTATAGATTTTTTTGATAATGTAACTAAAATGGTATATGAGTACAGTCTAATTAGAACAACATCGGAATAGAACTACCCAACTATTACACTAATTTAGGGATTGTCTCAGAAATGCATACAATCCCTTTTTGTTTTTGTTTGTTTTCGAAGAAGGTATAAATACATCGGATACGGTTCAATTACTTACACTGGACAATTATCGTTGGCATTACCACAAAGCGTGATGATGTAGTCTGCTTGTTTTAAAATCATCTGATGTATGACTCGAAATATCGATTTCAGCTTCTTTCATCGTTTGAACAGCACGAGGATTTAAGCCATGTGTCCCTATTCCTGCACTTCTTTATCACTACCAAGTGCATATAAGAACTCATCGGCGATATGTAACAGCTATAACAAATAACAGCCATTAACATTACTATGAAATGTTAATGGCTGTTATTTGTTTTACTGCTGGGAATCAAATTGTTCATTTCACAGATTCAATCAGAAATTTATTTTCATTTCTGATATAATAACAATCGTTTATCTTGATGTAAAAATTAGTGAAAGAGCGTACATACCCAATTTCAACAATTACTTCTCTGTCCATAATTTTTCTGATGACTCTCACATTTTCTCTCTTTAATGTCGCGTATAAAAACTCTTCGTCTTTTACAATTTCTACGACATTTCCTATTTGGCTAGACATGATTAATCATCTCAATATTTTTCAACAGATACTTTAAAGCAATCACGGTTTCATCCCGATTGTTAACTTTCAGAACGATTGGGATAATGTTTAATTGAATTAATTCGTCAGCCTTTGAAGCATCTGTTGTAATGATATAGTGTCTTCCACCAACAATTTCTCGTACATATTTATAGAGTTCGGTAAAATGCTCATCTGAGAAAGAGAAACCAAGAAATAATAAAGATTTATGAGCCATCAAGGCTAATGCCTTCTTTGTATATGTGTCGTCTTGATACTTTCTTGTATAGTCATCTTTAGTCAACACAAGTGAATTGGGTTTGTCCAATATACCATGAAGGTGAACAACTCTAGATTTATGCTCTGAAATAAACTTTTGAACATTTTCAATCTCTTCGATCTCTAAAGGAACCGAGTATTTTGAACTAAAAATATTTAGTGCATTATCATAATTTGTTGTTAAATAATATGGAAACTTAACTTTCAATAAGTCTACATAATTATGTTTTTCGTTAGGGATATCATAGTTAATATGTCTCTCTATGATCTCAGCAGCTATCGGCTTCAACTGTCTATCTTCCCTTACACTTTTAGACAACTGGTACAGCAATGGTATTCCACTAAAATAATTACCTGGTTTTATCATTGCTTCATATGTGTCCCGAAATTTTTCAGAAATTAATAAGCCAAATTCCAAAAACAATTTCTCCCATGAAGGGGCTCCTAGAGGCATCGAAAAACCTGCACCCACTAGCGGTATGGTACTTGAAATGTTGTTACACAAACTCCTGTAGTTGTCAGAATAGTCTGAATCAAGGAATACATTTAACAGTTTATTTGATACAGCTTGTCTAATACCATTATATTCTTCCTTTTGTAAATTGACCTGATATAGTGGTTCAAATTCATGTTCTTTCTCTGATATCTGTTCCTTACACAAAGGACATTTAGTAGTATTAATTGAGATAACTGAGTCCTCTTCAGTCATATTGCATGTTAGATGAATTTTTTCCTCTATTTGGTCTTCAAGTTTCAACTGTTGGATAAGTTGTTCCGCTCCACTTGATGAAAAACCAAGACTACGGATAAACCGCTCAGTAAAATTGTGTTCATTCAAGATTTCAACGTATCTTTCAATGTTCTTTAAATGATCAACATCTCGATTTTCTTGATATTTAGTAATTTCTGAATCCACCAATATATCTAACAACACGATAAATTGCCTCCTTGTCCAAGTGTCTCGTTGGTAAAAAAATCACTTTAAAATAGTTATTTGTAATATAAATAGTCGTTTGCAGGTAATCGTCAGTTTCGTCTGTAAACCAAGCTAAAGACCACTTCGGCAATTCTAATGCACCTTTAAAATCAATATACAAGCTATGAAACATATCTTCAGAAACTATGGGTTCACTTCCACTTTTAGATTTGGTTGCCCCCCTTCCTGCTTGATTCGCTTTAAATTCAATTTTAGTTGTGTAACCGACTTGCCCTAGAGCTCTTGCTTTTTCCACAAGATCAATTTGAGGATTGTTTTTTAAATATAACGCTAATACTTGAGAGCAGATTTTATCCTTTAGAGACTCTTTTTGAATAGCACTCGGTCCCTCTCCATCAGTAAATAAAGCATCGAACCAATCATCGATCGAATTTTCAACAGAAGAGTTAATTTTTCCTGTAACTATTGCTCTGTATTCCTCCAACAGATCATCGTCTAATTTCTTACACATATCATACATTCCAGCTCTGTCTTTTTTCACCTGAAAACTTTCGATAATATCAAGTGGACTAAGTACAAAATTATTGATTTTTGTAATGTATCCATTCATGGTTCTATTCCATTTTTCTTCTTCGAGCAACCCGGATTGTGGAACTGCATCAATACCTATTAAGTTTCTGAACATTAGTAAATAAAATTTTTCTAAATAATTTATTTCAAGGGCTGCAAGATAGTAGACAGGCTCGTCATCTTTTATCACTACTTGAGCAATTAAAAAACGGGCTAATTCTACACGATCATTGTTTTCCTTGAAATCATACCCCAACAAAAATACATTACCTTTTGTTTCGATATTAAGAATGTCCAAAGCATAAAAACCATTTATATTGAATGAGTCATGATGTTGCGCTGGAATGGATTCCTTTTTGTTCATATTATTTATTATTCGAGCTACATTATGAAGGAATGCGTTTTTTTCAGGCAAATCATTAGTTACCTTATGAAAGTAAATATTCTTCAGTTGTCCATAAAAAATATTCTCGAAAAACAATCTATCTGCTTCCCGTTTTCTATCTGGAAAATCCCCATTTATTTCTTCAAAAATTTCATTAAATGAAGTGGAGGTAACCTCAATCCCCTCTTTAACCAATGCTTCCCTGTATATATCAAAGTGACTATATGACAATAGCTTTTTACCGTTGAACACATATGCATTCGTAGTCGTCAATGCTCTTCCCCCACTCGACGTAAACATAGTAATATTTTCCTATTATATCACCTCCAATTATGGACTGTCGACAAAATTGGCAGAATGAATGAACCCAGTGAGTCAGTATTCAATCTATCCAGACTAACATTGGCAAGAAATAAGAACCCTCTTAAGAGGGTTCTCACAAGAATAGGCTATTGGAACCATCTGATTCATTTTTTGCACTTACAAAACATTTAATCACAATAAGCTTGTCCTTCGCTTAAAATTTCCAAAAAACTCATTGTATATAATGTATATTTTTAATAAAAAAATAAAAGCGCTTTAATATCGAGGGCTTTAGTTTTTATTTGACCAACAATTTTACTACTTCTGTGAAAGCCCTTCCTTCTGGGAAGTAATCTTGTTTATTTAAATTGATTTCAGTTCCATTGTGGAAAGTGATGTTAACTTGCATTTGTTTGAAATCAGTGTTCTCGTAATACATTGAGCTTGGATTCAATAATAAAACATTGATCGAGGTGATGTCTTTTTTATTGTAAGAAGTAAAAGATACTTCTAACTTTTCTTCGCCTAACCAGTCGACACTTCCGGTTATAAATTTCTCAGCATTTACGATAACAAAACGAATTGGTTCAATATCATGTCGTTCAGAGGATACGAAGCTTCCTTCGTCCCCCTGTGGAATCATAGAAGTAATTAGATCAACATAATATCTACCTCCCCTGAACTCCGACAATCTTGATATGAAATTTTCATAAGCATTAAAATACATATCTTAATCCCACCCAACTACTAATTTCTTAGATAAGGCAACAAGTGATCTTCCCACATTCTTTTTACAATATCAGTTGGCTTAACGAAAGTATCATTGTGACGGAAACTCATTAACATCCTTAGATTCAGTTGGTTATTTTTTTCCTCAATTGAAAGCATCTCATTAAAAGAATTATCACTAAACATGGACTGATTCCCAAAAGAAAAATTAATCGAATGATGGTTGCCAAAACCACTTCCGAGTAGCATCTTCACGCTTGTTTTATGTTGACCATGAATATACAGCCTATAAATATGTTTCCGCGCGTTTTCTACGTCTAATTGATACGTGAAGCCAGGTGTCTGTGTTTTAACATGATCAAATAATGCATTAAATTGATTCATTATTTCATCATAACTCGACCGAAGAAATTCCTCTTTATCCAAATCGGTAAACGACTTTGGTATTTCAAGAGTTGAAAATGATTCAAAAATGTTTGTTTCTTTCTTGATCGGTTGAGGTATCGGCTCTTCTACTAACGATGATGGCTGCACATTTGAAGCTAAAAAACTTGGCATCGATCCCAGTGGTGCTTTTTCATATGAATTATGACGATAAATCCTGTTTACAAGTTCGTCAAATTTCTTTTCAAATTGTTTGCCATCTGAAAAATCAATTGCATAATAGTCACGAAAGTACGAAGGGAATACGCTCTCGAAATCTCCGTTGTGCCGCATTACGAGGATGATCTTATCCCGATTTCTTCGTAAATCAGCCAAAAGCATCTCGGCTTCGAAACCCACTCCCCCCAGAAAACCATCTGCTCTATTCTTATAATTTTCAGTCAGAACAACAATCACATAATCGTTACTCTTTATTGCGTTAACCATCATTTGATTCAAATTTACTGTTTTATCATAAAGCTCAAATTTATCAAAACTGGCTTCAACTCCGCTGCCATCAGAACGCAAACGATTGACCAGGTCATGAACCCATTTCTCATGTTCCTCACCATCCCAGCTGTAACTTATAAAAGCGGTTGGTCTCCGATTATCCACTGCCACAAACCTTCTTTCACTATAAAATATATGTAAGATCTCCTCTTGATTATAGAACAAACATTCGTTTCTAGTCACTCGAAATTTACCTTTTAATACCTGCAAAAACAGCTGGTACTTCTTTTTTCAAAATTATGAACGTGCCTTCCTAAACCGTTATTTATTTCAAAGGTCTAGTACCAGAATAACTGTCCTCCATATGGTACATACTATCATTATATAAAAGAGAGGAAAGAGACCACATTAATGATTCAGATATGTCTTACCTCATTGAGAAACTATGACTTCAATAGAACTTTACAGGGAGCGAATTATAATGGATATAGAATTAGAACCTACTAAAAAAAAGAAGATGAATACCAACAAAATCTCCAAAGAGCTTGTGTCCCTTAATTTTTCTTGGTGGAAAAACCATGGTGATTCTGTTATATATAATGCTTTTATTTCTCGCCTATTCGAACTTGCATCTGATTCTATGGAAGTTGCAGAATCTTATTTCTTACAATTACAAAAATGGACTATAGAGCGGGGACTTGGCTATCAGAGAATACACCGGTTCCAAATAAGGCTCTCAATTGGGGAAACAATCATTGATATAAAAATTAATGATTGTGATTATGAATTTTACTTATTTGTAGATGCTGTGCCCAAGAAGATATTTAAAAACCCTGGAGAAATTCAACCTTGGATTGAGAACGAATACAGCTAGATTAACCGATCGAATTGTTAATTTTGCGACCAAAAAACGTTAAAGAAAAAAGGATCGTAAGCACGATCCCTGTTGATAGTCTTTGATCAATGGATGTTCTAAGGTTCAATCTATAGATGAGTCTTCTCTTTCATCTAATCCTACTTCATTACGTATTATCTTTAATTCATTTTCTAACATTTCATCGGTTAACCCTACACTTTTCCTCATCCTATCTGAATAAACCTCAAGTCGAGAATCTATATTTCTCACTCGCTCAACAAACCGTTGGAGTTCATTAACCAATTCATTTCTTCCACTTTCGGTAAGCGTTAGTGCTATCTTCTCTTTGAAATAATCATGCACTATAAAATTTCTTTGCCTCAATACTTCTTCTAATTCGTTTTTTTCATCCTCTTGAAGTTGAAACAACTCTTTTATTTCAGATATTAAATTACCTAGTGTGCGTTTTGATCTTTGAATATAAAGAACATCGAAGTCACTTTCTGTAGGAAGAAGCCCTTGCGATCGTTTTAATAAAATAATCATATTAACCAATTGATGCTCCAAAACTTGAGAATAATACACAGCTAGCCCAAAATAAGCATAGCATTCCTTAGCATGTTCACTTTCAGTGTCTGACTTTGACATTCCAGAAAATCACCTTCTTTTGTAAACTATTTATATAACTATGTATTCTAGAAGACATGATTTCCTATCTGCTTGTTACATGATTTTACTGTTCCTAAAGATTTATAACTTTGGAGCTACTGTCATAGAAAAACTTTTCACAAACAGTGACTTAAGATTATGACAGGAGTTATTTGTTTTCAGAATAAATGTCGATTGAGGGTTCAAAAAACCATTTCTAATTCATAGTTTCATAATGTTGGGGAATTGTCTTATTAGAGAATCCTTAGAAATAAAAAAGGTTTCTAATTCTACTGAATTTGAGTCATATTGCTTAGTAAGTTTGCCCTGACTCTGTCGTTTCTGTAGCAAAAATCATGAGTGATTCTTTCTGAGATCTTTAACCATAGGGGACGAAACTAAATGGGGTCTTTTTATTCTGTCGTTCCTCACAAAAGTCTATTATAAGTAAGTGAAAATGAATATACTGATTATCAGGTGCTTTCATCATCTGCAAAGTAGGTGTTAATTCTGATTTCAAGAGAAAAAACTATAGAGTTAATGTCAGAAATATATTTTCGCTTTCTAAAGACCTTGCCATTTGACGATGACTTATATATGGGGGGTATGCGGGAAGGTAGAACTAAATTTTTGTCTAATCTTAATACAGAAATTATCCGGAAGTTTTTTGACAGAAGTAAACAAGATTGGAGGTATACGTCCGATTATGTTAGTCAGCGAGCGTTAGAATTGCTTAAACCAGGGAAATGGGAAAAAGGATCTCTGATATTTGAACACATAGTACCAAAAACCAAACATATTAGAGACATATGCGAAGAAGAAGCTAAGAAGTATTTTCTAAACCAAGATAATAATTTTTCTGAGCAATTTATTTACAATTGTTTAAATGATTGTTACTGGACTGCAACTATCCACAAAGATGAAAATGCAAAATTATCTAAAAATTCCATGCCTATCGGATGGAAAGCAGGGGATGATATTTTTGCAAGGTATCGAGATACTCAAAACATTGAGAAACTTATTATTGATTTAATACCTCATGATAGGACATATTGTTTACCTCAGTCGAAGCTACGCGTCAAATGAAGATGGAGTGATTTTAAGAGTCTTCGAACTTAATGCAATTGAAGGCATAATTGGCTTTCTTGAATCTCTTTTTACGCTGGAAGAGACAGATCGGTTCAGATACTGTATACCGTATGCTAAGCTATTATACAGAAGGATAAAAGTTGAACGATTTTGTAAAAGCAGCCGATAACATATTCGGCTGCTTTTGTCATATTTCGATTGCATTTTTCTCCATATATTCAGTTAGGCTGGTTGATGGGGGCAAATAACGAAACGTAGTTGCGATTCTCTTATGACGTAATTGCCGTTGAATTAGGATTATGTCAATACCACTCTCAAACATCAATCGCGCCATTGTGTGCCGAAGTTGGTGTGGAGTTAAACCAATTTCCATCTTCGCTTTATTGACAATTAAATCCAATACATTTCGGAGCTTCTGATAGTTAAGAGGTTGATTGTTCGAAAAGAAAATCTCCCGATCTTCCCCATTGCTCCAAGTTAACCAATGGGGATGGTTAATGTACTCGTAAAGAGCTTGACAAAGAGTCGAATGCATAAATACCGTGTTTTTTGAGGTTTTTTGACCTCTATTAATAAATATGCATTTTCTTTGAAAATCAATTTGCGACTTTTTGAGCATTATAAGCTCTTTTGCTCTAAGTCCACATGTTATTTCAAGAAGAAAAAGAACAGCATACTGCTTTGTAAACGGTTCTAACTCGTTCGCAGCCAGCATTAATTTATTGCATTGGTCATTGCTTAATGATCTATCGCGCCTCACAGGCTTGTAAAATGTATTGCTAACTAAAGTTACAGGATTTGTAGCTATCAAATCCATATCCTTTAAAAATGTGAAGAACCCCTTTATTGCGCAAATATTGTTATATTGACCGTGATCGGTCAAATCTTCATAGCTCCTTTCAAAATATTCGTCAATAAAAAGGGGATCTATTGGACCGAATTCGCCCGCGTCTTCGTAAAAATAGAATTTATTAAAATCGACTTCTTCCAATACCTCCTCAGATTGTTCGATAATAAATCTCTCGAACCTTCTTAAATAGGTTAATTGATTCTTCTTTGTCGAATCTTTAAGACGAGCAAATTTCAACCAGTCTTTCACATAATGTGAATCAATTAAAATGTCTTTCATTAGTTGTTGTTTAAAAATCATCATTACACATCCTTTGTTTTATTTAATTTATTTCGCAAATATCGACGTGTGAGAGAATGGGTGCTTTTCAACAGCTTGAACAAGTTGCTCATCGAAAAGCTTCAGATACCTTGTTGTAGATGCGAAGCTGTCGTGTCCCAACAATTCAGAAATGGTGTAAAAATTCACTCCAGCATCTAGTAATTGCATCGCAAATGTATGCCGTGTTGTATGCGTGCTAAATCGTTCTTTATCTTCCTTAGAAATTGTTTTACATCTATAAATCAGATTTTTAACAATCTCTTGAATGGTACGCACGCTTAAATGACTTTTTCCTCCATTCTTAGAGAAAATAAAAAGATCATTGTACTCGCTTTCCTCCAAATCCTTCATTACATACCCATAGGTGAAGTTTGTAAAAGCAGAGAGCACTTCAAGTGCTTTATTATTAATTTTTCGTTTTTCCCTTGCTTTAAGTCCTTTTTTCATTGGATGAACCCAGAGTGATTGAGTTTCCCAATCGATGTCACCAGTTTTAAGCATCACAATTTCACCTACCCTTATTCCACTTCCCAAGAGAGTGGTAATAAGAGTATGATTTCTTAAATTGTTGTTGCCACTCCGTGAAAGATTAACGATTTCAAGCGCTTGCTTGAGAGTGAAAGAAAGTGGAATGTCATGATCAACTGTATCAAGTGGTAGCAGTTTTTTTAAATCCAGTTGATCTTTTATGATTAGTTCTCTGCACTCAGCATGTAAAAATGATCTTAGAAAAGAAGCTTTTTTATTTCGTGTATTATCATTAGTCCACTGACTTAAATACTCTGCCATGAACCGTTTGTTTAAGATAGCGTTCACCTCCGTTTCGGTGCCTTTCTCAAAAGTATTTGCGCAGTATCCCGAGAAAATCTTGATTTCCGACCGATAGGTTTTCTTTGATGATTCCTTCAATGGGAAATCTTCTCCGGATTCAAAATCAACAAATGCTTGCTGTATTGTTTTTGGAGCGACAGAAGATTCGACTTTATTGCCTTCTAAGTTACGAATAAGTTGCGGGCGTGCCGACAATACAGACCGGATACGCGTCACATCATACTTGTTCATCAACTGATCAATCGCATTGACCAACTCATCGTTGACTGCCCCTTTTTTTCTTTTCACAGCTTTGTTCATCCATTTTCTTCCTCTCTTTTATAAGAATTTCAGGGTGTTTACGGCGTCTCTTAACTTTGATTCATTGATATGAACATATAGTGCAGTCGTTCTATCGCTCTCATGTCTTGCGACTTCTTTTAAAACCATTGGTGGTAAAAACTCAGCCATCCTGGTAATAAAGGTATGTCTTAGCAAATGAACTCCGCCTTCATATCTCCAGCCAGCAATTTGTTTATAAAGTTTAAAGTTATTGTAGATCTGCCCTTTATACTTGCTGGGTTCTTGAGTAAAAACCAATCCCTTTTTTGCAATACTAATTTTTCCAAACAAACGTGTAATACTTGTTGGGATTGGCAATTGATGCTGATCTATTGTAAGAATATTTGTTTCTAGATTAATATCTTGCCACTGTAGATTTGCCACCTCCACATTTCTAAGCCCCATGTTTAGCATTAAAAGGTAACATAATGACTCAACTACAGGGTTATCAGAGTAAAGCATTACGGTCTTAATTAATGCTTTAATCTCCTCGTCTTTCGGTATATCTCGGTATTCATACGGATCAGAAACGATTTTGGAAATACCTCTGGTTATATCACTGGAAATAACTTCAGTTTCATAAAGATACTGAAAGAATGAAGTGACATAAACCATATGTTGACTCGCGCCTCTCAACGTGTACGTTTCCTCTGCAACCATTCTTTGTAAATACTTCCGATAGCCTTTCAAATGACTATGATTGATTTCCCATACAGGAATATCGTTCATGCTGTAACAGTTTAAGTCTAAAGGCACTGAAGTAAGCCAAATTAATACGCGTTTTAATTGTGATGAAAGGTTTGATAAGCTGCTATCCAACGTCCCCTGATCCTTACAATATTTCAGATAGCGGAGAACAAGGGGATGTATGAACTCCTCTCTCTTTCTTTTACTAATTTTTAATTCAACCCTATGAAAAGAGGTTGCCTTAAAAATCTGCTTCAAATAGCACTGCTTTACAGAAGATTTTTGTTGATTAAATTCATGGATGAATAAATCAACAATCCTTGAATCATTTAGATCTTCTGACGTAACTTCGCCGATCTTTTTTTCTAGCAATAGAGCACATTTATTACAGTAATCGATTGCTAGTACTACAATTAAATCAAAAGTTTCCGGCTTTACCTTCTTTCTTTTCTTATTCAAAAAGTTGCATAAAGAAGCAGACTTGATTTGCTTACATACAACGTTCTCCCAAATCCAATCGTTAATCGCTTTTTTGCCGATGGGTTTAAGTGATGTTTCCTCTGCAAACCCATCAAAGTATAGGGTGTTAAAAACGGTTCCTATATCTATTTCTCCTATCTGGTTGGTGATATATTCATTAGTATGGGATATTCCTGGAAAATTTATGTCTAATTCTGAATTTTTTTGCGTGGAATTAACATTCCATGCAAAATTCCCGAAGTTTAATTCCAAACTTTCGATATCATCTGGAGACCACATTTCTCTTACTCTAAAAATCTCATCAGGTCTTTTGTGCATTAATCTTACCTCCTGATTGATATTATAATTAATGAAAAGTACTAGATTATGTTTTAAATAATACAATAATTGGAAAGAGCCGAATCGCTTGATATACAAGCGATTCGGCTCTTTGGTAATTAAAGGGTTTCCGTTTTTCCGTATTCAGGGTCGTTCAGTGCCTTATCTAAATTTTTCAAAACTTTATTAAGTTCATCCTCAAGTTCACATGATTCAATTTTTTTTAAAAAGTTATTATAGAACTTAGTCAAACTGTTTCTAGGCTTGCTCCACCTTTCTAAACTTTCATATGACTTAATTACAGATTTCGGCACTATGTTGGACAATGGAAAAAAATCAGAAATCGGAATGAAACCAATACTCTCTAATTCCATTATATTAGATAGTGTCAGAGACGATCTGGCATTTTTTTTGTCACTCGCTGCTGAATAAATCTTCCTCCCCAAATTTATTGCCTTCTCATTACTAGTCTGGCATGAGAGAATTTTAGAAGCTAGTTGTATACAAAGATCCAGTAAGCCATTGTATTGTTCGGGATGCTTCTTAAGTTCATTGTTTAAAGCTTCTTTTAAAACTTTTGCTACTCTATCTTCATTCTCACTCTCAGATTGAGTTTTTGTGAAATAAGAAATCGGATTCTCAGCACTTTTATTAATCGCTGCTTTGAATTCCGGAGAATGCAGATCTTTGTCATTCAATAGATCAAGTTCAAATCTAGAAAGTAAGTGTAAAAAAAAGCTTTTATGTGTTATTGTTCCAGCTAAATTATAGCGGTTGTATATCCACTTATATTTATCGAGAGTTGCTTCTTCACAAGTGAAAGTTTTCGAGAATTGCTTCCTCATATGTATCACCTCACACTATTAATATTGATTTAAGCCATCAAATATTCCTATTTTCTAACTTTTGCTGTTCATCCTACAAGTTGTTGATTATAGGGTCAGGACCATAGATCACTCTACTCTATCTATCCGAAACAAATATCACTACAAAAAGACGCATTTATAATCAAATGCGTCTTTCTATATCACCTTTTTAGCAAGTTATATACAATTTTCCCGACAGCATCACTGATCATTTTACAACCTTCATCACTTGAGGAAACAAATTGAACCAGTTTATTAAGCTGGTCATTCTCATTTTCAAGTTGTTCTCGTTGCTCTTCGAATGAATCAACAATACCATCAATAAACTGGTTTTCGAAAGGATATTTGAAATCTTCGTATGAATTGTTAACCACCTGTTCTTCCATACCGGGTGTGCTTACGAACTTTTCAGCCACTTCATAGAGTTGTCCACTTATAATTTCGCCATCGAGATCCGTACCAAAAAGGTCATTAATTTGTTTGACAATTTCAGACAAGTATTTGTAATCCTCTTTCTTTTTACCACCGACACCTGAGCCCCCTGTAAGAGGTGCGTTAGCTCCTTTTGCAAGCTCAATGTGTGCTTCTTCAATTTTTTTGATGCGATAATATTCCAGTTCAACGAGGTCACCGTCAAAATCCCAACCTGTTTGTCCCATTAGATCACTAATCTTTTTATACAGCAAACGAATGAATGTAAAATAGCGTTTCATATCCTCTTCATATTCCACCATCTGAGAGAGGAACAGGTACATCGATACGAACTTTTTCATCATGGACTTTACATCTTCTTGCTGATCCTTTGAGATCGCCCTGAACCGTTTTTCCGGCGTCTGCAGGATTTTATAGATCTTGGCTTGATCCGTCGCTGATTGCTTCATTTTAGGTTGAAAGAATATATCACAGAGTGCCTGAACTTCGGTTTCCTCATATACCCGAGTTTCATCAAGTTGCCTCCGGTATTCGTAAAGCAGATTTGGATCCGTTTCTTCGTCGATCGTAGTCTGCTCGTAATACGGTTGAAACGCCTTCTGAATCGTTTCACGATCATTAACAAAGTCAAGTACAAATGTATCACTTTTCTCTGGATGCGTTCGATTAAGACGTGACAGTGTCTGAACGGCTTTGATACCTGTTAACTTTTTATCGACGTACATCGTATGTAGCAGTGGTTGGTCAAATCCTGTCTGATATTTATCGGCTACAATCATAATTTTGTACTCATCTTCTTCAAATACTTCGGCGGTTTGCGTATCCGGAAAACCATTCATGCCAGCTTCGGTTACGATTTCATCCATTTCCTGATCTTCAACGTTGCCGGAGAAAGCGACGAGCACACGAAGGTCAGTATATGCTTTTTGAGACAGATATACTTTAAATGCGTCCATATAACGCTTCGCATGAAGCCTAGAAGATGTAACAACCATCGCTTTGGCTTGTCCGCCAATTTTGTCTTTCGTGAACGTACGGAAATGTTCAATAATGATTTCGGCTTTCTGTGATAAATTGGTCGGATGAAGGGAGACAAAACGGGCAATAGCTCGTTTTGTTTTTTTTGAATCCACTTCAGGATCCTCAATTGCTAATTTAGTAATTTTAAAATACGTATCATATGTCGTATAGTTCTTGAGGACATCATGAATAAAGCCTTCCTCGATCGCTTGACGCATGGAATAGAGATGAAACGCTTGATAGTCACCATCCTCGTCTTTACTGCCGAATGTTTGCATCGTTTTCTTCTTCGGTGTTGCCGTAAAAGCAAAAAGGCTCAAGTTTTGACGTCTCTCATAGGCAGCAAGCACCTCAGCGATTTGATCATCTACATCGAGAAGATCTTCGCCACGTTTGTCCACGCTTTCCGCTTCTTCGAGTGACTTATACGTAAGCATATCCTTCATTTTGGTCGAGGTCATCCCAGTTTGTGAGCTATGAGCCTCGTCCATGATAATCGCATATTTAGATCCTTTTGGCATTCCGTTCAATTTCCCCATTACAAATGGGAATTTTTGGAGAGTGGTTGCGATTATCTTCGCGCCTCGGCTAAGCGCATCAGCTAGTTGCTGTGAGCCTTTATCAATATAAGCAACAAAACCAGGCGTGGAATCAAACTGGCGAATGGTATCTTGGATTTGTGAATCAAGTACAATCCGGTCTGTAATCACAACCACCGTATTAAAGATCGCTTTTCCATTTTGATCCGCGAGCGAAGCTAGTTGGTGAGCTGTCCATGCAATAGTATTACTTTTTCCGCTACCTGCGGAATGCTGAATCAGATAACGATTTCCTGCCCCGTTGGTAAAGACGTGATCCGCGATTTTTCGAACAGCATCAAGCTGATGATAGCGTGGAAAAATAAGTTGTTTCTTTTTCTTTTTTTTATCTTTTTTGTTTTCTTCAATTTTAAGTTCAATAAATCGCTGTAAGATATCAAAAAGGCTATTTTTTTGAAGAATTTCTTCCCATAGATAGGTCGTCTTATAACCTGATTCATGAATCGGGTTACCTTTACCAAAACCATCACCTTTATTAAACGGTAAGAAGTACGTCTTTTCTTTTTTAAGCTCCGTAGTCATATGTATCTCATCTGTATCAAGCGCGAAATGTACAAGTGAACGTTCATTGAACCTAAAGATGGGCTCAGCCGGATCACGATCCTTTTTATATTGACGGATCGCATGTTCAATGGTTTGATCTGTTAATGGGTTCTTTAGCTCCATTGTAATGAGTGGAAATCCATTTAAATCGATGACTACATCAAGGGAATTGTTATTGTTAATGCTGTAATGAACTTGACGAGTTACGGAAAGTCGGTTTTTCTCGTAATTTGAGACCGCATCAGGATTGAAATCGTTATCCGGCTTCATGAAAAACATCCGTAGCTCAATACCACGATCTTTGTATTTCCCTTGTGCACTGTCTCGAAGAAATCCAATAAGCCCCTTGGGATGTGTTTGTATAGCACGTATTATAGACTGAATCACACTATTTTCGACAGACGTCCCGTAAATAGTTTGAAGCGCAGCCCAATGTTTGGGCTGCGTTTCTTGCAAAAATAAAATGAGTCGTGAGCGGAATAATCCGAGTTTAGCATTGAACTCGCCAGGGATACCTTTTAGGTATCCTTGGCGAAGAAGGGAATATTCGATAGCAGATTCAAATACGATTTCACGATAATCGATGGTCATTCTTGTGTCTCCTTTCCATAGTTGCGGACATTTATCTTTCCGGTAACAGCTTCGCTGATAAGCGATTGGCGGTATTCTTGGAGTTTTTGGATTTGAAGCCTTACTTTCGAAATTAATGTATCAACTTTAATTGTTTTTTCCTTTATATATTTAATTATATATTCTCGTTCATTATGCGGAGGCAATAGAATGGGAAGCTCTTTTATGCTAAAAGATGAAATAGAAGCCAAGTTGGTTGATTGTTTAGAATGCAACATGAAATAAAACTTAGCATAACTAGTTGAAGTGATAAGGTCCAACCAATCCGAATACGATAAGTCATTTGGTCTAACAGCAAAGACATGGTTTTGATGAAGGCACGGTTCGATCTGTGCCTCCCATTTTGCACCTCGACCTAATTTGTCGTAGTCGCCGCCTTCGTTCATTAAAACATCTCCATATTTTAGCTGGTATCTTTTCTCTTCCCCTTCCGCCACTTGTATGGTGGCAACATCTGATAAATCTATATATCCGTCCTGAACGTTTGCTACTCTAAGGTAGGGAAATTCAATTACTTCTTTGCCTGATAAATCTTTACCTTTGGTAACACCTGAGCGGACATTGGCTATAAATTTCAAACGTTTAATTTCCCAATTCACCGGAACGGCGCCAAGCCACTCGATTCCCGAATCTTTCATCGGCACATTCGGATCGAGACCTTTCGTGACCGCTTCGTTGATGATCGCTAGTCGTTGTTCCTTAAGAAGTTGGATTAATTGTCGACTTTTTTCTATAGTGTCATCGATTTTATTTATTTCATGATCAAGGAAATTTGATATATCAACTTGTTCTGTGTAAGGTGGAGTTAATAGAATTATGTTATTAAAACTTTCAGGATACAATCTTAATCGAGAATCAATAATACCCGTTGAAAACCTTTTAAACTCGGTAGCGTACAATTCCGTTCTTAGTAAATAATGATAAAAACGAGGATCATGTTTTTCTAAATCAATAATTCTAAAAACAGCATATGCAGGACTTACAATTCCATCTATTGGTGCAACACCAAGAGCTTTCTTCCAAGCTAACATAATGTTTATTATTAGATCATTTTTATTATTTTTTTTATAACCCTCAAGGGTAGCAGCTCTCGTTAGGAATTCAGAATCTTCATTCATTTCCGATTTCGCAGCAACTCCATAATATTCGGAGACAGAAAGTAACTCTTCTTCACCTGTTTTTGAATATTCAATTATATGCTTAAAAATAAATTTTGCTTTGTACAACTTCCAATGGGAAGGTATCTCATCTATTAATTCAATTCCTGTGTTTTTATACATTTCATATTGCCTAAACTCAGCCTTCTTCATATTTTCCATCATTGTGTTACCTCTTCAAGCACAATCAATATTTCCTTCTGTAGCATTTTTATTTCGTTATGAATTTCATTGAGAGGTCGTAACGATTGATAACGGTAAAAATGCCTTGTAAACGGAATTTCATAGCCCACTTTGCCGAAGGATCCGTCTTTTTCGTCACGAACATCTTCGTTGATCCAAGCATCTTCCACATGCGGACGAACTTCGGCATCGAAGTAATCGTAGATGCTTTGTTTCAGCGGTACATTTTCGAAGTCTCGTAGCTCCGTATCCGCTTCTTTGTTTCCTTTGGCGTCATAGCAAATTTCAGCGTTTTCATCCCGCTCAGCTAAAGCGGCTAATATTGCTTTGTAAACTGGAGCTTTCATTGGAATTCCAGCTTCTTTAATTTGCTTCTTTAACACTTTTTCAAATTCATCGCGATTCACATACAAATGATCTGAAGCAATACTTTTAATAACATCTTTGATAGCTTCTTGCTCTACAGAAGAGAGCTTAGCAAAAGTTGTTTGATCTTCTAGCTTTTCAATTCTATCGGACGTGGTCTGGAAATTCAGACGTAGCGGACGTTCGACTGTAACTCGTCGATAACCGAAATCTTCATTGTCAAAAACTTTGCTGTGTTCACTCTCCTCAAAATAGCTATATAACTTCAAGATATCATCAATATGCTCTTGTCCGAGTTCCTTCCGCTTGCTGCCAAGGCTTTTTCTCATTTTTTGATAAAAATCAATCGCATTAATCAGCTGCACTTTGCCTTGACGGTTAGAAGATTTATGATTGCTGAGCACCCATACGTAGGTGGCAATACCCGTGTTGTAGAACAAGTCAGTCGGGAGTGCAATAATTGCTTCAAGCAAATCATTTTCAATGATCCAGCGACGAATCTCACTTTCACCAGACCCTGCGCCTCCGGTAAAGAGAGGACTGCCGTTCAAAACAATCGCAATACGCCCTTCACCCGGCTTCATTTTGGAAATCATATGTTGAAGGAACAAAAGTGATCCGTCACTTACACGTGGGAGTCCAGCGCCGAAACGACCATTGAAGCCTTTTTTGTTATGTTCCTCTGTAATATCTTTCTGCGTCTTTTTCCAATCTACGCCAAACGGTGGATTAGAGAGAAAATAATGAAACTCTTCATTCTCCAACCCGTCCTGCGTAAAGCTGTTTCCAAATTTAATATTTGACACATTTAGCCCTTTGAGCAACATATCCGATTTACAAATCGCATACGATTCACCGTTGAGTTCTTGACCAAATACTTCAACATTCATCGTGGGATTGAGTTTACGAAGATATTCATAAGCCACTGCAAGCATACCACCTGTGCCGCAAGCTGGATCATATATCTTACGTACAACCTTTTCACCCGTAAGAGCCGTTTTTTCAGCTTCGAACAAAATATTGACCATAAGCTGAATGACTTCACGCGGTGTAAAGTGCTCCCCGGCAGTTTCGTTAGACTGCTCTGAGAAACGGCGAATGAGTTCTTCAAAGATATAGCCCATTTCGATATTGCTAACGACATCTGGGTGCAAATCAATTTTCAACATCTCTTCAAGAACGTTGAACAAAATATTGGCGTCTTGAAGCTTGGTAATTTGCGCTTCAAAGTCAAAATATCGAATAATCTCACGAGCATTTTCGGAAAAGCCTTGAATATACTGCTTAATATTATCAGCAAGCATACCCGGAAAATCGCGGATAGAACGTAGAGTGAAGGGACTTGTATTATAAAAAGTGGAACCGGATGCTCTCTCAAGCATACGCTTCTGGATTGTGGATAGTGGTTCGTTCATCGTTTTGTAGGTATCCAATACCTTTTCTTTGCTTTCTTCAAGTGCGCAGTCCAAACGTCTTAGCACCGTAAAAGGTAAAATCACCTTACCGTAATCGGATTGTTTATAATCGCCGCGCAAAAGCTCTGCAATGTTCCAAATCAAACTGACTTTATCTGAAAAATTCATGTTACATCTCCCTTATCTCTCTCTGTATATAATCATTAAATTTCTACGTACTTGTTCATAAATCCTGCATTTTCGACAAAATACGAGGGTTTATTATTTTTATAACTATTTATCTTATGTGAATATATTCCTACCAAAAAGATGCTAATACAGAGGTATATAATACTCAAAATTATAGTCAATATTAAAAAAGCCTCGGAACACCGAGACTTTTTAAGTCCATTAATAATATTATAACTCATTTATCTTATTCCAGGACTTTAACCACACCAAAGGTATAAAAATATTATCAACTCTCAGATTTTCTCGAAGTTATTTAAATAAGAGATTTATGTGACTATGCCGACTGCGAAAAACATTGTAATTACGCATTAACATCGAGCTCATTCTTTAAGATTGACTCAGCAAGGGTGTGAAAGTCATCTCTCATTTGTTTACCAATATAATAAGTCAAAGCAAATCCAGCAGTAGCTGAAATTGCTTGCCCAACAAAAGGAATGATTTTCACTATTTTTTTTGGAATTTCTTTTTTAATTATAGCTTTTAGCACAGCATTAATTCCATCTGTAGAAGCGTATTTTAGAACCCTATTTATGATCTGAAATATATGATCATACTCTTTTAAAAGACTCATTTCCTTTAGCTTTTCATCTGAGATCCCGTAATTTTTCTGAAGTTGTTTTGACAAGTTAACCAAAATCCCCATATCAATTGCAATGTCAGTACCTATAACTGGATTCAATCCATTCAGTGCTGAAGCACCTGCAGCTAATGTAATTAACCTAGAACACGCTTCTTTTTTTTTGGTTAGAAATTCAATTGAATGAGCTTTGGCATTCCGCTCCCAACATTCACGCTTAGAACTATCCAGACAATCATCAATTTTTTTTATGAGTTCATCAATACCTTCTCCCGTTTTGCAACTCGTAAAAATAAGTTCAAAATCATCAGTTTTAATATGTATTTGTAAAGAAATATCCACTTTTATTTCTGCTTTAATTTGATCAATTGACTTCCTCTTATCAAAAAGATTATCCGATTGATTACGAACAAAAATACAAACTTTCCCCTTATTCTTTAACTTATTGAAAAATTCCGTGTCCGAATCATGCCATTTACCAGAGAGCACGCACAAGAATAAATCATATTCATCGATATTAAACTGATTCCAATAAGTCTCTTTGGGGAACATCTCCGTACCATATCCCGGCAAGTCCATCAAAACGAGATTATTCCATTCGTAGGGCTCAGCATCAACTGTAGTATCTGTGTAGCTAGAGACTTGCGAAACTTCCTCGCCGACAATTTCATTGATCAGAGATGACTTACCTGCACCAGGTTGTCCAAAGAAAGCAATTTTGACTTTTTCTTCTTCCGTAAGCCTTCGCAATTCTTCTTTAATCTCATTGATATTATTGAATGTATTACTCACAATCATTCCCCTTCCAATTATAAAGCAACAAATTATCAACAACGGATTGATAGTATTCTAACATGTTTTTCTGGAATCATACATTGCGTTCCCTCGAATAATTCGCCCTTACAACCCATCATTGATTGCCAACTTCTTGCTATCTGAATATAGTTACAAAAAGAATACAGCTAAGTACTGTATTACTCTTGCGTGATAAATTCTCAAAGAGCAAACTCTCGATTTAAAGAGTGAGCATTGTAATAAGCAATTCATATTTGATATTTTATCGTACACCAGATCTCTAGTTCAGAATCAATATTTAAATTATTTTCTCTGTGATACTAATCAGTGCTTTTATTGTTTTTGTTCCTTACTAGAGTTGTGTATACATCTTTATAAATTGTTTAAGGCGATCAGTTGTATCCATTTTTTCTAGTCTGTTTGCCCACCCCCATTCGGGAACTTCAAAAGGAGTGCCTTTCCACAAAATTTCCACTGTAAAACGGTGACGTGAATCTTTACTATTTGTTGAATTGTAAAAAAACGGATTGTTCTTAAGCCTAACAATGGCAGTAACAAAGAACTTCGTGGTTTTTCCAGTACCAAGAACTAGCAAATCGTTATCCCCAGCCTCGTCATAAAAATCGTCGAAGAAACGCTTAATATGCCCATAATGTCTTGAGGGATTAACTTCCTTTAGTTGATCAAGTAAGTGTTGACGCTGCTTTTGAGACATACTTCCATAATCGGTATCGATACCCTCCTCATCAATAGCAATAAAAGGAGGCGTCGACTCCAAAAAACGAACTGACCAATCTTTAAAGGTTTTCATCAACCAGACATTGTTCATTTTACATCCCCCACTAAGTATTAAGTAATCAACTAAATAATACTTAGAAAATTCAAAAATGTACATCTTTTGTAAGTAAGTTTTGGTGAAAATTAAAATAATGAAAACACCTAATATGTTCACGGTTTTTTATTAGATTACTTAATAAATAATACTTGCAAGGCTTTGTATGATCTCTTCATTTTCATATAGTGATTCAACCGGATTTTTAGTTGAGCAAAGTTGTTCTACGAAACTTTTGCAGCCCGAGATGATCTTTGTGAAAACGTGTGTATGGTTGTGGTAGAATTAAATTAAGAGATGTAAATCATCTACGTAAAAAATCACGAAATAGATAGAATTCAACTTAAATAATTCATAATATTTTAAATAGAATAAGAAAAAGGTGGACAATACATGACTACTACATCATTAAGAGAAATATTTGATTTGGCATATACATCATGCAACGGAAACATGAATGAAAAAGAAAACGCAGCAAGTGATTCAATACGGACTGAGTTTATTAATCAAACTCCAGAGGCTATAGATTTATTAAAGGAGGTCAATGATTCTATAGTTCAATATGGAAAAGAATTAAAATTTGAAATAAGCTCAACTGACGATGTGACATATACTGCATTTACTCAAGAATATAAAAAAGACATTACAATAAAGCTTAAGCCTACTATTGATACAAGTAAAATCAAGAGTATATTCATACATGAATTAGGGGAAGCAAACTATATTGCTCGTTCAATGCCTAATGTACATGATGAACGTGATCGTAGTAGTAATATTCAAGGCAGGATTATTGAATTATTTAGCCATCCACACGTGCTACGAATTGCAAGGGTATATAATGTAGAGAATATTGAACTTGAGATGTGTAGCAAAATTGGAAGTACATTTAAAACTAAAGATTACATAAAAGAATATTATTATGAATGGTACATAACTTTGATGATAGCATGGGCTTTAATAAGTTTCCCAGATTTAAGATGCGAGAAAGAAAACATTATTGGTTATCGAGAACATCGTTCACACATAGACCGAATTGTTTCTATTTGTATCAGTTCAGATACAATGGGCGATAAAAAAGAAGTTGAGTCTGCTATGTTAGAGGTCATTAATATCTTATCTACCTTAGGTCTAAGTGGTATCTCAATGGATGCAAGGTAAATGAAACTCTTCTGAATCATAACGTTCGTTCTAGAGTTTATGTCTGAATTTCCAATTTTGATTCAATCGAAACGCTGAGTCATTAATAAAAAGCGCATTGGCAAGTATCCTTCCCTTATAAAAAGGTGTATCAACAGCCCGCAAAATTATGATAATAAAACATGTACTATAAGTCGCAAGTACTTTATTGCATAGTTTTAGGATGGGCTGTGCCATAACTATTTCGTTAAAAAAAGGTGACCCCGAGCCACCTTTTTTAATATATCCTTCACAGTTATTTACTTAACCTCTATTTAGATCCCTTCGACTACTTTACTAATCATCTCACAACCCTCTTCGCTCGTCTGAACATGAATATGATTAAAACGTGATAGTGTTTGAACAGCTTTATTACCTTATTATTTTTCAACTTACATCATATGTAGCATATGGTTATCGATTCCCTTTTGATGTTCTACATAATAAAAAGTCTCCACCCTTTTAGTTACTGTTCCGACATCAGGGCTAATTGGAGGCGGCGGAATCCCCAAGCCGGGGGAAGTTAGCCTTGCCCATCGGGGTATATTGTTTCTGGATGAGCTGCCCGAGTTTCAGCGGCAAGTCCTTGAAGTATTGAGACAGCCATTGGAGGATCGCAAAGTCACCATAAGCCGTGCGCGAGCCGCGTTCACATTTCCAGCACAATTTATGCTCGCCTGCTCTATGAATCCCTGTCCTTGTGGATATCTCTCTGCCCAGTCTGAGGAACAACGATGTATATGCAGTCCTGCACGCGTGGCCGCGTACCGTGCCAAAATTTCCGGTCCCCTGCTGGACCGAATCGACCTTCAGGTCGAAGTGCCTCCCCCAGGTGAGTGGCGCAAGGCTGGCGCTTCTCCTTCATCTGCGGAAATGCAGGCCAAAGTCATTCACGCTCATCATATTCAGGCTGCCCGATATGCGAACAGTTCAGTTCGCTGGAATAGCCAGCTATCAGGAACCCTTCTGCGTCGAACGATTCGTCTGCCTGATGAAGCAGACAATCTGCTCCAGCAGACACTGCAAGCATTGAACCTGAGCATGCGTGCACATGATCGAATTATTAAAATGGCCCAGACGATCGCCGACCTGGACCATAATGGCGTAATTTTGACAGCTCATGTGGCTGAAGCGATACAATATCGCCAGTTGGATTTGAATTTATTTTAAGAGAGGTCACTCCAGCAATAAAAGCTTTAAGGGGAATATATGTCCTCACCATTCAGCACTATGATCGGGTTCAAGCGCGATAACAGTAGATTTTAAATCTAATGTTTCATAAATTAAAACAAAACAAATACCCCTGCAAGTATGTCTCCTCCGTACTAGAGGGAACGTGCAAGGGTATTTGCATAGAGAATTACATTCGAATGTATAGCCGAAAAGATATTAATTATTCAAATATAGTCAGCTTCTCCTTGGCTGGTGTACGTTCTTTGGCAGAAGGAATAACCTCTGGATACCCCATGTAAACCATGCCGATAATTTTTTCCCCAGCCTGAATGCCAAGGGACTTACGGAATTTGGGTCCGTACAGGAAAGGCTTGGTTACCCAGAATGTTCCGATGTCTTCACTCCATGCCGCGAGTAGGAAGTTCTGTACCAACGCACTCACTGCTGCAAAATCTTCATCCCAGACATTCTGGCGCGGATCTTCTTCCATGACTACAAGCATAACGGATGGGACTTGCTTGATATTCGCAGAGAACTTGTTATCCTCACCCATCTCTGCATCTATGGCGTCTGCCAGCTTGTTCAGTCCATCTCCGCTAAATAACAAAAAACGCCAAGGCTCACGCAATTTGTGATTGGGTGCCCATACGGCTGTGTCCAACAGATCAATAATCTGCTGTGTGGGAACAGCTTCTTTTTTAAATTTTTTGACGGTGCGACGGTTTTCAATGGCTTCTCTTACAGCGTTACCCGTTTGGGTAGATTTACTCATGACCATGCCTCCCAGATTATAAAAATTATCCGTGACCGCAGTTCAAACCTGCGATGTGAATCGACTCATTTATGAAAAATCAAACGGTACAACAAAACTGGATTACAATCTTGATTATACACTGATCGGTTCATAGGATTCAAAGGAATGCTGACAACATTATTTCGTTCTGGTCATTTCGGATGCAAAAAGACGACTCCGACTCTTACCCCGTGAAGGGATTCATAAAGTCAACGTCGCCTTTCTTCATTATAAATAGCTATTTAATCAATACGGGTATGACCCTGCTCCTTCAAACTTCCCATTCACAAAATCCATTTTGTTTATTTTCTCCTGGTTGCCGGCGACATCTGTACTGAAATACTCCACTGTTTTGACATCAGGTGCATAAATTTTTATTGGTATGGTAAACGTGAGCCATTCCCCTCCATTGATTCTGTACTGGGTCATTTTCAAGCCTGATCCGTTAACTTCGTCCGTTGCCTTTAACTTGAAGTTAAATCCATTAATATATTGTTTCCCGTTGGATACCTCTGTTAGAGGAACTAAAGCATATTTGGTTACAGGCGGGGTTTTGTCCACATTACTCTTGAGAATAAAATCAAATGCATTGTTAGGTCCTTTGACCAAAGTTACCCTAATCGTTTGCTTGATATAACCATCCGCTTCAACAGAGATTGTGCTTGTTCCCGGAAGCTGCTGTTTCATCGTATACTTCCCTTGTTTGTCTGTTGTTGTCTGTAAACCATTGATTGTCACTTTGGCGCCTATGATCCCCTTTCCACTCTCATCGATGACCAAGCCGTTTATAGCTGCAGCCTCTTGCAGATAGAAATTCAATTTATTCGTAGTTCCATAGGATACTGTCACATATTTCGTGTAAGGAACATAGTCATTCGCATTGACCTCAACATTAATGTTTTGGGTCTGATATGCGTTAATCCCCGTGATGGCGTAGTTTCCATTCTTGTCTGTTTTAATTGTTTGGCTTACCGTTGTCGCTTTTACAATCGCACCCACAATAGGTTTTCCCGATTGGTCAGTCACTGTACCTACGATGGTGGCTGGCTCAAAGAGTACTAAATTCACTTCTTTTGTATCCCCCGGACTCAAGGTAACATAACTAAAATTCATTCCTGAATCCAAGTATCCCTTGGCTACCGCTTTAATGGAGAAATCAGTGCTTTCACTTATAGCCGTTTCAAAACGAAAATCTCCTTGGGAATCGGTCTTTACTATTTGTTTTTGTGCCCCACCCGTTTGCTGCGTAATATTTACATTCGCATCTTTCACTGGAAAACCATCGTTATCAGTAATTTTCCCATAAATTTTCGAAGTTTGAGCAAGACGATTAACTTGCCCCTCCACAGAAGCATCTTTGGATGCAGCATATGTAGTTCCAGAAAGCAGCAGACCAAACACTCCGGAAAATAATAATAATACGCTTAAACGAACTATCCATTTCCATTGATTACTCATGACAATCGTTCACCTCATCCAAATATAGTAGTAAGTCCTAAGGCAATATGAGATCGTTATATCTATCTAACTAACTAGCATTTCGAGCTTCCAAAACTCCCCACCCCATACATATTGCCAAATTCCTTCACCGCCGTTCATGGTTTCACTAATATCCAGCACTTCCATGCGAGGGGTCTCCCACACCAGTTTCTCTTTCGTTGCTGCGACAGATTGAATTTCGTTCATAGTTCACACCTCTTTTTTTAATTTTCTTTTCTCATTTTATTATAAATGATACATTTTGTATCTATTTATTTTAAGAACTTTAATCTCTTCGTCTGCTAGAAACAAGTTAGAACACAACGAAGCTGCATTGTTTATAGAATTAAAACGAACTTTGAATAGGACATATACATGGTAAGGAGAAAGAGGGCACTTTATAACAGGTAACTTAGTATCATAGACTGGATTGAAACATATCGTTTGAGCTTTTATTCAGAAAATTATTTATTAGATATAGCTTGTTTACAATCAGAAAAGGGAGTAAAAACAACGGGGATAAAGAAATATTTTTACCAGTAAAGAGATACAAAATGTATCTAAATTATGAAATGAAATGTAATGTAATGTATTGCTCCTCTTAAGTTCTTTTTTTTTCTCTAACCGGTTCCAAATCAAAATAACCCACGAGAGAGACACTTTTTCTAGTGTCTTTCTCGTGGGTTAACACAGCTGAAAAATCGCGTATATAGTAGCAGCTCAAAATGCATTTATAATATGGTCGAGCGAGACGGTTTCGCCTGCTTTATCCAGCATGACTGCGATCACATCAAAACGGATCTGATGATTTGTCTCTCCCGTCATTTGCAAATATACAGATGCGGTTGCACGTACCTGCTGTATTTTACGGATATCTACCGACTCCTGGGGTGTACCATACTTTCCAGTTCCGCTTCTACTCCGGACTTCAATAAAAATAATCATGCCTTCATGGACAGCAACGATATCAATCTCTCCGCTTCGGCAACGCCAATTTTGACGGAGAATCCGATAATGATGCTCCCGAAGCCAGTCGCAAGCAGCTTCTTCACCCAATCGTCCTTTTTGCTGACGTGTCAGTTTCGAAGCTGGACCCTGATCTGATCTGCGCTCTACCATGAATCCTCTTCCTCTCGTCCAGAAGCCAGACGGTCGGCTCGATAAATATAGGTTAACACTTCGGCCACCAGTTGATATAGCTCCGACGGAATCTGTTCATCCAGATCCAGCTTGGATAACACTTCGACAAGTGCAGCATCCTCCTGAACAGGAACACCATTTTCCTTGGCTTTATCCAAAATGGCTTCTGCCACTTTGCCACGGCCTTTGGCCACCACAACTGGCGCTTCACTCTCACCAGGTACATATTTTAATGCAACGGCCTTTTTGGAGATCAGGTCCGGTTGCGAATCCTCTTTCATACCCGCATGTCCACCCCTTTGTATCGTTCAGGACTGTAGTCCGAGGCAGTCATTTTCCGTTCAGCACCCGGTTCCTGGCCCACAGGCCATGGTTCTGCCTTGAAGGTCAGCAGCTGATAGCCCAGCTTGTCCAACGCCCGGTGGATCTCTTCACGCCCACTTTCCAGAAGCAATCCCATTCCTTCACGATCATTCAGGACGCGAAGACTGACAATATTATTGACAACATGCACATCCACCAGCGTTGGACCGAGACTTTTCATATCCAGATCGAACCATAGGCGGCAGTTGGAAGCATCCAGCTCCCCGCGTTGCCCCCGGCGTGATTGAATCTGGACGGAAGCTGTCTCTTCTCCATCGGGTCCCGTAATGGGGATAAACCAGTGCATCTGGGCAAAAGCAGCACTGCGATCCGTTGTCAGCAATAACTGCTGACCTGTCAGAAATTGCACAGCCTGTCCGGCGGCATCCTTGAGGGCCGCCGGTGCACCGTCGCTGCTGGCAAGCTGCAACAGCAAGCCCTTCAGCGAGTCCGCGGTTCCCGGACTCGCCACATCCCCCACGCGCGCCTGCGCAGCCGCGCCGTGCACTGCCTGCTGCTCGTGCTCCGCACCGAGCAGCTTCAACACGCGCCCGACCCACGGGTCCCCCTCGTGGGTGACAGGCGCCGCCGCAGCTCCCGCAGGTGCTGCGGCACTACCGCCAGCCGGCAGCGCATCCGCGCCGGCTGGCAAAGGCTGCGGCACGCCTCCGGCAGCCGCAGCCGCCTGGCCGCCCTGCGATGCAGGGGCGGCCTGTGTCGCCGCACCGGGCTGTGCCAGTGCGGCTGTGG
>NZ_JASOYM010000013.1:0-225304 GCF_030226665.1 Paenibacillus sp. UMB7766-LJ446
CCCTGATAGCTCAGTTGGTAGAGCACTCGACTGTTAATCGAGTTGTCACAGGTTCGAGCCCTGTTCGGGGAGCCATTTGCTCTCATAGCTCAGTAGGTAGAGTGCATCCATGGTAAGGATGAGGTCACCGGTTCGATCCCGGTTGAGAGCTTTGGAAATGGGGCCCGTTGGTCAAGGGGTTAAGACACCTCCCTTTCACGGAGGTAACAGGGGTTCGAATCCCCTACGGGTCATAGCTATATTTATTAGCTTAAAAAAGGGATGGGAATCCCAAAGGTTCGTCGGAGGATTAACTTCGTTAGCAACTGCTTCGCAGTCTCCGAATGAAGTGAGAGTATCCCCTACGGGTCATAGGATGGAGGCTTAGCTCAGCTGGGAGAGCATCTGCCTTACAAGCAGAGGGTCGGGGGTTCGATCCCCTCAGCCTCCACCACTTAACTTAATGGGGATTAGCCAAGCGGTAAGGCAACGGACTTTGACTCCGTCATGCATAGGTTCAAATCCTATATCCCCAGCCATTTTAGTTTTAGTTTGAGTCATTAGCTCAGTTGGTAGAGCACCTGACTTTTAATCAGGGTGTCGAAGGTTCGAGCCCTTCATGACTCACTTTTCACATGCGCGTGTGGCGGAATTGGCAGACGCACTAGACTTAGGATCTAGCGTTTCACGACGTGGGGGTTCAAGTCCCTCCACGCGCATAGGTTTTGCGGACGTGGCTCAGCGGTAGAGCATCGCCTTGCCAAGGCGAGGGTCGTGGGTTCGATTCCCATCGTCCGCTCCAATCTTTTTAAAGTTTTATATGCGCCCTTAGCTCAGCTGGATAGAGCGTTTGACTACGAATCAAAAGGCCGGGAGTTCGAATCTCTCAGGGCGCGCCATTATTTTCATGAGTATCGGGATGTAGCTCAGCTTGGTAGAGCACCTGGTTTGGGACCAGGGGGTCGCATGTTCAAATCGTGTCATCCCGATTTTTATTTGCGGGTGTAGTTCAATGGTAGAACTTTAGCCTTCCAAGCTAATAGCGTGGGTTCGATTCCCATCACCCGCTTCATGTTTCATTGAAAGGTCTCTGTTTACACAGAGGCTTTTCTTTTATTTATAGAAACAATACCTCATTATAATACCAATCTTCCCCTCTACTCATTTGATAAGTGTAAGTACCTCTAACCTCTTCATTATTTCTGCTAAAAGAAGCAAAAAATTATAAATACACTCTTTAATTTATTGCATCACTGTGATAAAGTATACAAAAGCTTGCTTTGCCTGTCATGTTTCTTTATGTTTCGTCTGGTTTGTAACAATGGAATAGTGCAGTATGAACCCAATCAGGTACAATGAACATTCTCAGTCTAACTGTATATTTATGAGGAAATAAGTATAGGTATGAGTTATTCAAATGATGAAAAGTACGTGAAAAGGGTATCATGCGACAGCATCTGACCATTAATCGAAGCAGAATAAGAAAATGAATAAAAAAGCGTGTTTTTGTGCTGTAAATCAGGGTAAATCCCCATTTTTACTAGTAGAAAAATAAAGATTTTCGTACCATTTTATTGTATGATGTTATGAAGGTGTCAAATTTACGTGTACGAATGGAACGATCAGATGGGAGGATAAGCATGACTGAAACTATGGTAACCGCCAGCAAAAGCCAATCCAACAACCTGCTTCGGCGAGACGTGCGGTTCCTGGGCAATATACTCGGAGAAGTTCTTGTCCATCAAGGAGGCACGGAGCTTCTAGATATCGTTGAGAAGATTCGGGAAACGAGCAAATCGTTGCGTGCAGAGTTCTTACCAGAACTTTATGCAGAGTTCAAAACGATGATCCAGGAATTAGACTCGGAAAATCGCCATCAGGTGATTCGAGCTTTTGCGATTTATTTTCAATTAGTTAATATTGCTGAACAAAACCATCGGATCCGGCGTAAACGGGATTATGAACGTTCTGCAGGAGATTCTGTGCAGCCAGGTTCGATTGAAAAAGCAGTACAGGATCTGAAGGAACGTGGACTGTCTCATACGGAAGTAGAGGATATTCTAGACGATTTATCGCTGGAACTGGTAATGACAGCTCATCCAACCGAAGCTATGCGTCGGGTTATTCTGGACATCCACAAACGGATATCCGAAGATGTCATGTCACTTGATAATCCTACGCTGACGTTGCGTGAACGTGAACAGTTGCGGGAGAAGCTGCTGAACGAAGTCATTACTCTATGGCAGACCGATGAGCTTCGTGACCGTAAACCGACTGTGCTCGATGAAGTACGGAACGGGATGTATTACTTTCATGAAACGTTGTTCCACGTACTTCCGGATGTATATCAGGAGCTTGAACGCTGCCTGAATAAATTTTATCCTGACCATGACTGGCATGTGCCGACGTATTTGCGGTTCGGTTCCTGGATCGGTGGAGACCGGGATGGAAATCCTTCGGTAACTTCAGATGTAACATGGCAGACCCTGTTGATGCAGCGTAAGCTCGCTTTGCGTGAGTATCAACGGATTATGATTGAACTTATGGGACATCTCAGCTTCAGCACGAACATCATCAGCGTATCGGATGAGCTGGTGCAGTCTATTGAGCAGGACCGTAGTTGTGTAACATTGAAAAAAGTGGATATGTGGCGGAACGAAAAAGGGCCATACCGCATCAAATTGGCTTACATGATTGCCAAGCTAAACAATGTTTTGGATGAGAACAAAGTAGGACAGCCAGACCGCTATGACAATGCTCAAGGACTGATGGATGATCTGATGATTATTGATCGCAGCCTGCGCCATCACTTTGCCGATTACGTAGCCGATACGACTATCCGCAAAATGATCCGTCAAGTGGAGCTGTTCGGATTCCATACAGCTGCATTGGATGTGCGCCAACACAGTAAGGAACATGAAAATGCGATGTCGGAGATTTTGGCGAAGATGAACATCGTAGAAGATTATGCTCGTCTGACGGAGGATGGCAAAATTGATTTGCTGGCTCGTTTGCTGGATGACCCTCGTCCGCTGACTTCCCCTTATCACCAATACACAGAGGGGACCAAAGAGTGTCTGGACGTATTCCGTACGATCAAGCGTGCACAGAGCGAGTTTGGGACCGGTTGTATCACAAGTTACCTGATTAGTATGACTCAAGGGGCAAGTGATTTGCTCGAAGTTATGGTATTTGCTAAAGAAGTAGGTTTGTTCCGCAAAGAACATAACGGTGAAGTGGTATCTACGCTTCAAGCAGTTCCATTGTTTGAAACGATTGATGATCTTCATGCCGCTTCGGAAATTATGCAGAAGCTGTTCAACCTTCCGGTTTACCGTGCAAGTGTAAGCGGGCGGAATGAACTGCATGAAATCATGTTGGGTTATTCGGACAGCAACAAGGATGGCGGGGTTGTTACAGCGAACTGGGAGCTGCGTGTAGCGATGAATGCCATTACCGCTGTTGGTAATGAACATGGCGTTAAACTGAAGTTCTTCCATGGACGCGGCGGAGCGCTTGGACGTGGAGGTATGCCTCTCAATCGCAGTATTCTTGCTCAACCACCACATACTATTGGCGGGGGCATTAAGATTACAGAGCAGGGTGAGGTTATCTCTTCCCGTTATTCCCTTCAGGGAATTGCATACCGCAGTCTTGAGCAGGCCACATCGGCTTTGATTACAGCTGCGCTGAACGGTCTGGAGCCGCAAGAGTCGGCATCGGAGCAACAGTGGGACAGCATTATCAAGGATATTTCCGAAGTATCCCTGACGAAATACCAGGATCTTATTTTCCGTGATCCAGACTTCTTTACCTTCTTCAAGGAATCGACACCGCTGCCTGAGGTGGGAGAACTAAATATTGGTTCACGTCCATCCAAACGGAAAAACAGCGACAAGTTCGAGGATCTGAGAGCGATCCCTTGGGTATTTGCCTGGACCCAGAGTCGTTATCTGCTTCCCGCATGGTATGCGGCAGGAACGGGACTGCAAAGTTACTATCAGGATAAGGAAGAAAACCTGACTGTCCTGAAAGAAATGTATGAAAACTTCCCATTCTTCCGTACACTAATTGATACGGTGCAGATGGCTGTTGCCAAAGCAGATCTGGTCATTGCGAAGGAATACTCGGCCATGACTTCCAATAAGGAAGCACGTGATCGCATCTATGGTCAGATTGAATCGGAATTCAAGCTTACCAAAGAGCTGATTCTGAAAATTACCGGAGAAGCTGAAATTCTGGATGATGTACCGGTGATTCAAGAGTCGATCCGACTTCGTAATCCGTATGTCGATCCTTTGTCCTACATGCAGGTCCAACTTCTGAGTGAGCTCAGAGACATGCGTGAGCGCGGCGAGGATGACACAGAGCTGCTGCGTGAAGTGCTGCTGACGATTAACGGTATTGCTGCAGGACTTCGGAATACGGGCTGATCGTTAAGCTGCTTAAGAATTAATGAAATGAATTTTACAGCCATGTAGACAGCAAAAAGCTTAATTCTTTCCTCAGCTTGGGTGAGAGATGAAACGGGACTCCTTCTGGAGTTCCCGTTTTTACTGTTTTTGGCGGATATTTTCCGGCACAGTCTTGATTTTTGACCAAAGTTGATTTACGATTTGATTGGTGAATTACAAGTGTGGACGGGTATTAGAAGGCGGAAGACCCATCAGCATGTCTGGGGGAATAAGGGTGGACAATTTGGAGAACAGGCTTGTTAAGCTGGTACTGAAAGGTGACCAGCGGGCCTTTGCAGAGATCGTTGAATTATACAAGGACAAGCTGTTTCATCTGGCATACCGGATGCTGAACAATCGTCATGAAGCCGAAGACGTTGTACAGGAGACGTTTTTGCGTGTGTTTCGCAATATGGAGAAGTATGATCCGAACCAGAAGTTCTCAACATGGATTTACCGGATTGCAACCAATCTGTGTATTGATCGTTTACGGCGGAAGAAGCCTTCTTACTCATTGGATGCAGAGCTGAATGATCAGGAAGGATCTGACGGTTATGCGATGCTTCCTAGTGATGATCGTACACCAGAGAGCGAAGCACTTTTGTCTGAGACACAGACACTTATTCGTGAAGCGATTGACAGTTTGCCGGTCAAGTATAAATCAGTCATGATTTTGAGATATTTACAGGACTTGTCGCTACAGGAAATCAGTGATGTGACAGGTATGCCCGTAACAACGATTAAGACTCGTGTTCATCGGGGTCGTGATTTTTTGCGTAAAAAACTGGAGTATAAGTTGTAAATGTAAAACGTCTTTATTTTGGGCGAAATTATTTGAAACATATCCGAAACGGATGCGTATGTAATGTATGCAAGTCTTATGCGTGCTTTTTGGCAATGCAAGGACTAAGTGATCTAAGAAAGGATTGGCTCTCATATGGATTGCAACTCGGCCGTCTCTTTAATGCATGAATGTTTGGATGAGTCGTTGTCCCCGGCCCAGAAGGTTGACCTGAAAAGTCACCTTGTGACCTGTCCGGATTGTCGCATGCGCTTTAAAGAGTTGGAACAGACGGAAATGCTACTCTTTGCCATGAAACACTATTCACCGTCTGCCTCGGATGAGCTGACCAATCGAATTATGAATGCTCTGCCCCAGCCCAAGAGACAGCAAGTATGGCTCAAATGGGTCAAAGGACATCCCGCGCTGACGGCGGCAGCCTTCTTTTTGGTCGTGATGCTCTTTAGCGCCTGGAATTTCTGGAATCAGAATAACGAAATGGTCGTTAAGGGAAATAATCTGGACCAGATCGTGATTGAAGGAAACACGGTTATTGTTCCGGAGGGTAAGTCCATTGCTGGCGATCTTACGATAGAGAATGGAACTGCCCAGGTGTACGGTGATGTAAATGGCAATCTGACGGTCATCGACGGACAGCTGTATCAGGCTTCAACGGCGCATATTTCCGGTCAGGTGAAAAGTATTGATCAGGCGCTGGACTGGTTCTGGTACAAAATAACCAATATGGTAAATGAAGTGGCATACCGCTAATATAGGGTGACTTCTTCAATGGTATATACCAAGCAGGGTACCTCCAGATTGCTGGGGTACTCTTTTTTATCTTATGAACTTTGTAATTTATGGGATTTGTGCTGTTTCTGCGCAGTTTGTGACTCCCGTAACTTGCAACCTGAACGTTAACGTTATAACCTAGATACTAAAGAGAACATACTACTACATATAGATAAGCATTTTGCATAAATTCAAAGGGCGTCCTTCAATCAGCAAAATATAGATCGAAATGGTTCAATTCGTTATATTTTGTGCCTGGGAACGAGCTTGAATCGAATGATGCAAAAATGCGAGATAAGGATTATTTAAATCCTAATGGGTTAATATGAGATCAGGGTTTACTCATCAATGGGGATAGCGGGGGCTGGCTTATGAACTATTTTGCTGACTTAACGTGGAAAGAGTCCATTAAGGACGTTATCGATATATTGATCGTTACCTATATTATGTACAAACTGATTTTGCTCGTGCGAGGCACCCGGGCGGTTCAACTGCTAAAAGGTATATTGTTCCTTGTGGTGATCTGGGCACTAAGTACGTGGCTAAATCTCTATACGCTCAAATGGCTGATGAACCAGATGTTTACGTTTGGTGTCGTTGCGGTCTTTATTATCTTTCAGCCGGAGCTTCGCCGTGGTCTGGAGCAATTGGGCCGTGGCAAGCTGTTTGGACGCTCGGCAGCGGCAAGTGACGAAGAATTAACGGTGTTAATTGGTGAGATCATTAAGTCCGTCAATTATTTGTCACGGCGAAAAATTGGTGCATTGGTTGTATTCGAACGCGAAACCGGCCTGAACGATTACACGGAGTCCGGGATCCAGATGCAATCACTGGTTAGCTCGGAGCTGATGATTAACATTTTTATTCCGAATACACCGCTCCATGATGGAGCCGTCATTATACAGGGCAAACAGATTTCGGCGGCAGCCTGTTATTTGCCATTGTCTGAAAATCCGTTTATCAGCAAGGAGCTGGGAACGCGTCACCGTGCAGCAATCGGGATTACTGAGGTGGCAGACGCGATCTGTCTGGTTGTTTCAGAGGAGACGGGTCAAGTGTCTCTTGCAATGAATGGACAGGTCGTCCGGGATATCAAGGAAGAATCGCTGATTGCCAAACTGTACGAAGAACTGCGTCCAACATCCAATCTAAGTAAAAAGAATGGTTGGACTACCTTCTGGAAACGGAAGGGAGGGCGTAAAAATGGATAAATGGTTTAACAATAACAATTTTGCGAAGATTCTAGCCTTAGCGGTGAGTTTGTTGCTTTGGTTCATGATACATCTGGATGAAGTACCAACTACGCCGACAATCTCAACTGGGACGACCAATAAGGTTGTGGAGCGTACCGTGCCTATTCAGCCCTATGGGCTCGACAGCAACTCCTACGTCCTTACTTCATTAAGTACGGATGAAGTACGTCTGGAGATTAAAGGGCAGCGCTCGATGTTAACTTCGATTTTTACGAATGATGATTATAAAGTGCTAGTGGATTTGAGTCAGGTGAAAGATGGGTCCAATACGTTACCGTTAGTACCCGATCTGCCTTCAGGAGTTGAAGTGGTAAGCATGGAGCCTTCCATGGTTACAGTCAACGTGGAAAAACTGGGCACCAAATCTTTCGACGTGAATATTGTACCCGAAGGAGAACCTTCCGCCGGATACAGCGCTGGAACGCCCGTTGTTGAACCTTCGGGTCCAGTAAAGGTAACTCTGCCGGAAGGGCAGCTTGACGCCGTAGCGAAGGTTCAGGGCAGTGTGAGCGTGAAGGATGCGAAGGATGACGTGGTTCAGAAAAAAGTGAAGCTTCAGGCATTGGACGCCGAGGGCAAGGTCATTGAAAATGCGATTGTTACACCAGAGACCGTTGAAGTTCGGATTCCGGTCAGGCAGCCCTATAAAACTGTACCCTTAAGAATCAAATATTCAGGACAACTGCCGGAGGGGCTGGTGCTCTCCACGGTTGAGCCAAGCGTGAAAGAAGTCTCGGTTTACGGTACAGAGGATGCTCTTGCGGGTATACAGTCCTACGACCAAGTAACCCTTGATCTTACACAGTTTGATGAGGCAGGAACGTCGACAGTTAACGTGGACTTGACGCCGCCTTCCGGTTTTGAGAAAATCGAGCCTAGTTCGATTCAGCTTAAGGTGACGGTATCGCCTTTCGATGAGCTTCAGGAGACGACCAAAGTCTTTCCGAACGTGCCCATTACGCTTACTGGCACCGGGAACGGGCTGGAGGGGACATTGGTTACTCCCAAAAGCGGTGGCTTAAATATTACGCTTAAAGGTTCTTCAACGATGCTTGAAGGTCTAAGTAGCGATGATATTAAGCTGACTGCGGATCTTGCTGGACTTACGGTAGGCACGCATGAAATAAAGCTTGAGGCTGACTTGCCTCGTTTTGCCAAACTGGATGAATCATCAAATGATCTGAGCGCTACCGTCAAGATTAGTGAAAAGGCTGATGATGCGACGGTTGCTCCCGGCGAGGATCCAAAGGATGAAGGGACGATAGGGCCTGATCCTTCACCAGTCGAAGTTGAGAATGGGGATACCGAAACTGCTCCTGGAGAAGAAGAACCAGAATCGAATACGGACAATCAGGAGCAGAGCGAGCAGGGGAATACCAATCGAGGTAACTCCAATAACAGCGGCAGCAGCAATAGTGGCTCCAACCCGTAAAAGAAAATGTTCAGTTCAAAATTTTAAAATAACGTTTATGCTCTTATATGATGCGAATAGAAGGAGTTAGATCATGGGGAAATATTTTGGTACAGACGGTGTAAGAGGTGTTGCCAATAAAGAGTTAACGGCGGAGCTGGCTTACAGCATCGGACGCTGTGGTGGTTATGTGCTTGCAGGTGGTGTGGAAAGACCAAAAGTGGTTATCGGTATGGATACCCGTATCTCGGGGCTGATGCTGGAATCCGCACTGGTTGCAGGTTTGCTATCCATTGGCGCCGATGTAATTCGTCTGGGCGTTGTATCCACTCCTGGAGTGGCGTATATTGCTCGTCTGCTTAAGGCCGATGCAGGGGTAATGATCTCGGCTTCCCACAATCCGGTTGAGGATAACGGAATCAAATTTTTTGGCGGAGATGGCTTCAAGCTGTCGGATGAGACGGAGAACCGGATCGAAGAACTGATGGATGCAGAAACAGATCAATTGCCGCGTCCTGTAGGTGGTGGTTTGGGAACCGTAACCGTGGATGAAGAATCCCGTTATCGTTATTTGGACTATCTGAAAACAACGGTAAATGAGTCGTTCTCAGGACTCAAAATTGTTCTGGACTGCGCTAATGGAGCAGCTTATGAGCTGGCACCCAAATTGTTCAGAGAACTTGGTGCAGAAGTCATTGCTATAGGCGCTGAGCCTAACGGCCTGAATATCAATGAGCAATGCGGGTCAACTCACCCGGAGAATTTGAAACAAGAGGTGCTGAAACATAAAGCCGATCTGGGTCTTGCTTTTGACGGGGATGCGGATCGTCTGATTGCTATTGATGAGACAGGTGCTGAGGTTGATGGTGACTTTATTCTGTGCATCTGTGGTGATGCGATGAATCGTGCAGGCAAGCTGAAAGACAGTACTGTGGTATCTACCGTAATGAGTAACATCGGATTCTACAAAGCAACGGAGAAACTGGCACTGAAAACAGCGAAGACTGCCGTAGGTGACCGTTATGTGATGGAAGAAATGCGCCGTGGGGGTTACAACCTGGGTGGAGAGCAGTCCGGTCATGTTATTTTCCTGGATTACAATACAACAGGCGATGGCATGCTGACAGCGATTCAGCTCGTGGATACCTTGAAAGCTTCCGGTAAAAAGCTGAGTGAACTTAAGGCGCTGATGACCCAGTACCCACAAGTATTGGTGAACGTGCGTGTTGAAGATAAGAGCAAATACGAGGGCAATTCTGCCATTGAGCAAGCGATTGCTACAGTAGAGCAACAGCTGGGCGATAATGGACGTGTACTTGTACGGGCATCCGGGACCGAATCCCTGATCCGTGTTATGGCGGAAGGACCAGATAAGAATGAACTTGAACAATTCGTGTCTCAAATTGCAGATGTAGTACAAAAAGAACTGGTATAGGAAGTATAGGACCTGATCGATAGGTCTTACAGACACAGTTGTTTCAAGGGAATCACTGTCTCAAAAGGCTTAATCTAACAGGGGTTATGCCAAACAAAACCATATTCCTACGTCCCGGCCTAGTGAGACCATGGGTCTGTTTATCGGGTCGGGATTGTGGGTAAATATGCCGAAATTGTCACAGGTACTTTGCTCCATTGCAAAATGAACCTGACGTGCATATAATGAGTGGAGTCGTCATTCAGACACAGAAAGTGAGGATCGTAAGGTACTAGTTACACAAGCGCCAGAGCTTGAAGTTGCGCGGGAAGGATTTTGATCGGTACGAATCTTGAAGTATAAGAGACTACTGAGCAGGATCGACGGCAATCAAGCTGACGAGGTGGAGGTGTTCGGATTGTTCGGCGGGGACCTCCCGGTGATGCACCAGAACCGTAAACCGGATTGCGGAAAATGGATGGGTGACTGTCCACACAACGCGCCGGTAGGTGCAAGAATCAACTAAAATTCAAATGAATGTGCGCGAAGAGCGTGAACAAAGCGCGGACGGGAAAATGATGTACATTCATGATTGCATCTAATAACAGCTTATGACTGCGGAGCGGCAAAAGGCTGCTCTGATCATTGATAATTGAATAATTGAAAGATTTCATGATACGTTAGGCAATCATTTTCATTTTTCTGATATGCCGTGCCAGCCTGTTTCTCTTCGTGACACAGTATTCATATACAATCGGAGGAAATAAACTATGTGCGGTATTGTTGGATATATTGGTAATAAGAACACTCAATCGGTATTGGTCGAAGGATTGAAAAAGCTTGAGTATCGTGGTTATGATTCTGCAGGTATCGCGGTATTCACACCAGAAGGTCTGCAAATCACGAAAGCTCTTGGTCGTCTTGCGAACCTTGAGGCTAAGCTGGATGGTGCACCACTGGTAGGTAATGCCGGAATTGGACACACACGTTGGGCAACTCATGGTAAACCATCTGATGAGAACTCTCATCCACACACGGATGGAAGCCAGAAGTTCTCTGTTGTGCATAACGGTATTATTGAGAACTACCTGGATCTGAAGGACGAATTGATGGCTCAAGGTCACACGTTCACTTCTGAGACAGATACTGAGGTTATTTCTCACCTGATCGCACGTGAATACAATGGTGATATCGTTAAAACAGTGCAAAAAGTGATCACGTTGTTGCGTGGTGCATTCGCACTGGGTGTATTAACAGAGCATGAGCCTGAGAAACTCGTAGCTGTGCGTCAAGCAAGCCCATTGATTATTGGTATTGGTGAAGGCGAGAACTTCATTGGTTCCGACATCCCGGCAATTCTGGAACATACACGTAACGTGTACATTCTGAATGATGGTGAAATGGCTGTATTGGCACATGATGCTGTCGAATTGATGACGATTGAAGGTAACTTTATTTCTCGGGAAATGATTCGTGTCGATTGGGATGCTGTAACCGCAGAAAAAGGCGGATTCGAGCACTTCATGCTGAAAGAAATTCATGAGCAACCAAAAGCATATCGTGATACAATGCTGGGTCGCATCGATAATGAAACCAAAAAGGTTCAACTTCCTGAGTTGAAAATGACTGAAGAGCAAATTAAAAATATCCGTAACGTTCAAATCATTGCTTGTGGTACGGCGTACCATGCGGGTCTGGTTGGACGTACTGTAATTGAGCAATTGGTGCGTATTCCGGTAGAAACAGATGTTGCTTCCGAATACCGCTATCGTTCCCCGATCGTGAGCAAAGATACACTTGTAATCGTAGTGAGCCAATCCGGTGAGACAGCAGATACCCTTGCTGCACTGCGTGAAGCACAGTCGAATGGTGCGCATGTACTCGCCATCACTAACGTTGTGGGCAGCTCCATTGCACGTGATGCAGACGATGTAATCGCAACGCTGGCAGGACCGGAAATTGCAGTAGCCTCCACCAAAGCGTATACTTCGCAATTGATCGCGTTCAACCTGCTGGGTCTGTACCTTGCGCAAGTTCGTGGAACACAAACAGCAGAAGAAATCGCGCACACGCTGGCAGCAATGCAAGCTCTGCCTGAGCAAGTGGAATCCATGCTGGAGCAAGCGGAAGCCATTAAAGGATATGCAGAACAAATCTCCAAACATGAACATCTCTTCTTCATCGGCCGTGGTCTGGATTATGCAGTAGCACAAGAAGGTTCGTTGAAGCTGAAAGAGATCTCTTATATTCACTCCGAAGCGTATGCTGCGGGTGAGTTGAAACATGGTACGCTCGCATTAATCGAGGACGGTATCCCTGTCATTGCTCTGGCAACACAGGAGAACGTTCTGGAGAAAACCGTGAGCAACATCAAAGAAGTGAAAGCACGTGGCGCAGACGTACTGGCAATTACGTACGAAGAGCACGTAGCACCATTGCTGAAATCTGTTGACCAAGCGTTTGCTATTCCTAAGACGCTGCCATTGCTTAGCCCGGCTCTGTCCGTTGTAGCATTGCAATTGCTTGCATACTACGCTTCCCTGGCACTGGGCCACGATGTGGATAAACCACGTAACCTGGCGAAAAGCGTAACGGTAGAGTAAGGGATAGACTTTAATTTCAAAGATGACAGACAGATGAAAATAAAGTTCTATATACACCGAGAAAATAAAATGTTAGACTGGCGATACTTTATTTAGCTAGCAGGCAAGTTAGTGACATTAGAACGGGGCTGTCCCATAAGTCATAAAATGGCTAGGGACAGCCCCGTTTTTAAATTGTAAAGCAAAAAGAAACCGTTCCTTGGTAAATGGAGGTACACCCAACCATTTGAAAAGAATGATGGAAAAGCATAAACGGGACGAAGCAGGATAGACCTTTGCTTCGTCCCGTTTGAACATATCAGGTTAGTACTCTTCATCGATATGCATTTTTTAAGAGCTTGTGAGACATCTCATTTTCTAATTATTATAAAAGCCAGTCATTAGATCTATCTGCGAATTCCTGTATAGAGTTCATAAACAATCCTGTATGATAACCATCACAAACCGAATGATGGACTTGTAAAGACAACGGTAAATATATTGAATTACCTTCCTTATTGTATTTTCCTGCTGTAATAATGGGCAGAAGATAATTACTATTATTATTGATATTTAAGTTGAACCCAGTAAATGAAGTCCATGGAAGAATAGAAATGGAAAAAGTATATTCAGGTATAGGTGTTTTGGGAAACAATTTCCCGGAACCTTGATATTTCTCTACATCGGAGAGGTAAAGATCATAAAACTCTTTGAAGTCATTCTTTCCAGTAGTCCAAATACCAGAGAATGTTTCAGATACACTATCAAAAATCGTATACAGTGGGTCTAACTTATCCCAATAACCTAAATCTCCCTCGCTATTGTAACCAGTTCTAAAAGCTGTATTTGAGTTTATCACACTTGTCACTAAGAAAATTAATGAAGGATAAAATTTATATCCTATTTGTTTAATGTTTTGGTATAAAACACTAATATCAATTTCTGTGGTTATGCTAAAAGTCGTTTGTTGGTTCAAATAATGATTAAATATCTCTTTTCTATTCCAATTATCTATGTCAATTTTATTAAAGTTCATTTGATAGGCCTCCTAATTTTTTCTAAAGTGAAATTAGGAGGCTGACTTGTCTGCTTTCTTCATTAGAATCAATCCTTTTTTAAGAGTCCCTATTATTGTATCATAAATATTTATTTGAAAATCAACACACGAATCTCTAATTTAATTCGAAATAATAGAGTACACATCATTTTGTATCCGCATCCCCCCAGTCCGTCCAGTTTCAACCTTTACCTCAGTTGCAAAAACACCAGGCATACGCCCGTCTGGGAACCAGGGCAGCTCTTTGTCGATGACAATAAACATACCTTCTGCGTCACCGATGGGGGCAAATTGCTTTCCGTCTCCGGCAAAGGGTTCAAGTTGATACTGTCCATTCATTGTACTTATTGTATTGGGTACATCATCGACAGGCAGACCAATCTCGCTAATGCATAGTAGCTGCCTAGAATCAAAGGTTTCTTCGACTGCATTATCCAACGAATGGTGAGCGATGAACTCCATTAAATTGCCGCTAGGGTCATAAAAATAGAAAGCTGTTGCATCCCAGTAGGGGAAGTAGAACTCATCCTTATCATCTTTGGAAAGCAAAGAGATGTTTCGATCTTGAACCCAGTTCTTGGCTGCAGCGAGTTGGTTTGTCGGAATTGTAAATGCCACATGATAGAATGGCTTATCCTGTTCAGGAGCTTGCTGAAATGAAAGAATCGAACCTCCTGTGCGGAAGGATACAACCGTTGTATTCTCCTTCAGTAGCTCCAACTCCAATAACGTACCGTAAAACTGCTTCATGGCCTCCATTTGATCTGTGAGCAAGCCCACCTCTTTTATTTGCATTCAAGTCACTCTCCCTCTGAACTTATCCTTGATTAAAATAATCAACGGTTTTCTCGATAAATGCCTTGGCAGATTGGGTCAGGTAACGGTCGGACCGATGAATGATTTCAAAGTGGCGGTAAGGAGCATCGTCCGTAATTCGAATGATGCGAAGTGTTGGTTCATTCATCGCCTTGATGAGTGGATAGGGCAGCACGGTTCCGCCAACGTTAGCTTTGACCAGACTAATGATGGAGGTAGCCGAGCTTGTCTCCATAATCGTATTCAGGGTAAAACCATATTTCCGGCAATAGCCATCAACCAGTTCTCGGCCAGTGAACCCTTCCGGAAACATTACCGTTTGAATATCGCGCAGTTCCTTAATTTCAATCACATTTCGTTCAGCCCAAGCGTGGTTCTCAGAAACGACGAGTACATATTCTTCACTGCATAAAGGGATGCGGACAAGACGGTCATCAGGAGCAGTCGTTAGCTCGATACCGATGTCTACTTCGTTATCCAGCACTTGATTCAATACATAAATCGAAGAAACAACCTTTAATTTGACCTTGGGAAAACGGGAGTGAAAATTAACGAGCAATGGAGTGAGGCGGTAGTCCAAATCGGACGGAAGGACTCCAATCACCAGCTTACCTCGCTGATCATTGCGGAATTCAGCTAACGCATCCTGGGTATTCTGTAAATGGCGAACCATTTGTACACAGTGCTCTAGGAACAGCGTTCCCGCCTGGGTCATCACAATCTTTTTGCCCACCCGGTCGAACAAGGGGACACCCAATTCATCCTCCAAGGCTCGAATCTGTTGACTTAAGGTAGGTTGAGAAATGCCAATTCTATCTGCTGCTCGTGTGAAATGGAGCTCTTCACAAACGACGATAAAGTTCTCCATTTGACGGATTTCCATATACATTCCCTCTAATCATTGATTTTTATAATCATTTTAATAGAAACTATTGTATTGTTCAATCATTATAATACTTCTATACTAGTCTTGCACCACAAAAAGATCTACAGCCTGGATCATTAGTGAATGCAACTATATAACAATACATGAGGTGATCCATAGTGAAACTGTTTTATATCGCCCTGGCGCTTATTCTGGCTTCATTGAATTTGCGACCATCCATTACATCCATTTCTCCATTAATGAGTACCATACAAAGTGATCTGGGTATAAACGGAATTACCGCAAGTCTGTTAACTACGCTTCCCGTATTATGTATGGGCATATTCGCTCCATTTTCCGTAAAGTTAAGCAGGAGGTGGGGGAATGAGAGTGCGATCGTGTTGGCTTTAATTCTCATTGGAGTAGGTACGGCACTGCGGTTGTTCGTGGGTGCAACGCCTCTGATGATGTTTACTTCTTTTCTATCCGGAGTAGGGATTGCATTGGCAGGTCCGCTGTTGTCCAGCTTTATCAAGCAGTACTTCCCTACGCGAGTTGCTGCCATGGTGGGTATCTACTCTACAGCAATGGTTGTGGGAGCCAGTATTAGTGTTGGGTTATCCGTTCCGCTTCAAAAAATTCTGGGTGGGTCGTGGAAAGGTTCACTTGCGCTGTGGGCATTACTTGCCGTCATTGCTTTGCCGATCTGGGTGAAATTAGCCTTGTCAGCTAGAAAGGTTCGACAATCCGGGCAGATTTCTGCCCTGAACGTTGAAGCTCTTCCGGTGAAAAATAGTCGAGCATGGATACTGACGTTGTTCTTTGGTTTGATGGCAGCGATTTTCTATTCCTTAACGGCCTGGCTTGCACCCGCGATCCAAAGCCAGGGATATACGAAAGAGACTGCTGGCAGCATCCAAACTTTATTTACGTTGATTTCATTACCATCTACTTTGTTGATTCCAATGCTCGTCCATCGATACCAAAGACGTGTGTTCTGGCTTGTAGGGTGTGCGTTAATGGAGTTAATTGGCGTCTTGATGCTGAACCTGTCCGTCAGTCCTTGGCTGGCCGCGATCCCACTCGGCATTGGTGCAGGGGGACTGTTCCCAATTGCATTGATGCTGCCTATTGATGAGACGAATAACGCTCAGGAAGCCAGTGCATGGTCAGCGATGACTCAATCCGGCGGCTATATTCTGGGCGCGCTTGGTCCGCTGGGGATCGGCTGGCTACAAGATGCCACGGGCAGCTTCATCCAAGCGTTCTATGGTCTGGCTATCATCATTGTGCTGCAAATCTTGGTTCAGTTAGCGATTGGCAATAAAAAAAGCTCTCCAGCGGTTCATGATAAACGAAAGTCCTGACCGCCTAATGATCCAATGTAAAATCATTAGTTTAACTTATATCATTTGTAGCGATAACTAAACATGATCGAGCAAATCCAGATAGTGCTGTCTTAAAGACTCTTTTAATGTATCGGGTTCCATGATCTTGATGGATTTGCCGAAGCTTGCGAGATAACGAATGATGAATTCAATCTCATGGGCTTCATACGACCCGACAAGAGTCATCTCTCCAGAATCGTTGATAAGCTGCATGGAAGGAAACTGTTCTTGCTGGAACAGCTCGATCCCTTTTTCATTAATCAGACATTTGAATAGGATGGCGTCTTCTGATGGTTTCCATAACGAATGGGCATCCTGTAGATTCAGTTCATTAATATGCGTTATAGGTTCGATGTCTGTCATCTGAGGTGATATGATACGGTCACAGCGGAACACACGGTACGCCTGTTTACCCAGATCATACGCTTGGCAATACCAGTAGCCTTTCATGGCATAAAGGGCAATTGGCTGAATGGTGCGGATACTAGGCCTAGGGTTTGGTTTGTCGGGATTAGAGCTGTGATGTGGGTTGCTACTGCTGCGAATGTTCTGATATGTAATCTGTATCACTATATTCTGAACAGCAACCATCAATAGAAACTCCAGATGCTCACTATCCCGGATTTGCTCGGTGTGTCGGAAAGAGACACGATGCTGGATTCGCTCGATATCCTGTCTCTGGTTTTCGGAGAGGGCGCTTAAAAACTTCTCGTGAATGGAACGAAAAGATACCTGAAAGGGCAAATTGGTAAAGCTTCGCAAAGCCTGCATGGCAAAGTAGAGGGCATGAAGCTCACTCGTATTAAACGAAATAGGTGGCAGCTGCATCTGCTGAAGCAAACGATAACCGCCGTAACGTCCGTACTCAGCATAAATAGGTGCACCGATTTCCTCTAATGACGCGATGTCTCTTAATGCGGTTCTCTTGGATATCTGAAACTCCTGCATAAGATCTTGCAGGGTGAAGTGTTGTTTTTGATTGATAAAGCGCAGCATCTGGTTCATGCGTTCTGATTTTTTCATAAAAATACCTCTCAATGGTGCCATATGTTGGCACCTTTTATCGTTATAGTAAACAGTGTAATCCAAACAAACGAAGGAGGCAATACAGATGAACTTTGAAGTGATCCCGTTTCTGTCGATGAATGGAGACGCTGCGGCAGCCATTGCTTTTTATGAGAAATACCTGGGTGCTAACGTGTTGTTTAAGAAAAATTATAAAGAGATGAAGGAAATGAACCCGGGGTTTGAATATCCTGAAGGCCAGGATGAATACATTACACATTCGGTGCTTCAGATCGGGGTAAACAAATTGATGATTGCTGAGGAGGAAATGGATAGGGAGCGGCCATGGCAGTTGGGAAACAGCACTTCACTATGTATTCAATCGAAAGACAAAAGTACAATGACTGAGCTGTATCATTCTCTTGTGCAACATGAAGAGGTTACGGTGCTGGTGCCTTATGAACAAAACGAGTTTAGTCCAGGGTATGGAATTGTCCGTGACCCGTTCGGAATCGTGATTCAATTATGTGTGACGGTGCATGATTTTTAATTAAGGAAAAATGAATCCGTAATGAGCCTGGAGGATGTATATCCTTTGGGCTCATTACGGATTCGTTGGACGTTGTAGTTTTTCTCTAAACTCTAAACTTCCTGCAAACGTGAGGCGTCCAGCTTGGCCAGACGTTTCATCACTTTCTTAAGCATCACGGAGGCTTTGACGCGGAGGGGAAGGTCCGGGGAGATTTCGATGCTGTACGCTCCGGCGAGAATCTGCTCTTTGAGCTCGGCAACCGATGCGCATGGACGATCCAATACATTGAATACACTGCCGTATTGCAGGCATTGGTGGGTATCACTTCCGGCAGTGACTGGTTTGCCGAGGGACTGGGCGAATGGATCAACCTGATTGCGGCACGTCTCGATGCCGTATTCATACATGTCCTTGGCGTTCAGATCAAAGGCGTCCAGACGTCCCAGCAAATCACGATCCAGCTGATACAGCGGAGTGGATTCGCGGAAAGGGTGTGCGCCAATCTTGAGCAGGGGCCAGGCTTCGGCCAAATCCAGCAGTTCGGCAAAAGGAATGAAAGAACCTTTGGCCGTATATTGCTCCAGGCCGCTGCGGACGGCAAGGATATGTTCTTTTTGACCCATCAGCAAAATATGTCCAGTCTCCTGAATGTCCACTTCCATGCCGGGAAAAATGCGCAGCCCGTCTGCATCATAGTACTCTCCGTTATAAGGATAGAGACGATCCAGTGTCTCGTAGACATCGTAGAAGTTGCGTGTATTAAAATGTTCGGTTAGCGCGAGAGCTTCGAGCCCGCTGGCTTTTGCTTCGCTGACCATTTCGGTGAAGTAATCGACCGAGAAGTCAGAGTTTTTGGATAGTTTACCGTGTGTATGAAGATCAATACGCATAGAAGACACTCCTTTATTCCATGAATGGTTAATGATATGAATTTGAATTACAGAATTTCATTTTGGATTACAGTATTTCGTAATGCCCACCGAGCCAGAACAGCAGTGCAGCATAGATGGCCGATCCGGCGAGAAATCCGAGGTCACGCGAGGTGATTTTCAGATGGGCCAGCTTTAGACGTTTGGACTCGGGATGCTTCATGCCGTACGAGAAACCACGTGTCTCCAGTGCTTCTACGGTTGTACGGGAACGCTTGGCGGTAGCCAGCATTAGCGGGAAGAAGGACACAACGAACAGCTTCATATAATAAACAACAAGCCGCCAATAGAGCCATCCGTGCCGGGAGGGAACCTGACCCCGTAGTCTGTAGGACAGCATGATATTGCGGAATTCACCGAACAGCACCGGCAATATGCGGTAGGCATAAGAGAGGCTGAAGGAGAAGGTTGCAGGCATGCCGAGCGCAAGTAATCCATCGCCAATGCGTTCCGGGTCCATGCCCGAAAAGACGGTGATACTCGCCAGTGAGACGATGGACAGCTTCAATGTCAACAGCAGCAGAGGGAATGCAGATTCCAGATTGCCACCGAAAAACAGCGAGATGATGAACATCCATCCGACTTGACCGATCAACCCCAGGCAGAGAATGATAATGATAAAGGGTGCGGCTCTGGACAATATGGTGGTAGTCACCATCAACAGGAACATGCCAAGCAGCACAGTCCCGTTATGAACAAACCAGGGAACGATGGCAAAAAAGAGATACCAGATCAGCATGGCACGGGGATCAATCCGCGACAGGCTGGCATGCCCGCTGCCATATACGGTATTCATCAGCTCAAGCTGAATGCGTTCAATGGAAATTTTGTCAAACCAGTTGCGGACAAGCTGCATGATGCGCATCCTCCTTGGTGATTGATTGATTCAACAGGCTATCAACAAAAGCCTCGGTTGTCGGTGAAAGTGTTGACAGTCCCATCCGGTGCGAAAGCTCCATGATCTGTGTAAGCGCAAGTCCGGAGCGGCGCAGAAGGGATTCATCTGCAAATACGTCCGCAGGTGTACCGTCTGCTTCCACCTGGCCATTGTGAAGCACGATAACACGAGTAGCCCATTGGGTAACCAGCTGCATGTCATGCGTGGCAATGATGGTTGTTCGTACATGCTGATCCAGCTCATCCAGCACACCGATCAGTTCTTCGCGGGTGGCGAGGTCCAGATTGGCGGTGGGTTCATCCAGCAGCATGAGTGAAGGCTTCATCGCTGCACCAATGGCAAGTGTGACCCGCCGTTGTTGTCCACCACTGAGAAGTCGTGCATCCCGCTCTTGCAGTGGAGTAAGGCGGAAACGCTCCAGTACGTGTGCAATCTGCTGCTCAGCTTCAGGGATGCGCCGGTTTTTCAGGAAATACGCGACCTCTTTGCGGACACTGTCCTCGATAAACATTTCGGAAGAGTTCTGAAAAATATAAGCTACCTTGCCCGCTAGCTGCTCCAAAGAGGAACGGTGGGTTACCTCACCCAGAACACTGACGCTGCCTTCCTGTGGTAGGCTAATACCAGCCATCAGCTTCAATAATGAGGATTTGCCTGCACCATTGTTGCCAATTAAGGCAATCCGTTCTCCTTCATGGAGTGAAATATTAACACCGCGAATGACCTCATGTTCTTTTTTGCCCAGACCTCTGTAACGCAATCGGGTCTGATGAAACTGCACAATAGGAATCAATGGTTCAGCAGCCGAGGCAGGCGTTGGACGCTCGGTATTCACAATCCCATTGGAAGTATCGCGTGCCAAGGTTGAATAAGATGAATGTTCATTTTGCAAAGAATCGAATGGAATGGACGAGTAATGCTCGGCAAAATAAACCTTAGCTTCTTCCACAGTGACCGGGAAACGTTGGGCTGAACCTGAGAGGCCTGCCTCTTTTTTTGCTCCCTGCGATAACTCAGCAGCCTGAATAGCTGCACGTGTCACCTCAGGAGGCTGAATGCCAAGCCGCTCCAAATCGGCGATTCGATTCAAACCTTCCTTAACCGGAAGATTCCACAAGACCCGGCCCTTGTCCATCAGGACCACATCCGCACAGAAGTCAGCGATAAATTCAGTATGATGTTCAATGACGATAATCGTCTTGCCATATTCGGTATTCAATCTGGAAAGGCACTCATAGATGAGTCTTGCATGCTGCGGGTCAAGCTGTGAGACAGGTTCATCCACGATCAGGATATCCGGGTCGAGCGACAGAGCTCCAGCCAGAGCGAGCAGATGTTTCTGACCACCACTCAACTCCCAGATGTATCGATTATGAATGGCATCCAGACCACACATAGCAAGTGCACGTTCGCCGAGCTCCCGATAGTTGGGCAGTCCGTAATTGAGAGGTGCAAAGCAAGCCTCGTCCAGGACGGTAGGCCGCACGAGCTGATTGTCGAAGTCCTGATAGACGTAGCCGATCTTTCTGGACAGGTCTGCAACACTTCGGCCCTCGGCAGGTACGCCAAGCACATGGACTTCACCCGAGAAGTCACCCGTATAGAATTGGGGGATAAGGCCGTTGAACAACTTGCACAGGGTGGATTTGCCGCACCCGTTGCCCCGATAATAGCTGTGAAACTGCCTTGCTGTAGTTCTAGCGAAGCTCCGTTCAGGACAGGCTCTTCCGAGCCAGGATAGGTAAAAATGACATTTTGAATGGAAATGGCGGAATCCGGTGCAGTAATAAGGTCAGATGTGGGTAGGACATTATGCTTATGCATAGGGTCTGGTCTCCGTACCTGGGCCGCCCTTGTTCTTGTTGCGTCTTGCCCGCATGATTAAAAGTGTTACTACGGCGACCAGGGTCGCAGCACCGATGCTGATCCAGATCGAAGCAGAACCGTACTGATCTTCGTAATCCGTCTCCCACACTGCGAAATTGATGTCCATCTCTGACAGAGATTCCGCGCCAAAGGCCACTGCGAGCAGCAGCACACCGATGAGGATCAATTTTGGACGAAAGAAGCCAACGCCTTCATATTTCATACCTGGATTACGGGGCTTGATGCCGAGCAGCGGTTCAATTTTGCCGTAGAGCAGAGGAACCAGATACAGCGTCGGTAGAAGAGCGAACAGAATACCTGAGAACAGTACGTCATTCAGAAAGCCAACCCCTTCGATCAGTACAACACTTTCCGCAAGTCCAGGAACTGCTTCCAGCTGCTCTACACCAATCCACACTTTACCGATATCCACCAGTGAACTGAGGAACTGATGAATAATGACTCCCGTCATAGCTGCGATTCCAACCTGTCTGCGATTGCGAGGGTCACTGACCATACGTCCTGCCACATACATGGCAAAGGAAAAGGTAATAAATTTCTCCAGCTCGCCCAATCCGCCGAATTGACCCAGCATCAGCTCACCGAAGATCACTTCGCCAAGAGCTGCACCAAGAGCGGCAATCATAGGGTGAAACAAAATGCAGAGTGTCAGCGGAATGAAAGCAAAATATTCAACAGACAATTCAATGGGTCCCAGCTGAAGCTTGGGAATAAGCTCTGTGAACATGTTGGACAAGCCGTACAGTGACATGGAAAGCACAAATACCATCATTTTCTGTGAAGACGTCAGCGTATAACGCTCAGTCATCTTCTTCATCGTTACATACCTCCCTGAAAGTTGGTGATCATCATAGCCACAGTCTAGGGGCAGAGTATTAACGGGAAAGAAGACATTTGTAAATCGAATGTAATTTTTATTACACAATCTTAAATTAATGAAAAAAATATTACATACATAAACGACTTCCTCTTCGTTCAACTGATATACTGAGTGCAGAGCGAGAAAAGGAGTGCATACGGAATGAATTTGTTTACTCATAAAGAACAGCTGTCACCAGGGCAGCTAAAAATTGCTGATTTTGTTGAACGCAATCCGGAGGAAATCCTATTCATGACGGAGCAGGAGATTGCGGACAGGCTGGGGGTTAGTATTGCAACAGTATCCCGTTTCTGGCGGGCAGTAGGATATGACAATGCCAAAGCATTCAAAATCCGGCTTCGTACATCCGAAGACACCACACCTGCCCTCAAATTAAATAAAACAATCTCCCGCATGGATACGGACAGCCTTCCCGTTCAGTTGCTGGAAGCCTCCGTCACCCATTTGCAGGAGACGTTGTCTCATATGAAGCAGGGAGATCTGGAGCAGGCAGCCGCCATCCTTGCAGAAGCACGACGAGTATATATCTATGCCCCAGGGCCATCCGCAGGTTTGGCGGAGTTATTGTCCTTTCGGCTGTCCAGATTCGGATTGACGGTCATCCATCTCGCTGGTGGGGGGCATGAATTATTGGAATCGCTAATGCATATGCAGCAGGAGGACGTGGTACTGTTAATGTGCTTCACAAGGCTGCTTCCTGAAGCAGAAGTCATTCTGGATTATGCCAAAGATACAGGCAGCAAAGCCATACTTGTGACAGATCGCGAAGACCTGTTATATGGATTGACGACGGCGTTATCTTTTTATGTCAGCAGAGGGGAACTTGGCGAATTTCATTCCATGGTTACTCCACTTCTGTTAATGGAGCAATTGGTGTTGGCAGTGGGATTGATGCAGAAGGAGCATGCACTGTCCAAGCTGGAGCGCTTAGCCGATCTCCGCAGTCGGTACGCGGATAAATTGCCGAGAGGCTAATGGAACAGGCAACGTAAAGCAACGAGACGCATACAGGTCACAACATAGATATGGAATGTTATACCACTATTAGGGGCGGTTATACCGCCTCTTTTTGTGTTAGATTCTGCTGATTAAAAATAATGTTTAGGCGGGTGGGTTATGGGGTATAAAAAGGCAAGCCGTAACCTAATTGCTAAAAATTGATTTGGAAGTGATCCAATTGACTGCAATTGGAGTATACAATAATAGAGTCGTCTCTATTCGGTTGCATACATAATTGCAAAACAGCAGGAACTGCCAGAAGGAGAACGGTTTAATCACAGGAAGAAGTCAGGGAGTGGGGATCGCTTTGCCTATAGTAGATGTGGAAAAGAAAGATGATGTCACCGATGCGCTGGTCATCAAGGCCATGGAGAAAAGCCTGGCCATGATTCGATTCGATCTGGATCGACGGGTCACTTATGTTAATGAAGTGTTTGCCCAGACGATGGGCTATACGGTAGCTGAGATGTATGGCATGCAGCATCAGCAGTTTTGCTTCAATGAATTTTTGAACAGCTCCGAGTATGAGGCGTTCTGGAGCAGTATTTTTAACGGTGCCAGCTTTCAGGACAAGATTGAACGTAAGGATGCAAAGGGAAATTCCGTATGGCTTGAGGCAACCTATATGCCTGTCTATGATGAATGGAATCAAAACATACTAGGTGTCTCCAAAATAGCTACAAATATAACTACCCGTCAGAACAATATTTCAGCTGTCGTTAATGAATTGAAGACGATGTCACATGATCTGAACGAGCATGCTGATATCGGCATTGAGCGAAGCCGTGAGCTGATGTCCAGTATCACGTATATATCTGAAGTTTCCACCCAGAACCGAGCAACACTCACTCATTTGCAGGAACAGGCACGTTCGATCCAGGGGGTCGTTAAAACGATTCGCGAAATTGCATCCCAGACCCAGCTTCTGGCCCTGAACGCTGCGATTGAAGCTGCACATGCTGGCGAGTATGGACGCGGGTTTGATATTGTAGCGAAGGAAGTACGAAAGCTTTCGGCCATGGTCGAGAATTCGATTAATGAGATTCGGGATAGTGTGAATGGGATAACGAAAGAGATTACGAACATCTCTGGCGGAACACAGCAGGTTGAAGGGTACGTGGAGCGAAGCCAGCAGCAAATCGAGGTGGCGCTGAATGATTTTACAACCATTGCGGCATCTGCACATCTACTGGATACAAAGGCCCAACACGTAACCAAAATTGTATAGATAAGGTAAACTCCATAACCCTGTAGGGAAGCGGGTGCCGATAGAGGCATCTGCTTTTTTGTTGTTCAGAAAAAGAGGGAATTATTGTGAGCAGTCAGGGTAACAATACTCAATAATACCAAGAAAGTCTAAATAATGGGGTGAGACAGATGTGGGCGAAAATATTATCTTATGTGCCGGAGTGGTCTACTTGGGGACAGGCCTTTTTATTATTTTTGATGCCAATCTTGTTCTTGAAAGGATTCCAGTGGGTGCGTTCATCCTTAAAGAAAGGGACCTTTTCGAATAAAGATCAACAAAATCGGGATGCTGACTCCAATCCTTCTACGGGCGAAGAGACAGGGAGTTACGCAAATATAAGGCTTACCGGGAAGTATGCTATGGATCTGATTAGTGTAAAAGAAACGTTTGGTCAAAATGCAGACGTACATATAAGGGAGTTTACGATAAGGGGAACCCATACGTCCGCGGCTGTCATATATGTGGATGGTTTGGTAGATCATGATCTGATCGATAAGTACCTCTTCACACCCCTTATGACTGAGGGGGTACCGGAAACAGAGCGAGAAACATTTCAACACCCCGAAAATGCAAATGAACTCAAAGCTTATATAAGCAGTCAGTTGCTGCCTGTTAGTGAAGTTCAGGAAGCGGAGACGTTGCAACAAGCGGCACGGGCAGTTCTTACCGGCAAAAATGTACTGTTGATTGACGGGATGGCAGGGGCTCTCCTTGTCGGATCAGCAAAAGGGAAAACCCGCAGCCTGGAAGAACCGCTATCTGAAGCACTGCTTCGCGGGCCAAGAATCGGCTTCACCGAACAGCTGAGTGATAATACCGGAATACTACGGCTATTCGGAGGTGACGTTGCTTTGTTTATGACCAAGTATCAGGTTGGTACCCGGATCAAAAAGGATCTCGTCATTGCGTATATCCAAGATATTGCAAGTTCCGATCTGGTCACTGAGGTGGAGAAAAGAATCCAAAGCATGGACATGGATATGATGCTGGAATCAGGTTATGTGGAACAGTTGATTGAAGACGATGAACTGAGCCCCTTTCAACAGGTTCAGAATACAGAGAGACCCGACCGTGTAATTAGCGGGTTGTTGGAAGGACGCGTAGCCATATTACTGGATGGAACACCCTTTGCATTAATTGTGCCGTCGACCTTCAGCATGCTGCTTCAATCCCCCGAAGACTATTACGAGCGCTGGATTCCGGGGACGTTTCTGCGTATGCTTCGTTTCCTGGCGGCCATGCTTGCCCTGCTCGCGCCTGCATTGTATATCTCCTTTATCTCTTTTCATCCGGGTCTGATTCCAACGAAGCTGGCTCTAACCATTATTCAAACCAGACAGGGCGTGCCTTTTCCCTCTATTATTGAGGCACTGATTATGGAAGTCTCCATTGAAATTTTGCGTGAAGCGGGAATTCGACTTCCGAAGCCGATCGGACCTGCGATGGGCATCGTTGGCGGTTTGATTATTGGGGAGGCCGCGGTGCAGGCCGGAATGATCAGTCCATTTCTGATTATAGTTGTGGCCGTTACTGCGATTTCTTCGTTCTCGATCCCATCATATAGTGCGGGGATTACTCTGCGTATATTACGTTTTTTTGGAATGTTCAGTGCGGCGGCCTATGGATTGTTTGGGGTAGTCATGTTTTTCTTGCTGCTCTGCAGCCATCTGGTTCGGTTGAAAAGCTTTGGAGTTCCTTACGTTACCCCTGCGGTGCCGTTCAGCCTGTCGGATTGGAAGGATTTCTTAATTCGGGCACCTTTACGAATGATGAGGCAGCGCCCAAGCATGATGCAACCAAAAGACCCTGATCGCAAAAAGTAGGCATATCCGATATTCAGGAGGTGGATCATGAATCCTAAACAGGATCAGCTGACGACAGTTCAGGCTTCAGTCTTTATCATCAATTACATGCTCGGTGCAGGAATACTTACACTTCCCCGAACTACGGTAAATGAAGTCAAAACGCCTGATGTGTGGATTTCAATTATATTGTCCGGTCTGTTAGTTATGATATTGGGTATAATCTTGGTGACCCTGTGCCGAAAATTCCCAGGAAAGACCGTTTTTCAATTCACTGAGGAAATCACAGGGAAGTGGATTGCTTATATTTTGGGAGCTGCGATCATCCTGTATTTCCTTGTCATCTCTGCCTTTGAAATCAGGGTTATGGCTGAAGTCACCCGATTATATTTATTGGAGGGAACCCCGGTGTGGGCCATTGTCATGGTGTTTATGTGGGTCGGCTTTTATTTGATCTCAGGAGGGATCAACTCCATGGCGCGTTTGTATGAGATCATTTTACCCATTACGCTTATTCTTTTTGTATTGGCCATTTTTCTGAGCAGTGATTTGTTTGAGATCAACAATTTGAGACCTGTGCTGGGAGAGGGTATTATGCCGGTGTTTAAAGGGCTGAAATCTTCGGTGCTTGCCTATACGGGTTACGAAGTCATGTTTGTGGTGATGGCATTTATGAAAAATCCGGAGAAGGGCAAGAAAGCCTTGGTCTGGGGAATCCTTATCCCTATGGTGATCTACCTCATCACATTGGTTATGGTCATTGGCAGCTTATCTATTGAAGGCATGAGCACAAGAACGTGGCCAACCCTTGATTTGATGCGCAGCTTTGAGATTGAGGGATTGTTCTTTGAACGGTTCGAATCTCTGCTACTAGTTATTTGGATTATGCAAATTTTCTCTACGTCTACCATCACGCATTATGCCGCTTCTCTTGGATGTTCTCAATTGTTCAAGAAAAAAATGCTACCTTTTCTGATCATTCTGCTCCCGATCAGTTACATCACTGCTATGCTTCCACAGAACGTGGACGAAACGTTCAAACTCGGCGACATTTTGGGGATTGCATCCATTTATTTATTTGGTGTTTTGCCACTATTGCTTCTGTTGTTGAGCATGTTCCGAAAGAAAGGAGGCAAGTACAATTGAACAGGATCAGAAAGAAATTAACCATTTTATCAACGGCGCTGCTGGTTTTTGCCTCAGGGTGCTGGAGCAGCAAAGAGATCGAAGATTTAAGTGTTTATGTGGGTCTGGGACTGGACGTCGCTGAGGAATCGAAATTTGAACAGGACATTAATAAACAAGGAGGCCATTATCCCAAAAACAATGTATTTACATCTACCGTACAGATTGTCCCACAAGTTGGGGGGAAACAGGGAAATCAAAGCAGTTCCAGTGGTGGTTCTTCCGGCGGACAAACCTTTATGAATGAACAGCTTACCGGAGATTCCCTTTTTCAGATCTTTCGTCAGTTTGCTCTAAGAAGAGACCGTCCACTCATTGGTCATCATTTAAAGGTTATTGTCGTTTCCCAAGAGTTGTCGAAAAAATATAGCCTGGAGCAGCTGCTTGATTTTATTTTGCGGGACAATGATATCCGACCCAGTTCCCTTGTTCTGGTGAGCAAAGGACGCGCTTTGGATGCTCTTAGCTCCAAGGAGCCGGGAGAAATCCCAGCCTTTTATCTGAGAGGGTTGGTGAATAATGCATATCGTAACAATAAAATTCTTCCTCCTGTATCCCTCGCGGAACTTGATGGCAAAATGCAGTCAGGATCAAGCTTTTTGCTGCAAAATGTCCTTACTGCTGATGGAGAGCATAAATTCTCAGGAGCAGGCGTCTATAAAGGGAAAACGAAAAAGTGGATCGGCAGCTTAAATCAGGTGGATCTTCAAGGATTGTCCTGGATCACTGGGGAGGCTAAGGGAGGGGCCTTAAAATCGTATGCACCGAAAAAGGGACATACGATAGTCTATGAAATCAAGTCTACTAAGAGCAAAATTGTGCCAAAAGTCCACGGAGATGACATTTCTTTTCATGTAAAGGTTGAATCACAAGGTCAGCTCATGGAAGATTGGAGTGCTCCGGAAATTCCTTCTACGGAAAAGTACATTCGGGAATGTGAGGTTCAGTTCGCTGATACAGCCAAAGAACAAATACAGCAGGTTATGAACAAAATGCAGCACACCTATCGGGTGGAAGTGGCCGGATTTGGAGAGCAGTTGCGGATCAAATATCCGAAGGTATGGAAAAAGGTTAAAAAAAATTGGGATGAAACCTTTAGTCAGATTCCCGTGACCTATGATGTGAAAATGAAAATCACAGATTATGGATCATCGACAGATTAAAGATGAGGTTGGAGATTTCCCTTATCCACAAATGGATGATGATATTTAATTGTTGACACAACCATGATAGATCGCTATATTTATAAAAAATCATTTTCTTATCCAGAGAGGTGGAGGGACTGGCCCTTAGAAGCCTCAGCAACAGATCTGAAGGATACTGTGCTAATTCCAGCGGGTGAACAGCCTGATAGATAGGAGCGTTTGTTTTTATTTGTCAGTTACGGCGCACTCTTCAGGAAGAGTGTGTCTTTTTGTTTTTCTGGATGAAGAATTAGGGGAGCAGGCATGGATAACAACAAAGATACAGGGCATTTTCAGCGCAAAATGCAAGCACGGCATGTAATTATGCTCTCACTTGGTGGAGTCATTGGTACAGGCTTATTTCTTAGCTCTGGATATACCATCCAGCAGGCAGGCCCGGTCGGCACGATTCTGTCTTACCTGATTGGAGCGATTGTCGTCTATCTGGTCATGCTATGTCTTGGTGAGCTGTCCGTTCATATGCCAGAGACAGGGGCGTTTCATAGCTATGCGGCAAAATACATCGGACCGGCAACAGGATATACAGTAGCCTGGTTGTATTGGTTAACCTGGACGGTTGCCCTCGGTTCCGAATTTACAGCGGCTGGGCTGTTGATGCAGCGCTGGTTTCCTTCAGTGAATGTATGGATCTGGAGCGCATTGTTTGCGCTTATGATCTTCCTGTTCAACGCGCTGACTGTCAAATTTTTTGCGGAATCGGAGTTCTGGTTCTCATCGGTAAAAGTACTTACGATTGTGGTCTTTATTATTCTCGGAGGCGCAGCCATGTTCGGTATTATCCCAATGGCTGATTCGGAACCAGCACCATTTCTAAATAATATTACTGCATCTGGTTGGTTTCCAAATGGGGCTACTGCGATACTGATGACGATGCTTGCCGTAAACTTTGCATTCTCAGGCACAGAATTGATTGGGATTGCTGCGGGAGAGACAGAGAATCCCGAGAAGACCATTCCAAAAGCCATCAATACCACGTTGTGGCGTTTAATACTCTTTTTTATTGGAACGATCGTTATTCTCTCTGCGTTATTGCCGATGTCGGATGCCAGTGTTCTTGAAAGTCCATTCGTGGCCGTGATGGAGCGGGTCGGTGTCCCTTACGCAGCAGACATTATGAACTTTGTTATTCTAACGGCGATTCTCTCTGCTGCCAATTCGGGCCTTTATGCATCTTCACGGATGCTCTGGTCTCTGGCTGACAAAAGAACGATCTCTCCGTGGTTTGCCAAATTGACCAAACGCGGGGTACCGCTGAATGCACTTATGATCAGCATGGTTGGGGGCGGTCTGGCTTTGCTGTCCAGTATTATTGCCCCGGGTACTGTGTATATTACGCTGGTATCCATCTCAGGCCTCGCGGTTGTTGTGGTGTGGATGAGCATCAGCGCTTCACAGTATATGTTCCGCAGGCAATATATTCGAGAGGGTAACTCGGTAAAGGACCTGGTTTACCGAACGCCGTTTTATCCGGTGGTACCGATTATTTCGTTTGTATTATGCCTGGCTTCATGCATAGGTATCGCCTTTGACCCGACACAGCGTATTGCGCTGTATTGCGGGGTTCCATTTATCGTACTATGTTATGCAGCGTATTATCTGACAGAACGTGTGAACAAGAAAAGAGGACAAGTACATGACGCAAGCACAACAGACTAACCCCATAGAACAAATCCTACGTAAACATCCGGTCATGATTCTGGATGGAGCGCTGGCCACGGAACTCGAACAGCATGGGTGTGATCTGGATGATCCACTATGGTCGGCTCGTGTATTGCTCGAGAATCCAGATGTTATCGTTCAGGTCCATGCGGATTATTTCCGCGCAGGAGCCGACTGTGCGATTACATCCAGTTATCAGGCGACGGTGGATGGCTTCCGCAAGAGAGGAATCGGAGAGCAAGAAGCGTTAGACCTGATTCGCAAGACGGTGCAGCTGGCTGCACAGGCAAGAGATGACGTATGGGCAGAAGTGCAGGACGGGGGATTTGAAAACACGGCAGTTAAACCGGAGGGCAATCTGGTAATCGGCACGGAACGTCAAACGTCTGATTTGGAGACAGGGGTCTTGGCTCGGCCACGACCGATGGTTGCTGCATCCGTTGGGCCCTACGGCGCTTATCTAGCTGATGGATCGGAGTATGTCGGTCACTATGGTGTCTCGGACGAGACGTTAAGCGCGTTTCATCGTCCACGGATCACAGCCTTGCTGGAAGCAGGGGCGGATATTCTGGCCTTTGAGACGATCCCATCCTTGCAGGAGGCACAGGTATTGATCGCTTTATTAAAAGAATTTCCGAACGCCTATGCATGGCTCTCCTTCTCATTAAAAGACGGGACAGCGATCAGTGAAGGCACGCCATTGGAAGAGTGTGCACGATTGTTAGGAGCTGAACCTCAGCTTGCTGCGATTGGGCTGAATTGTGCTCCCATGGAACTGGTAACGGAAGCGGTCGGTATTCTGAGCCGTGCCAGCGATAAACCTGTTATTGTGTATCCGAACTCGGGAGAAGTATACGATGCAGCAACGAAGACGTGGAGTGGACAGGGTACATGTGGCAGTATGAGTGATGCTTCGGAGGCATGGGTTGCTGCGGGTGCAAAAATCATTGGCGGCTGTTGCCGTACTACGCCACATCAGATTGGCGAACTTGCGAAGAAGTGGCGGAGCTGAAGGATATCCAGCCGAGCCAGACCTGTATGGAAAAGCCCTTTCGTATCTTATAAAGGATACGAAAGGGCTTTTTGGGTGCTTTTTTTATAATTACTTATTCTCTACCTTAATGGTTCCTACAGATGTGCTCAGGGAAAGCAGAGGTCCACCGCCGTTGATATCACTCTTTCCCCTCGAAGCACCCGAGACCTTGCCCAGATCCGTTTCCGCTTTTAGTGTGTAAGCCAGATTGGAAGGCAGCAGGGCAGTGATGGTACCCAACTCAGTTGAAGCTTTGAGCTGGCTTCCATCGTGCAGTTGATTCAGATCAAGACGGATGGTACCTGCATCGGATTTGATGCTGGATTTGCCTTGGACTTGAATGTTGTTAAGATCAATGGAGCCTGTGTTATTGGCAAGCTCATAGCTTCCCGTTAAACCTGCAAGTGAAATATTGCCAACTTCTGTAGAAATCTCATATTCAACGATATTGGCCGGAGCCTCAATTACATAGTTTACGATGAAATGGGAATTCCCTATATTTTTATCGGCCCATGACCAAAGATCGGTTCCCGTTTCATCCTTGGGATGGATCTCAACGGTGGTTGTGTTCCCCTTGGTCGTTAAGGAGACTTCTGCATTTTGAGCCAGTTCTTCCAATGTGGATTCACCGGTACGATTGTTCAAAGCCTGAATGTACGTACGGACTTGAAGTTCACCATCTTCACTGCTCCGCACCTCGATATTTCCTACAGGATGATCAACAACCAAGAGACTGGATGCGGATTTCTCGCTGACTTGATCAAGTTCCTTATCTATAGCATTATTACTAATCAGCTTCATCCATTGGGACTCGGCGCCCTGGGCGTTTCCGCTCTCTGATGAGGAGTTGAGGGGATTATTCGTACAAGCCGCAAGTAAGCCAACGGAGCCTAGGACGGCGACCAGAAGCTTTTTGTATACGCTGTGCATGAGAACTCCTTCTTTCTACATGTTATTCGACGACAAGAATACGCGGCGATGCCTGACGAATCACTTTGGACGATACCCAGGATCCAAGAGCTGCGGCAAGAATACTTAGACAAGCAAAGAGTATAATGCCTCCCCAGTTCAGAATGAGAGGAATCTGTACAATCCCGTATCCCGATAGGACTTTTTCAAGTAACAGGGGGAGAAGGTATACGCCTACAATGACTCCAAGCATTGAACCAATCAGAGCTAATGCAACTACTCCAGTAGCAATGGAGAAACGGATTTTTCCAGATGTCATTCCAATCGACTTATATATGCCATACGTCTTGCTCTCTTTGCGAATACTGATCCGGCAGGTGCTGAAGATAATGATAAATGTAACCAAAATGAACAGCAGACCAATTAGAGCCATGGGGTACACAAAAATGCTTGCAGCTTCTGCATAAACAGAATCCAGCAGCGTTTTTTGCGTGACGATGGAAGCAGAGTCTTTGAACCGCTCATTCAATTGGTTAGCAATGGCTCCTGCCTGTGAAGGATCGTTGACATTGATAAACGCGACATTTACATCTCCGTAATCCGGATTCACGCTTCGAACCGCTTGAGCTGTGATTCTTCCGGATACCGACAAGTCGGAGATGGCTTGATAGATGCCCGAAATCATGAACGTGCGCTTCTCTCCTTCAATGTAGAGATCAATGAGATCTCCCATATCCTTGTTGAACATCTTGGCAACACTAACCCCGATTGAAATTTCATTTTCGAGTTCCGGATTGTTTCCTCTCAACGTCTCAAAACCAAGATCTTGATAGCTTCCATCCAGTACTCTTAGATAAAGACTGGTAGACTGGCTGGCCACGTCGGTTGAATCATCTGGAAGGATAACTCCGGTGATGTTCCCTTGCCAGCCCACATTTTTGATGCGAGGGTCTTCTTCCAATACGTTCTGCAGCTCTGCTCTCGGAAACGTAGTTTTGTTTACAACGACTGCGGCAATGTTAGCATTGTCATAACCCCATTTGGCCGCCGTCTGATAGATTCCGGTAATGCTGGTCAGTACAACATATCCAAGGACAAGCACAGAGGCAGCCATCGTGGTTAACAGCAGCATCAGAACAGAGCTCTTGGTATTCTTGATCAGATTTCGTATGCCAATGACGGCGGTTACTGGCAGCCGGGCAAATCCAACCCGGTTGGCTAGAGGCGAATTCATGCGTCGGGCCAAGCGGGTATTTTCTGTTTCCGACATACCGTAGCGGATTGCTTGAACAGGCTCGATGCTGCGCGCCTTTTTGGCGTATAACACAACGAATAATATTACCAGCGCAAACAGCAGTATGCCGACTAACATGGCTGCTCCGATGCCTTCCATCGGTACATCTCCATTGCCAGTTCGCAGAGAAGACACAGAAATGTTGATAATGAATTTGGATACAAACACGCTCATCGCCAGTCCTGGAATAACGGCAATGATGGACAGCAAAGCATATTGAATAACATAGGTACCGATTGTTCTCCCGGAGGTCAATCCCAGTGATTTCAGAATCCCTATTGTTTTGTAGTTGGCCAGAATGGCATCCGAAATGGTAAATCCAATGGTGATGAGAGCGATAACCATCATGACAGCACCCAGGAAAATCATAATGAATCCAATAATTTGATTGATAATCAGATAGAAGGAAGAGATACTCTCAAACTCCATCTTGGTTTCCAAGAAAGGGGCATTGGTCTCACTGTTGTAACGATCCCAATAGCTGGAGTTGGTTCGATAATCATCAAAATGGATGCCCATCATATAATTATCTTTTCCTGCGAGTGTCTGGAAGTCATTCTGGTAGTCAGTACTGTTCATCCAGACCCTTGCCGCATTGGTGAATGGTGCACCGTAAGGTACATCGACTACAATAGCGGATACCTTAAGATCAAGCGCGGAGGACCCTGTTTTGAAATTGACGGTATCTCCTACGGCTATATTATAGGCATTCGCCATTGAAGTGGGAATCCATATCGTCCCCTGTGCTGGAGCAGAGCTCTGTGTACCGCTTGAGAAGACCAATTCATCCACAGCCCATGGTGGTGAAGGGGTATTCATCATGTATAGATACAGGTTGGGAATATCTGTGCCTTTGAAGGCGATGCCGGACAAGGTACGATACGTGAGCAAAGGTGAAACCTCAACTCCGTCCTGTTCAGCCCACCATTCATAGACGGCTTTAGGGTCATTCAGTCCTTTATCAAACGTCAATATTTGATGGGACCCGTTGGTCCGGCTGTGCATTTCGTTGAACAGATTACCCGTGTTGGCCAGAATAATAACCGCAGTGGATACCAGAAGTGTAGACAGCAAAATGAGCAGGGTGATAAACAGATTCTGTGTTTTATTTTTGCTCAGGTAGGAGAGGCTCAGTTTCAACATAGCAGCCATAAATTACTCCTTTCCCGACACAAACGCGAAGACCATCGATTCCCGATCCTGGATCTGGTGTTCGTCATATTTGTCAAACTCGAGAATACCTCCAACCTTGCCATCCCGGATAAAGATCAGACGATCAGCCCGGCACGCTGCCTGGATATCATGCGTAACCATGACGACCGACTGTCCCTTCCGGTTGATATCGGTCAGGATATCCAGTACCGCTTTCCCGTGGTCATAGTTGAGGCTCCCGGTAGGCTCATCCGCAAAAATAATGTCCGGTGAATTAATCAGTGCGCGTGCGATTGCTGCCCGTTGCTGCTGACCTCCCGATGTTTGGGAGGGAAGGCGGCTGTTCTGTCCATCAATATCCATTACCTTCATGAGATGGGAAGTACGCGCCTTGATCTCATTTCTTTTACTACCGACAATATATCCAGGCAAAGCAATGTTGTCCTGAATGGAAAGGTCGGGTATCAGGTTGATGCTCTGATAGATGTAGCCAATTCTACGAGTACGGAATTCGGACATTTCCCTTTCACTATAGGCATCAATGCGCTGATCACGGAAGTAAACCTCCCCGGCTGTCACTTGGTCCAGTCCGCTCAGCAGATATAACAGCGTGGATTTGCCCGAACCGGAATTGCCCATGATGACCGTGAAGTCCCCTTCATAAATATCAAGATCGACATTTCGTATGGCGTGGTATTGTTCACTTCCAGTATTGTATGTTTTGCACAAGTTTTGAGCCCGGATAATGTTTGTTTTGGTCAAGCGGATCACTCCCCACTGCAGTATACGGTTCATTCTAAGGGGAGGATGTTGAGGAAGAATTATCAAATTATGAATAAAGTATTACAGTGTGCTTTGGGTGAGACAATGGAAATTTCACTTAACTGCTCAGCAGATCGGAAGATTGAACTGAAACTGAGTACCCTGACCTTCTTTGCTCGAAAAGGAAATATGTCCCCCGTGCGCTTCAATAATGCTTTTGCAGATGGACAGACCGAGGCCGGTTCCTTCATGTACATTCCTTGAGGACGATGAGGAATTTCCCCTGAAATACCGCTCAAATACAAAAGGCATATCTTGTGCCCTTATTCCCTGCCCCGAATCAGAAATACTGAGCCGGAATTGTCCCGAATCCAGTACTGTATTAATGCGAATGGAGTCTCCCGGAACGGTATGTTTGAGCGCATTGGATACGAGATTGGATAAAACCTGTTCAATTCGTATGGGGTCCATTCGTATGAGCACATTGGGAATGTGCTCAGGTTCCTCATAATTAAGGCCGTTCAATCGTACGATATGTCCGATGGGCTTCAACATGGCTTCGAATGCAGAAAGGCTGTACATTTCACGCGGCTCCACCGAAATCTGGCCCAGCTCCTGCAAGGCATGTACAAGCAGGTCCTCAACGAGACGAGCTGTTTTGTCCGTATGAGTACGCATGATCTCCATGTACTCCATCAGCGTCTCCTCATCGGAGCACAACCCTTCAAGAATGGCTTCTATGTATACTTTTACAGTTGTAATCGGAGTTTTGAGTTCATGGGATATATTCGTAATCAGTTCTTTTTGTGCCTTCTCCTGTCTAATATGCTGTTCACTCAAATGCATAATTTCGGTGCGCATCAGATCCAGCATGGCGTACAGTTCGCCCATTTCATCTGTCCGGTTGTACTGGATCTGCTCATCATACTGTCCCTTGAGAATGAATTCAGCATGTTGCTTCAGCTGCTGGATAGGGGAGAGCACTCGTTTTCTCATCTTACGTTTCATAACGATCAGTAGAAGCCCCAGAATGAGCGAGATCATAAATAGGGTTCCCAGGACAAAAAAAGTGAACGTAGAGGACTTCTGAACGATGACAAGCGACTGCGGAATCGTAAAAATGGCGTTACCGATTTGTCTGCCCACCGGGCCGTCCATTACAGGAAAAGCGATGTTAAGTGAATTGCTCCCATCCATAGCTTCTAAAGCATAATTCAGATCATAATGCAATTCAGATCGCAGATTAATCTTTCTGCCCTCGAAGGAAGGAGTGGAGGATAGCAGCACCGTTCCGTCCAATCCGACATAGTCGAAATCAACCCTGTTTTTTTCGGCGAGGAAACGCAACTGTTCCTTGATATTGGAATCATTCAATTGATCATGGGTTTGCTCCAGTTGAAGCAGAATGGGGTTAACCCTGAGTCGAACCTGATTGATTGCCAAATTGGACTCACCTGAATGTCTGCCTATGAGCAAATCAAGAAAGAAAGCGAGGCTGCATGCAATGAGAATAAACAGGAGAGTCAATGACGTTTTGAGCCAACGTTTGGTCCAGGTGTGTAGTGACATACAGTCGTCTCCAATCCCACTTATTCATGGTTGAATTTGTATCCGACGCCCCATACTGTTTTCAGAACAGAAGGGCGTGAAGGGTCTGCTTCGATTTTTTCTCTCAATCTTCGTATGTACACGGTAACCGTATTTTCATCTCCATATTCGGCATATCCCCAAATCGCGTCAAGTAACTGGGATTTGGAAAAAACTTGATTCTTATGGCTTGCCAGATAAAACAACAGCTCAAATTCCTTGGCGGAGAGAGAAACTTCATCCCCGTTGAGGGTAACCTTATAGGCTTTCTTGTCAATTTCCAGATTAGACAAACGCAGCAGGTGAGTGAGATCACGTTCTGTACTCAGACTGTCATATCGTCTGAAGTGGGCATTAATTCGTGCAAGTAGTTCGCTCAGGGAGAAGGGTTTGGTCATATAGTCATCCGCTCCGAATCCCAGGCCGAGCACCTTGTCTGTATCACTTCCCCTTGCGCTCAAAATGAGAATAGGAATGTTGTTTCTCCGGCGAATTTCCCGGCATACATCAATTCCGTCCATATCCGGAAGCATGATGTCCAGAATAATATAGTCCGGCTGCAGAATGTCCATCATCTGCAACCCGTCCTGCCCGTTACCGGCTACTGCTGCTTCATACTGGTTCTTGGTCAGGTATTCTCGCAAAATGCGCGAAATATCTTGTTCATCTTCAATGATGAGAATTTTGCGTTTAGATTCCATTGAAATCTCTCCAAATTGTAGATTAATAGATTATAAGATTGGTATATATGAATCTATAAGAATACTATATTTAACTATACAGGTTTGTGGTTGTAGCGTCATAAATGCTCCAGATCAATGGACTGATGGGCCTGGGATTTGAGATATTCAGCCGGGGACATTCCAAAATGGGACCGGAATACCCGGTGGAAATAGGAATAGCTTGCAAAGCCGCAGGTTTCGGCAATATGCTCCAGGGTCATATCGCTGTACTTCATGCGCTCCAAGGCAGCGTTCAGCCGAATCTCAATGGCATATTGAATCATCGTTTGGCCGTAGTGCTCCTTGAATAATCGCACCGCACGAGACAGGCTTAGTCCTGCGTAGCGGGCAGCTTCTTCGAGTTTGAAGGTCACGGTAGCATGCTCTTCGATGAATCGTTTCAGCTTCAGCGTCGAAGAAACAGATCGATCCGTCTGAATATTCTCCTTGATGGCCCGATCGATATACAGGCACAAGCCCCGCAGCAGTGCGTCACTCAGTTCTATATTTTCCTCCAGTGGTCCGCGACGTTTCTCCAGAAGCATATTGCGCCAGAGGCTCACCAATTTATCATCCAATCCGATGTGACTCACGGTGGATCGATGGTGACGCTTCCACCAGCTTTCAATCCACGTCCCTTCACAGAACAAATAATAGTCTCCGCTGGACAACCTGCCCTCCTTGTGGGGTTCTTCAACAACGAGATGGTAGTCGTCCCCGGGTTTAAGCAGCAGTAAATCTCCGCCAATCATCTTAAATTCTTCATCCTGTACATATACCTTGCAAGAGCCCTCGGTTTGCAGACGGAACAGATACGTTTGCAACTCGCCCTTCATATTGTGGTTAAACGCCTTATAGTGATAGGAATAGTCACAGATCAGTATTGAGGTTTCCAAAAGATGTAATCCTCCAAATTTAAAAATTTGATCAGATAGTTCATGTTCTGACGATATTGTATATGTTCATTCTAGCCTGTTTTGCGTTAGGATGATACCAGATAGAGCAATGAAAGCAAATTTGAGAGCAGAGGTGTATCTATTATGAAAAAACTTAATATTGGTTTGCAATTGTTTACGCTCCGTGATGAAACTGCAGCAGATTTCCGTGGAACGTTGCGTAAGGTAGCAGAGCTTGGTTATGAAGGCGTCGAATTCGCCGGATATGGTGACATTCCTGCCGAAGAAATGAAAGCGCTGTTGGATGAGCTTGGACTGAAAGGTTTCAGCAGCCACGTTTCATTGCATGCGATGCGTGAAGATTTACAACAACAAATCGACTACCTCAAAACCATTGGTGCTCAATATATGATCTGCCCATACCTGATGCCTGAAGATCGCCCAGAGAATGCAGAAGGCTGGACCAAACTGTTTAATGAATTGCAACAATATGGTGCAGAAGCGACCAAACAAGGTCTGATCTTCGGTTATCATAACCATGATTTCGAATTCCACGGTCAGGTTGGCGACGAAAATGCCTTTGATGCGATGTTTGCTCAAACGACACCTGAAGCGGTTCAAGTGGAAATGGACGTTTGTTGGGTACAATTTGCCGGACAAAATCCGATTGAGTACATCAATAAATATGCAGGCCGCTTGCCGCTGCTTCACTTGAAAGACTTCAGCAAAGACGAACAGGGTCAGATGAAGACTTTGGAACTGGGACAAGGTTCGGTTAATTTGCCAGCTGTTATTGAAGCAGCTACAAGTGCAGGTGTAGAATGGCTGATCGTGGAACAGGACGTTTGCCAGAATCCACCGCTTGAAAGCGTAGCCAACAGCCATAACTGGTTGAAGCAGAATTACCTGAACCAATTCTAATTTATTTGTCAAAGGGGACATTTGTACATGAGTAAAATTAAAGTTGCTGTATTCGGCTGTGGAGCCATTGCCGAGCGCAGACATATTCCAGAATACGCTGCCAATGAGAACGTAGAACTTGTCGCTTTTGCCGATCCGATCGTGGAGCGTGCGGAGAAGATGGCCGAAACTTACGGCGGTAAAGCTTACTCCAGCTACGAAGAATTGCTTGCAAGTGAAGAAGTGGATGCAGTCAGCGTTTGTACGCCGAACTACCTGCATGCTCCGATGGCCATTGCTGCTGCGAATGCCGGCAAGCATGTACTGGTAGAAAAGCCGATGGCGGTTACAACCGAAGAAGGCGAGCAAATGATCGAAGCTGCCAAGAAAAACGGTGTGTATCTGATGGTTGGACACAACCAGCGTTTGATGCCTCCGCACATAAAAGCCAAAGAAATTTTGGATTCCGGCAAACTTGGCAAAGTTCTGAATTTCCGTACTTCCTTTGGTCATCCGGGTCCGGAAGGCTGGAGCGTAGACGGTGCAGAAAGCTGGTTCTTCCGTAAAGAAGAAGCGATTATGGGTGCCATGGGTGACCTGGGCGTGCACAAGTCGGACTTTATCCGTTATTTGCTGGATGATGAAGTGTCCGAAGTTGCTGGTTTCATCAGCACGCTGCATAAGGAAAACACCAAAGTGGACGATAACGCAACTTGCCTGCTGCGTATGAAGAGCGGTGCTATCGGTACGCTGGTTGCCAGCTGGACACAATACAGAGCAGGAGATAACAGTACGGTTCTGTGGTGTGAAAATGGTGTGATGAAGATCGGAACGGTAGAAGGCGACGAGGTTATTGTTGAACTGACTAACGGAACGGTTGAGACATACAAAGTCGGTGCGATGGCTACGAACGAGAAACAAGTACCAAGCGGCGTGATTGATGCTTTTGTAGAGTCAATTGTAACGCAAACCCCTCCAAGCATTTCCGGTGAAGAAGGTCTGCGTTCCCTGCAAGTCATTCTGGCAGCATTCGAATCCGAGAAGACAGGTCAGATTGTGAAGTTGTAATCGTTACGATATTATCGTCATTACTTTAAAAGTTTGACTATTTCATATTAAAAAGGGGCTTACCTCCAGAAAAATATTTCTGGTAGGTAGTCTCTTTTTATTACTTTTTTCATGACAATCATATATGTGGAATACGTAATAGTGGACAAGTTCGAACCGGATCTTGGCGATAAACGGAGCATAGTGAACAGCGATTATTGATCCTGCCTGCGGGATGTTTACAATGTTCGAATAGTTAGCTGGAATCCAAAAAAGGGACCGACCACTCCGCTCAATTGCGGAATAGTCAGCCCCTTGACCTTTAAGGTTGGATCAAAGCGCATATTTGAATTAAACGCTTGGTTTTACATTACTGCCTAGGTCCAGCCAATCCAGTTCCTCACGTGTCAATGTGATACGGGAACCTTCGTCACAGGACAGAAGCTCTTCCCGATTTTGAGCCCCAATCAGCGCACAGGTCGGAAATGGTTGGTTTAATACATAAGCAAGTGCAATCTGAATTGGCGTGGTATTTTTGGACTCGGCCAATTGTTCCGCCCGATGCAAACGTTCCCAGTTGCCGTCACTGTAAAATACACGAACCAGATCTTCATTATCCCGCACTTCAGGTGTGAATCGTCCGGTAAAGAAGCCACGAGCCTGAGATGACCAAGACAGCAAAGGAAGCTTGGTGCGCTCATGCCATGCCAGCGTTTCTTCGTCTGCCGATACACAGCCTGCCCAGAACGGTTCGTTTGCTTTGGCAAGACTGAGATTCGGGCTGCTGAATGTGAAACCTTTCAGACCATTAGCGGCCGCATATGCGTTAGCTTCCTCCAGCCGCTGCCAGGTCCAGTTGGAGGCGCCGATCGCGCCGATTTTACCGGATTCAATATGTTCGTTCAACGCTTCAAGGATCACACCAACGGGGATGTTTGGGTCATCCCGATGCAGGGCATAGAGCTCCACATGTTCGGTTTGAAGCCGTTCCAGACTGGTAAGAAGATCGCTGCGGATAGCATCAGCGTTAACACGTGGACCATTCTGATCGTGATGTGCACCTTTGGTCAAAATAACGATCTCGTTACGGTTACTCCGTTCCTGCATATAACGTCCGAGCACTTCTTCACTCTGCCCGCCACAATAGATATGCGCGGAATCAACGGTATTACCGCCAATCGCCAGGAATGCATCCATGTTCGTAGCTGCTTTCTCATAGGAATCATTGTAGAAATAATCGGTTCCTTTAATCAATCGGGAGATCGGTTTGCCTGCACCAGCAATTTCAATGTATTCCATAATTCAGTTCATCCCCTTTTCTTATAGTGTGATTCGTGTACGTTCTTCTGCCGAACGAAGACAAGCTTCGAGTACTTTCATATTGGCTACAGCATCGGATGGAGCGAAGCGCAGAGCCTTTCCTTGAAGCACAGCTCGTGCCATGTCGTCCCCCTGAAGGGAGTAGTGGTTTACCTGTGGAACTTCAATTTCTTTACGCTCGCCGTCAACAATTACGAAGAAGTTGGAGCCGCGGTCTGGATTGCTGATATAAGCAGATGGTACCTCGATGATGCCATCTGAACCAAGCACCTCCAGTGTGTTGCGGAAGGCAGCCCACATGCTGCTGTCAAAGGTGACGCCAATATGATTGTCGAACTCAAGCAAGCCGGATGCCATCATATCCACATGACCATGCTCGGGAGAAAACATGCCAATGACGGTCGCGGCCGAGGGCTCCTGACCAAGCAGCAACCGTGCTGCACTGATGGAATAGCAACCGATGTCATACAGAGCACCGCCGCCCCAATCACGCCGGAAACGGACATTGCCCGTCGAGCCGGAACTGTTGAACGAAAATGTACTATGAATGCCGCGGATGTCACCAATTTCTCCGCTGGCGATAATATCCCTAATCTGATCATAACGTGGATGGTGTCGGTACATGAGTGCCTCGGAGAGATGAACACCGGCGTCTTCGCAGGCTTGCACCATCTCCTGAGCTTCCTGCTCCGTCAGTGCCAGGGGCTTTTCACACAAAATATGTTTACCAGCTTCAGCGGCACGGAGTGTCCACTCCCGGTGCAGATGGTTCGGAAGCGGAATATAGACCGCATCAATGGAATCGTCAGCAAGCAAAGCTTCATAGCTGCCATAAGCTTGAGAAATGCCGAGTTGGTCAGCGGTTTGTTTCGCTTTTTCTTCATCCCGGCTGGCAATGGCGGTCACTTCATTCAACTCGGATTGCTGCAAACCTGGAATAACGGATCGTACGGCAATGCTAGCGCTACCAAGAATTCCCCAGCGCAATTTTCGATCTGAATTCATTTGTTGTTTCCTCCTATGAATGAATGTATATTGTGATTATATGTAATAGATGAATGAATGAAAATGATAATATATTGAAGTGAGTTAACACAATATTGTTTAGAAAAGAGAATAGGCCATGATGAGACAGACGGTACTGCTAACCTTGCAGGATATTCCCTATTTTTGTTATCCAGAGTCCGTTGGACTTTATGTCGACCACCCAGAGCACACTGTGTTACGGGAGGCAGGCGCACTTAACAACTTCAATATTCACTACGTTGCTTCTGGTAAGGGGTACGTAGAAGTGGAGGGGGTAGTGCATGAGCTTCGAGCGGGCCAAGCTGTACTATATTTCCCGCAGCAGCGGCAGCATTACTACAGCAGCGAGGACGATCCATGGGATGTGCGATGGGTTCATTTTTACGGTGAACGGCTGCATGATTATATGATTGAGCGGGGGTTGCATCGTAATCTGCTGTGGACGCTGCGGCAGCAGGCACCATGGGAAGAAGCGCATATGGCTCTACTGAATGAGGCCGAGCAGAACCGGATGCTGCGTCCAGCCCAACTATCTACCCTGACTTACGCTGTGCTGGCTGAGTTCGTGCAGCATGCTGTTCCACTGAAAAGCACGCGTACGAGCAAGGCCGAGAGTCGTATTCTTGGACTGCTTCCACAGATGCAGCAGGAGGCGTGCCAGCCATTTTTGTTACAGGATTGGGCGGATAAGGCGGGTGTAAGTTCGTATTACTTTTGCAAAATGTTCAAGAGTGCCGTGGAGATGACCCCGATGGAATTTATAACCCGTTCCCGGTTGCAGATGGCGAAGCAGTGGCTGCTGGAACGTCCAATGGCCAACATTGGACAGATCGCAGAGGAGGCGGGATATCCCAATGCCAGTTATTTTAACCGCCAATTTCTGGCTCATGAGGGCATGACTCCAACGGATTATCGTGGGCTTTATCACAGTTAAATGTGCGGATGCCCCCGTTTGTTTGATTTTGTTGGAATTTTCGACGTTTGACAGAGCGTTCAATCAAGTCTATTATAGATAAATTAAATCCGTATATAATGAGGTGCCCTCATGAAATATTCGAAAGCTACAAATTATGCCCTGCACACGATGCTTTTTCTGGTTGCGACCGAACCGGAACAACTGGTTAGTGTACATCAATTAGCTGAGATGCAGAAAGTATCTCCAACCTACTTATCCAAAATATTGACGAAGCTGGTCAAAGCCGGCATGATCGAATCAACTTCGGGTGCCAATGGTGGTTATCGGCTTAGCCGGAAGAATCCGGACCCTTCTTTTCTGGAGATTATCCATGCGATTGAAGGCAAGGCTTCCCTGTTCGAATGCTCACAGGATCATAACGAAGGCTGCTTGATTCAGCAGGTGATGGTTCGTGCGGAAGAAGAGATGGAGAGCTATTTGAACGATAAAAAAATGTCTGAGCTGGCTGCCCAGATGAAAGCTGCACATTCCGTATAACTTGATTCGGAGATGCAGTCAATTCTAGAGCTTCGCCCCAGAAGGGCAAATTTAAAATCCTTCCTCCCGCTTAACGGGAATGGAAGGATTTTTTGCTTTACTGGAATGCTATTGCTGTGTCCATGGTGGGGCTTTGTTGTGTTCGTGTTTTTTACTTTTACTAAGAATTCGATCCGGATCTGTTTAGAGTGAGAGCGTCTGACGTTTCTCTTTTGAAAATTGTTGTGTGACTACAAGCATACCTAACGAAAGCAGAACAAGCAGCAGACATACCCAATATGAATTTCGATACCCCCACGCCCCGGCTGTCCATCCCCCTACCAGACTGCCAAACAATCTTCCCAACGTAGAAGCGTTGGAATAGAGCGTGGACGCATAGCCAGGCATGGACGGTAGCAGATCCTGCATGTAACTGATACCGATAGCAGAGATGACAGCGACAAAGAATGCGAGCAATAGCTGTCCTGCCAGCAAGTGCCACAGTTCACTGGAGAACAAAACAATGACATAGTAAGCGGCACCCACCAGAGAGCCCCATAACATGAGTAAGCGGTTTGGATACTTTGAGGCGAGCAGGCCCAAGCCTAGCATAATGGGAATTTCAAGCCCCGCGCATAGGCTGGCGATCCAGCCAACTTCCCGGGTACCCCCGCCCAGATGGTGAATAATGAACAGTGATGCATTCAGGTTATTCATCCAATGTGCCATATACAAGAGTGTAGTAATGAGAAAAGGCATATAGATTCTTGCATCCTGATGCAATTTTATGTGCATGCCACCCGTAGATGGACGGAGTGAAGAAGGCTCGGGGGCCTTTTTTAAGAGAAAGAAAAATAATAGTGCATTGATCAAAAAAATAAGACATGTTGAACCGAATATGCCGGTGTATCCAATGTAAGCAATCAATAAAGTTCCGAGTAAAGGTCCCGTAATAAACCCCAGTGAAAACGCGGAGCGCAGGGTGGAATTGGCTACAGCATGATCGACGTCCGTTGCGGCATTAACCGCTTCTCTTGCAGCTGCGAACAATTGTGGCATGGCGGGAGAGCCGACTGCAGTCATCACCGTCATGTAGATAAACAATAGAGTGAAGTCGTGAATCCACAGGTACCCGGCAAAAGCCAGAGCATTGCAAACCGTAGCAGTCACCAAAATTACTTTGCGAGCCCCGGGTTGATCCGATCGTCTGGCGATCCAGGAACTGAATAGCACACCCGCCATAAGAGTTACTGCAGTGAATAGTCCAAATGTAGCGATGGATACTTCGAGACGGGTTGTAAAGTAGACCGCCAGAAAGGGAGCGCTGATTGAAATAGCCATGCCTTGCAACAACATACACATGAGAAACAGCCGGTATGTAGGGATACGAAATAGTGAATTAAACTTTTGAAGCTTCATATGTGAGTAGACATCCCCTTGGTTTTATCGTTCTCTAAATACATATACTATCTGGTTATCATATAAGAAAAACAGAGAGAAAGTAATACGGAGGGATAATTTTTCCTAATAAAATACCAAAAAAGCCAGAGATCAGACCCCATCGGTCCAATCCCTGGCTTTCTTATATGAAGAGTCTACTGCGAGCCTTTTAAACTGCTTAGTGTGAAGCGACAGTTTCTTTCCGTGACTGCATTCTCAGATACACCTGGGAGAAAATAATGGATGCCAGAGCAACCACGGTCATGCCCCAGAAAATGTTGGTGTAAGCTGATGATAACGGCATTTGCTGCATTGCAGTCAATGCCACACCAGTTACCGCAACGCTAAATGCACCGCTGAAGAACTGGCTAAGCTGGAACAGTCCCATACCAGCACCGACCTGATCCATCGTCAGATTGCCTGACAATTCATTGGATACGCTGGTTGTCAATGCAGAGAAGCCTACGCTAAGCAGAATATACACGGCCATAATGGCATAGATGCTGTCGTCTGCAAATAGAGCAAACAGTCCTGCAGCAGCGAGCAGCAACCAAGGTGCGAACTTGAGCAGTTGTGTATTGCCATGCTGGTCAATCATGCGACCGATCCGATTGGATAAAAGCATGGACACAATTGCACCAGGGAAGATGACGAGTCCGGATTGAGCGGGAGTGAGGGCATACAGATGTGCCAGAATCTGTGGCAGCAGGAACAGCGTTGAGAAGTTGTTAATGTACGATACAATCCCCAGTGAGCTGAGCATCATATATTTTTTGTTTTTGAACAGGGCCGGTTGAACAAAGGGATCAGTCGCACGGCGAATACGCAACCAGAACAGAACGAGTGCAGCCGCACCAACGACAAGGGTTACCCATTCACGTGAAGTGAGGAATAGCAGGACACCGGTTGTTCCGATCGCCAGTAGCAGCGCGCCGAGCAAGTCGAATGAACCCTTTTTCGGCATTTCACTTGGAAGCAGTCTGAAAAATACAGGAATGAGAAACAAGGTTAGTCCGGTAACGATAAACAGATCATGCCATCCGAGAAACTGTGTAATACTGCCGCCGATCACAGGTCCGAGTCCAAGACCCAGTGAGCTTGCAGACATGACAACAGCCATGGATTTCCCCCGGCGGTCACTTGGAATGTAACGAGTAATAAGCACGATGGCGAGCCCCGGTACAGAAGCTGCGCCCGCAGCCTGAATCAGACGCGCAATGAGCAGGAAGATAAAATGGTTACTGAAGAAGCCAAGGACGGATGCCGCACCAAGCAAGGTAAGACCGGTCGTAAACAGGGTGCGAATTGGTACAAAATCCGATAGACGTGAGAACGTAATTGAGGAAATAGCAAAAACGATGGAATAACCGGTGACAATCCAAGAAGAAGAGACAGATGAAAGCATAAACTCGGCTGCAATTTTGGGCAATGCCAGATTGAACATCATCGTGTTCATAACGACAAGTACAACCGTGAAGCCCAGCAGACCTACGATTAAGCCTTCCTGTATTCCTGCTGTCCGTTCCCCAGATGATGCAGCTGCGGTGTTGTTCATAAAAACCTCCCAGTTTAATTTGTATTTCGCAACATTTCAGAAACGGAGTGTAACATTTGCAAAATGGGGTATGTGTGAATCCCATGCCTTACAGCAGGGGATACATAAACGAAATAGGTTTATAAGTTCGATTGGTATCGAACATTAGAAATATATCATGGAATTGTGCTAAAATACAATGGATAGTCTGAAAAAAAGGAGACTACAACGATGAAGATTTTACACCATCCCCAAGTGGAGGATATTGAACTTTCCTCTGTATTGTACGCTTTAAGTGATCCCATCCGTCTAGGGATTGTAACGGAAGCAGCCAGAAGTGGTGAGCAGCCATGCAGTCATTTTCGTGCACCTGTTGTGAAATCCACGATGTCACACCATATTCGAACCCTGCGGGAAGCCGGAGTCATTCGGGTGAGAGTGCAAGGTACACAGCATTTCCTGACGCTAAGATCCGAGGATCTGGAAGTGCGTTTTCCTGGTCTGTTGCAGCCTTTGTTACAAGCGGCAACTCAGTCCGAAATACATGATTCCTGAAAAATGTCCTTTCTTCAAGCCGAAGAGGGGACATTTTTTTATGCTTGGCATGTTCCATACTGCTGCGACATTCTATGTCGTACCATGCCCTCTATAATAACGGTGAACACATAAACCCTATCGAAAAGAGGTTCACAAACGTTGGCAAAAACAAAAAGAGGACGCGTCCTGTGGAATCTACCATCCCGAGGAAGAGGAACATGCCCGGTGTGCAGCAGTACACGGATTAAATTGTTGTATTCGCAAACCAAAACGGATGGTACGAGTCTGAAAGTATGCAAGAAATGCTCCAAAGCTGTGCAGTCCAGAGTGGACAAGGTAACCGTATAACATAACAGGCCTGTTCTTCGGAACAGGCCATGTCTTTTGGTATAATACAATTATTAAATACGGAATGAACCAGGGGGCGGGGAAATGAGCAACATGCATCGTATTCACTGGTTTGACGGGCAGATTCGAAGCGGACGTTTTCCAAACAGCAGCTGGCTTGCACGGGAATTTGAAATATCCAGGCGGCAGGCCCAGCGCGATATTGAATATATGGCAATTTCCCTTCGTGCCCCCCTGGTGTATATAGCAAAATATCGGGGGTATTGTTACGAGGATCAGACCTACCGGCTGCCCCATTTATATATGACGGAAGAAGAGCAGCGGGTGCTTAAGTATCTGGCACATCGTTATCGGCATTACAATTATGACCAGTCGGATGCGGTGAAGCGTGTAGCACATTTGCTGGAGCGTTTTACGCTCGAGGAACAGCAGATGGGAAATAGTCAGCTTCCTGTGTTTCAGGCAGATCCGCAGCAGCTTCAGTTCTTTGAGATTTTGTCCCATGCGATTGCCGAATCGCGCAAAGTACATATTCATTACAGAGATCATGCCGGAGAACGGCAATTTACCTGGTGTCCATTGAAGATGCTGTCCCAGTTCAACGCCGATTACGTGATTGGTTATGAAAGAGACCCGTTACAGCAAACGGCCATCCGGCTGGAGGGCATGATTCATGTGCAGATGACGAACGAGACGTTTCAGTGTCAAACAGACGGGTTGCTGGGTGTATGGGAAGAGATTTTGCCTGTTCGTAAACCGTTTGTCGCTGAGATAAGGTTGAAAGAAGTGCAGCAAACAGAGCTGTGGCAAGGATATCGGATTCGGGCGAAGCAAGATGAGATTCACTTTATTGAATTTTATGACACAGATGCTTTCCTACAGCATTTGTTCATTAGTGAGTGGGAGGAACTGTTGTCTCCAACGTGGCTTAGACGAAAGCTTCAGCAAAGTGCTGAAGGAATAATCGACAGGCTTTCAATACAGCGCAAGATTGACGTGAATTAGAACAACCATGGAGAGGAGACTTTTTTTGACTGAAGTTGTGTTAGCAAACCTGATGATGAAGCGAGAGTCCAAATCGTATGTGGATAGCTTACACGCTGTATTGACCCATGCGGGTCTGTTTCAGGGTTCTAAATATGTGCTCGCTGGATATACGGGGATGGCATTCAAACTTTCGGTACACCGCAGACTGCTGCATATGTCGGTTACAGCCTACGGTCAATGGGGCGAATCCCATCGCCAAGGAATCGATAACCTGGGAATATTCACGATCTGGGATGGAGGACGGACACGTCACCCCACATTCGGGTATTACCAGCAGGATGCGGTGGATTGGGTGAAGCGCAGCCTGGATGGGGGCTTAGGAGTAATCTACTGGATTCCGGAATTTGGTGTCATTCATGGTTATGATGACAGTGATCGCATCTTTTATGTGCAAGACGGCTGGAGTAAGGAACCCCAGATTTTACTGTATGACAATTTCGGATTAAACTTCACCGGGTTCTGGTATTGTCAGGTTTTTGGTGAAAAGGTGCATATCCCTGAACAACAGATGCTGCTGGAATCATTGAGATTGGCGATTGAGGATTGGGATATCCCTTATCGACTGCTGCCTGATCGAAATGTTGCTTCGGGCAGACTGGCGTATGAGGTGTGGGTGCAAGCCCTTCGGAGTGGAGATTACGATCCATCGGGTGCTGCGTATATTTTGCAATCCTATTGCCAGTCGCGAACTGAAATTCAGATGTACTTGCAGAATGCGCGCGGAATATGGACTGAACTGGACCAGGCCTATGCATGTTATGAACAGCTTGGAGCATTGATTATACAGATGAAGGGATACATGATTCAGGAGCATAACAGATGGATCATGCAGGCAGACGCCACAGAGAAGCTGGCACAGGCTTTATTGGAAGTGAAGACATTGGAAGAGCAGGCTGTTGATTATTTTCGCTTGATCTCTCTAAAGTATCCTGACCGTAAACGATCCACTGTGCCGCGGTGGGGAGCGCACTCGGCGAGGTAGGAAAGGAAGGCTTAGACGATGGAAAGCAAAATATTGCTGGATTTAATTCATGTTCCACGGAGCAGAAATTCTGCATGTGAACACATATCATGGAACGGAGCGGGCTCCTATATAGATGCGATGTACCGGATTCTGATGCATAAACAGTGGACGGATTTACCGCGTCACATGATTGCGGGGATGACCGCAAGTGTGTTTCGATTAGTAGTAGATCGGGGTCTAACGACAGAATCGATTTCGGCATACAACTGGATGGCGGAGAATTTTGTAGCTGCGGATTTCATTGGCGTCACGACCGGACAACACGGGGGCTTTTCGTTCGAGCTGACCTTTCCGCTCTATCAGAAGCAGGCCCTGCTGGATATCAAAGCTTCCATTGATCGGGGTGTAGGGGCCATTCTGTGGCATGATCAGTTTGTCATTTGCACGGGATATGATGATGGGGAGCAGGTACTGTTTATATGTGAAAGTGAAGGAAATGAGGTTGTTCGTCTGCCCTATGATTCTTTTGGTCGAAACAGTACACCATACTGGTACTATCAGGTGCTTGAATCTCATACAACCGTAGACATATGGGAAGTGTGCAAGGAATCATTAATCCAGGCTGTGTACAAATGGGAAACCCATGACTATATGCTGCCACCCCAGGATTACGCCTGTGGACCTGCTGCATATGCAGCTATTGCTGCTGCACTGCAATCCGGAATATATGAAACCGATCAAGCTGCCATGGTTTTACGCTATTATGCTAATACAAGAAAGGATATGGCCGCCTATGTTGCAGAGCTTGGGCATTTATCCAATCAGATGAATCATGTGGTGCAGGAGTATGCGTTACTCGCAGACGTATATGCACAGATGATGGAGAAGGTTGAGGATTCACCAGCATGGGATGCGAAGGAGCCGGGGCTTGTGCTGAGGGTAATCAACCTGATCAAGCAGGCGGGGAAAGCGGAACAGCGTGCCATCGATGCCATTAAACAGGCCTTCCCCGAGACAATTGGCAATCGTTTTGAGGATATCGGATTAAGATGAATGGAACCGTTTTACCGTAAAATAGAAATACCGGATAAGGCTATAAGCCTATCCGGTATTTTTTCGTGTTTTTGCACCATCGAAGTCCATTGCTCATCTTATTTCAACCTTTACAAGAAAAAATAACCATAAATTCGATTTTGGGGTAATGTGCAGCTACCTTCGTTCCGAATATTATAATAGATGGTCTTTTTTGGATGGAGGATATTGAAGGACAACAGGGGGCGGGAGTATGGTGCATAATCCGGAAACCATTCAGGAATGTATCGAAAAGGCAAGACAGAGGCTCTACCAGATTGCAAATTCTCATAAAGAACTGTGGCATCCGGAAGTCATTCGTCAATCGATGGTTCTGGATGAACTCATTAATGAATATAACAACGCCATTCGCGGGAAATCATCCCGAAGTAAATAAATGCGTTATGAACCTCGGGATGAATTATGCGAATTTATGCGAATGCATTCAGTATACGAACCCTATTCTTTTACAGCCCCAAGCACAATACCTTTTACAAAGAATCGCTGCAAGAACGGATACACGAGCAGGATTGGCAGTGCCCCGATAAAGATCTGGGCTGCGTTAACGGTACGCTGCGACATGTTCTGAAGCTGTGTTGCATCGACATTCATGTTGGAGAAATCCTGCTGTACGATAATGGTTTGCATTAACGTAGCGAGCGGGTATTTGGCTGCGTCATTCATATAGATCAGTCCGTCGAACCAGGAATTCCACTGCCCCACCATCGTGAACAGGGAGATCGTCGCAATGGCCGGCATCGATACGGGCAGATAAATACGGAACAGTGTAGTGATATGGTTGGCACCATCGATGAACGCTGCTTCTTCGAGCTCTTTGGGCACGTTACGGAAGAAGTTCATCATGAGAATCAGGTTCCAGACCGCCACAGCCCCAGGCAAAATCAGAGCCCACAGGGTGTTGATCAGTCCCAGCTTTTGAATCAGGATATAGGACGGGATCAGTCCGCCGCTGAACAGCATCGTGAAGATGAAAAACCACGCATACAGCGAACGTCCCTTGAAATTCAAACTCTCTTTGGATAGAGGATATGCCGTCAGGGTGACCAGCACCATACTGAGCAGCGTACCGAACACGGTACGTTGCACCGAGATCCAGAGTGCGCTGAGAAAGTTGCTGTTACCAAACGTTTTGGTATAGGCATCGACGGTAAAATCAATCGGCCAGAGCGTTACCAGATTGGCGGAAGCTGCCGCTTTACCGCTGAAGGAAACCGCCAGAATGTGGACAAGCGGCAGCACACACAGCAGCGAGACGGCCGCGATGAAGAACAGGTTGAAGCCGTTAAATATACGGTATCCGGTCGTTTTGTGATACACCTTAATTCCTCCTTAGAAAATGCGGTAATTGGCTATTTTGTAAGCCATCCGGTAGGCAGTAATTACGAGGAACATGGCGACAAAGGATTTGAACAAACCAACCGCAGTCGCAAAGCTCATTTTGCCATTCAAAATACCCATCCGGTAAACAAACGTGTCAATAATATCGCCTTTATCATATACAAGTGGATTGTACAGGTTGAAAATCTGGTCAAATCCGGCATTAAGAATATTCCCCAGTGATAGTGTTCCCACGACAATAATCATCGGCACGAGTGCAGGCAGCGTAATGTGCAGAGTCTGCTTAAGCCGTGTTGCCCCGTCAACTTCGGAAGCTTCATACAGCGCAGGGTTAATGCCCGCGAGGGCTGCAAGAAAGACAATGGTACCAAATCCAAATTCCTTCCATACATCACTGATAACCACGGTTACACGGAACCAGTCGCCATCGCCAAGAAAGAAGATCGGTTCAATGCCAACAGCCGCGAGCACCTGGTTAATCAGACCGCCTTCGGGAGAGAGCATGTCTAGCAGGATGCCGCCCAGTACAACCCACGACAGGAAGTGGGGCAGGTATACCAGCGTCTGCGAGAACCTTTTGAACGTGGAGTTTCGTACTTCATTCAGCAAAATGGCAAACACAACCGGGGCCACGAGTCCGGCCACAATTTTCATGGCAGCGATCAGCATCGTGTTCCAGATGACCTGAACACTGTCCGGATATTCGAACATGAATCGGAAGTTATCCCATCCTACCCATTTGGAACCGGTGAATCCCAGCCATGGTTTGAAATCCTGAAAAGCAATAATAATGCCGCCCATAGGCACATAGGCGAACAGCAATGTGAGCAGTACCGAAGGCAGCAGCATCAGATGCAGCGGCCAATTGCGTTTGAAATTCCAGCGGGTACGTTTGCGTGGATTGTGTGTTGCCTGCCGCACCGGCGTATTGGTCGTTAGTGGTTGTTCCATAGCCATCAGGTCCCTCCTTTATATCGTCCAGCCTCTGCATCATAAGGCCAGTCAGCCTCTGCAAAAAGTGGAGCAACTGAATTATAGCAATGGAAACGGTTGGGCTATAGAACAACATTTCAAGGCGGATGTTGATTTATTAACTTGTTGATATAACAACACATAAAGGGGGAAGCAGAGCACTATTCAATAAAAATGAACATCAAATAGAGAAGCTGACCGAGAGGCCGAAAAGGGCTTCATGCGAAATTCAGTATAGATATGTAAGGGGTTTCAATATAAAATAGGACTTCGATGTGTATCTTTACTTTTACCGGGACAGGGTGAAGCAATGAAATTTACAGTTTTCTCAAAAACAGTTATGCTGCTGGTCTGCTTGCTGGTACCCATCTTGTTGCTCTATACCTACGCCAATCAGGCGAACGTGGACATGATCGTCGAGGAGAAGCAGCAATCCAGCTTGAACCAGTTCAACTATTTTAGCTCTCAGGTGGATAAAAATATTGAGCAGCTTTCGCTCTACGGGCTGACGTTACTGCGCGATCCAAGTATTTTGCACTATCGTTACATGACGGAATCGACCAGCCAATATGAGAAAAATAGCATCTATCTCGATATTCTCGATAAATTGTCGCTGTACCAGTCCACCAGCCGCTGGAAGAACGATATTACCATTGTTCTGCCTCAGGCAGAATTGGTTTTATCCACCAAGACAAGTCGAACCGTATACAATGAGAACATGTTGAAGTTTCCCCAACCTGGACAGTGGCAATTGGATCAAGGGAGCTTCACCTACTTCTTCACGGATAATTATGAGTGGAGTGCAAAACCGGTGACTACGGGTGTTCGAACCGTGATGGAGATTAATTTTGATCCAATGAACATTGTAGCCATGCTGGACGACTTCAAGGAGGCCCAAGGGGGAGATCCCTTTCTATTTGTACCGGGCAATGAGCCGTTATTGAATCGAAGTGCGGACCCCGAGCTGATCCAGGCCATCATGGAGGACATGCCGATAAACGCGCTGGGCAGTGAAGGCAACCATCAGCTGGAGGTGGGGGGCAAGCAGTACTTGGTCAGTTATGTGCTCTCCAAACAGCTGAACGGAATCTATGTTAACCCGGTTGTGCTGGATGATTTGCTTACGCCAATGGACAAGAGTCGAAATATGTTTATTACTTCCATTTTGCTGCTGCTCGTGCTCAGTATTGGTGCTGCACTGTTGTTATACCGGAAGGTACAGGTGCCGATCCAACGTCTCATGAGAGGGCTGCAACAGATTCGCAAAGGACAGCTGTCCACACGAATTCCGGTCGATCACTCCCGTGATGAATTCGCGTATCTGACGCAGAGCTTCAATCACATGGCCGAGCAGATTCAAGAGCTGATCGAAAAGGTATACGAGGAACGCATCCGTTCACGGGAAGCAACGTTAAAGCATCTGCAATCACAGATTAATCCTCATTTCCTGTACAATTGCCTGTTTTATATTAAAAATATGACGCAGCTTGGCAACCGTGAAGCGGTTATTGCCATGTCGCTCAGTCTGGGAGATTACTATCGCTACATCACACGTGATGAGAACGATATGACGACCGTGGAAGAGGAGATTCGGTTGCTGGACAATTATTTGTCCATCCAACAGTTGCGTACCAATCGTTTGTCGTATGAGATCGCTGTACCGCAAGAGCTGATGCAGCAGCACATTCCAAGGTTGCTGATCCAGCCTATCGTGGAGAATGCAGTCATTCACGGCATTGAACCGATGGAGGGTAGCGGTCACATCGTGGTTACAGGCATGGCAGCACAAGAGAAAATGGATGGAAGGCAATACACACGATACAGTCTGTTTGTTGATAACGATGGTGTTACTCTGACGCCGGAAGAGATTGCTGGTCTTGAACGAGAAATCAATGAACCGATGGGTGAAGAGATTGGCACGGGCACCTGGAATGTACACCAGCGGCTCGTTACACGATATGGTCATTCTTCGGGGCTTCACTTTGCATCGATCCCTTATGGGGGTCTCAGTGTAGAAATACGATGGTTTGAGGAGGAGTATCCTAATGATGAATCTAATGGTCGTGGATGATGAACATTCAGCGGTGGAATCGATTGCATCCTCCATACCGTGGAGGGAACATGGGATTGGACAGGTGTATAAGGCGTATTCAGTTAAAGAGGCTTTGCAGCAAATGACGGCACATCAAATCCATATTATCATCACCGATATTCGTATGCCGGGCTTGTCCGGTCTGGATCTGGTGAGTCATATTCGGCAAAAGTGGGAGCGGACCAAATGTATCATTTTATCTGGACACGCATCCTTTGATTATGCGAAGCAGGCACTCCGTCATGGAACAGTGAGTTATCTGCTGAAGCCAGTGCGGGATGAGGAACTGATTGAAGCCGTGCAGCAGGCCTCCGTCCAGATTCGGCTGGAGGGAGAGAAACAATTGATGCATCAGCGCGCTATGTATTCGGTGAGAGAGCATTTACCGGAGAAGCGGGCTGGGTTAATGAAGGATGTGCTGTTGGGGCACAAATTTGCAGAGAGTGAACTTGTGGAAAAGCTGGAGCAATTGGAGATTAATTTCCGCCCTCAGGACAAAATGCAGCTGCTGCTCATTCGTTATGATGATCCGCAGCCAACGCACAAGGCATTCCGATTAATGAAATACGCTATATCCAATGTGGTGGAGGAGATCTTTGGCAGCAGCTATCATCTCTGTCATACGGACGATGCCTATGATGATCTCGTCTTCATGGCTAGCCCCAAACAGGCACAGTCTGAACCGGAAATCTTAATGGGACGGCTTGGAGAACGATTACTTCACAGTGTGAAGCAGTATTTAAACGCGACGATTTCACTGTCCGTTAGCCGAATCGGTCGTTTTCCAGAGCAGGTTCCGCAGCTGTACCATCAGGCAGTTAGTGCCTTGCGCAAGCAGGCGGAAGCGGGCAAAGGACTGCATCTCAATGCGGTTGCCGGCTCCCATGGGGCAACATTGAAATCACTTGCCGCACTGTATGAGCCACCTGGACTGACTGCATTGCTGGAAGCAGGACGGATGGAGGATGCAAACCGCAAGATTGATTCGATTTTCGCCGAGTTATCGGATAGTGTGTTCCCCGAGCATGTGTATGTTGCTTTTCACTATCTCGCAGCGGCTTTCTCATACATGGCTCATCGGGAGGGCAGACAGTTGTCCGATGTCCTTGGTGAGCAGTATCAGCAGCTGTTGAAGGATGGTTACGGTGTGTCGCTTCGCAGTCTGGAAGCATGGACCCGGAGTGTGATGGAACAATGGGCTCAAAGTGCAACCGATACGGGCCAGGAAAGTGGATCAAGCATGATTAGACAGGTCCAACAATGGATTGACCATCATCTGGGCGAAGATCTTTCCTTGCAGGTCATTGCAGGGGAGGTACATCTGCACCCGGTATATTTATCTAAAATGTATAAACAATCAACGGGTGAAGGCATCAGTGACTACATTATCCGTTCCCGGATGGAACGTGCTGTTCACTTGCTGAAGCATACGGCAATGAAGATCTATGAAGTCGGTCAGGAAGTGGGTTACAACAATACCCCTTATTTTATTCAAGTATTCCGCAAACATTATGGCTTGACCCCGCAGGATTTTCGGAACGGTTAACAAATCAATATGAACATTGAAATTGTGATATATGTTTGCATCCCCGGCTGCACTATCCTTTTCATGTAAGGGTATTCAAAGTGATTGAGGAGGGGTTTCATGTATAGAAAAATGATGACTGCATTGCTTGCACTGACGATGGTTGCCGTAACGGCATGCAGTTCGGGGGCAAAGGAAGAACCGTCCAAGGAAGCGGCTGCGCCACTTGCGCTGCAAGACGGCAAGTATGAACCTGCGGTTCAGATGAGCTATTTGCGAGCCTGGAATGATGATACAAAGTTCAAGAACGGAGAGACTGCACAGAACAACGTGCACACGAAATGGGCCAAAGAACGTCTGGGCATCGACCTGACTACACCTTGGGCTGTGTCGGTGACCAACGATGCTTTCTACACGAAGCTTCGCCTCTCCCTGTCGGCTAACGAAGAGCTGCCGGATATCGTCTCCATCCGTGGTGACTACAATCTGGTACGTGAGTTGATTGAGTCAGGTAAATTCGCCGATGCAGGTGAATTGTTCGACAAGTATGCATCCGACACATGGAAAGGGGCTGCCGAATCCGCACCGGAAGAATGGTACCCGTACATGTACGAAGGTAAACGGTATGGTATTCCGATCTTCGACTATGCTTATAACGGCGACCCGGTTATGTTTATCCGTGAAGACTGGCTGAAGAAGCTGGGGCTGGAAGAACCAAAAACGATCGATGAGCTCGTTACGGTAATGGATGCATTTACGAATAAAGACCCGGATGGTAACGGGAAGAAAGATACGTACGGTCTGACAGTCGGCATGAAGATTGCCCTTAATACGTGGATGAGTGAATCCGGCTGGATCTTCGGAATGTACAATACGATGCCGGGGCAGTGGAATGTGAATTCAGAAGGAACACTGGAATACGGCTCAATTCAACCAGGTGTGAAAGAAGGACTTGCAACGATGAAAGACTGGTTGTCCAAAGGCTATCTGCCGAAGGAAGCCGGCGTATATGACGAGATCAAGGCAGCCGAACTGTTTACAGCAGGCAAAGCCGGAATCATTGTGGGACCACACTGGATGCCGAACTGGCCGATCGATGATGTGAAGAAAAACGTGGACGGCGCTACCTACAAAGCAATTGCCCTGCCAACTGGACCAACTGGCGAGAGCCATCACCACGGTTCAGGTGCAAGCAACGGGGTTGTGTTGATCAATAAAGATATGGTCAACCCGGAAATTTTCTTCACATATCAAAATTATTTGTTCGATAACTTCGCTAATCCAGAAGTGGGTGGGGAGTTTGAGCATGGCTTTGCTCAAGGATATGACTTTGATATTGTAGATGGCAAAGTGCTTGGTGAAGCTGATTTGAAAGACGGCGTATCTCCGCTGAAGTACACACTCACTTATGATGGTGCACGGATTCCAAACCTGATGATGGATACCCTGGCTGAGCTTGCTTCGGGTAAGGAGCCTGAAACACCATTTGAGAAAAATACGAAAATTGCCAACAAACCTGAAGTGTTCGCTGCGGCTCAAGTCGTTGTTGCCCATAAGGATGATGCAATCAAGAACAAATTCACTGGTGCACCTACGGATACGATGAAAATGAAGAAAGACGCACTCGACAAGCTGGAGAAAGATACATTCAGCAAAATCATTTATGGTCAGGTTGGCATCGATGAATTCGACGCGTTTGTGACGAAATGGAAATCCATGGGCGGCGATGAAATCACAACTGAAGTCAATGAATGGTTCAAAACAGTCAATTAATACCGTGTATAATTCACCAGATGAATCATACTAAAGTTATAAAAAAGAATCGTAATATTTCGTGAATACACCGGATATAGGCGGGAAATCGCCTAATCCGGTGTTTTTGTCTTGATATGCGGGATGCACAGACATGGGCAGGAGAGAGGATCATTCTTTTTTTTCAGCGAACAACCGTGCGTAAGACTTATTGTTCCGGGTGAGCTTGAGAGAGTAAAATAATAGGTGGAACTACGAACGTAGATACGTATTTTATATAGATGGTATGCGAAGTTATCAGAGATTAGTTAGAGCTTTTGGGCAGAAGACGTTAGTGGACATCAGCAGACATTAGCAGACATTAGATATATGGGAAGGCGGTCGAGAGGATGAGTACACTCTATGATCAGGCAATGGAAGAGATGATTACGGTAATTCATGAATGGTTTGAGGAACAATTGAAGCGGAATGACCTGGAAAAGGCTGTGAAGCGAACAACGCTGCAAATGGGGATCTTTAATGATATTTTGCTGGATTACAGACCTGGAAGGACCACGATAGACAGTGTGGATCTTGGATTGGATGAAGGATTCAAATCGAAGAATCCAGGTCCTTTTACGGAGGAACAGGTGCGGAATGAAATCCAGCCCAAGCTTGTAGAAGTCGTTCAAGAGAAATTGGACAAGTTGGTGGATACAGCGTTGATCGACTATCGGTTTACCTTTCGCGGGAAATTTCCCACGACAGAAGGAAAGCTTCAAGTGACCATGCTCGAATATATCAACGAAGGGAAAAGGCAGCAGCTGCTTGAGCGCATTCATACATACGTAGACCAAAAGCTGCTAAAGGGTTCATATCCAACAAAGCCGTTGGAATCCTTTTTTCTGACGCGTCATCTGCTTGATCCAAAATTGTTTCCTGAACTGAACGTAGCGTGGACTATAGCGCAATATGATCGAATACAGGAGTTAAACAAAGGGCGTCAGGAAGCTCTGGCGGAGCATCGTGGTGATATTATCCGTGCGATAACGTCATGGGCGGAGAATTATTTTTTGCCACAATACTTTGATGTACAGCCTTCAGCGTACAGCGCCAATGTATATACACTCAAGCCAAGTGCTTCTTTGGAGGAAGACGAGCCTCATAGTGAGCATGAGAAGCAGGCGGCACAGCCTATTGATCTGCTGCTATATGCAGCCGTACTGATTCTTCGTTATGAGCCTAGTTACAGTAAACCGAAAGGCCTTACTTTCTTGGAGCTTGCCAAACAATTGGGCAGCAGCCGTGCGATTCGCATGATGACGGAAGGTAGCGGAACCTATGCCAAGGAAGATATTCATGTGAAAAATGAGCTGGTGGAGTTCACTGCGAACGACGTGTTCTCGATGATTACCATCCACATTCGCAAGGAAGAAGCAGGTGCCTACGAACAGGCCATTGCTTTTATCATCCGTCTGTTGAAGCAGGGCTTCCCAAAAAGCTATAAGATCAAGCTCAAATCCAGCGTGAAGCAATACCTGCCGATTAAAGGACTCGCGAAGTCGGATACGCATCGCTTTTTTGCTAACGCATTGGCATATCCAGAGCTATATCCATTCCTTGAAGAATATGCACGTGAAGCCATTGAAGAATTCGAATTTTACCAGGATACCGAAGGTGAGAAGAGCTGTATGCCAGGCAGCTACGCAACATTCGGACTTGGGCTGACAGATGAGCGGTATTTCCCTTTGGTTGAATATTACATGGGCCAAGTAGATGATGAGCATCAGCTGGTACAGGATAAGTTCACGGTTGCCTTTACTGAGACACAAGGTGTTACGGTTAGTTCTATACCTGCGTTAGTTGCTTGCTTGCGCCGTTCTACGGATTATCTGAAGCTCAAGATCCAGCCGGAACTGGAAAATGAAGAGAAGCTTGAGCCTTTGGTGAAACAGTTGCAAAAGCTGGAGTCTTATGAAGTGGAGCGAGCGTTATATCCGATCTGGGGCAAGGTGGAGAAGCTTGCAACGCTCGCCCGCAAGGCCGATGGAAGACGGAAAGAATTGCTGTTAGAGCTGTTAAAGGCGGCTGGGAAATAAGGGTATGCCTATGAGGTTTTTAAGGCAGATGAGGGCAAAAGTGAAAGGTGGGAGAGTGCGTGGAAGTATTAAATCGGGAGGCGTGGAAAGGATTATCTGCTCAGGAAAAAGAGGAACTATTGCGTGGGATGGTCAATCATTTTCCCGTAGGTATGCAGTATAAAGGATTGGAGACATTTGAACGATACGGTCAGGGAATCGAGACAGGTGTATTTTCATATGATGAGCAGAAATTTGTGTTTGTGCCTGGTGACCGGGTAATACTCGGGTGGAATCGATGGCAGGATGGGATGAACGACGAGACTTCTGCGGATTTGCTGGAGACGGTCAGTGAGTATGGTGTGGAGGATGTACATTCTTTTTTATGTAGCCAGATGTCTCCTGTGAGAGAAGTTCATATTGCGCCCATGCTAGTGCAGTGCAGCAACCATTCCCTTGGCTGGATTGAAGTAACGGAAGCTGAAGCGGTAGCGCAGGAGAATGCCTGTTTTGCAGAAGAGTTGGAGAAATTTAAGCTGTCCGATCTGAACCAATATGAACTGCATCAAGAATTCCGTCTGGTACGTCAAGGTGAGGCAGTGCAGATTTTTTCGTTCAATGAAGATTTAACACTGGATTACCTCATCAAGGAAGAAGAAAAATCGGGTTTTGGTTTGCTTACTGAAGATGAGTGGGAGTATCTGTATGGAGGTGGCTGCCGCACATTATTTCCATGGGGAGACAGCTTTGACTACACGATGAAATTAAAGCATTTTGGGAGCCTTGAAGCGGTTGAGGGAATCATGGATGAATCGGCAGAGCCGGGCCCTTCCCTATTAGAAGAGGATGATCGACCATATGATCTGGAGCTGCCTAACTTTTTTGGTATCCAGTTTGCAGGAGATCCCTATACGTATGAACTTACGCTTGATGCATCTGGAACCATGATACCCAAAGGTGGCGACGGTGGCGCAATGATCTGTGGTGGCATGGGACCGTTGGTCGGTTTTCTGCCCGCTGCAGCCGTATACTATCGTGATGGTAATGCTGGTGAGTTGGACTGGGAGGAAATGATTGATTATATGAACTATCGGAGAGTGGTCAGTTTAGGCGATTGGGCAAGGTGAATTTTATAGTGGACAAATTAGTAGGGGGACGGTGTCATTTGCTGTGCCTCTATGCATTTTTGGGTAAATATAATCATGTTAATCACCCCAATATCAGGAGCGAGGGCGCATTGAGTGCAGTTGTATAACCTTTTACAATAAAATGATAGACCTTTTCCATAACATATTTAACCTATACTAAGGAAAAGAGGAATGGACTTGTCTTCATATACATCGTTTGAATGTTCTGGCAGAGAGGCCTTATTTCTGTTTCAACTGATGAATATTCCCGAAGCGGACCAGCTTATCAGGGATCTGAATGATCCCCCATTGGAGGGTAAGCAGGCGGAGTGCATGTATAAACAAGTTGTTAACCGTCTGGTTAAAGATAGTGTTATTGAAGTAGAAGGTGGACAAGTCACTATAGATCCGCAAGTACATAACCTGCTGATGGGGTGTAAGCTCAGTAGTGCAGTTACCCGACTTGATCTGCATATAGCGGATGGTGAATCGTCCGTGATTTATGGTTTTTTGTCAGGCATGCAAATTGTTGAATGGGTTTGGACACCCACACGGGATCAGGCGTTACTGTCTTCTTTCGAAGCATTGCAGGATCTGTTCCAACTCATGGGGAACCGGATCGAGTTGCCCGATACGGCAGAGGAAATGATGCGCACACCCATTCAGGCAGAAACGTTGCAGCAACTATCCGCGTTACCGATTGGATCAGACTTCGAGACCATGCAATCGATTCTACAGCAGGACCATCATCTCAATGAATCGTTGATCAACGAGCTATCCCATGCTTTTTCGACGATCCGGAGAAGGGGGCAATTTGACGTGTACACTCGTGGCACGGAGGGTAAGTCGCAAACCATTTATTTTCTGGGCAGTACCGATGGCAATTGGTTATTCCTAGAAGGTAAAGATACAGATCTGACCGCATTCAAGGTGACCGAAGAAGAGTTGGTGCAGAGTCTGTTTTTGCTAACGACACGTTCATTATCTATGTTGCCTGCGGTTTAAACAGGTGGAAGCATCTTCTTAAGTCGAAGGAGGAAGTCCAGTTGACCAAAATTATCATGAAAGCGGAGTACCTGAACTCCCTCGCACAGCAGATTGAACAGGTTACCGCACAACTGCAGCAGGTAGATGGCGCTCTGCAACGTTCCATTCAGGGTGCTGCCTGGCAGTCTGGGAATCGTCAAACCATCATTGGGTTATACCAGACACACCAGCAGCGGTTTCAGAACGCTGGAGAGAATATGCAGCAACTGGCGGCATTTGTGAAAACCACCCGCGAGAGAATGGAACAAGAGGATCAGTCAGGTGGTACATTTGGGCTGACCGGAATTAATCCATTCGCTCCATTCGATGGACCGGGAAGCACGGTAGGAACACTGACAGGAGCTGCGGCTGTTGCCCGGTTGGGATATCGCGTAAAAAACGGATTTATGGTCAAGCCGCAGCTGGACCGGAATACGCCACGTATTTTGGTTCGTGAAAGCTACGATTCGGTCAAAGATAACAAGATTGTGAATGGAAGACCCAGAGACTACAAAATTCACTATGTCCGTGACATTGAAGCCAAACTTACCAATGGAACCGCTACCCCGCAGATCAAGGAAATAGCCTCTATGGTCAAGCCGGGTTATGCGGTCAAGTCTGCATTAACGGACAAGTTGGGATGGGCAAGTGTTGGCATTGATGTCTTCGCAGATACCCAGGAGAACATTAGCCATAATGCGACTAGTGACAAAATTGCTGGAGATATCATCGGTAATGTTGTTGTCGGCGGCGCAACAACCGTTGGCGCAACACTCCTGACAGCGGCTATTCTGCCTGCTGCAGCACCTGTGTTGGCAGTAGGCGCAGTTGGTTTGGGCGTGTCCGTAGGCCTGACTTATCTTGCGGAAGGGGTAACGATGAATATGGATCTGGACGGCGATGGGAAGGATGATTCTGTGAAGGATGTCGTTAAGCATGGTGCGAAGAAAGCCTGGTCTACAGTAGCGGGGTGGTTTAAATAAATGGCAAGCAAAAAACGTAAAAATTCAACGACCGGTACCACGGTTTCTGCAATGGTTGAAGGAACGTCCTATCACCGGGAGACGTTCGAAAACTATCTGGCTGTATATGCGGTAGAGGGCATTCGGTTCAGTGCGGGTACGCTGGTACTTTTCTTTCTTAACATATTTCTTTTGATTCCCGTGTTCAGTGTTCCGTTCCAACCCGTATACGCTTATATTCTCCTGCCGCTGCTGGTGGTGATGAATGTGTGGGCCGTCGCCTTGATCGTAACACCACGAAGGTTGCAGCTGAATTATGTCCTGTTTCGGGGTGTGTTTGGGATCGTCTGTTCTTTGGGCTTTATGATTATTGTGCAAAAGTTCGCATACGGCATGTTGGGCTTCACAACGCCGTGGTACGCCATTGGATCGTTTGTCTTATATGGATTTGCCTTATATCAGTATGCGAAGTTTCATTTGCGTAAACTGCGACAGTCCCCTCACCGAAAAAAAGGGGAAATGGGCTCCAGAATGCCAGTCGCTATGTTAACGATGTTAACGGGAGCTGGATATCTTCTGGCCAACATTTCACTGGCTTTTATTACGCAGCAGACCGTAGCTGTTGTGCTCATGTGTGTGTATATTATGCTGGCTTTTGTCGTATTTCACTTTATTATGGATGTACACCGATACTACTGGCTTCGCCGGGTGTTGAACAAGTCTGATGAAGTTCATGCCAATAAAAACATAAAATGATAAAGGAGGGCGATCACTATGGAAAAAGAAACATCCACTTTACTGCCCAATGGCTCCGTCGTCCTTTTAAAAGAAGGCACCAAAAAGCTAATCATCTATGGACGCAAGCAAATGTTGATGACGGAAACACCACGTCAGTTCGATTATATTGGCTGTTTGTATCCGGAAGGGTATATCAATGCGGATTATACGTATGTATTTAATCATGAAGATATCGAAGAGATCATTTTCAGGGGTTATGCAGATGAGGAAGAAGAGGCGTTTGCTGTAAGTTTGAATGAATCATAGAAATCTCAAAAAGCCATGGCCTTGAAAGAATGATAAATCATCATCTTCGGGTACATGGTTTTTTTGATGCAATGTGATGTGACATGTGTTTTGCTTTATCGGGACTGATCTACTTCACGAAAACGGGTCGCTGTCTGCTGAAGACTATTGCTTGTCTCCTGCAATCCACGCAAATAATGGCTTATAGACGTTATGCTACCATTTATTCGTTGTAAAAACTCACGCTGGCGCTCACCTTCCCACTGACCTTCAGACTGGTCAATTATCGTTTTGAGCTGCGCAAGGATATCATGTCCGTTCTGCGAGGCCTTGTTGAATTCACCCGCAAGTTGCTGCAGTTCCTCCGGGGATAGATCGATCCGCTGGTCCATTATGATCTACTCCTTATCTTTTCTTCTGTTAAATGCAGTATACTTCATTATAACGTTATTCAATATGAAATGAATCTGGACAAAAGCCTTGTTTTTAGAATCATAGCGATCATTTGGAATAGGATAAAGCACACATCAAATCTGTCCCTCATCAGGAAGAACAGAATGATGTGTGTTTGTTATGGTGTATGATTTTCAGTGTGATTCCTTAATTTTAAATTCGAAATTATTTCACTTTTTGCACAGATACCGCCATTTGCTCCAGCTGTGTGTGAGTTAATGCGTTTTTTGGCGAGCTGAGGGTCACATATCGATCATCCAGTTTGAATGTCAGCATATCGGTTTGATCCAGTGTGTACCATTTGGCGGTAACGCCGTTGGGCAGTTTTACATTTTTGCCCTCATAGCTGAAGGAGTAGTCTTTGGGTGATACTGTCACGTTCATGTGATTAAAAACAAAGTTTACGCCGTCCCCGCCAGCACCTACACTTTTAAACGTATCCCCGGCAATCATGTGTTGTGGTGCATAGGCAGTCTCAAATCCTTGGAATTTTGCAAATGCTTTGCGGATGGCAGCCGACTGTTCTTGTGTATATTTCACATCAGCGAATCCGGTAACGCCCTGATCATTGCCTTGTACCTTTTGCACAGATACAGCCACTTGCTGCAGCTGAGCCTGAGTCAGCTTATGATCCGGTGAGCTAATCGTAACGTAACGATCATCCAGTTTGAAGGTGAGCATACCCGTTTGATCCGGTGTGTACCATTTGGCTGTGACGCCATTAGACAGTTTTACGTCTTTACCATTGTAACCGTCCGAATAATCTCTTGGAGACACACCCACTTTCATATGACTGAACGTAAAGCTTACGCCGTCTTCTCCAGCTCCTACACTCTTGAACGTATCACCTGCAATCATTTGCTGCGGAGCGTAAGCGGCCTCGAAACCATCGAACTGTGCAAATGCCTTTTGAATGGCTTCTTTTTGCGCTGCGCTATAGGTTACATTGCTCAAAGTGGAAGGATTGCTTGTAGCTTCTCCGATAATGACCTGTCCTTTTTTGCCGTCATACGATACAGGTACATGCAGTGCATCAGCAATGGCACGTACAGGCAGATAAGTGGAATTGTTGTAAGTGATTGGAGCCAGTTTGTTGCCATTGCCATCCGTTGGTGAGTACGCCGCACCGTCTACATTGAAGCTGATACCATGGTTCAGATATGCTGAGATTTTCTCCAATTGAGTGCCAGCGAATACACCCGTTGCTCCTGTTAAAGTCATGCCCAATACCATCATCGTTGCTGCGGATTTCTTCAAGTTTTTCTTCATCATATATCTCTCCTTTAAATTGTGTTATTTATAATGGCTTGCTGTCCTTATGGCTTTATATTACCCGTTGAACATATCCAGAATAATTCTGAATTATCTCCAACTTGTAAACATGTGTAAGGATCTTGCCATTTGGAATTTGTTATATACAGAGGAGAGCATTCACATTATAGATGATGGAGAAGCAAAGAGAGAGAAGCAGGAGAGATTGTAGCTGACTTTGAGCAGGATATACTCAGGGAGGTAATTCTTTCAGCAGGAAAAGTCTTTACGAACAAATGCATTTGTGGGTGGTACGTGGACTCTTGACCGTTATAAGAGAGAGGGGAATGGTTCGCCAAACCATCCCATATGTACAACGAAACCTTCAATTACTCAAAAAGTTCAAACATGTACTTTGCCGAGAGTAAGGTTATTCAGTTGAATAAATACAGGACGAAACCGCCTATGCCGAGAACGATGGCACCAACGTATACATAGGTAAGTTTGCTCAAATTTTGCTTGGTCCTGCGATCATACTCGGGGTTGCTGGTCTGATTCGCTTTCGAATTCCCGATGATCATTGTAGCAATACCACCGAACAGGGCAATACCAATAATTAAAATATAGGGTAGCAATGTCATGCGATGACCTCCTTCATTGAAATCAATCGTTCTGTTCATTGTACTTCAGGTTCACCTTGGATGTAAGCTTTTATTGATAAATATAGGAAAATAAAGTTCTTCACTTACAGTATGTATGTAGTGCTGAATGGAGCGGATCACTATAATTTTAAAATTTTAAATTTGAGATAAACCTTGTTGTGGCGCGCATTCGCGGCTTTCCGGGACGGAGGCTGCGATTTTTTTTGCCCAGAGAGGTGATCCAGATGGAAGAACTCTACGTTACACCCTATGAAGACGACGACGAGGAAACAAAGGATAAACAAAACTAACCGAGGAGTGAACACGTAATGAAAATGAAAATGAAGAAATTTATCGCACCCATGCTGAGCTTGACGTTATTGATGCCAGGAATCGCCGGGGCTGCTTCAGCACCACAGACACCGATGGCTACGATGAAAGCAAGTGTTAATACACCTGCTGCTGACCTGAGAGCGAGCTTGGATCACCTGTTATCCGAACACTTTGCACTCGCTGTAACCGCCATGGCAAAAGCGTATGACGGAGCAAAAGATGCGGACGCGGCTTACAAAGCACTCGACCAAAATGCATTGGATATGCAGCCGGCTATCGCTTCCCTTTACGGTGATGCAGGAGCCAAAGAATTCGAACGCATCTTCCGCGCTCATAACAAATATACAGACGATCTTGTGAAAGCAACTAAAATGGGCAACCAGGCTGGGATCAAACAGGCTCAGGATAACATCAATGGTTTTGTAGAAGAATTCTCTACATTCCTAAGCACCGCAACCGAAGGTAAATTGCCAAAAGCAGCAGCCAAAAATGCTTTGAAAGTACATGAAGATCTCGTGCAAAAAGTATTTGATGAATATGTCGCTGGTGACTACGCAGATGCATACAAAGCGTATCGTGAAGGCTTCAAAGAAATGTTCGACGTGAGTAAGGCACTTTCCACAGCAATCACAACACAAATGCCTGAGAAATTCGAGAATAGTAAAGCTGATACACCAGCAGCTGATCTCAGATCCGCATTGAATCACTTGGCTTCCGAGCACTTTGCTCTGTCGGCTCTGCAAATGCAAGAGCAATATGATGGTCGCACAGCAGCATCGAATGCACTGGTTACAGCTGAAGCTGGAAACACAGCGGATTTCAAAACAGCTATCGCTTCCATTTACGGTAACGACGGTGCAAATGCGTTCGAGAAAATTTGGGTAACCAACCATGTGAATGCACAAAGCGACTATGTAACAGCCGTTAAAAACAATGATGCAGTAGCTCGTGCAGCTGTCGAGCAACGTATTGACGGATTCACAACGGAGTTCGCGACATTCCTGGATTCCGCAACAGCAGGCAACCTGCCGAAAGCCGCCGGACAACAAGCACTGACTACACATGAGAAGCAAGTACAGCAAGTATTGGATCAATACGCTGCGGCTAACTACGAAGGTTCGTACACCACCAACCGTGAAGGACTCAAAGTTATGTTTGGTGTAGGTCAAGCTCTTGGTAATGCAATCGTGACGCAATTCAACGACAAATTCCAAGAGCAGCCCACGACACCGACAATGCCCGAAACAGATACAACTACTGTATGGATGCAACTGAACAGCAAAATGCTGAAAATCAATGACAAAACAACCAATATGGACACAACACCAATGCTCTGGAAAAACACTACCTACATTCCACTGCGTTTCCTGAGTGAAGGAATTGGTGCAACTGTGAAATGGGATAAAAAAGCACAACAAGTAACCGTAATGGCTGGTAATGATACGCTGAAATTCTGGGTGAACAACAACGTTATGGAAGTGAACGGCATGAAGAAAAATGTAGGTGCAACGGTCTTTGTAAACAAAGATGGACGTACGCAAGTGCCACTGCGTTTCATTGCTGAGCTTCTTGGCTGGGATGTAAAATGGGCTCAAAAAGATGGTTCCATCACACTGACTAAATCCATCTAATCGCTATTTATAAAAGAAGAACGAAAAGGCTGCCCCATACGGCAGCTTTTTTTCGTTTCAGCGGCTCCACCTCATCTTACTCGGTGAATCTACAATCTATCTAATTGATAACATGGACGCAAAAAGGCCACATCAAAATATTCAAATATTTGGTATAATCAGGGGAGTCAGCAACTTCACCGCAACGTCTATATGGATCACGGTACGGTTATGGACTGTACATAATTGTAACACTAGCCCGTTGGAGTCATGTATGTTGTATTATTATTCGGTATGATCAAACAAGAAAAGGGGGTTCAAGCGGATGGACACAGCTTCAAAGCCTGAGGGACGGGCAAAAAACATTGATACCCGTCTGTTTATTGCCTGGGCTGTATCAGTCATTGCGACTGGAGGCAGCCTTTATTTTAGTGAGATTAAGGGATACATCCCCTGTGATCTGTGCTGGTTCCAACGGATCTTTATGTATCCGTTAACGATTTTACTGGGCATTGCCTACTTCAAGGATGATGTGGGCATCACCAAATATGTCCTTCCGCTTAGTTTCATTGGGGGCGGAATCTCGTTATATCATATAACGATTCAGCGTATTTACTCCGCTACGGGGAGTTCAGTGGCATGCGGACAAATTCCGTGTTATACCGATTACTTGAACTGGTTTGGTTTTATTACGATACCGTTACTTGCACTGATCGCATTTATCATCATTATTGTGATGCTGTGGGGAATTGGCAAAACACCAAAATCTTCTTCATAAGAAAGGACAGATAATTGATGAGCGGACAAGTCCGTTGGTTCATGCCCTTCATCATTCTGACCCTCCTGATTGCGGGATGCTCCTATGAGGAGCAGTCCCAGTCTGGTGAGATGCCGGAGATGATCAAAGTACAGCTGATGGTCCCTGACAAAGCTTCTCTCCATAAGCCTGTGACCTTGCAGGTGAAGCTTACTCAGGGTGAAGTGCCGGTAAGCAATGCGGATCAAGTTCAATTCCAGATATGGGATGAGCTTGAGGATGCCCCGGCAGTCTCGCCTGAACTAGGGATGATGACAGAGGATAAGCTGGAGGAACAAGGCGCCTTGAAGGCAAGCGAGGTAGAGAGTGGTCTGTATGAGGTGCAGTATACTTTTGAGCAGGCAGGTACGTATGTGGTTCAGGCCCATGTGACACATGGGGCCATGCATAGTATGCCCAGAGCGAAGATCCAGGCGAAGTAAATAGCAGACTGGCGTGCGGATTGGTTTGGGGCTGAAAATACGTATATAATTATTAAGATATGAAGAATGTTGTAGGAAAAGAGGCTGTTATGGCAACAATTCATGATGTTGCACTCAGAGCTGGGGTTTCGGTAACCACCGTCTCGCGTGTATTAAACAACCGGGGTTATATCAGTCAGAAGACACGGGATAAAGTGTACCAAACCATGAACGAACTGAATTATCGTCCCAATGAAATTGCCCGTTCTCTGCTGCGCAAGCAGTCCAACGTCATTGGCTTGATTATTCCTGATGTTTCACATCCGTTTTTTGGTGAACTGGCAAACTATATTGAGTATCATGCATACCGGAACGGGTTAAAAATGATGCTGTGCAACTCTCATATGGACCCTTCCAAAGAGCGCGAGTACGTGGAGATGCTCAAAGGGAATCGGGTGGACGGCATTATTATGGGAAGCCATACGCTCGAAGTGGATGAGTACATGAATCTGCATTCTCCCATCGTTACATTGGACCGGCAGATTAGTACTGACATCCCGTTCATCTCATCTGATAATTATCAGGGTGGGGTTATGGCAGCCGAATTGCTGCTCTCCAGGGGCAGACGACACGTGGCGCATATCTGCGGCAATCTAGGGCTGCAAATGCTGTCTAATCGCAGAACTATAGGTTTCACGGACACACTAAAGGCACATGGAATCCAGCCGGTCATGATCCATGAAACCGACCTGAATGTGTTCAGTCAGCATCAGTATACCGAATTGGTCGGAAAACTGCTTGCTCAGCATCCCGAAGTGGATGGACTGTTCGTAACCAGTGATCTGATGGCCATTCATGCCTTGAAGCAAATCGTGCTTCATGGTCGCAAAGTTCCCGAGGATATCGCAATTGTTGGTTATGACGACATCCAGGCGGCGGGTTACGGGATGCCAGGAATTACAACCATAAGGCAGCCAATGGAGGCCATGGCTGAGCTAGCCGTAGAGTTGATCCGAGGCCAGATCGCTGAGGAGGAAATTGGGATGGAGCATATATTGCCAGTCACACTGGTGGAGAGAGAGACGACCTAAACAAGGTCGTTTTTTGCATGCTTTTATGCGTCTATACATTCTAATAATTAATGGGAAGGTAACTTATTTATTTTATGTCAAACGATTGACATGTCAAACCTTTGACACTATAATCATTTTTGTAAGCGGTTCCTTTTAAATTATTGAACGGGGGCAATAACAGATGAAAAAAGAATGGAAATGGATGAAATTATCAGTCTTATCACTGGTTATGGTAGTTATTCTTTCGGCATGTGGCGGTACCAAATCAGGAGCGGGAACGGAGTCATCGTCCGCATCCGGTGATAGTGTCAAAATTACACTCCTGAATTCCAAAGCTGAAATAAACAGTCAGTTGGAGCAGGCAGCAAAGGATTTTCAATCTGAGAACCCTAATATAACACTGGAAATCGTACCTGTAGGAAGCGGGCAATCTCCTTTTGAGAAAGCCTCGGCGCTCTATGCATCTGGCAATCCGACAACAATGATGATGCTGGATACAGGGGATGTTGAGAAATTCAAGGACCGTGTTATGGACCTTACCTCTGAAAAGTGGATGAAGGATGCCGTCGAAAATAGCACCACGGCAACAACATTTGAGGAGAAAAACTATGCATTTCCACTCTCCATTGAAGGATATGGCTTCATCTACAACCAGAAGATACTGGATCAGGCCGTAGGCGGCACATTTGATCCCCAATCGGTGCAAACCACTGCACAGCTCGATGAATTGTTTCAGAAGATTGCAGCAACCGGAAAATCACCCTTAATTGTATCACCTATGGATTGGTCGCTTGGCGCTCACTATCTAGCACTTGCATATGGCGGACAGTCTCCGGATCGCGCCAAAGTGGATCAGTTCATAAGTGATCTGAAAGCAGGTACAGTGGATTTGGCTTCCAACGCTGTATTCAATGGCTTGATGGATACGTTCGATCTGATGAAGACCTATAACATCGACAAAGCCTCCCCGTTGTCCGGGACGTATGAGCGTGGACCTGAAGTACTGGGTAAAGGCGAGGTTGGCATCTGGTTTCAAGGCAACTGGGCATGGCCGCAAATTCACAGCTTTGATACCGCGGATGGACAATATGGCTTCCTGCCGGTTCCTATAAGCAACAATCCCGATGATTTTGGTAACACGCAAATTTCTGCAGCCGTATCCAAACGTATTCTGATCGACAAGGAAAAAAGCACACCAGCGCAGCAGGAAGCTGCGAAAAAATTTCTGGACTGGATAGTCTATGATGCTAAAGGTCAAGATTTTCTGGTGAATCAGGCCAGCATCATTCCTGCATTCAGCAATATTACCCTTGAACCGGCTGATCCGCTGGGCAAGTCGATTAGTGAATACATTAAGGCAGGCAAAATTGAGGAATCGATGAGTGCGCTTCCAGCCGACCATTGGTCCAAACTGGGTGCTTCCATGCAGAAATATTTGGCTGATGTGATTGACCGTAATGGACTCGCCAAAGAAATTCAAGATTATTGGACCAACGTGAAATAAACTGGAGCAGCGTAAGGGCAGAGATAAAAGCAACTCTTTATCTGTTGTCCACCGGGTTTTGGATGCTTCACATAGAGAATGGTAGGGATATCGGGGACACTGGTCGGGCGGGAGATCAACTTTTCGCGCCCGCTTCGTCTTCGGGCAACCGACTGTATACACCCTGGGATAGAGTGGAGGATAACGATGCTTACCGAAAAAGGATTATGGACCCGATTGCGCACCCGACTAATTTTTACGGGTCCAACACTATTTGCGTTTGCAACGGTCATGATTATTCCGTTTCTGTACGGGATTTATCTGACGTTTACGGACTGGGATGGTATCGCTGTTGAGCAAAGTCTTGTGGGCTGGGACAATTATATCGGCGTGTTCAAGGATACCGTGTTCTGGAAGTCATTCGGGATGACTCTGGAATACGTATTTATTACCGTGGTGTTGACCAATGGCGTGGCATTTCTGCTTGCTTACGCGGTAACACGTGGTATGAAGGCACAGGGCTTGTTCCGGGCTGGCTTTTTTCTACCCAATCTGGTCGGCGGAATTGTGCTTGGATTCATATGGCAGTTTATCTTCAATCAAGTACTGGTTTTTGCCGGTCAGAAAATGAACATTCCGCTGTTCGGAACATCATGGCTATCGGACCCCGATAAAGCGTTCTGGGCACTAGTTGTCGTTACCGTATGGCAGTACGCAGGATATATGATGGTGATCTATATTGCAGGGCTGATGAATGTGCCCAAGGATGTCATGGAAGCGGCCAGTATTGATGGAGCAAGCAATCGCAGAATGCTGGCACGGATCGTTTTGCCACTTATGGTACCGTCCTTTATCGTATGCATTTTCCTGTCTCTCCAACGGGGCTTTATGGTCTATGATCTCAATGTCTCCCTTACTAGCGGAGGACCCTTCAAAAGCACAGAAATGGTATCCATGCATGTGTATGAACAGGCCTTTCTGGCACGTGATTACGGGCTTGGTCAAGCAGAGGCGTTTGTACTGTTTATTCTAGTCGCTACGATTACATTACTCCAAGTCTATTTCAGCAAGAAATTGGAGGTGGAGGCATAATGGCTGGACAATCGCGCTTGTTGGGCTGGGCCAAGCTGTTTTTATTAATTGTAGCGATGATGTTGTTCATTTTTCCGTTTCTGCTGCTCATTACGAATTCATTTAAGGCAAATCAGGCCATAACTTCAGATCCACTGGGCCTGCCAGTGTCCGTTCAATGGGATAATTACGTTAGCGCCTTCGATAAAATGGGGTATATGTCTGCCTTCGGAAATTCATTATTAATTACGGTGGCAGGTGTGTTGCTGATTGCAATGCTCGCTGCGATGACAGCTCATTATTTTGTACGGCACAAAAGCAAGCTGAACCAATATCTTTTTTTTCTGATGGTGGCAGCAATGATTATTCCTTTTCAGGCAATCATGATTCCACTCGTGAAAATATATGGTTCAATGGGGATGCTGGACAACAAATGGTCACTTATCTATATGTATATCGGCTTTGGCAGTCCACTCGCCGTCTTTATTTATCATGGCTTCATCAAGAGCATCCCGCTGGAACTTGAAGAAGCGGCTCTAATAGACGGCTGTGGCCGAGTACAGACCTTCTTTCGCATCGTATTGCCGGTGCTCCTGCCAACAAGCGTTACGATTACCGTGCTGAACGTCCTGTGGATCTGGAATGATTTCTTGTTGCCCTCTCTGGTACTGACTTCATCCGAACAGCGGACACTACCGTTATCCACCTTTTATTTTTATGGTACCTATACGGTTGATTACGGTCCATTAATGGCTGGTTTGGTGCTCACCTTGCTGCCGGTGCTAGTCGTGTATCTGTTTGCACAGAAGTATATTATTCAAGGCGTGATGCAGGGTTCCATCAAATAATCGGTTTCAGATTGATTGCAGTAGAGAGACAGGAGTGATAGACATATGAATCAGGAATCATACTTGAAACGGGAAACAGAAACAAAACAAGACTCGAACAATGAACTACTGGATATATCGCATCCTGCACAGGGAACTTATACACTAGCCCGCTCCAATGCGTATATCAGGGAACAACGTCAAAAGGTTAATCCGGCTTACCGCCTGGCATACCATTTGATGCCTGAAGTGGGCTGGATGAATGATCCTAATGGTTTTGTATACTACAACGGGATGTACCACATGTTCTATCAGTACTATCCCTATGCTCCGGTATGGGGACCGATGCATTGGGGCCATGCGGTGAGCAAGGATCTGGTTAGCTGGTCTTATCTCCCGGTGGCGTTAGCTCCGGATCAGAGTTATGACAGTGGAGGGTGCTTCTCAGGCAGTGCTCTCGTTCAGGGCGACAAGCTGCTGCTTATGTACACGGGACATGTCGTGACTGGACCAGACAAAGACAATGATTACAGGCAGACGCAGAATATCGCTGTATCGGACAATGGCGTTGATTTTGTCAAAAGTGCGCTGAACCCGGTCATTGGGCTGGATCAGATTCCGCAGCATACAAGTCCGAAGGACTTCCGTGATCCCAAGGTGTTTGAACGAAATGGGATCTACTATTGCGTGCTGGGTTCAAACGACGCGGCAGGTCGAGGCGTAATTCTGTTGTATCAATCCACTAATCTGGAAAAATGGAGCTATGTCAACGTCATGGCGCAAAGCGACGGTACACTTGGAGACAACTGGGAATGCCCCGATTTATTTTCTCTTGGAGGCCGAGATATTTTGATCATGTCACCGCAGCGGATGCCCGCTCAGATGGATAATTATCGAAATTTACATTCCACGGTTTATATGATGGGTACACTGAATGAGAAGCAGGGTGTACTGGAATATGACCAATATAATCCGCTGGATTACGGATTTGATTTTTATGCACCGCAGACAACGGACGATGAGCAGGGCCGACGCATCATGGTGGCGTGGATGGAAACATGGGAAACGGATATCCCAACGCAGCATGACCATCATTGGGCAGGAGCGATGACGCTGCCACGGCAGATCGTTCTAAGAGATGAGCGATTGTTCTTTCTGCCGATCGCGGAGCTGGAGCAATATCGCACAAACGAGATCAAGCAACAGAATATCCATTTGGACGGGATACATGATTTGGATATGCCGGGTGACCGCTATGAACTGTATGTTGTTTTTGAAGCGGGAACGGCAGAGAACTTTGGATTGAAATTACGTGTGGGCGAGGGGGAAGAGACCGTTATCTCCTATCAGTTGGAAGAGCGTAAGCTCCGTCTTAATCGGGATCGTTCCGGAAATGGCCTCGGAGGTGAACGTGCTGCAGAAGTGGAGCTGAATGAAGGCAGGCTGGAGCTGCGAATTTTTGTGGATGTCTCATCGGTTGAAGTATTTATTCAAGGCGGGGAGAAGGTCATGACAGCGCGTATTTATCCGGGACCGGACTCAACGGGAATATCAGCATTTTCCTCCGGTAACTGCACGTTGACTGAAGTTCTCAAATGGGATCTGAAGGTATAGATGGATAGGAACTGTTCCCGCGCGGATTGTAGCGTCAGGAGCAGTTCTTTTTGCTTAAACGAGAACATTCCAATACGTGGAGTCTGACTTGAAATTGTACCTTGAGCTTGAAGTATACTTCAAGGTTTATCCTTGGTGTATTACATCAAGTTGGAGGTTGGAAAATGAGATCCGGATCAATAAGGAAGATGGGAATTCGTAAGGTAACTCCATAATGTAACCCTGTAAACAATAAACACCTTCGAAGAATTATCTCTGACGCGTCCGGCGTGAGAGATATCCTTGAAGGTGTCTTTTTTGTTCCAACCATCCCGAAAATGATTCAAAACAAACCTGCTTCACGCAGAAAATGGTGCACAATTGCCGTCTGATACTTAATCCGGTCCGAACGGTTCAGACTCCAGCAGGTTTCTACCGTAACCGAGCGCGCTTGAAGCAGGCGAGCTGCGGCTGTTCGTGCTGAACCGGGCAACTCGTGTTGCTTCAGATTGAAGTGCCTGTCACGAATGGGAATCGACCGATTCATTCGCCCTATTATTCGTTTGCATACCGGAACAGCCCGGCTGCCAGGATTGGTAATCAAGGTTTGTCCCAGTACCTGTGAACTGCGTTGGGATAATCCGTTTGCTTCATGCAGGTCCAGCCACCAGGCAGGCCCATATTGACGGGCAAGCCCAAAGACAGCGGAAGCAAGCGGATGTTTGGCTTTGCCAGAGAGATGCCGCGGGAACGTGCGGTTTAAATCAGGTTTTCCTCGGCTGTTGTTCCGATAGGCCTTCTGATTCACCCGTGGCACAATAATGAGGATTCCGCGAACCACGTGTCGTCGTCCTGTCATGCAGTCATTAGCCAGCTTCTGCGCAGCGGCCATGCTTGCGGTTTCGTTCCCGTGAACTCCTGATGTGATCATGATGACGGGTCCGGGCTTCGTGCCTCGAACGATGTAATAGGGAGTGGCGTGTGCACTGGATGCAGCAAGTGTGTGTTTGGTAACAAGCATGACACTTCACCTCCAATATTACAGTACGTCATGTCCTTCCCGCATGTAACGGCATTTGAACAGGCCCTCATCCAGATCCGAATAAAATAGGCCAGTCAGTACACCCGATGAATAATATCCTCAAAATCCGGTTCTTTCATCTCGACATCTTCAATCTGGCCCCATTGCTCGAGCTGTTTCAGAATGTCCATCGTGCTCCACTCTTTACGATTAACTTCGACGGTGACGACTTGGCCTTCTGCCCCAGTAATCTGAATGGCGGACGATATGGTATCCGGCATATGAAACGAACCCCGATACGTCACCCGGATAAGCGTTGGCAGACCGATGGTGTCACGCAGGGAGGGAATTGAGCCGTCATACGTAAGTTGGCCGTGATTGATTACCATCACCCGACTGCATAGCTGCTCAATATCGTCCATGTCATGGGTGGTCAGCAAAATCGTTTTGCCAAACTCTTCATTTAATGTACGAAGAAATTGACGAATGTTCCGCTTCGCATTCACATCTAGTCCAATCGTCGGCTCATCGAGAAAAAGTAGTTCCGGATCATGCAGCATGGAAGCTGCGAGATCGGCACGCATTCGCTGACCAAGCGAGAGCTTGCGGACAGGCGTGGCCCAGAATGATTCAAGGTCCAGCAGCTCGGCGAACTGGCCCAATCGTCTTTTTTTGTCCTCGGCACGGACTCCGTACATCTCGGCCAAAATATCATACGAATCCTTCACGGGCAGATCCCACCAGAGCTGGCTGCGCTGTCCAAACACCACACCTAGACGTCCAACCGTGCGGCGTCTTTCCTGATGTGGATTCATGCCACCGAGCAACACCTCACCCGAGGTCGGATGGAGGATACCCGTCAGCATTTTGATCGTGGTGGATTTCCCAGCCCCATTCGGGCCGATATAACCAACAAACTCTCCTTTGCCAATATCAAAGCTAATGTCTCGCACCGCTTCCTTGGACAGATATTCGCGTGAAAACAAGGTGCGAAGCCCGGAGAACCGGCCTTCGCGTACCACAGGAGTTTTGAATTCCTTTTGCAGATGGCGCGCTGAAATCATGGTCATGACGATATTTTCCCCCTTAGCTACCCGTACTTTGATATTTGGTTAAACCGAATTTCCAGAAACGCAGACTTGCGGCCAGGCTCAGGATGGCCACTACGACAATCGCAACAAGAACCCATGCTCCTAATTCCCCGCGAAGCAGATAGAGTGACGGAACGTAGTTGACAAAACCCACCGGGATTACGGTCAGCAGTATGCCGGACATCCATTTGGGATATAACGTCAGCGGATATTGGGCAGCCGTACGGGCCGCATCCTCGGTGATGGTTTGCAGCTCCTCAATGCGTGTGGTCCAGAATCCAAGCGTTGCCGTGGCCAGCCCAATCGAAAAAAGAATAATGGACCCGGTCAGGATGACGAGCAGAGAGAAGGGGATGACAGTCCAGCCGATCTGTCCGCTATGCATCATGCCCGCCAGCGACCAGCAAAGAATAAACCCGCCTTGTAACACCTCACCGGCCATAATTCGAAAGTTTTGGGGCAGTAACGCCAGCAATACGGGCATGGGTCGGGTTAACAGTTGATCGAGTTCGCCGCCGACCAAATATTTTTCCAGATGATGCACTTCGTTGCCAAATGTTCGATATAACGTCTTGGATAGGGTCATGATCGCGAAGAGGTAACCAATTTCATGAAGGGACCAACCTTTGATGGCTCCGAATTTGTGCAGCACCAGGGCAACCATTAGAAACTCGGAGATTTGAATCAATGCGGCCAGAACGGAGGCCATGATGAAATTGAATTTGTATTGCATCCGACTACGGATGCTAGTTCGAATGAGCATTTTATATAAAGTGAACCAGGAAGTGGTTTTCATCCGCCCTGCACCTCCACTTTACGGCGAAGTACCTGGGTTATCGCCAGACAGACGAACGTCATGAGGACGCACCAAATCAAGGTTCCCCATAGCAAGGAGCCGTTTTCGTAACCCAGATAGATTCGGGTTGGGACATAGAGTAGGAAAGGATAGGGTGATAACCAGGCGATTCGTTCCAGCCAGTCTGGCAGCCATTCCAGCGGGATGAAGAAACCTGCGAGCAGATTCATCATGGCGTGATTGCCCCAATGCAGCCAGGAGGACTCCGTAGTCCACATCGCGGTGGCGCCAATAATGTAATTCATACAGATGGATAAATAGGATGCGCCGGCAAGACCAATTGCGGTAAATAGCAGGGTTGAAGTTTCTGAGGGCCATTGCAGAGAAAATACGATGGAGAAGAGCAGGTAAATCGGAATGCTTTTGTACACGAACTGGTAAGCAATCTGCCCCCATTCACGTGCCATCAGGTGGGTGAACAGATGAACAGGCCTCATGAGATCAAGCGCGATCTGCCCTGTCCTGACCGTGAGTGGAATACCCAGTCCATTGGTGAGAAAACCTGAGATCCAGAGAGAGGATTGCGTAAACGCAATGTAACTGATCATCCCCTGTGTCCCGTATTCTCCGAGAGAGTGGTCGGCCCCGATGCCGATCCAGAGGCAGGCGTACATGTAACCGAACATGGCGCTTGCCAGGTTATGTACCATGTGAGCCCCGCGGTATTGCAGGTTCCGGGAGTAGGCTTTGGAAGCCAGAGTGAAATAAAGCATGTGACACCTCCGATAAGTTGGTTGAACGGCGGTTCCGTTCACTTCAGTCAAGGCGAAAAAGAGAGAAGGACAACAGCATACCAATTTATTCCTTCACAGGCAAGACATTTTTTTGGCATATACCGGAAGAAATGAGGCTGTTCAACAATGCGCCACAAGACAGCGGTTTGTCCGTTCCTTTATAATTGAGGGGCAAGAACGCAAACGTTTACAATATAAACTATTCAAATTATAAATAATCCGCCGGGCATGTGCCTGACGATTGAGGATACAGCTTCAACAATCCGGCAAGAGAGAAGGTTGGAATGAGGAAAATTGCATGGGTCACCGACAGTACGAGCACACTCGATCCGCTATTTGCTGAGCAGAATCATGTTTACATCGTACCTCTGCGCATTGTATTTGGAGAGGAATGTTACCGGGAGACGGAGGATATTTCATCGGAACAATTCTATGAGAAACTTGGGGAGGCATCACGGGCAAGCAGTTCACAGCCACCGATTGGTGAATTTATTGAACTGTATGAGTCGTTGAAAGACCAGTACGATGAGATTATTACCATTCATTGCTCCACTGCACTTAGCGGAACGCTGCACACTTCGATGCAGGCTGCCGAGATTGCAGGTGTGACGATTACCGCCATTGACTCCAGAGCAGGTGCGTATCCGTTGCGGGAGATGATCTTGCAAGGATTGGAAAGGCAGAAGCAAGGCTGTACGGCATCCGAGATCAAAATTCATATCGAACAGATGATTGATAACATGTCCTTTTACCTCATCCCGGCGAGTCTCCAGAATCTTCACCGCAGTGGTCGTGTGTCGGGGACCCAGCTTATCCTTAGCCAATTGTTGAAGATTCATCTGCTCTTACGATTCGAAGAGGGCAAAGTGGTTGTGAATGAGAAAATTCGTACGTTCAAACGGGCCAAACAGCGCATGCTGGATGTGCTCAAGGTGGATATGGGGAAAGTGAAGCATGTATGCATCATGCATGCGAACAATCAGGAAGAAGCTGTTACAATCAAACAGCAGATTGCAGATTTGCTTCCCCGCTTAAAGACGGAAATTATGCCTTTTATTCCTGTGGTAGGCATTCATGCAGGTGCGGGAACGATCGGACTGTGCTGGATACGCAGCGAGACGGTATAGGATTTGTTTATTAGACCTGGCAGGTGGTCCACTTTGAAACATAAAGTGGCGATCCGGCCGGGTTTTTCGTATTTCATTGCCAATTCATGCAAACTGTGAGGTAATAAAGGAAAACGTTCATGTTGGAGGGAAGCTCGTGTCAAGTTATCGCTTGCTGCTTGTTGAAGATGATCGCTCAATTAGTGAGATGGTCGGTCCTTATTTGGAAAAAGAGGGCTATGACGTCTCTTATGCATATGACGGATTAGAGGCAGAACGCCAATTCAGCCAATCCCAGCCAGGTTATGATCTGGTCATCCTGGATCTGATGCTGCCGCATAAAAGCGGTATGGAGGTGCTTCAGGCCATCCGTGCCGTCAGTCTGGTGCCTGTTCTCATCCTGTCTGCGAAGGACGGGGAGGTGGACAAAGCCCTTGGACTTGGGTTCGGCGCTGATGATTACTTGAGCAAACCGTTCTCGTTAATTGAGCTGACCGCCCGGATCAAGGCGGCTATTCGGCGTGCCAATTATAATGCACAGTCTGAGATTACAGCCCCTCCTAAGTCCCAGCGCATTGAGATTGGCGGCATTACGGTCGATATGGAGACGTATGAGGTGGAGCGGGATGGGACACCCGTCAGGCTTACCTCCAAGGAATTTGGCATTCTCAAGATGTTTGTGACCCATCCCGGCAAAGTATTTACCAAGGCCCAGATCTACGCTTCCGTCTGGAACGATCACTACTATGGTGACGAAAATATCATTAACGTTCATATGCGCCGTCTGCGCGAGAAACTGGAAGCTGATCCTTCGGATCCCCGATACATCAAGACGCTGTGGGGGATTGGTTATAAGCTGGAGGTGGACCCGGGGTGACGCTGCTCTTTGCTGTTCCTACCATGATCTTGGCTATTATCGTTATCCTATTGAGCATAAGGATGCATAAACGCAGTAAAGATCTGTCCTACATCCATGAGAAATTAACGGCGATTGTGAAGCAAGGGAGCTTTGAGCGCCTGCTCGTGTTTAATAGCGATGCTCAAATCAGCCAGCTTCTCAAGGATGTCAACGAGCTGCTGGATTATGCCCATCGGGCCAAAGCGGGTTATGCCAATCAGGAGAAGGAGATGCGAAATATGCTCTCCAACATCTCACATGACCTGAAGACACCGCTAACGGTCGTGCTCGGTTATAGTGAAACACTTCTGCACAGCACTCCCCTAACAGATCAGGAACGCGTGATTATGACTGGCAAAATTCAGGATAAGGCGCAGGAGGTGCTGCGTCTGATTCATTCATTTTTTGACTTGGCGAAGCTGGAGTCTGGAGACACCGAGCTTGCACTGACAAAGGTTAATGTAAGCGAATTGTGCCGTGTGAAGATGCTTTCTTTTTATGAGATGTTAACGAATCTGGGTCTGCAAGTAGAACTGGAGATTCCCGAAGCAGATATCTTTGTGAGAGCCAACGAAGAAGCACTGGACCGTGTACTGGATAATCTGATTACCAATGCCATGAAATATGGAGCGGATGGCAAGATGCTTGGTCTTTCACTCGATTATTCGACAGGGGAGCAGGTAAAGCTTAGCGTCTGGGACCGGGGTAGGGGCATTCCAGAACAGGAGCACAGCCGTGTATTCGAACGCATGTATACGCTGGAGGATTCCCGTAATCGTCTCTATCAGGGTAGCGGACTGGGGCTGACCATTACGAAGCGGCTGGTGGAGCGAATGGGTGGGAGCATTGATTTGCGCAGTGTTCCTTATGAACGAACGACGTTTTCGGTCGTTTTAAAACCCTATTAGGTGCATTCAATAAGGACATTCAATAAAGACTTCGTTAAGCTTAAGATTTTTGTAAGATTTGAGTAATAAAAAAGAAGACTTTTCTCTTTACAATACAGATATAAGAACCCGTCAGGGACGAACGTAAAGGAGAATAAGAACATGACATATATTGCGCGGACAATTGGTGTGACCAAAACCTATGCAGGGACAGAGGTTGTTTCCAACGTCAATATGAATATCAAGCAAGGGGAGATTTACGGGTTTCTTGGTCCGAATGGAGCGGGAAAAACGACAATGATGAAAATGCTGACCAACCTGGTCAAACCGACGGTAGGGGAGATTGAATTGTTCGGTGAGAAGCTGACCCCTACGTCCTATGAAGTGCTGAAGCGTATGGGCAGCATCATTGAATATCCTTTTTTCTATGAGCATTTGTCCGCGAAGGAGAATTTGGAGCTCCATTGTGAATACATGGGATTCTACAACAAAAAGGTCATTGACAACATGATGGAAAATGTAGGGCTGAAGGACACGGGCAAGAAGCCGGTACGAGACTTCTCTTTGGGGATGAAACAGCGTCTGGGCATCGCCCGTGCGCTTATCACAACACCGGAACTGCTCATTTTGGATGAGCCGATTAATGGACTCGACCCCCTAGGTATAAAGGAGATGCGCGATTTATTCAAACGTCTCAGCTCCCAGTATCGGATTACTCTGTTAATCTCCAGTCATATCCTTGGGGAGATCGAACAGATTGCGGACACCGTTGGGGTCATTCGGAATGGACGTCTGGTCGAGGAAGTATCAATGGACAGCATCCGCGGCAGCCACAGCGAATACATTGAGCTGCAAACGCTGGACCCGCGTAAAGCGGCCTATGTCCTTGAGCACCAATTAGAGTTGAATAATTATAAAATGGTCAATGACCAAACCATACGCATCTATGATCCAGGTATCGCTCCATCGCAATTGACAGGTAAGCTGATCCAGCATGGCGTTGAGATTGAATCCATTTTCAAAAGGGCACATTCATTGGAAGAACACTTCATGAACTTAATGAAGGGGGATGAGGACGTTGCTTAAACTAATCCAGCTGGAACTGCGCAAACATCGGTTTGCCCGGAATTTCAGAACCGCAGGTATTGCCGTTCTCGTCCTGATCCTGTTTCTATTCCTGATTGGGTACACCGATTTGGGTGCTGAAGATTATGCCTTTGCTGATTACTCCGTTTCCTTCATGTTAATCGATACGTTCGCCAGAGCTGTTTTTATCATCTTTGGCGGTGCACTGATAGCGAAGCTGATTATTAGTGAGTATCGAAATAAAACGATGAATGTCATGTTTACCTACCCGATTAAACGGCATAAAATCATTGCTGCCAAATTGATCATAGTGTTTGTGTTTACTTTCATGATGATTTTATTAACCGATGTGCTGATGGGGGCATTATTAGTTGCGGTAAACCATTTCTATGACTTCATTCCCGATACGTTGACGATGCGTGATGCATGGGTACTGCTGCTGAAGTACGTCTTCAGTTCCCTCTCCGCTGCAGGCATGGCCCTGATTCCCTTATTCTTCGGGATGCGTAAACATTCGGTCACGGCTACATTGGTGTCATCCATTTTGCTTGTTATGGTGGTATGTTCGGGCTTTAACGGGCCTTCGTTTTCAATTAACACGATTATCGTGATACCCCTGACATTAGGGGCCATAGGAATATGGGTTGCTTCACTGTCCATGTTCAGTCTGGAGACAAAAGATATGAACTGAATTCCTCTGGAAACCATACTCCGTATGGCTTCAGATGCCATTGACATCCGCTCGTACAAGGGATAGGATAATGTCAACTGAAGGACGAAGGAGAATGCAACTACCATGACGATTCCAAAAACATTAACAATAGCTGGTTCGGATACGAGCGGAGGCGCAGGGATTCAGGCAGATTTGAAAACTTTTCAGGAGCTTGGTGTGTATGGCATGACGGTGCTTACTACTGTTGTGGCGATGGAGCCTGACACGTGGGATCACCAGGTCTTTCCTGTGGAATTAAATGTAGTAGAGGCACAGCTGCGTACCGTTCTGGATGGTATCGGTTTTGATGCCATGAAGACGGGCATGCTGGGTTCTGTAGACATCATTGAATTGGTTGCGAAGCATATCCGCCGGAGTGGATTGCCACAGATTGTTATCGATCCGGTAATGGTCTGCAAAGGAACGGACGAGGTGCTGCAACCTGAGAATACAGAAGCGATGATTGAATTCCTGTTGCCGGGTGCTGACCTGGTTACCCCGAATTTATTTGAAGCATCGCAGCTGGCGAAAAGCGGACTGATCCGCTCCAAGGAGCAGATGGAAGCTGCGGCAGCTGTCATTCACGCTCACGGGGCGAAGCATGTCCTGATCAAGGACAGAGGCGTTATTAACCCGGGCAAAGCGATGGATCTTCTCTATGACGGAACGAACTACGAATGGTTTGAAGCCGATGTTGTTGGCTCCGGATACACACACGGTGCAGGCTGCACCACATCTGCGGCTATTACCGCAGGTTTGGCGCGCGGTCTGACCGTGAAAGAGGCTGTTCGTGAAGGTAAAGCCTTCGTGACCAAAGCGATTGCTGGCGGATTCCCGCTGAACCGCTTTGTTGGCCCAACATTGCATGTGGCACACCGACTGGAGCATCAACGCTAAGCGGTGCGCACATGTAGTGTGTAATCGCGGAGAAAAAGCGTGGTTTCAACTAGAGTAGCTGTCAATGAGCAGGGTGTTGCTCGTTGACGGCTTCTTTTTTTGTGGTTGCTAATAAAATTTAGTAACTTCTGGTATATATTAATCGTATATAAGATGGAGTCCGTTCCAGAACATGGATGGACACACGGACGACACATGGAATCGTTATGTTATCAACAGAATGCTAAAAGGAGAGTCGGCCATGGTCAGAACAGTGCTTCTGGTGGAAGACGAAAGCCGCATTCGTGAGATTGTGGCCGATTATTTCATAAAAGAACAATGGAACGTGATTGAAGCAGAACATGGGGTTGAGGCACTGGAATTGCTGGCACTGCATGAAGTGGATCTGGTCATTCTGGATGTGCTGATGCCCGAAATGGATGGATGGACCCTATGTGGGCATATTCGTTCTCAGTCTACCGTACCTATTATAATGCTGACTGCGAGATCGGAAGATGATGACAAGATTCATGGCTTTCAGCTTGGTGTGGATGATTATGTAACGAAGCCTTTCAGTCCTCGTGTGCTGGTGGCACGTGCAGAGACATTAATGAAACGGGTAGAGGGTGCAGTTAGCAGGGAGCAGGGCGTAATCCGGTTTGGACATGTAACGCTCGATCCTTGGGCTCGTCGGCTTGAGAAGGATGGAGCTGAGGTGGAGCTTGCACCCAAAGAGTATGATCTGCTGCTGTATTTAACTCGTAATCAGGGAATTGTATTGTCCCGTGATGCCATCCTCAACCGGGTATGGGGATACGACTTTGATGGGGACTCCCGTGTTGTGGATACCCATATTAAGAAACTGCGCAGCAAACTTGGCGATGAAGCCAAGTGTATCCGTACCGTCATTGGTACCGGCTATCGATTCGAGGTTGAGGCATGAGACGTAACGGTGTAACGATGAAGCTGTTTCTGGTCATGGCCGGGTTCCTTCTCCTTCTATATGGAACCACGGTGATTGCCCAACTGGTCTGGTTCCCGGACTTTTACCAACATCAGAAGATCAGCAGTATCAAGAAAAATCTGGCCAAATTCGAGCAGCAATATTCAGCCGGACGTTGGAATGATGTACAGCTGGCCAAGGAAACAGGGAATTTCATGCGACAGAATCAATCGCATCTGGTCATCCTGACGAATACGGGCAAGCTGGTCAATGACCCGTTCCACATTACATTGCTCCGTGAGGATGGCACTCAGGTGAAGGTATCCTTGTCACTGTTTATCAACAGTGAGAATGCAGGCTGGATTGCTTCCCATCTCAAATATGGACAGCAATTAACGGTAACAGGTCCAGCCAGTGGGTTGACGGAACCGATGGTTTATCCATTTAAGATCAAAGATGCCAGTTCTTCTGTGTGGGGAACAGAAAGTTTTCAGGAATTAGCTGAACCGGTACAGGAATGGTCGGGGGTATTAACGGATGTGGTTCTTCCTAATCTGGCAACCTGGAGTCAAAGGCAGGGCTTGCTTGTGCAGGCACTGGACAGCCGCTTCCCGCTGGCTAAGGAAGATCAGCAGAGTCTGGCCAATGGTAAGATGATCAATGAAGAATGGACCGATAGCTGGAGCGGTGTACGAAATGTGCTCACTATTGCACCTGTACACAGCTCCGGACCCCAGCAGCAACTTATTTTTTCGCTGACATCACTGCAAGAAATGAGAGAGGCGAGTAAAGCGACGCAGCTATTCTATGCGTATTTTGGTATTGCTGCATTTGTACTCATTGTATTCCTTTCCCTGCTCTTGTCCCGAATTGTCACTAAACCCTTGCTCGCTCTGAACCATGTTGCCAAAAAAATGTCGACCCTTGATTTCACCGTGAAATCACCGATTCGCCGCAATGATGAAATTGGCAGCCTTTCCGAAAGCCTGAACGCATTATCAACGACACTGGGTCAGACCCTGGAAGAGCTAAGGCAGGCTAACAGCCAAATGCGTACGGATATGGAAATGAAGCAGCAGATCGAACAACGGCAGCGTAAATTTTTTGCCGATGCGTCTCACGAGCTCAAAACCCCGATTAGCATCATCAAAGGGTACTCCGAAGGGTTAAAGGATGGTGTAAGTGAGGGCAAGCGAGAGCGATATATTGAGATCATTGCCGATGAAGCTGTGAAAATGGAAACGATGGTAGAAGAGATGCTGGATCTGGTACGGCTTGAATCCCAAGCGGTTAGGCTGAATACCGATGCGGTGGCTCTTGGAGATATGATTGAGGATATTGCGGGACGTCTTGGGCCGCAATTGAAGGATAAAGGGCTGGAAGTTGTGCTTGTATCTACCACAGAACAGTCTGTGGAAGGGGATCGCAGCAAGCTGGAGCAAGTGATCTACAATATGATGATGAACGCCATACGCCATGCCGTTCCCCATACCGATATTTTGATTGAGATCAGCAGGCCGGAAGGGCAGGTTCGAATCTCGATTGAGAATAAAGGGGAGCGGATTTCGGAAGCCGAACGCCAGTATATCTGGGAAAGGTTCTACCGGGTGGAGCGTTCACGTAATCGTAAAATGGGGGGAACCGGGCTGGGCCTGGCCATTGCGAAGCAAATTCTCGATCTGCACGGATGCAGCTATGGCGTAGAAAATACGCCGGACGGAGTCCGTTTTTATATTATTTTTCCTAATGCTTAGTACGAAAGGGAGTCAACTCTATGAAATCTTTACCGTCCATTCTAACGTTGGGCAACCTAACTTCAGGCATGCTGGCTGTCATAATGGCTATCCATGGCGAGTTTGCGCTGGCCGTGACGCTGATTTGGGTAGCGATGTTCTTTGATCTGTTTGACGGGTTCGCTGCCCGGAAATTGCATTGTGAAGGGGAGTTCGGCAAAGCGCTGGATTCACTTGCTGATGTTATTTCGTTCGGAACAGCCCCTGTGCTGATCCTGTATTTGAACTCTATGTACGAAGTAAGTACGCTGGGTATGGCGCTGACAGCACTATTCCCGGTATGTGGTGCATTGCGTCTTGCCCGTTACAATTGCCAGAAGACAGCAAGCCATGGTTTTGTTGGCATGCCGATTACGTTTGCAGGCGGTCTGATGTCCTTTTTTGCGCTCTGGAGTCCTTATTTCACTCATGGTGTAGCCTATCTTGTCATTATCGTATTATCCGGTCTAATGGTTAGCCAAATCCGATTCCCGTCTCTAAAACAAGTGCTAGCCCCCCATGAGAAGGATATTGTGGAGCCGAAATAAGGAGCGAGTCAGTATGGAATTTGCAAGAGAATTTATTGGTCAATATGGTTATTTCGCAATCTACGGACTGCTGGCTCTTGGCGTGATTGGCATGCCTATTCCGGATGAGGTGATGATGACCTTTGTCGGTTATCTCGCCTCCATCTCGGTGCTGAATTATTCGGTGTCCATCGTTGTCAGCTTTGGCGGAGCGTTCACCGGAGGACTTCTCAGTTACACCATCGGCAAAAAAGCTGGTCGGCCACTGGTTGAGAAGTATGGTAAATGGGTCGGGGTCAACGCCAAACGACTCGGCAGGGTAGAGTCCTGGTTTTTGAAATACGGGTACTGGTCCATCATACTGGGATACTTCATTCCAGGCATTCGTCATCTGATGTGCTGCTTCTCCGGGATTAGCCGTATGGCTATGGGGCGTTACGTTCTGGTCTCCGGCATTGGGGCGTTTATATGGTGTGTTGTCTTTATATCCATCGGTTTTTATGTAGGGGTGCTAACTTAAAATGGGACAGCCTGTTATAAACAGGCAAGGATTAAGACCTTTTGCATGTAAGGGGTCTTTTTTTGTTTGTACTGGATTATAAATAATTCTGAACTGCAACGAACGATAGCCTAGCTGGCCTCAACGGGTTAAATGCACTGAGAACTCATCGTAATCATTTCCTTCTTATGTAGGTCGAAAGGATAATATAAAAAGCAAAAAGCCGCTTATTTCTGACCTTCATGGAATCGAAGGTGAAAAATGAGTCAAAGCGGCAAGTGCTTCACGCATGAATTTATAAATTTAAGGTGCGCTACGAACCCCAACAACCCCCTGAAAACCGTGCCGTATCAGCGTTTCTTCAAATACTGTTGCGTTTTTCGATTCCCCCACTTTGCCAGTGAATAAGGCTTTTTCAAGAGCGTTTGTGGGGGGGATATGGGGGTGAAAGTGTTACTCACACTGGATAAAGTCCATCAACTGACATTTACAGCTCGCTAATCAAATGAGCGAACTGTGCAGCTCGTGCGGACCTCCCATCGTATAACGGTAAGACAATGGGGTACTGCCATCAATATCGGTCACGTCGAGTACGGCACCTAATTCGGCACCAATTAGTGACCGCCCGGAAAGAGTCATCCTCTGATCTGACTCATAGAGTGCTGCAATCACACGTCCGGTAAACTCAGGGGATTCCCGCTTTTGCTTCGGTATTCTGTCCTCCGGAAGTGTTGCGAAATAAGCGCGGGCACGTTCAGTATCCAGCCCACCCATCCAAATGGAAACAGCGGCGACGTTGTACGGTCGCAATTCCTTCGCCATGTCGCCCGCCATCTTGTCACCGCCAGCCTTCTGGGCGCCGTAAGCAGGACCCTGGTAGTAGCTAACCGCACCATAATGACCGGTGTTGACGATCAAGCCCTTACCGTTTGCTATCATTAGAGGTGCTGCGTGATAGCTGGAGACATAGTGGGAGCGTAGACCTACAGTAATTAGGTCCGCGACATTCAGTGGTTTTTCCCAAAAGCCGCCGGAGGCTGGGTCCGCGACCTTGGAAGCGTTGTTGACGAGAATGTCTAGTTTTCCATAATCCTGCTTCACACGTGCAAATAAGTCTGCAACGGCCTCGTCGTCAGCATGATCAACAAGGACCGGAATTCCTTTACCCCCTGCTTGTGTCACTAGTTCTGCTGTTTCGCCTATGCTGCCGCCGTAAGGTGAATCTGTTTTGGCGGTGCTACGTCCCGTAACATATACAATGGCGCCAGCTTGGCCAAGTGCAATAGCGATCCCTTTTCCAGCTCCTCTACTGGCCCCTGTAACGATGGCGATCTTGTTGCTTAACATTCGCGTAGTTTCAGTGATATGTTGGGTCACATTGATTCCTTCTTTCATATTAATTTAGTTTCCAATTTTTAGACTTGTTTTCCAAGTATCTGTACAGGGAACATGACTGACTTTTGCATGGGAATATTAACAACTTATAATTAGCCGGCTAAATATATTGCCGGAAAAATTCATCCTATGTTTCGTTCCATCCGCTGTAGTATATCCATCAATATTTTTCTCTCTTCAAAAGGAATGCCCGCCAACAGTTTCTCGGTCACGCTGCGCCAAATTTTCTCCACGGGCTTCAGCAGTTCTCGTCCTTCAGGCGTTACGTATACGCGGCTCACCCGTTTATCAGTTTCATCGCGTTTTCGTGAGACGATACCTTTCTTCTCGAGCTTGTTGATCATGTTGGTGACGGTAGGCGGCTCGACGTTCAGCAGCTCGCACAATTGCGCCTGTGTCACGCCGTCCTCTCTCCACAGCTGGCAGAGCAGTTGATCCTGCCCGACGTGAAGGTCGACATCACGCAGCAGTTCGTCATAGGTTCGGCGCAGCTGGCCTGATACTGTATAGAGCAACTCCCGAATCTCGTCCTCGATCGCGCAGTCCTCCTTTGCGACCAATTTAATTAGCCGGCTAAATTTTATCACGATGAAACAATAGCACACTAAATATGGATTGTAAAGCTGACCTGTCGAAAGTAAGATTTACCATGCTCCATCTTCAGCCCTTATTTTTTCAATCTCCGCCGGGCGCGGGGCAGGGGCAAGCAAGGCCTCTTTGGCCTAGTATGTTCAAGGTCACAACCTTCCCCAGCAATGTGAAGCAATTCTTGTACGTTAAGCGTCAAGCCCAACTCATCATCGTTCAACTTGGTAGCCACGCTGAATACTAAGGCGTAGTTTCACCAAAGTCAGTTGCGCGTGAACTTACCGTAATGCAGGCCCTTTTGCAAGATCAAAAAGTGTGGATAATTTAAAACAAAAACCCCTCACGCTTAAAACGTAAGGGGTTTGAAAATGAAAAGCGGTCACTCATATTCGTTAATGATGTTACCCACTTAAATGCGAGTCTTCAATGCCTTGTTCAACTCGGGCTTCGCCTTTTTTACGAGCAAAGGTGATTTTGAGCAGAGGTGGCGTAACCAGTGTTGTAATGATAACCATAATAACCACACTAGTGAAATATTCAGGGTCCAGTAATCCGGAGGCGAGTCCGGTGGAGGCGATAATAAGAGCAACTTCCCCCCTGGAAATCATACCTGATCCAATAGCCAAGGATGAGGCCCGATCAAATCCAGTCAGCCGTGCACCCGCTCCGCCGCCGAGAAGCTTGGTAAAAATGGCGATGAGACTGATGACAACAATGAACCAGATCTGTGAACCGACACCCTCAAAGGTAACATTCAAGCCAATACTTACAAAGAATACGGGGACAAAAATGCTGTAAGCGATCGGCTCAAGTTTGGTTTCAACTTCATGTTTGAAGTTGGTTTGGGAGATGGCGATACCCGCCGCAAATGCACCGATAATCCCGGCAACACCCATCCACTCCGCAAAGTACGAAAATCCGAAACAGATGATCAGGCCCGCGGTAATGACGGTCTCCGTAACCTTCAGCGGTGCCATCCATTTCATAATGCGTGGAACAAGGAACCAGCTGGCTGCGATAATAATAACAAAGAACAGCAGCTTTTTACCAATGAGAAGAGGGATGGATGTGTCTCCAGCACCTGTTCCGAGCAAACTCATCATGACAGCGAGAATGACCACGACCAGGACATCATCTACAACAGCTGCCCCCAGAATCGTAGTGCCTTCACGTGAGCCCAACTGATCCATGTCCTTCAACGTCTGGACAGAGATACTTACGGATGTTGCACAGAACAAAAGTCCAAAGAACAATGCATGTGTCTGCGACATGCCAAAGGCTATTGCGGAACCGTACCCCCCCATAAAAGGTAAAATAATACCCCCAACGGCTACGGCAAAGGCTGCCTTCCAGTTTTTCTTCAATTGCTCCAAATCGGTCTCAAGTCCGGCAATGAACATGAGCAGCAGTACCCCAATTTCGGCCATATAATGGATGAAATCATTCGGTTGAACCCAACCGAGCAAAGCAGGTCCGAGAATGACACCAACGATCAATTTACCCAATACGGACGGTTGACCAAGTCTTACCGACAAATCTCCGGCTAACTTGGTGAAAATCAGAATTAGCGCAAGAACCAAAATAAATTCCATAGATGTGCTCCTCTCCAGCAGTAGCGTTTATAGGATTACCTGTCCAAGGGGGGATCATTCCAAGCTTAAAGAACAAAAAAAGGCATAAAACAGCGCTTGTAAGAGTGCCGCTTTATGCCTAAAAAAAGACAAGGAGGGCCCTTGGTGACAGGCTCCTCCAGTTCAACGCGTATGTGTTTAATTGCATTAATTATACCACAAATACAGGATGGGGTAAACCAGTGAAGGCGAGCTTTTAATGAAAATGGCCTTAAGAGGGAACTTTAAAGGAACCTGACAAGGCTTTTTGTTCAGAGTGTTGTCACTTAACAGTCGAGATTAGGCAAGATATAATGAGATAGAACATAGAAGTTAGGATATGAGGAGGATTTTTCATTGGGCAAACAGGACAAAGGGGACCCGAACATTCAATCCAATCAGATTGCCCCGACCAGTAATAAAAATTTTGCAGGTCTCATTATTACCATTTCCATTCTCGCCAACGTCATTATTTTATTGTTGTTCTTTGCACCATCTATCGGATACAAAGGCGATGTGGCCTTTGACATTACAATTTTGCCGCGGTTTAACGCCGTGTTCAACAGCTTTACCTTTATCTTTCTGCTCGCGGCACTAATTGCCATCATCAAACGGAATGTAAAACTGCACAAAAGGTTCATCCTTGCTGCATTCACAACGACGCTTTTATTTTTAGTTACGTATTTGTCGTTTCATTATCTGTCTCCTGAGACGTCCAAATACGGCGGGGAAGGTATCATTCGTTCCATCTATTTCTTCATTCTGATTTCGCACAGCATACTGGCAGCCATCATTGTGCCGCTTGCTCTGTTCACTCTGGTATGGGGCTGGACGAATCAATTGAAGAAACACCGTAAAATTGCTCGCTGGACGATGCCAATCTGGCTCTACGTTAGTTCAACGGGCGTAGTTGTATATCTGATGATGGCGCCTTACTATTAATCATTTCACATATCATGGGCATATCCGTCTCGCCTTGCGGGTAATGGTTTCATGGAAGGAGGATTCACGGTTATGTACAGAGTTGTATTGATTCGCCATGGACAGAGTATGTGGAACGTGGAGAACCGTTTTACCGGTTGGACGGATGTGGATCTGACGACCGATGGATACGGAGAAGCGCGCAAAGCGGGAAAGATCCTGAAGGAACAGGGTTTTGATTTTGACTACGCCTATGCTTCAGTACTTAAACGCTCCATTCGTACACTGGATATTGCACTTGATGAGATGGATCGGATGTGGATTCCGATCACGAAGACGTGGAAGCTGAACGAACGTCACTATGGGGCACTGCAAGGACTGAACAAACAGCAGACAGCGTTGAAGTATGGCGAGGAGCAGGTGATGGAGTGGAGACGCTCCGTCAGCATATCTCCCCCGGCCCTCGACGAAACAGATGATCGTTATGTTCAGGATCAGGACAAATATCAACGGTTGGGCTGTACCATCCCGCGTACCGAAAATTTGATGGATACATCGAAGCGGGTGCTGGAGTACTGGAATGCAGAGATCAAGCCGGTTGTGTCAGCAGGCAAAAGGGTGCTGATCTCCGCGCACGGCAATACGCTCCGTTCACTCGTCATGCATTTGGACCAAATGTCCGAGGCAGACGTAATGGCGCTTAATATCCCGACAGGCATTCCGTTGGTCTATGAACTGGATGAAGACTTGCATCCATTCGGTCACTTTTACCTGACTGCGGATGGCTCTACGTACAAACATGAGGAAATGACTCATGTCGCGCCACCGTCCGATTGATTGAATGCTAATACAGCACATTAGAAAATGGCTCCTGAATTCTCAGGGGCCATTTTTTGACGTTATAATAGGCCATTCTTTAATTTAGAGATGGCATCTAACGTTTCGTTTTTCTCCTACAGGGTAAATTCAAGCAAGACACAATGTACATTAATCCTGAAGGAGGAACAACATATGTCTAAGAAAAGTGGAATCATTGTAACAGCTATTGGAGCAGGCGTGACGTACTTGATGAGGAACAAACAGGCAAGGGATAAGCTGTTCACTACGGTGTCAGGACTGATGAAAAATTCAAGTTCATCTTCAAGACCGACGTATGGAAGCAAAACAGGTTCACGTGTGGATTTAAAATAGATTTTGGTATAGTACTTTGCATGAGAAGCCCGGAGCTGGTATGGTCCCGGGTTTTTGTGTGCGCTCATATGTCATATGCGATTTTTGCCAGCAAGAATGATACAATGGAAACTTGCAGAACGTATGGAAGGGGATGTGCAACTTATGAAGAAAAATCGTCTGGGTTCATCCGAACTCATGGTTGGTGAAATTGGGCTTGGCTGTATGTCGCTTGGAATCGAAGCGGGACCTGCTGTCGCCTTGATTCATGAAGCATTGGATCGTGGTGTTAATCTTCTGGATACTGCTGACCTCTATGATTCGGGGAAAAACGAGGAAATCGTGGGACAGGCCATTCAGGGCCGCCGGGATCAGGTGATTGTGGCAACCAAAGTTGGCAATCGCCGCCTACCGGGGAAAGAAGGCTGGTCGTGGGACCCGTCCAAAGCCTATATCAAACAGGCTGTTCGAGACAGTCTGAAACGGCTGCAGACGGATTATATTGATCTGTATCAGCTTCATGGCGGTACAATGGATGATCCAATCGAAGAGACGATTGAAGCCTTTGAGGAACTGAAGCAGGAAGGGCTTATCCGGTGTTACGGCATATCCTCCATTCGTCCTAACGTGATTCGGGAATATGTGCAGAGGGCTTCCATTGTCAGCGTAATGAATCAATACAGCGTAGCAGATCGTCGGGCCGAAGAGGAAGTATTGCCTTTATTGGAGCAAAAGGGCATTAGCGTTATCGCTCGTGGACCCGTGGCAAGTGGGGTTCTCGCTGATACTGGTGCTGCCAAGGCAGATAAAGGTTATCTGGATTATACACCAGAGGAGTTGCATACCATACGCCAAGGACTGAGCCGTTTGGTTACAGACAATCGCAGCATGGCTCAAACGGCCATTCGTTATGCACTAGCGCATCCGGCTGTTGCCGCTGTTGTGCCAGGAGCCAGTTCGAGAGAGCAGTTGCTGCATAATATCGCAGCCTCGGAATCACCAGCACTTACGGATGCGGAGATTAACGAAATACGGGAGCTCAGCCCCGCCAATCTGTACAAGCAGCACCGCTAAACGTTGGCAGCCTATTTTCAATTGTAACTATACGAGGTACAATGAAGGTCAACCATAAAGAATCAAATAAGGGAGAGAAGACATATGGAAAGAATTCAAAGTGAGCAACAATATCGCGATACAATCAATTCTGACGGGCTTACCGTCATTAAATTTGATACAACCTGGTGTCCGGATTGCAAAAACCTGGATCGTTTTATCGGGGATGTAATCGACCAGCATGCGGATAAAACCTTCTATGCCCTGGATGCAGAAGAGTTCCTGCCTTTTGCTGAAGAGAACGGTGTACGCGGCATTCCAAGTCTGCTGGTATTCCAGAACGGTAAGAAAATTGCGCATCTGCACAGCAAATGGGCAAAAACGCCTGCTCAAATCTCGGAGTACCTGCAGACTTTGGAGTCCAAGGTATAAGCGGAATCAGTTTGTTTAGATCGCAGTAGTTATACGAAACACACACCTCCTATCGCTGATAGGGGGTGTTTTTGCTATTGGAAAAGAAAAAGAGAAGGGAATAGTTAGAGTGGAAGTGAAATCGGCTTGTTGATGAGGTGGCGTAAAATAAAAATGGCGACCAGGTTCCGTGAGGGAACAGGTCGCCATTGGCTTTTTGGTTACATGAATTGCAGATAGGGTTACATCATTAAAATGATAAAGAATACGGCTGCCAGCACGAAGCGATAAACAGCAAAGACGGTCAGGCTCAGTTTTTTCAAAATGGACAGGAACGTCTTGATGGCAAGCATGGCCACGATAAATGCGGCAATGAATCCAATCGCGAAGATCGGGAGATCGCTGCTGTTCAGGTGATCGATACTTTTGTATAGATCGTATCCTGTGGCTCCAATCATAATCGGCACAGAAACCAGGAATGTAAATTCCGCTGCTGCAACCCGGCTTACTCCTGCGAACAGTCCACCGGAGATCGTCGAACCGGAACGGGAGAAGCCTGGCCATAATGCGAGAATCTGAAAAAGCCCCACAACAAACGCCTGTTTATACGTAATATCGTCTACATCATGGGTTGTAATGCGCTCGCTGCGGTGACTCCAACGTTCAGCCACAATCATCAGAATACCACCTATAACGAGACTGTACAGTACCGTCTGTGCACCAAACAGATGCGCTTTGATCCAGTCCCGGAATACAAGTCCAATGACCACGGCAGGAACCATCGCCAAAAAGATATGTATGAGGTTCAGACGGGAGGTGTAGCTCCTTTTGCCTCCGGTGAAGCGGAACATATCAATGAATTTGTTCCAGTACAGCACAACGACAGCAAGTACAGCTCCGAGTTGCACAACCACCTCAAACGTTTTGACTGACTCGTTGTCCTCCGATAATCCCAGCAAGTGGGCAGTCAGAATCATGTGTCCGGTCGAGGACACGGGCAAAAACTCAGTCAAACCTTCGATGATGCCCATAATAATTGATGATATAAAGTCCAATTCTCTTCCTCCTTGAAATGCAGATGACAGCATAAAGGCTGTCCTGCGTGACAATGCCCGTTCATTTGAACAAGGCTATTATCTATTATGATCACAAATGCGCTCAACTTCAACTTATGCTTGTAATGAATTGTTTAAAACCATATTGACAAAAACCTAGTTATCCAATAGGATATACATTAACTGACTGACTGATCAATCGGGAGGGTAGGCAAATGTCTAAAATTAATCATTTGGAACCCGGAGAAGAACGCCGGGACCAAATTATACGCATAGCGATGGAGCGGTTCGCAACCCAGGGCTATCATCAGACCAAAATTTCTGATATCGTCCGCGAAGCCGGTGTAGCGCAAGGCACCTTTTACTGGCACTTCAAAAGCAAGGAAGCCATTGCCTCGGAGATTGTGTTAACCGGCAGGGAGGAGCTGCTTGAAGCGATCGGGCAAGGTTACCGCAAAGATGCCGGATCGGTTGAGGATATGGTGAGAGCTTCGGAACGGCTGTTCACCGACCTGTTTTCCTTTGCAGCGGACAATCGTTACTTTATGGAATTGTTGCTCAAAGGCATCGTGTCGGAAGAGTCGGTACGTCGTTTGGTTGAAGAGACACGGGGCGCGGTAGAACAAGCATTTCGTCACAACATGCAGCGGGCCATTGAATTGGGCATGCTGCCACAGTCCATGGATGTTCCGCTCCGCGCTGCGCTGCTGGTTAGCATGATTGAAGGTATGATTACGCGCTGGCTGTTTGGCTCGGAAGAGTTGCACAGCGAGTTCTCATCAATGACCGCAACAACGCTCGCAGCTGAGGCGGCAAGCTTTGAGTTTTACGGACTGCTCGGTAATTAAAAGTGTGATGGCCCCGGAGGTTTATTTTCAATAACGGGATTAAATATTCACATGATTAAGCCAGCAGCAGGGAATAATGGGTACAACTGTAGTTAGAGAACTAAGGAAACACAAGTTTCAACAAGACATGACTAGATGGATGAGAGGAAGTTAATGACATGAATAAAACATATGGAATGAAATCTCGCAAAGGCTGGACTTTAACAGCTCTGCTGTTTATGACCGTGCTGGTTCTGAGCGCTTGTGGCAGTAAAGCTACGGACAATGGAAGCAGTAATGGAGCACAGGCGAACAATGAACTGGAGCAGATCAAGTCTGCTGGCGTCATTAAAGTAGGGATGATGGGCACATACGCACCATACAACTTCCTGAACGATAAGAAAGAAATGGATGGCTACGATGCAGATATCGCACGTGAGGTTGCGAAGCGTCTTGGGGTTAAGGTTGAATTTGTATCCCAGGAGTTCTCCGGCCTGACACCAAGTCTGCAAGCCAAAAAGCTGGATGCCATCATCAGCCAGATGACGATTACCGATGATCGGAAGAAAGTACTGGATTTCAGTGATCCTTATATTACAAACGAAGTCAAAATCATTGTGAAAAGTGATAACAATGATATTACCAAGCTGGAAGATTTCAAAGGAAAAACGATTGGCGTAGGTCTGGGTACGAATGATGAAACATATCTGCGTAATGAAGTGTTGCCAAAAGTGGGCGACTTCACGATTAAAACCTATGACGATGTGATCTCTTCACTCAAAGACCTGAATGCTGGACGGATCGATGCCACAATCAACAACATGTATGCGCTGAAACCCATTGTGGATGCCAACGGATTAAAAATCAAAGCCGTAGGTGAACCGATTAAGAGTGACCAGGCAGGTATTGCTGTGCGCAAAAACAATCCGGAACTCGTAGCAGCACTGAATGATGCGCTCAAAGGCATGAAAGATGACGGTACGTACAATACCATCTTCAAAAAATGGTTTGGTGAAGAGCCTGCGCAATAATGAACCGGCAGGGCGAAGGGAAGTTTGATCGATGGAATTGGTATTTGAGAATATCCCCTTCTTTCTGAAGGGGGCGTATTACACGCTGTATGTAACTGTAATCTCCATGTTTTTTGCTTTTATCATCGGGGTGCTCGTCGCTATCGCGCGTCTGAAAGGACCGATGTGGCTCAGGATGATCGCCCGTTTCTACGTATCCATCATGCGGGGAACCCCGCTGCTGGTGCAATTATTCGTTATTTATTATGGGCTGGTCGATTACGGTGTAACCCTGGGCTCACTCACGGCAGCCTGTCTCGGTCTTAGTCTTAATGCAGGTGCCTTTCTGTCCGAGACGTTCCGCGGAGCGATTCAAGCTGTACCGAAAGGGCAGACGGAAGCTGCATACGCAACGGGAATGACCCCGGCTCAAGCGATGAGACGCATTATCTTCCCGCAGGCTGTGCGCATTGCCATCCCACCAATGGGTAACACGTTTATTGGCATGCTGAAGGAAACATCCCTTGTGGCAGCGATTGGTGTTACCGAGTTGTTGCGGTCAGCACAATTGCTTGTATCACAATATGCGGTGAATATGCCGTTTTATCTGGCGATTGGTGTGATCTACTGGATCATGAGTATCGGCTTCTCGGCCATTCTGGAACAAGTGGAGCGCCGGCTGGCCCGGGCTTACTGATAGGAGGGGAGAAGCGATGATTACAACGACAGGATTGACCAAACGTTTTGGAAAAAATGAAGTTCTCACAAATATAGATTTGCATGTCGATGCAAAAGATATTGTTGTACTGCTGGGACCCAGTGGATCAGGCAAAAGTACGTTGTTGCGCTGTCTGAACGGTCTGGAAGAGCTCTCTGGCGGGAAGATTGAAGTCAATGGAGTCGTAGTGGACAGTGCCGACTCGCAGCGAATCCAGCGGGCACGGGTGTTAGAAATCCGTCGGCAGACTGGCATGGTATTCCAGCAGTTCAACCTGTATCCGCACAAGACGGTGCTTGGCAATGTGATGGAAGGTCTCGTGACAGTGAAAAAAATCAAGCGGGACGAAGCGGCCGAACGCGGCCGGATTCTGCTGGATCGGGTCGGGCTGTCGGACAAGCAGGATGCATATCCATCCCGTTTGTCTGGTGGACAACAGCAGCGTGTGGCGATTGCTCGCGCACTTGCCATGGAGCCTGAAGTGATGCTGTTTGACGAGCCAACCTCAGCCCTTGATCCTGAACTGGTGGGAGAAGTGCTCTCCGTTATGAAGGAGCTGGCACAGGAAGGCATGACGATGCTGGTGGTCACGCATGAATTGAAGTTTGCCCGGAATGTGGCGAACAAAATCGTCTTTATGGCGGATGGATCGATCGTGGAAGAAGCAAGTCCACAGGCCTTTTTTGAACATCCAACGCAGGAGCGGACACGTCGTTTCTTGCAGCAAATTACTGAATTCTAAGAATTCTCAGAGATAAGCAGACTGAGTGAAGGGGACGGAATCGATTCTGAAGAAGCGTAGCGTTCGCCTTTGTCTCCAGAAGAACGATCCGTACCCGGAACGGATATCTGCAGAGCGTAAACTATTCTAAGAAAGAAGGATAAACATCATGAATGTAACAACTGTATGGAAAGGCAAACGCGCGTTTACTTCCGAAGGACCCACTGGCTACGCGGTTGGCATGGATGCTACAGCTGCCTATGGTGGTGACAGCAAGGGTGCTACACCTATGGAATTGTTACTGGCAGGTCTCGGAGGATGTATGGGGATCGATATCACGATGATTTTGGACGCTTTCCTGGACAAAATTACTGGTATTGAGATTGAAGCACAAGGTACACGCAGTGAAGGCATGCCAAAAGGTTTTACTGCCATTGATCTGATCTTCAAAGTAGACGGCGATATCCCGGATTACCGGATCTGGAAAGCCATCCAAATGGCTGAAGAGAAGTATTGTGCAGTTTCCGCTTCGCTGAGCGCAGAGATTCATCCCAAGCTGATTTTGAATGGGGTAGACACTCCGCGTCCATAATGCAAATGTGAAAACTCTATACTTAAGAGGCACTTCCAATCATGGGAGTGCCTTTTTGGCTTTTTTTATACCTCATCGGTCAGTAAGAAAAAGTCAGTAAACAGGTCAGGCAGGCTGTTGAGCCAGGTCCCAGATGCCCATAATTTCCGTGATGGCCTGATCAAGCGTTGCAAAAGGGACGCCGTCCCGGGCTTGTGTAGAAATACCTTGCATAAAGGTATCAAAAACAGTAGTCAACATGGATACATCAGTAGAGGCTGGCAGTTCACCGATCTCCACAGCACGCTGGATGCATGCCTGCAGACGGCCGCGAGTCAGCTTTCTTTTCTCAGCGACGATATCACGAATATGATTGTTTCTGGAAGAACATGTGCTGGCTGAAAGCACAATTAAACAGCCGGATGGATGGGTGCTGTCTGTTTGCATTTTGGCGGTACTTTTTAAAGTTGTCTCAATCGCTTTCCTTGGAGACAGCGTAAGATCCGAGAAGCTTTCCGTTACGCGTCCAAACGTACCCATATATCGTTCTACCGCTTCTTTATAAAGAGCCTCTTTGGACTCAAAGGCCGCATAGAAGCTGGCAGCAGAAATATCCCCCATGGCCGCTCGCAGCTGAAGCAATGAGGTGGCCTCGAATCCTTGTTCCCAAAAGAGCATCATTGCCTGCAATAAGGCTTCTTCACGATCAAAAATGCGCGGACGTCCGGTTCTTGCCATAAGAGATTCCCCCTTTTTTTCTTAATTATATACTAATCGATCCAAAAGTCGTTGACAAGGTAGAAGGGGGTGGATAATATAAGGAATGATCGATCCATAATTCGATTGTTGACCTATATAATCTGAAAAGGAGCTGCACAGATGTCCGATAGATATTCTCTACGCTTCCCGTGGTTAGGACTGCTAGCCTTGGCTATGGCTGGCTTTATAGCCATCATGACTGAAACACTTCCGGCGGGGCTGCTGCCGCAAATCAAGGAAGGATTGCAGGTCTCTGAGGCAGGGGCAGGGCAGCTTGTCACATTTTATGCAGTTGGATCGTTGATTGCCGCCATACCTGTGGCCGTGCTGACAAGAAGCTGGCGACGCCGACCGCTTTTACTTCTAGCGATTATCGGTTTTCTCGTCTTCAACACCATTACAGCCCTCTCGTCCAACTATGTACTGACACTTGGCGCTCGTTTTTTTGCCGGTGTTGCAGCAGGTGTCTCCTGGGGCCTAATTGGCGGTTATGCGCTGCGGATGGTGCCTGATCATCTCAAGGGCAGGGGCATGGCTGTTGCGATGATCGGTACACCGATTGCCTTATCGTTTGGTGTTCCGGCAGGTACACTGCTGGGTTCCTATATGGGCTGGCGCTCGGTATTTTGGCTAATGTCATTACTGGCGTTTGTACTGATTTTCTGGGTGCTCTGGAAAGTACCTGATTATCCGGGACAGTCTGCTGATCAACGCATTTCTTCATTAAAAGTGCTGCTGACCCCAGGCGTAATTCCCATTCTGGCGGTCGTACTGACCTGGATGCTGGCTCATAATATTCTGTACACGTATATTGCTCCTTTCCTCGCCAATGTTGGTCTGGAATCAAAGGTTGGATTCATGTTACTTGTGTTTGGCCTAATGGCACTGGTAGGCATCTGGATTACAGGCATTCTGATTGATCGGTGGTTGCGTATGCTGGTTCTCATCAGTCTTGCGGGCTTTGCGCTGATCTCACTTGTATTGGGTCTTTGGAGTGAGCACGCTGCAGTTGTCTTAGGTTCTGTTGCGCTGTGGGGTCTCACATTTGGTGGCGCGGCTACGCTGTTGCAGACCGCGCTTGCCCAAGCAGCCGGGGAGCAGGGTGTGGATATCGTTATGCCGATTAATACGACCGTCTGGAATCTGGCTATTGCCATTGGCGGATTGGCGGGAGGTGTACTTCTGAATCAATGGGGGAGCTTCGTCCTTTTCCTGGGCTATTCTGCTTCTATCCCTTGTGGCTCTGAGTGTTGCGCTGCGTGCCAAAGGACATGGATTCCGCTCAACACGCAGCCGATAAGCTTCTGACTTCCTTCCTACATTAGAATGACCTATATAAGCATATGGTTTGTTTTATCATTCAGCATACAGCCTTTTTTTTGAAGCCCTCTTGCAGGGCTTTTGCTGTTATGTGGTATGATAAATTGGAAGGGCAGGCGTAATATGTACTGACCTTTATATGTAAGCGCTTATAAGCGACGGAAGGTGCAGATATGTTTAGAAAGCTCATACGAACATCCAATAATCTTAAATTAAAGCATAAATTGCTCATATCCTATGTACTTGTTGTCATGATTCCGGTACTGATTATTGGACTTGCTGTAACCGGATACTTTCGCAAGCAGGCGCTGGACAATGCCATTGGACAGACGATCAACAACGTGGACAAGGTCAAGAGTCAGACCATCACACTACTGCGTGTGCCTACGGATATTTCCAACATTCTGATGTTCAACAATGACCTGAAGGAAATTGTGAACAAACGATACCAAAGCGTTGTGGAGTTGACCTCGGCTTACCTCGCGTATAAAGATTTTCAGGAATATAAGCGTCTGTACCGTGAGGTTGCGGGCATCCGGTTTTACTCCACCAATCCGACGCTGATCAACAATCTGGAGTTCATTCCGGTGGATAAGCAGACCGAGGAGAGCTACTGGTACCAAAAGGCACTTAAAACGACGAGCATCGGCTGGTTTTATATTCCTGACAAGGGAGATAATCCGGTGCATAAGCTCAGTCTGGTGCGCAAAGTGCCTTTTGCCGAATATCGGACCGAGGGTGTGCTGATGATTGTAATCAATCAGGATGAGCTGAATGGATTGTTACGTCAGGAACCGTTCGAGACGTTGATTACGGACGAACAGGGTTATGTGGTTGCGGCCAAAAATACCGAACTAGTGGGTAAGACGCTGGACGAGCTTGATTTTGGTGTAGATCTACAAAATCAGACCAAAGGCACAATAGAAGCAGATTTTCGGGGGGAACCATCCAATATAGTCATTGATGAGCTGCGTCCTGGATCGAGCATGAACAGTCTGAAGATCATTTCCGTTTTTGCAACCAAAAATATTGTCAAAGACGCCAATACCATTAGCATGATCGGTATGCTTTTCATTACGCTAGTGCTGGTCATTGCCTTGCTGCTTGTATATATCATTTCATTTCTCACGTCGAACCGATTGTTACGCTTGAGTAAACATCTGAACAAGCTCGCGCTGGGTGATCTGAATGTCACCTCCCGTATTGACGGGAATGATGAGATCGGGCAGCTGTCCAGGCAGTTCAATTACATGGTGAAGAGTATTAATGAACTGATGACACAGGTAGTAGAGGCAACGGAACAGAACAATCAATTGGAAATCGCACAGAAAGAGATTAAACTGAAAATGATGGCCAGCCAGATCAATCCTCACTTTTTGTTTAATGCACTGGAGTCGATCCGCATGAAAGCCCATATCAAAGGGGAGGCGGAGATTGCCAATATTGTCAGGCTGTTAGGCAAGCTTATGCGTAAGAGTCTAGAGATTGGCAGCGGCAAAACGACGTTCAGAGCCGAGCTGGAGATGGTACGTTCTTATCTGGAAATTCAGAAATTTCGTTACGGCGACCGTCTTGCTTTCCAGATCCATATCGACCCGGAGGTGGAGAAGATGTACATCCCTCCTTTGATCATTCAGCCTCTGGTTGAAAATGCGATTGTGCATGGTTTGGAAAATAAAGAGGGCACGGTCCGTGTGAGTATAGATATTCGTATGGTGAAAGATGAAGTGCAGGTGCGTGTCGATGACGACGGGGCAGGCATTACGCCGGAGCGTCTGGCTGAAGTGATGCAGTTCATCTGTGGACCGGAAGAGCAGGAGAAGAGCCGGATCGGCATGCGTAACGTACATCAACGTTTAACGTTGACCTACGGCGAGCCATACGGATTACAGATCAAGAGTGTGTACGGGGAAGGAACAGAGGTTTCTTTCACCTTGCCAGCAGGAGGAGACCAGCATGTATAAAGTATTTTTGGTAGATGATGAACCGAGCATACGTGAAGGATTGACAACGATTATTGATTGGGAAGAATACGGCTTTCAAGTGATTGGCACAGCTGCCAGTGGGCGTGAGGCCATTACCCGCTTCGAAGAGCTGAAACCGGACCTGACGATCATCGATATTCGCATGCCCGGCATGACCGGACTGGATGTCATTGAAGAAGTGCGGCAGACCCATCCGGGTTCGCACTTTCTGATCCTGAGTGGATACGCCGATTTTGATTATGCCAAGAAAGCCATCAGTTTTGGCGTGGATGGATATCTGCTCAAGCCAGTGGATGAAGAGGAGATTATCAGTGAGCTGGAGCGGATATCTGTGATGCTGAAACGGGAGAGGGAAACACTGGCCCGCCATGCTGGTGAGGATACCGCCTACCGGGAGCACCAGATTGAAGCATTGCTTTTTGATAGCCTGGAAGGTGCAGGTACGATGGAAGCAGATGCGCTAGGGTTGAATTGGCCGCAGTATCAGGTTGTGCTGCTGGAGATGCATGCCGAGCCTGATTTACAGCGTGGTAGTGTGGTGAAACGCAGACTGGCGGAAGCTTTTGACCAGAAAGATCGGGGTATTGTGTTTTCATTCCATTCCGGACTGGGACTGTTATGCAAAGAGCCTATTTTGACTGTACAGTCTGCTCACAGTTTATATGATGAATTGAAAGTCATGCTCGAAGAATGGAATATTCACATGTATGTTGCAGCAGGTCAACCTGTGAATTCCACAGCAGACATCGCACATTCCTATAATCAGGCCAACGGCGTATTGGGAAGACGTTTTCTGTTTGCGGAACAACGCGTGATGTTATGGAACGAAGAGGAGAACAGCGAAGGTGTGTCTGGGCCCGTTGTAGTGCTTGGGGAACAAAGTAGTGAACCGGATGAAGCAGAATTGGCAGACAAGCTGTATTATGCGCTCGACATTCGGAGCAGCGAGTCCGTGATGCGTGTGCTGATCGAGATGGAAGAACGCCTGGTTCCGCATCACCAGACAGAACAAGCGATTAAGACGGCGTTCTCCCAAGTGTTTTCATTGGCGATTAACAAACTTGCGGCAGCCAATCAGCATATGCAATCCATTATGCAGGAGCATTCCGTTCTCATTACGGAGGTTTACCATCAATTAACGCTGCTGGATCTCAAAGGGATGGCCGCTGAACACCTGAACCGGCTTATTCAGCGCATGGGTGGAGGCAGCAAGGATACGGTACTGAAACAGATGATTGAATTTATCCGTCGTAATCCGGGTGAAAATCTCAAGCTGGAGGTACTTGCAGAGGTATTTAACTACAATAGCAGTTACCTGGGCAAGTTGTTCAAGAACCATACCGGGGAATATTTCAATGCATTTCTCGATAAGGTTCGAATGGAGAAGGCGAAGGAACTGCTCGATGAAGGCTTAAAGGTGCACCAGGTTGCCGCAAGAGTAGGGTATGCCAACGTGGATTACTTCCACGGCAAATTCAAGAAGTATGTAGGGGAATCACCTTCCGCTTACAAACATGCTAGAGAGCTTGCTAGATCACAGTCTAAGGACTCTTCAGGAGAGCCGGAACAGGAGTAGGCAATGATTTCAGTGGAGGTGCTTCTGTCGCTAGGCAGTTCTCCAAATCAGTCATAAAACGTTTTCTAACATAAAGTCTATTTGAAGGACCCCTGAGGTCCTTTTTTCTTTTCCATTTATGCAAAGTAAACGATTACTATAAAACGTTTTCGGAAATTACCATTTTCAAATTAAATTCCCTTTTAATTTCATTAATAAATAATAGACAGCGTCATTATCACTAATTTTATAGATATAATATCGGATTTTATAGGGGGATATCTAATTTTCATATGATTTTCTCTAAAATCCAGCTGGTATTTTGAAAACGCTCTATCAGGTATGATTATTTTATAAAACAGAGGAGGGGGAACGGAGATGGAAACGCTAACAAAAAAATCCGCTTCCGCGAAAAGAAGCAGTGACCCCAATCCGCCAACACAGAAACGGCGGAACAGAATTTGGGACAGCATGAAACAGCAAAAGTATCTCTATCTCATGTCATTGCCATTCGTAGTTTGGGTTTTTGTATTTAACTATCTGCCACTATGGGGATGGACGATGGCTTTCCAAAATTATAAACCGGCCAGATCGTTCGGCGATCAACAGTGGGTTGGTTTTAAACACTTTGCAGAGCTGTTCAGTGATGATCGCTTCTATCTGGTACTTCGAAATACGCTTGCAATGAGCTTGATGGGACTGGTTATCGGTTTTATCGTGCCGATTTTCTTTGCGATTCTCTTGAATGAGATGAAAGGCATGTTCTTCAAGCGTGCCGTGCAAACGGTATCATATCTGCCTCACTTTGTATCCTGGGTCGTTGTGGCAGGGATTATTACCAAGATGCTCTCCACCGATGGAGGGATTATCAATGACCTTTTGGTAAACCTAAACATTATTGACCAGCCGATCCAGTTCATGGCCAAGGGGAACCTGTTTTGGTACATTGTAACCGCTTCAGATATGTGGAAAGAAACGGGCTGGAATGCCATTATCTATCTCGCAGCCATTACGGGTATTGACCAAGAGCTCTACGAAGCCTCCCGTGTGGATGGAGCGAACCGCTGGAGACAAATGTGGCACATCACGCTGCCAGGCATACGGACCACGATTTCCGTACTTTTCATCATGTCGATCGGGCATCTGATCAGTATCGGTTTCGAGAAGCAGTTCTTGCTTGGCAACAGTCTGGTCACCGACTACTCGGAAGTTCTGGATCTATACGCGCTCAATTATGGTTTGAATATGGGACGATTCTCGTATGGTACAGCCATAGGCATATTTAATTCCGTTGTCAGTATCATCCTTCTGTTTACAGCGAACGGATTGTTCAAAAAATTCACCAAAGAAAGCATCATGTAGGGAGGGGACGACATTATGGCGAACAAAGCATTCAATGCTACTCGGGGCGATAAGCTGTTCGATATATTCAACATCCTCGCGATGACCCTGGTGCTGATTGTAACACTGTATCCATTCCTGAACGTACTGGCTATCTCGCTCAATAACTCGACAGATACCGTTCGTGGTGGAATTTACTTGTGGCCTCGCGAATTCACATTGCAGAACTATAAAACCATTTTCCAATACGAAGGATTGCTGCAAGGTTTGCAGATTTCCATTCTACGTACCATTGTAGGTACATTGCTCGGCTTGATCAGTTCCTCAATGATCGCATTTACACTAAGTCGGCCTGACTTTAAGTTGAGAAAGTTTGTTTCCACTGCACTTGCACTCACGATGTATTTCTCCGGTGGTCTGATTCCGGTGTACATCCTGATGCGTGACTTGAACCTGATCGGTACATTCTGGGTATATGTATTGCCAGGTATGATCAGTGCGTTTAACGTATTTATCATCCGTTCCTTCATTGATGGCCTGCCGTATGCCTTGCAGGAATCAGCGAAGCTGGATGGTGCGAATGACTTTAAAATCTATTACAAGATCATTTTGCCGCTATGTAAACCGGTACTTGCAACTATCGCGTTGTTCCTGGCTGTAGGCCAGTGGAATGCCTGGTTCGATACGTACCTGTATAATGGTTCAAAGGCTCATCTGACTACGCTCCAGTACGAGCTGATGAAAGTACTGCAAAGTACACAGCAAGGCTCAGGTGCCGGACGAAATGCCAATGACATGGCTCAGCAGATGACACAGATTTCACCGGAATCCATCAAGATGGCAATTACGATTGTTGTTACGGTTCCAATCCTGATCGTGTATCCGTTCCTGCAGAAGTATTTTGTGGGCGGTATGACATTGGGTGCAGTAAAAGCATAAGCAAGTCTGTACAGGTTGCCACATAGAGCGGCCGTACATTTATAAAAGAAGCATCAGGATGCCCGAAGTGCAGCCACTAGGCCTGCGCTTCACCGTATAGGGCTGCGGAGTGCATCCATGAAGCTATAGACAGGGACAAAAAAGTCCCGAATAGACAGACATATGAAACGGGAGGATTACCATTATGGCAAGAAACAAAATGAAGATTGCACTGGCTCCAGTGCTTGCGATGTCTTTGCTCGCAGGTTGCGGTGGAGGAAACAGCGGCGATACGTCGTTTAAGGACACAAGCGGGGATACATCTCCGATTACTTTTGACTTTTTTAGCGTCGATCCCAGTCCGAACTGGAACGGTATGAAGGATGAAGTGGGGAAAGTCCTTACAGAGAAAACAGGAGTAACCCTTAACGGTGAATTTGCCGTCAGTGGTGGTCAGGATAAAGTATCCTTGATGGCAGCAAGCGGAGATTATCCGGATATCGTGTCACCCAAAGGAGAGCTGAGCAAGCTCGTGGATGCTGGGGCCATGGTCGATCTGACTGATCTGATCGAGCAATATGCTCCCAATCTGAAGAAGCTGTATGGTAATTACATGGACCGGCTGAAATATAGCAACGAAGATCAAGGCATTTATGTACTGCCTACGTATTATGCGGTAGACCAGAAGTATTTTGATGCAGGTGGCGGATTCGGGATTCAACAGCGTGTATTGAAAGAGCTGGGATACCCTGAAGTACGTACGCTCCAGGATTACGAAAATGTATTGAAGGCATATAAGGAGAAACATCCAACGATTGACGGACAACCAACGATTCCGTTATCTCTGGACGCAGATGACTGGAGAATCATGATTACCGTAACGAATCCGGCATTCTTAGCAACAGGCGCGCCCGATGATGGCGAGTACTACATTGATCCTGAGACATATGAGGCAAGTCTGCATTACAAACGTCCGGAAGAGAAAGAGTATTTCCGTTGGTTGAACCATATGTACGCAGAAGGACTGCTCGATCAGGACAGCTTTGTACAGAAAACGGATCAATACAAATCCAAAATTGCAAGTGGACGTGTACTGGGCGTCATTGACCAGGATTGGGGTTATTCCGATGCGGAGAACGCATTGAAAGCAGCGGGTAAAGACGAAGCTACCTATTCACATTTCCCGGTAACACTGTCTAAAGATATCAAGGATCATTCCTTCCAGGACCCTGGTTTTGTATCTGGATGGGGTGTAGGGATTACAACATCGAATCCGGACCCGGTTCGTACAATTAAATTCTTTGATTACCTGGCTTCTGAGGAAGGTCAAGTGCTGATGAACTGGGGTATTGAAGGCAAGCAGTACGAAGTGAAAGATGGCAAACGTGTGATTCCTGCGGATGTGCTCGACCAAAAAACGAACAACGCTGCCGTATTCCAGAAGGAAACAGGTATTGGGCTCTACACCAATATGTCTGGTCACTATGGAGATGGTGTCAAAGATTCAACGGATAACTATTACACAACGAATTTCCCTGAACAGATTGTAGCGGCCTATTCCGATGCGGAGAAAGAGACACTCAAAGCATACGGAGCAACAACGTGGAAAGATCTGTTCCCAAGTGAAGATGAGTTCCCGGTTAAACCATGGGGAGCAGCGTACAATATGCCGACTCCAGGTGACTCGGATTACAACGTTATTTTCCAAAAAACACAGGATATTATCCGTAAACGGATTCCAGAAGCGATCCTCAGTTCCCCTGAACAATTCGATGCCATTTATGATGGGATGATTGCTGAGCTTAACAAAGCCGGAGCAGAGGACATGGAAAAACAATACACCGAACTTGTCCAAAGCCGTGTTCAATTGTGGAGCGGTGAAGAGAGCAAATAATGCGTTTTAGCAGACTAATTTTTTTGAAAGAAAGAGCCCAGGAAACTGGGTTCTTTTTTATACCTAAAACGTTTTCTGAAAAACGTTTTCAATTTTGTTAATTCACTATTGACAAGGACTTTTAGAGGGATTATTATTCAATTATGAAAGCACTTTCATTACTGGTTTATCAGGACTTGTACATGAATCTCTTCAGTCAGAATGGGTAAGGAATAGCATCCCGAATTGATGAATAGAGTGTGGTTTTTCACTTCATTTTAGAAAACGCTTTTTATGTTATAAAATCAAACGTTTTACAATCAGAATCACCCGATATCGGTATGTGCAGGTCAGCCTGTTCTACAATAGATAGCTTCATTTTATCCATAAGGGGGATTACACATGAAGGGCAAAACACCAAAAACATTCGCAATGCTTCTGTTAGCCAGCGCTCTTGCTATTACAGCAGGTTGCAGCGGCGGAGGAGGAACTTCTGCTTCAGAGACACCAACGGACACAGGGGATACGACTAGCCCAATCACTTTTACGTTCTTTGGTGCTGACGCAAGTCCAAACTGGAACAACATGAAGGACGCAGTCGGCCAAGAAATTACGAAGCAAACAGGTGTTACAATTGAAGCGGAGTATGATGTGAATAATGGTGGCGACCAAAAGATACCTTTGATGGCTGCCAGCGGTGAATACCCTGATATTATCTATCCTAAAGGTAACTTGTCTAAGCTTGTGGATGCAGATGCGATGCTTGACCTGACAGATCTGATTGACAAATATGCACCAAACCTGAAAAAGATTTATGGGGACCAAATGAACCGTCTGAAATACAGTTTGGAAGATCAGTCCATTTACACGATACCAACAAACATGGGTGTAGATAATGTTGCGTTTGATGCTACAGGCGGATTCGAGATCCAGCAAAAGGTATTGAAAGAACTCGGCTACCCAGAAGTGAAAACACTTGAGGATTACGAGAAAGTTCTGAAAGAATATTATGCAAAACATCCAACCATTGACGGACAACCAACCATTCCACTGACGCTGAATGCAGATGACTGGAAGATTATGATTACGGTAACGAATCCAGCCTTCCAGGCAACAGGTGGACCGGATGACGGTGAATATTACATTAACCCTGAAACGTATGAAGCGGTGCTGCACTATAAACGTCCAGAGGAGAAAGAATACTTCCGCTGGTTGAACAAAATGTACAATGAGGGCATTCTCGACAAAGATACATTTGTTCAGAAGGACGATCAATACAAATCCAAAATCGCTAGCGGTCGGGTACTGGGGCTGATTGACCAGGAATGGAACTATGGTGAAGCTGAGAATGCTTTGAAATCCAAAAACAATGGCGAGAATACGTACGCTCACTTCTCGGTATCCCTGAACAAGGATATTGTGGATCATACGTTCCAACCCACTGGATTTGATGGATATGGCATCGGAATTTCCAAAACGGCGAAAGACCCTGTACGTATTATCAAATTCATGGATTGGCTCGCTTCGGATGAAGGCCAGGTGCTGAGAAACTGGGGTATTGAAGGCCAACATTACAACGTTGAAAATGGAAACCGCGTTATCCCTGCTGATGTGCAGGATCGCAAAGTCAATGACAACTCGGCGTTCACCAAAGAAACTGGTATCGGAATGTACAACATTTTCAGCGCTAGATATGGCGATGGTGTCAAAGATTCCACAGGTAACTACTACACAACGAACTTCCCTGAGCAGATCCAAGCAGGTTATACTGCCGCAGAGAAGGAAACATTGAAAGCCTATGGCATTACAACGTGGAAAGATTTCTATCCTTCTGAAGACGACTTGAAGCTGAAAGATTGGGGCGCAGCATATAACATGCCTGTACCTTCCGATACGGATTATAACGTAACGTTCCAGAAAACGCAGGACATTATCCGTAAACGTATCCCTGAAGCCATCCTTGCCAAACCTGAGAACTTCGACAAAGTCTATGATGATCTCCTGGCTGAACTTGATAAAGCAGGTGCGGTAGACATGGAGAAACAATATACCGTTTGGATCAAGGAACGTGTATCTCTCTGGACAGGTAAAGACGTGAAATAATACTGAAAACAAGGCAGGATAAACGATCATTTTCAAAGCAAAATGGGTCCCTTAGAAGGGGCCTTTTTTGTTGTTGACGAAAGGGGGAGGATAGCATATAATCGTTAATGTAAGCACTTTCAGTAAGCGTTTTAAATTATTTTCCGAAAACGTTTTATGGATGTTAGAAGAGAGTTTTCATGAGTTGAGTTTTTGATAAAAAAGAGTACAAATTTAATTTTTAGTAAGCGCATACAGAAATGTGTCTTACGGCGGTATCCTCAGGCCTTAAGCCTGTTATACAGATAAAACCTTCATAATAATAGGGGGACTAGACAATGAGAGGCAAAATGAAAGGCAATACACCCAAGACGTTTGCAATGTTGATGCTCGCAAGTGCAATGCTGGTTACAGCTGGCTGCGGAAATTCGGGAAGTAAAGAAGCCTCCGAGTCCAGCGGAACCGAACCCGTCACCATCACATTCTTTGGTGCGGATGCAAGTCCAACCTGGAACAAGATGCAGGATGCAGTTGGTAAAGAGATTACGAAGCAAACAGGCGTTACGATTGAAGCTGAGTATGATGTAAACAATGGTGGAGACCAGAAAATTGCACTTATGGCGGCCAGCGGCGAGTACCCTGATATCGTTTTCCCAAAAGGTAACTTGTCTAAACTAGTAGATGCAGGGGCAATGATTGACCTGACAGATCTGATTGAGGAGCATGCTCCAAACCTGAAAAAAATATATGGGGACCAGATGAACCGACTGAAATACAGTTCGGAGGATCAGGCCATTTATACAATCCCAACGAATATGGGTGTTGATAATGTTGCGTTTGACGCAACAGGAGGATTCGAAATTCAGCAAAAAGTACTGAAAGAGCTCGGATACCCTGAAGTAAAAACGCTTGAGGATTACGAGAATGTTTTGAAAGAATATGTGAAAAAACACCCAACGATTGACGGACAGCCGACCATTCCATTGACGCTGAATGCAGATGATTGGAAGATTATGATTACGGTAACGAACCCGGCCTTCCAAGCAACAGGAGCACCGGATGATGGAGAATATTACATTGATCCTGAGACGTATGAAGCTACGCTCCATTACAAACGTCCTGAGGAGAAAGAATATTTCCGCTGGTTGAACCATATGTACAATGAAGGTCTGCTGGACAAAGATACATTTGTTCAAAAGGATGACCAATATAAATCCAAAATTGCAAGTGGCCGTGTACTCGGTCTGATTGACCAAGAGTGGAACTACCAAGAGGCTGAAAATGCACTCAAATCAGCAGGCAAAGATGACAGCACATATGCTCACTTCTCTGTATCCCTGAACAAGGATATTGTGGACCATACGTTCCAGCCAACCGGATTTGACGGATATGGCATCGGCATCACAACTTCTGCTAAAGATCCGGTTCGCATTATCAAATTTATGGACTGGCTCGCTTCGGACGAAGGTCAGGTGTTGAGAAACTGGGGTATTGAAGGCGAGCACTACAATGTAGAAAACGGCCAACGGGTCATTCCTCAAGACATCCAGGATCGTAAAACCAATGACAACTCTAACTTCACCAAAGAAACAGGAATCGGAATGTATAGCGTGTTTAGTGCGAGATATGGTGATGGCGTGAAAGATTCAACGGATAACTATTACACAACGAACTTCCCTGAGCAGATCCAGGCTGGATATACTGCGGCAGAGAAAGAAACGTTGAAAGCATATGGCATTACAACATGGAAAGAATTCTATCCTTCTGAGGATGATCTGCAACTGAAAGACTGGGGCGCAGCATACAACATGCCTGTACCTTCAGGCACAGAATATGAGGTAACGTTCCGAAAAACACAGGATATCGTGCGCAAACGTATTCCTGAAGCTGTTCTTTCCAAGCCAGAAGACTTCGATAAAGTATATGATGGTTTCCTGACTGAACTGGAAAAAGCAGGTGCAGTCGAAATGGAGAAACAGTACACCGTTTGGGTTAAGGATCGTGTGTCCCTGTGGACAGGAAAAGACGTAAACTAACAGAAGTTTAAGTAACCAGATTGATATACAAAATAAGGCCCTGACCAAGGGTCTTTTTTTGCTGTTCATGTGATGTTTAACATTGACGCAAAATTCGAAATCCAATATAATTTTCTTACTGTAAGCACTTTCAGTTAATCGACACTTGGGTCATGTCTGTAACACAGGTTCAGGCCAATTTTTATCGGAAAATATGTGTTTTATTGCTTGTAACGAAAACGTTTTAGTTAACAAACAAAAAATAGCTGATTCATGAACAGGAGTTATCTATGTCCCCATTCAATGAGAGAACAAAAGAAAACCGTCTGTGGTATCGTCAGCCGGCCACTCGCTGGGAAGAGGCACTGCCTATCGGGAATGGTCGCCTCGGAGGTATGGTTTATGGCGGAGCAGCAGATGAACAAATCCAGCTTAATGAAGATACATTGTGGTCCGGATTTCCACGTGACACCATTCAGTACAGCAGTCAGCGTTACCTGAAACAGACCCGTGAACTAATCATGTCCGGGCAATATAGCGAAGCTGAAGAATTGCTGAACCGCGAAATGCTTGGACGAGATGTGGAAGCGTATCAGCCGATGGGTCACTTTAAGCTGCAGCACGCTGAACTGGATGAGATCCCATACGATGAATTTGAGCGGGAGCTTAGTCTCCACACCGGGATTACAACGACGAAATATTCGTATAAAGGGATTCGTTATGTACGTGAGGTATATGCCAGTGCACCGGATGACCTCATGGTCTGTACCATCACTGCCGATCGTGAGGGAGCTGTTAATGTCAGCGTTACGCTGGACAGTCCACATCCGTATAACGTGCAAACTTCGGGCAATGCACTTACACTGTTTAGTCGCTGTCCGAGTCATGTTGAATCGAATTATTTCAGGGATCATCCAGAGTCTGTCATCTACGAAGAAGATCGGGGAACGGCTTATGCTGTGCAATTGGCCGCGACTGCGACGGGCAAGAACGCCGAAGTTTCGGTTAAGGACGGGAGACTTCATATTCAGGGAGCCGACCAGATTATTTTTTACCTGGCAGCGGTGACCTCCTTTGAACGCTACGATGTGGCGCCTGTGAAGGATGACGTGCTGCTGGAACAGGAATGCAAAGAGGTAATCAGCAAAGCGATGACTCATGGCATGAAAGCACTTCGAGAGCGACATGTGATGGATCATAGTGCTTTATTTTCAAGAGTATCTATTGATCTCGGCGCATCAGCGAATGAAGAATTACCTACAGATGAGCGGTTGCGAGCTTATCAGGCTGGTGCCAATGATCCCGGTCTGGAGGCACTTTATTTTCAATACGGCAGATATCTGTTAATGGGTAGTTCACGTGAAGGAAGCCAGCCTGCCAATCTGCAGGGAATCTGGAACCAACAGGTGGAGCCACCCTGGCACAGTGATTACACGATTAACATCAATACCGAGATGAATTACTGGCCGGCAGAAGTATGCAACCTGAGCGAATGCCATGAGCCACTGTTTGGCTTGTTGGAGGATCTAAGTGATACGGGGAGAAGAACAGCACGCATCTTGTACGGGGCGCGTGGCTGGACAGCCCATCATAATGTGGATATTTGGAGGACATCCACGCCTACAGGCGGGGACGCAAGTTGGGCGTTCTGGCCGATGGGCGGTGTTTGGCTGACTTCACATTTATGGGAGCATTATCTATTTACTCGTGATCAGCAATTCCTCGCAGAACGTGCGTATCCAATCCTGAGAGAAGCGGCACTCTTCTGTCTGGACTGGCTGGTAGAGGGACCGGACGGATATCTGGTTACAGCTCCATCTACCTCTCCAGAGAACAAGTTCCTCACCGAGGATGGTGTAGCTCGCAGCATCTCCATGGCTTCGACGATGGATATGACTTTAATTCGTGAGTTGTTCGATCGATGCATTGAGGCAGCTCAACTGCTCGAAGTGGATCATCAACTGGCGAATGAGTGGAGCGAGGCACGCAGCAAGCTCTATCCATTCCGTATCGGAAGCGAGGGGCAGCTGCAGGAGTGGTTTAAGGATTTTGCTGAATCCGAACCTGGGCATCGTCACGTCTCCCATCTGTATGGTCTGTATCCGGGGGAGCAGATCAATCGACTGGATACACCGGAACTGGTGGAAGCAGCACGAGTGTCACTTGAACGTCGCATCGCAAGAGGTGGCGGGCATACGGGTTGGAGCTGTGCCTGGTTGATCAATCTGTATGCGAGGCTGCTGGATAGCAAGCTGGCGCATCAGTTTGTCCGTACGCTGCTGGCCCGATCCACGCATCCCAATCTGTTCGATGATCATCCACCGTTCCAGATTGATGGCAACTTTGGTGGTACTGCCGGTATTTCCGAGATGCTGTTACAAAGCCACTTGAGAGAATTACATCTGCTGCCAGCACTGCCTGAGAACTGGGTCAGTGGCAGTGTGAAGGGGCTTCGAGCACGTGGTTCTTACACAGTGGCAATCGAGTGGACAGATGGCAGACTCTCAAGCGCCGAAATTAAGGGTGATTACGGTGGTTCGGTAACCATTCGAAGCGCATTTCCACTGCATGTGGAAGGAAACGACAAGGCCAAGGCGCAGCTTACACCTCAAGGTGATTATGTAGTTATTTTAACCATGACCGCAGGGCAGATGATCCGCGTGTCATCATGAGACGGAGGAGTAAACGATGACAATTTTTCAATTTCCACAAGATTTCCGCTGGGGAACAGCAACAGCTTCTTATCAAATAGAGGGTGCTGCGCAGGAAGGCGGGCGCGGGATATCCATCTGGGATACGTTTGCTCGTACGCCTGGCAAAGTGTTTAATGGAGACAACGGTGATGTGGCTTGTGATAGCTACCATCGCTATGAGGAAGATATCGAGCTGATGAAAAAGCTTGGGATCAATACCTATCGGTTCTCCATCGCCTGGCCGCGTATTATTCCGGATGGAGACGGTGAGATCAATAGGGAAGGTCTGGACTTCTATCATCGATTCGTGGATAAACTGCTTGAAGCGGGAATCGAACCTTTCTGTACGCTGTATCATTGGGACCTGCCTCAGACGCTGGAGGATATCGGAGGCTGGGGCAACCGCAGGACGGTGGATGCGTTTGTCAAATATGCTGAAGTCATCTTCAAGGAGTTTTCCGGGAAAATCAATTTTTGGCTAACCTTCAACGAACCCTGGTGTATTGCGTTTCTGTCCAACCTGCTCGGTATTCATGCTCCTGGCAACAAGGACCTGCAAACATCAATTAATGTTGCGCACGGACTGTTGGTTGCCCATGGTAAAGCCGTTCAATCGTTCCGTCGCTTGGGAACAACAGGACAGATTGGTATTGCTCCCAATGTATGCTGGGCTGAGCCTTACAGCAAATCTCCGGAAGATCAGGCAGCATGTGATCGGGCAATTGCACTGAATACAGATTGGTTCCTGGATCCGATCTACAAAGGAGCTTATCCACAATTTATGGTTGACTGGTTTGAAAAGGCTGGTGCGACTGTCCCGATTCAGGAAGGCGATATGGAAATTATCTCGCAGCCTATTGATCTTCTAGGAATTAACTACTACACCATGGGAATCAATCGTTTCAATCCTGAGGCGGGTGCATTGCAATCCGAAGAGGTCGATATGGGACTTACCAAGACCGATATTGGTTGGCCTGTGGAATCACGCGGATTGTATGAGTTCATGCACTATTTGCAAAAATACGGAAATGTGGATGTTTACATCACAGAAAATGGTGCATGCATCAATGATGATTTGGAGAACGGTAAAATAAATGATGATCGCCGAATTGCATATTATGAGCAGCATTTGGCGCAAATTCATCGGATTATCAACGACGGGATCAACCTGAAAGGCTACATGGCTTGGTCTTTGATGGATAACTTTGAGTGGGCGGAAGGATACCGGATGCGCTTTGGTCTTGTGCATGTGGATTACCGTTCCTTGGTCAGAACACCCAAAGAAAGCTTCTATTGGTATCAAAACGTCATCAAAAATAATTGGTTGGAAACTCGAATTAAATGAAATAATAACATTTGGTTAATTGTTAGATGCAGGATATTTATGTTTACCCAAAAAAAAGACGGTGGCTTCGGAAATCCGATGCACCGTCCTTTTTTTATTTTATTTCAGCAAAGACCCTTAATGTTCATAAAGGTTTCATAAGGTCTGGACTGTTTCATGTTATGAGACGAGCGATTTTGGGTTATAAGAAGTAAGTAGAAGTGATCTGATCCTTGTCAACAGTCAAAATACAAATAAAGTGTCCAAATTGCGAAATAAATTTGAACATTTGTTGACTAAAAATCATACTGATGTGGTATATTGGTATAAGGAAAGCACTTACAAAAAGGGAAAAGGAAGTGTTTACTATGGCATCGAAGACAGCAATGGTAAGCCAATTGGAGCGCAAAGATAAAAATATGCGGCGTGCGGTGTTAACGATGACAGTTCTGGCTTGGATTGCTCTTATTACGGGAGTAGTTATGTGCCTGATCAACCTGAATGATTTTAATGATCGTAACCTCGGATTAATGGTCGGTATCGGTTTCTTGGTTGGCAGTGTATTTATTTATGTTATTGCCAAATCGATTGGACTTGTTCATACACGCCGGGAAGACGAAGGCGCCGATTAAATAATCCTGCGTTAATTCGTTCATAATAAGACTGGATGAGCACCCGGAATCCCAGTCAATAAAGCCCTTTGCGGATTCGTTGATCATGTTCAACGGGACTGCAAAGGGTTTTATTTTGTGACTTGAAGTGTAAAGATTACAATGAGGAAATATCAAGTATGCAAGTGATTTGTGAGAAAAAATTCACACATTTTAGGTGTAAAATCGACAAATTTGTTAACATGAACAAAAAAGTTGCTCATTTCTGATATCTTTAGAAGGAAGAGAGTAGTATACTGTTTTTTCAGTATGAGCGAATTTAAGGAGAGGGGATCAAGATGAACAAGAAACCTAGGTCGCTAATTCGGATAATCATTCCGGTTGTCCTGACGTTGGTTACAATTGCATTGATTGTCTGGCCAATGCTGGCAGGCGGGCAGTACGTTGTTCTGGATCCGAAAGGGCCTGTTGGCGCTTCGCAGAGAGATTTGATTGTCATTTCGACAATTCTGTGTGCAGTCGTTATTGTGCCTGTATTGATTTTGTCTGCAGTAATTGTATGGCGTTACCGCGACAAACCGGACAATAAATCTGCATATGAGCCTAACTGGTCTCATAGCACAAAAGCGGAGGCAATTTGGTGGACCGTTCCGATTGTTATTATTGGATTGCTGGCGGTTGTAACGATTCGCTACACCTATGATCTGGAACCTTCGAAGCCATTGGCTTCCGAGAAAGCACCGGTTACCATTCAAGTTTCTTCACTGGACTGGAAATGGCTGTTTATGTATCCGGAGCAAGGTATTGCAACGGTCAACACGTTGAATATCCCGGCAGACCGGCCCGTAAAATTTGAGCTCACCGCGGATTCACCGATGAACTCGTTCTGGATCCCGCAGCTTGGTGGACAGATTTATACGATGTCGGGTATGGCGATGACCTTGTACTTGCAAGCTGATCATGAAGGTCAATATTGGGGTTCAGGTGCCAACTTTACCGGGGAACACTTTGCCCAAATGCGCTTTGATGTCAATGCTACTTCGGAAGAAGACTTCGACAAATGGGTGAAAGAAGTGAAGCAGCAATCTCAACCGCTGACGCAAGAGACATATAAAACTCTGGCGGAACCGGGAACAAGCAATGTAGCTTATTATTCTTCCTTCCCAGAAGGGCTGTTCCAGGACATCGTGACCAAGTATGTTGTTGATGGTCAAAGTGCCCACAGCAAACATGGTGGAAGTTCGGATGAAGCTTCAGGTACCAAAGAAATTACTACGAACGGCGTGGACAAGAGTGCTAACTAAAGATTCGAAAGGAGGCCCCCAATGTTAGAGAGACTTAAGGAGTTTGCATCGGAGTTTTTCGTTACCGGTGATCCGCTGATTTATGGTGCGGACGTGGCGATCGGAATTACGATGATTACCATCGTAGCGGTGCTGACTTATTTCAAAAAATGGGGCTGGCTCTGGCGTAACTGGTTAACTACCGTCGATCACAAAAAGATCGGTATTATGTATATTATTGCTTCCATTATCATGCTTTTCCGTGGTGGTGTGGATGCACTGATGATGCGTCTTCAGCTAGCTATGCCTAACATGGATTTCTTACATCCCGAGCATTATAATCAGGTCTTTACGACTCACGGTACGATCATGATCCTGTTCATGGCGATGCCGTTTATGTTCGGTTTATTTAATGTTATTGTACCGCTTCAAATCGGGGCAAGGGACGTTGCGTTCCCGTTCCTGAATGCATTGAGCTTCTGGTTATTCTTCCTGGGAGCAATGCTGTTCAACCTGTCCTTCGTTATCGGTGGCTCACCGGACGCAGGCTGGCTCAGTTATCCGCCTTTATCGGAGCTATCGCATAGCCCGGGGGTGGGACAGAACTTCTATATATGGGGTATTCAGATTTCGGGTATCGGTTCCCTGGCTACCGGTATCAACTTCCTGGTTACCATCATTAAAATGCGTGCGCCAGGCATGAAATGGATGAAAATGCCGATGTTTACATGGTCGGTATTCTCCACTTGTATTATCATTCTGTTTGCATTCCCAATCTTGACCGTGACACTTGCTTTGCTCTTCCTCGACAGGTTTGCGGGGGCGCATTTCTTCACACTTGATTTGGGCGGTAATCCGATGATGTATATCAACTTGATCTGGATGTGGGGTCACCCTGAGGTATATATCGTGGTCTTGCCGGCATTCGGTGTGTTCTCCGAGATTGTAAGTACATTCTCGAAGAAAAAATTGTTTGGCTACAAATCGATGGTATTTGCGATGCTGATCATTAGCTTCCTGTCCTTCTTTACATGGGCGCATCACTTCTTCACGATGGGTTCGGGAGCGGACGTCAATGCATTCTTCGCCATAACAACGATGTTGATTGCCATACCAACAGGGGTTAAAATATTTAACTGGCTGTTTACGATGTTCAGGGGTAGGATACGCATGGATACCCCGATGTTATGGACATTGGCATTTATACCATGCTTCATCGTCGGTGGTATGACGGGGGTTATGTTGTCCGTTGCACCTGCTGACTTCCAGTTCCACAACAGTTACTTCCTGATTGCCCACTTCCACCAAGTATTGATTGGTGGCGTAGTATTCGGATACTTTGCAGGTCTGTACTACTGGTGGCCTAAAATGTTCGGATTCCAACTCCCGGAAAAACTGGGCAAATGGGCTTTCTGGACTTGGAATATCGGTTTCTATGTCTGCTTCATGCCGCAGTACGCTGTCGGTTTGATGGGGATGACACGTCGTCTGAGCACCTATGGCTGGGATACCGGCTGGTGGGAACTGAACTTTGTATCCACAATCGGGGCATTCCTGATGGGTGTCGGATTCTTGTTCCAGGTTGCACAAATCGCAGACGGCGTTCGGAAATACAAATCACTCAAAGCATCCGGCGATCCATGGGGTGGTCGTACGCTCGAGTGGTCAATTCCTTCACCTGCTCCTGAATATAACTTCGCCATTACACCGCGCGGAGATGATATTGATGAGTGGTGGGAAGAGAAAGAACGTCGTGCTAAAGGCATCTATCCACCTGAACAGCCGCTTGAGCCGATTCATATGCCTAAAAATTCCGCGATTCCGTTCATCATGTCTATATTCTGGTTCATCGCCGGTTTCGGCTTTGTATTCGGATGGCTGTGGATGGCAATTCTTGGACTCGCTGGCGTAGGGATCTGCATGATCGCTCGTTCATTCTCATACGATACGGATTATTATATTCCGGTTGACGAAATTAAGCGTACCGAAGCGTCGTTAAGGGGGTCGGTATAAATGGCTCAAGCAGCCGCAAAGCACGGTCATGACCATACACATGATCATGACCATGGTCACCATGACCCGCAAGAATTAAAAATACTCGGATTCTGGTTCTTCCTGATTTCCGACGTTATCCTGTTCTCCGTATTGTTCGCAACCTTTATTGTGTTGCGTGACAATTCGGCGGGCGGACCGGTGTTGTCTGAATTGATCAAAATGCCTGGCGTTATTGCCGAGACATTTATCTTGCTCACAAGTTCATTTACAAGTGGACTTGCGGTTCTTGCCATGAACCAAGGCAAGGTGAAGCAATTAATCAGCTGGCTGGCGGTTACAGCTGTTCTGGGTGCGAGCTTTATCGCCCTGGAAGTAATGGAGTTTGTTGAGTTGATTCATGAAGGGTTCAGTTATACAACGAGTGCATCTTCTGGTGCGTTCTTCACCCTGGTGGGTACTCACGGACTTCACGTATCGCTCGGTCTGATCTGGATGATCGGATTGATGCTGCAACTGAAAAAACGTGGAATTACCGATGTAACTCGCGGTAAAATCAACGTAATCAGCTTGTACTGGCACTTCTTGGACGTCGTCTGGATTTTCCTCCTGTCGATCGTCTATCTGATGGGGGTGATGTAGATGGCAGAGCATAACTCACATGAGTCCCATGGCCACGAACAGCATGGTTCACTCAAGTCCTATGTCATCGGCTTCATTCTGTCCGTTGTTCTGACCATTATCCCTTTGGTAGTGGTACTGAATGACATGATGGGCAGAACAGCAACGCTGAGTGTCGTTCTGGTAACAGCAGGACTTCAGTTTGTGGTTCAACTCTTCTTCTTCATGCATATCCGTGAATCGGAGAAGCCGCGTTGGAATGTAATGGCTTTGATCTTTGGTCTGTTGATCATGTTGACCATCGTTATTGGTTCCATCTGGATCATGTTGAACAATACAGTTGCACATTAAGTTGTATTGAATCTTTATCGAAATGATTTTGATTTTGCAATAGATTAACGGATCTCCCGACTTTAGTTAAAAGGTCGGGAGATTTTTTTTACCCATTTGTTTATACTGAATGCGGGTAGATTAAGGAAGGAGACTTCAGCGTCTATAAAAGATGAGAATATTGTCGAAAATAGTTCTTGATTTTTTTTCTTGAATCCGTATACTCAGAAATATAAGTAATCCGAAACGTTTTGGAGGAAAGCAATTGGCTACAATTAAAGACATATCACAAATGACGGGATTTTCGATTACGACTGTATCCAGAGCATTGAATGGGTACTCGGACGTCAGCGATAGTACGCGCAAACTGATTAAGGAAGCCGCCGAAACCCTGAACTATAGTCCAAATGGTCTAGCGAGAGGCCTGGTCATGAAGGAAACCAAAACGCTGGGGTTGCTCGTATCAGGCATGACGTACAAAAACATCGATAACAACTTTGTTTTCGAAGTGCTTTGCGGTATTAATGACAGCGCTGCCAACTCAGATTATGATCTGATCTTGTTTAGCACGAATACAGCGAAGCAAAAGATGAAAACGTACACACAGCTGTGCAGGGAACGAAAAGTGGATGGCGTCATTCTTCAGGGTGTGAAAACGGATGATCCGTATTTGCAGGAAGTATTGGACAGTGACATTCCTTGTGTATTGATTGATATACCCATTCATAGTGAGTATGTCGGTTTTGTATCAACGAATCATAAACAAAGTGCACAGGCTGCTGTAGAGCACCTTATTGGTTTGGGTCATCGGCAGATTGCCATGGTGAACGGTTACCCCGAGGCTTTTGTATCCAAGGAGCGTTATGAAGGATATTCCGATGCAATGCGCAATGCAGAATTGATCCTGAAGCCTGAATGGATTGTAAACGGGAATTTTACGGAAGAGGAAGCACAGCAAGAAGCTTCTGAATTGTTAAAGGCTTATCCGGAAATTACCGCAATCTTTTGTGCAAGCGACATGATGGCTCTGGGTGTAATGAAGGCTGCGAATGAACTAGGCATCTCTATACCGGATGAATTGTCTATAGTTGGATTTGACGACATTCCAACAGCCGCCTATTTTCAACCACCACTCACGACCATCGGACAGAATATGTATCAGTTGGGACATGAGGCTGCAAACCTGCTGATGGGCATGCTGAAATCGGAAGATAGCCCCAAATTTAATATTTTGCAAAATGAATTGGTTTTGAGATCCTCGACAGCCAAACCAGGTCGCTGAGTTTAGCTGAGAATACGTTCGCGAGGTATTGCAAAATGAAACGAGATGAGAAGAGCACCGAAATGTTTTATTATATCCGAAACGTTTCGGTATTATTTTCACTCAAATCCAAAACGTTTCGGATACAACATAAGATAGACATAGGGGGAATACAAATTGCTGAAATACGATGCAGGACAAGGAGAATGGAGTAACTGGCTGGTAACTGAAACGGGGTTTGATCCGGCTCATCAAGGGAAAGGCGAGGCTGTGCTTTCACTTGGAAACGGCTACATGGGGCTTCGCTCCGCAACGGACGAGAATTATGTTGGACAGGTACGGAACTGGTTCGTGGCTGGAACGTTCAATAAATTTGACGAGCATGAGGTAACAGAACTCCCCAATGCTGCAGATGTGACGGAGCTTTCAATCACTCTTAATGGGGAAACCTTCAGCTTGGAAAAAGGAAGAACAATTAGCTACAGTCGTCAACTGAATCTCAAGAACGGTGAGCTGACCCGTAATGTAGTCTGGCAGAGCCCGACAGGAGAAAGCTTTGATCTTCAATTCCGCCGCTTTGTTTCCTTGAGCAACCGTCATCTGGTTGGTTCATCCGTAAGCATCAAGCCACTGGATGGACAAGCGCGTGTTCACATTACGTCCGGTATTAATGGACAATGGACGAACTCGGGTGCGCAGCATTTCACGGAAGGCGAGAAACGGATATTTGAAAAGACTTATATTCAAATGACGTCAACGACGACACAATCGGCAGTTGATTTTGTAACCAATACGGTGCACCACTGGCAGCTGAATGGTGAAAAGGTTGAACCGGAATTGCGTCAAACGATGGGACGCCGCAAGGTAGGCATTGAAGGCACATTGACCGTGGAAGCCGGACAATCGGTGACACTGGAGAAAATCTCGAATGTGCATACCAGTCGGGATCTGGTTTACAGAGACGGTGGATATTCACTGGAGCAGATGCGTGAATCAGCGCTGACAGAGCTGAAGCAGGAATCACAAAAAGGGTATGATCAGCTATTTCGTGAAAGCGCTAACGCCTGGGCGGATACCTGGTCCACGTACAACATTGAGGTGGACAGCACAAGCGGATATGACCAGCTTGCCATTCGTTTTGCCATCTATCACCTCGTCATTATGACACCTGCTCATGATAATCGCATGGGAATCGGCGCCAAAGGGTTAAGTGGCGAAGGGTACAAGGGACATTCCTTTTGGGATACGGAAATCTTCATCCTTCCATTCTTCATCTACAGCAACCCCAAGATCGCAAGATCCTTGCTGGAATATCGATATCAGGGGTTGGATGGAGCCAGAAGCAAAGCCAAGGAGAACGGATTCGAAGGAGCCATGTACCCATGGGAAGCTGCCTGGATCGGAGATGGCGAAGTTACACCGGTATGGGGAGATGTAGATATCGTAACCGGCGAACAGACGAAAATCTGGTCGGGCTTCATTGAACAGCACATCACCTCCGATATTGCTTATGCCGTTTGGCATTATGTGCAATCTACCGGGGATGAAGCGTTTATGGATCAGTATGGTTACGAGATCATTTTTGACACAGCAACGTTCTGGGCCAGCCGTCTGGAGTGGGATGAGGCCAAGGGCCGCTATCACATCAATGAGGTTGTTGGACCGGATGAATATAAGGAACATGTGGACAACAATGCATTCACTAACCATATGGCTCACTTTAATATGGAGATGGCCATTCAATATTTTGAGAAGCTTCAACAGGAGAAACCAGAGTTGCTCAAGGCATTGTCGGCGAAGCTTGATCTGACATCTGCTCGGGAAGCATGGAACAAGCTGGACCAGATGTATCTGCCAGGGCCAAATGAGCAAGGACTTATTCCACAAGATGATACTTACTTGCAGAAGAAAGTCATTGATCTTACCCCTTATAAAAATCAGACTAAAGTCGCCAGTATCTTCAATGACTACAACCTGGATCAGGTTGGTGAAATGCAAATTTCGAAGCAGGCTGACATCATGATGCTGTTCTTCCTGCTTGAGAATAAATTCGAACCGGATATCAAACGTGCCAACTACGATTACTACGAGGAAAAAACGTTGCATGATTCCTCATTGTCCCTGTCGACGCACAGCATCCTTGCCAGTGACTTCGGTAACCGTCCGCTCGCTTACGATCTGTTCCGTCGGGCGTCCGAGATTGATTTGGGACCGCATATGCACTCTTCAGATGCAGGCATCCACTCCGCTTCTCTGGGCGGAATATGGGAATGTGTTGTGATGGGATTTGCCGGAGTTCGTATGTTGGATGGTCAGCTTCACCTCGATCCAAAGCTGCCTGAGTCCTGGAGCAGTCTGAAATTCCCGCTCTACTGGCAAAACCAGTTGTTGCATATCACAATCACGCCCGAGGGTATTCTAATCGAAAGTGATGCAGAGGAAGAAATTTCTCTCCTTCTGTCCGGTCAGCAAGTTACTTTCAGCAAACGGTTTCAAACCTTGGTTTAATATAAATCCATGTGGGAGGTCATTCAAATGAAAAAAGGGTCCGCAAGTTTGGTCATGATGCTTGTTTTGGTTTTGGTATTGTCTGCTTGCTCTTCAGGTGGAAGCAACAGTGCGGAGGGAGGTAAAGCAGAAAAGGTGAAGCTTACCTTCTCGGTTTGGGGAGATGTCAACTCCGGTGCGGATGAAGTAAAGCTCGCTGAAGAGTTTAATGCGGCACATCCGGATATCGAAGTGAAGTTTGAGCCAATTCCAAGTGAAGGTTATGGAACGAAGCTCACTACATCCCTGGCAGCTGGTCAAGCACCAGACGTATTTCTGGTTGGTGAAGGCGACTACTACAAATACGTTGATAAAGGTGTAATTGAACCACTTGATGATTATCTGAGCAAAGATACGTCCTTTAATCTGGATATTTTCCAAAAGGATCTGATTGAAAATATGAAAATCGAAGGCAAACAATACTATTTGCCTAAAGATTTCAACCCACTTGCCCTGTGGTACAACAAACGCATGTTTGACGAAGCAGGAATCCCTTATCCAACAGATGAGTGGACATGGGATGACATGATCGCAACTGCACAAAAACTGACCAAAAAAGATGGTAATAAATATACGCAATTCGGATTCAATGCTGGTAAATGGGAATATCCGATCTATACGTACCTTTGGGATTACGGTACAGACATCGCGAATGAGGATGGAACGGCTGCTGAAGGTTACATGAACAGTGACAAAACGATTGCGGCAATGGATCAATACGTTTCCTGGTCTCAAGGAGATAGCCGTGTATCCCCGACACCACTGGATTCCGAAACACTTGGCGGAGATTCATCGATGTTCATGACAGACAAGCTCGCTATGATGATTACAGGTCGTTGGATCAAGGGTGATCTCGACAAATCCGATGTTCAATATGGTTCTGCACTGATTCCACAAAATACGGACGGTACTCGTTCAAGCATCATCGCTAGTGCGGGTTGGGCGATCAACGCAGCTGGTAAAAATAAAGAAGCTGCATACGAACTGGTGAAATGGCTCTCGGGTACAGATGCACAGAAGCTTCGCTCTGCAAACGGTAAAGTATTGCCAGCGACTGTGAAAGAGCTGGACGAAGTCAAAGCCAAAGAAGTAGCAGACAAACCGGTCATCGAAATGATGGATTATGCTAAAAAACCAGTAACCATGCGTTCTACAAACGGACCTGTGTTTGTTGAAGAATTCACCAAGGCGCTGGAAAAAGTGCTGCTTGGCAAACAGGATGTCAAAGGCGCTCTAGATGAAGCTGCGAAGAATGTTGACAGCAAAATCAAGTAAAAACCATGCGGGTGAGTCGGCGGCCATGCTGATTCACCCTCTTCATCAAGGAGGCAGCTATGCGTAATTCTAAATCCGAGCGTGCCGGGTATTGGTTCATTTTACCTTGGCTTATAGGCTTGTTGCTCTTTACCATTGGTCCAATGTTGTTTTCCCTGCTGCTGGCTTTTAGCAAATGGGATATTATTACCGGCGTAAAGTCGATCGAATGGGTCGGTCTGGATAACTTCAAAACGATGTTCCATGATGAGCTGTTCTACCAATCGTTGAAAGTTACCTTTATTTTCGCGTTGGTATCCGTACCGCTGTATCAAGTAGCTTCTCTGCTAATCGCCTTGCTGCTGAATATGCGGAACAGAGGCATGAAATTTTTCCGATTGATTTATTTCATGCCATCTGTTATTCCGGCTGTAGCGGCATCCATGATGTGGATTATGATTTTCAATCCGGAATATGGGATTCTGAACCGTGCGCTTGGATTCTTCGGCGTACAGGGGCCGGCTTGGCTTCAAGACCCGAGCTATGCACTGGGCGCACTGATTGTCATGGGGTTGTGGGGTGTCGGCAACACGATCATCATTTATTTGTCCGGCTTGCAGGGAGTTCCCGAAGAGCTGTATGAAGCTGCCAATCTGGATGGGGCGGGACCATTTCAACGGTTCTTCAACATCACATTGCCTATGATTTCTCCAACGGTGTTCTTCAACGTTATTATGGGTATCATCGGCGGATTCCAGTATTTCACACAAGCATTTGTTATGACCAACGGGGGACCGCTTAACTCGACCCTGTTCTACAACTTGTACCTGTACAATAAAGCTTTTACCGATTTTGAAATGGGTTATGCTTCGGCACTCTCCTGGGTATTGTTCATCATCATTCTGGCGTTTACGTTGCTGGTCATCCGCAGTTCTTCGATGTGGGTCTATTACCAGGGCGATAACGAAAAGGATTGAGAGGAGGACAAATGATGAATCAAGCAACGACACGGAAACCGGTCTACTCGAAACTATTCTCTATGCTCATGCTTCTCGCTGGTGCGGCCGTCGTGCTGATCCCGCTGTTATGGACATTTGCAACGTCTCTTAAAACACCTGCCGAGGTGTTCAAAGATGATTTTTTCCCGGCTGTATGGATGTGGTCTAACTATAAAAATGCCGTCTTGGCCATCCCGTTTTTTACATTTTTGAAAAATACGCTGATTATTCTGATTCCGGTATTAGTCGGTACCGTATTCTCGTCTGCCCTATGTGCGTATGGTTTTGCCCGGTTTAATTTCCGCGGCAAACGCACGCTGTTCCTGGTGCTGCTGGCGACGATGATGCTGCCTTCGCAGGTAACGATGATTCCGATGTTCATCATGTTCAAGGAAATCGGCTGGGTTGATACATTTTTACCACTCATTATTCCTGCATTCTTCGGGGGCGGGGCGTTCAACATCTTCCTGATCCGTCAATTCATGCGCGGTATTCCGCGGGATCTCGATGAGTCCGCTTTTGTGGACGGAGCCAACAAAATGCAGATTTTCACCAAAATCATGCTGCCGTTGTCTATGCCGCCGCTGATTGCTGTTTCTATCTTCACCTTTATGGGCGTATGGAATGACTTCCAGGGACCGCTCATTTATCTGAACTCCAGTGAGAAATATACGCTGGCTCTCGGATTGTCCATGTTCAAAGGGCTTTATAACGTGGAATGGAATATGCTGATGGCTGCGACGATGCTGATTATGCTTCCACCACTTCTTGTATTCTTTGTTGCACAAAAATACTTTATTGAAGGCATTTCCATCTCATCTGCAATCAAGGGCTAATCGTCCATATTACGGAAGAGATAAGCGGTGAGCCAAACCGCAGAGGAGGACAACCATGGCCACATTAACAAGCAGACATCCATTTAATTTGTATTATAACGCAGGGGAATACGTAAAAATTTGCGGTACCCAGGACGGATACTTTCCTGATTTTGGGCATCATATGGCTAACGAAATGGGCGGTGTATGGCTTCATCCAATCAAGCTGCTGGACGGTTTCTGGCTGAAGGTAACCGATCTGGATCGCAACATTGCCGTGTGGGCAAGGGCAGACGGATTCACAAGCGAGTCTTGGGGTGGAAGCCGTTTCGATTATGATCATGGTTTGAGTCACATTCCGGTAACCATTGAACGCAGTCAATTTGCCCCTGATTATGAAAAAGGCATGGTCACAGAGTATGAGATCAGCGCTTACGGCAAAGGAACAACCCGACTCAAGCTGGAACTGCTGTCACGTACCGATCTACGTCCGGTCTGGTATTCCGATGAGATCGGAATTATCCCAGGAGCGGGTGAAACGGCAGAAGCCATTTCTTCACGCAAGGTCATCGTAAAAGATGACGCCCAAGACTGGTATGCCATGATTGGAAGTGACCTGCCGGGAACGGATATGTCGGTTGGACCTGAGTTGTACGGGCCAGAGTTGACGGCAGGCAAAGGCACAGGGATTTCTTTTGTAACAGAGTGCTCGCTGGAGGAGAAGGATGTGTTCCGCTTCCGGTTATTTGTCGCCGGGTCGGAGTCGTCCCGTGAAGCTTGTGAGCAGACTTATGCAGTCATTGAACGTGACCACGTTCGTTTGAAAGAGCAGAAGCAGCAGTTCTACGACAAGCTGGATCAGCGCTCAGTGCTTACCGTTGAAGGTGAAGATGAGCTGAACGAGCAATTTGCCTGGGTGAAGCGCAATAATCAGTGGCTGGTACAGCAAGTGGACGGAATCGGTCGCGGATTGACGGCCGGCGGGCCCACGTATCCGTGGTGGTTCGGCTGTGATAGTACGTATGCGCTTCAGGGTGTGCTTGCTACGGGAGACCATCAATTGGTACGGGATACGCTGAATTTGTTGTTGGAGAAATCGAAAGAAGCAAATGGTAATGGACGTTTTGTGCATGAAGTGACTACGATCGGAGCCGTATCTAATCGCGGAAACACGCAGGAGACGGCACACTATATCGCCTTTGTATGGGAAATGTTCCTGTGGACCGGGGATGATGCACTGCTGCGCGAGCATTATGACTACTGTATTCAGGGCATCGACTGGCTGCTGGACGAGATGGACCCGGACGGAGATCTGTTCCCTTCCGGTTACGGTATCATCGAAATTGCCGGCTTGAATATGGAGCTGATTGATAGTGCCGTATATACAGCGAAGGCTCTGCAGGCGCTGGAGCACATGAGTCTCTATTTGGGTGAAACGAAGCGGCACCAGATCTATCAAAAACTGGCGGAACAAGCGGTACGCGCGGTGAATGATGTGTATTGGTCTGAAAAAGATAGCCTCTATGCGGATGCGGTTGCACCTATTTCCGATATTGTGCCCAAGGTGAATTACATGGTTTCTCTCGCTGAAAAGCAGGGGATCACAGACTACCGGGAGTACGTGGAAGAATTGTTGGCTGATGCGGGAGACGATCAGAATGATCGTGGCTGGCTGCTGAACAAAAACTGGGTTATTGTTACGCCGATGGAAGCGGGAATTGCCGATCAGGATAAAGCACAGCGTGCTCTGGAAGCGATGCGAAACCGGGACTTCATCGGTGAATACGGTACTTATCTTGCTGCCATGTATCAACAGGGTACGATGACAATCTCTACCGGAGCGCATGCCGTTGCCGAAGCGGCTTACGGGCATCCGGATCACGCGCTGGATTTGCTGCGCCGGATGGGGAAAAGCTTCTCACGTGTACTGCCGGGTTCGTTCTCGGAGATGTCCCCGGACTACGGCTGTGTAGTGCAGGCATGGACGATCTATGCATTTGCTGTGCCTGTAGTACGGCATTTCTTCGGAGTTCAGCCGGAAGCACAAAAGCGCCAGGTGACGATATCACCTGTATTGCCACAGGCGTGGGCTGACAAGAAGTGCAGTTTGGAGCATCTGATGGTAGGCGATGCGGAGTTCGATATTCATTTTGAATCCCGTGAGGGCAAACGGGTTGCGAGCATTTCCAACGAATCGGGCTGGACGGTCGTTCTGGACTGGAAGGGTGAGAGACGGGAAAGCAACGAGAAACGAATTGAATGGCAACTATAATGTTCAACTAAACATTTACACGATAACGGAGAGGGCAGAAATAACCTGAAGAAGCGGCGCGTTCGCCTTTATCTTCGGATTTTCACTTCTGAGAAGGATATCGAAAAAATCTGGGGATAACAGCGATCGAAAGGTTGTTCTGTCATCGTAGTGGCCAGTGTAAATAACTTTTAGTTGAACTCAACTAGAGCAATGACATGGGAGGAACGGAAAGATGAAAGGGAACGGAGCACTTCAAGCCGTTATTTTTGATTTGGATGGTGTCATCACCGATACGGCAGAGTACCATTATGTTGCATGGAAGCAGCTTGGCGAAGAGCTGGACATTCGGTTTGACCGCGAGTTCAACGAGCAGTTAAAGGGCATTAGCCGCGGGGAATCACTGGAGCGCATTTTGCGTCTGGGTGGTAAAGAAAATACGTATTCGGCAGAGGAAAAGGAAGAATTCGCAAGCCGTAAAAATAAACATTACGTATCGCTGCTGGACTCGCTGACACCGGAGCACACCTACCCTGGAATTCGGGAATTGCTGCTTGAACTGCAAGCCTCCGGCATTCCGGCAGTTATCGCCTCTGCGAGCAAAAACGCACCCCAAATTTTGAAGGCGCTGGAGCTGGATTCGCTGTTCCGGTATGTGGTACATCCGGATTCGGTACCGCACGGTAAGCCTGCTCCTGATCTGTTCCTGCGTGGATCGGAAGAAGTGGGTGCTGACGTGAAGGCCTGCATCGGCATCGAGGATGCGCAGGCGGGCGTTGAGGCCATCAAAGCCGCAGGCATGATCGCCGTGGGTATTGGCGAAGAAGCTGTGCTCAAAGGTTCCGGAGCGGACGTGGTGTTGAAGGATACAACACAGCTAACGCTGTCGTTTCTGGAAAGCACTTTGAGAGAGAACTCGCTGAAAGAAGTTTAATGAAGTAAAGTAATACGAGAAAGGGGAGATGCAGCATGAACCGGGCATGGTGGAAAGAAGCGGTTGTGTACCAGGTTTACTGGCGGAGCTTCCTGGATGCGAATGGGGATGGCATCGGGGATTTGCAAGGGTTGATGCTCAAGCTCGACTATATCAAAAGTCTAGGTATTGATGTCATCTGGCTTAATCCCATTTATGAATCGCCGGATAAAGACAACGGGTACGATATCGCTGATTATTACCGCATTATGGCGAAAGCCGGAACGATGGAGCAGTTTAAGCAGTTACTGGACAAGGTCCATGAACTGGGCATGAAGCTCATTATGGATTTGGTGGTTAATCATACATCAGAGCAGCATGCATGGTTTGAGGAATCGCGTTCATCCGTCGATCATCCGAAACGGGACTGGTATATTTGGAAGCCGGGTAAGACGGATGGCCCGCCGAACAACTGGCGTTCCTATTTCGAACCGTCGACATGGACTTATGACGAGCGGACAGGGGAGTATTATTTCCATTCCTTTGCCAAGGAGCAGCCTGATCTGAATTGGGAAAATGCTGAACTGCGTCAGGAGATTTATCGGATGATGCGTTTCTGGCTGGATCAGGGCATTGACGGCTTCCGCATGGATGTCATTAATTTGCTGGCCAAGCTGGAAGGCTTCCCGGATGCGGAGCACCCGGAGCATATTGATTATCTGGGCAATAATCCGGGCATTCATGAATATTTGCAGGAAATGAACCGGGAGGTTCTCCAGCATTATGACATCATGACTGTGGGGGAAATTCCGTTTGTCACACCAGAGGATGGCCTTCTGTATGTGGGGGATAACCGGAAAGAGCTGCATACATTATTCCATTTCCAGGTGGCAGATGACATGCCTACATGGGATCTGGCACGGTACAAGGAAATTCAGGAGAGCTGGTACGAAGCGTTCCGCAATGATGGATGGAACTCCCAGTTCCTGAACAATCACGATCACACGCGACAGGTTTCAAGGTACGGCAATGATGGACAATACCGTGTGGAATCCGCCAAACAATTGGCGACCATGATTCATACCCTTCCGGGCACACCATACATTTTCCAGGGAGAGGAGATCGGCATGACGGGTGTCCGGTTCTCTTCCATTGATGAATATCATGATATTGCCATGAAGAACAAGTATAAGGAAGAACTCGGTAAAGGCCGTGCGCCAGATGAAGTGCTTCGCAGTCTTCAGCCACTGAGCCGGGATAATTCCCGCACACCAATGCAGTGGGACAGCAGCAAGCACGCCGGGTTTACCGAAGGTCAGCCTTGGATGCAGGTGAATCCCAACTACGAAGAAATTAATGTGGAGCGGGATTTAGCCGCGCAGGACTCCATATTTGCATATTATCAGCAACTGATCGCCCTGCGTAAAACGCACGCGGTTATGGTCTATGGAGATTATCGTGACCAATCGGCAGGGGAAGAGCATGTATATGCCTATAGCCGCAGTCTGGATGGAGAGACATGGCTTGTCATTCTCAATCATTCGGATCAGGAGCAGTCCTATCGTCTGCCTGCTTCATTCGCTGATCGAACCACGAATGCCCGCTTGATCATTGGCAATCTGGATCGGTCAACCTCGGATGAGGTTAGTACTGGCACCCTTCGTTTGCTTCCTTACGAGGCGCTTATTTACGCCTTATAAACCATCGCAAGTTACCTGAGCCTGGCGGGGATTTCCCCGTCGGGTTCTTTGATTTATCCCAACTCCAACATGGGGGACAATAGTGTTATATTTTATAGAGTAATCCATTGTATGGTATACGATTATGTGTAAAACTTCCTTGACTTCTTTCTCAGTAATAACGTTTACACTAAATTCGTAAATAGGGTAATCTTTTTCTAGAGAGATCTTCTTTTGAAATTGTGTTAGGGCAGCTTTTTTACTGAAAAGTATTTCTCTTTCAAATCAATCCCTGTTTTGGGGTAAACAACGTTGGTTTATTATCTATTTTATTACATAATATATTTATATTTTTATCTAAGAAAAATGATTTTAGGAGATGCATCAATGAAGACTAAGGTTGTACGTTATTATTGTTTCGGTGAGCCGAACGAAGTGCTGTGTATAGAGGAGAAGGAGTTAGTACCCCCTGGCCCCGGTGAATTAGCAGTGAGGATGAGCGCTCGGCCGATTAATCCCTCAGATGTCATTCCTGTTCGAGGAGCATATCCGCATCGGACTCTGCTGCCAGCTGTTCCTGGGTTCGAGGGAGTGGGTGTAGTGGAGGCAGTAGGACCGGGAGTATCCAATCAAATGTTGGGTCGCCGTGTCCTGCCACTGAAAGGTGAGAACACGTGGCAAGAGGTAGTGAAGACTTTGGATCGACATGCGATTATTGTGCCTGATGATATTCCTGATCAATCGGCAAGTCAGATCTACATTAACCCGATAACAGCTTGGCTGATTTGTACAGATATGCTTCAGCTTACGTATGGGGATACCTTAATTGTCAATGCGGGTGGTTCCGCGCTCGGGCGAATATTTGCGCAACTATCGAAGATTCTGGGATTTCGTATGATTGCGCTCACAAGAAATGATCGACATACTGCTGAGTTATATCGCCTTGGTGCAGTTTCTGTCGTGAATACGATGGAAGAGCTGCTACAGGAGAGAATTGTAGAATTAACGGAGGGGCTTGGCGCTAATGCGGCCGTCGACTGCATTGGAGGGGCAGACGGAGAGCAGCTCGTGAGTTGTTTAAGGCCGCATGGCACGGTAATAAGCGTCGGATTGCTTTCGGGTATCACGCCTATATGGCATGAAATGACCCGAGGAACGCAAGTTAACGTTAAACTCTTTTGGCTAAAGCATTGGGTAGAGCGATGTTCGCAAGAACGATGGGAACAGGTATTTAATGAAGTGATTGAGTTAGTTCGGGAAGGGCGATTAATGATGGCAAACATTGGAGCTACGTATGGGCTGGAAAATGTGAAACAGGCCATTGCAACCGCCGAATCGTGCATCGAGGGAAAGGTGCTTCTATTAAGTTGATGGTATAAAATGTTAAAGTGCTAAAGTATTGGATGTTGATCGTATTATGAGGTTAGCCAATAAATACTGGTTAGCCTTTTTTTTATAAAAAAAAGGTACACAAAAGATACAAAATGAACTAAAATGAACTTATATGAACATTATCTGACTCACGAAAGGAATGGATAAATGATGCAAAACCGATATGCTGCACACCCGAATGAAGTAAAAACGTATGATACTGCCCGTCTGCGCGAGGAATTCTTGATGGAGCAGCTGTTTGCAACAGATGAATTGGTGACGGTATACTCACATGTGGATCGTTATATTGTAGGAACGGCTGTACCTCAGAGCAAGGATATTGCACTTGAAGTGAACCTGAAAGATATCGGAACGAACTTTTTCCTGGAGCGTCGTGAAATCGGTATCATTAATGTTGGGGGCCACGGAACCGTGACAGCTGACGGCCAAGGATACGAAATTGGTGCGAAAGAGTGTCTGTACATCGGCAGAGGTGTAAAAGAAGTTGTATTTAAGAACGGCAACGAACAGCCGGCCCAGTTTTATTTTGTATCCACACCTGCGCACCATACGTATCCTACGCAAAAGGCAACCCAGGAGCAGGCTCAGCCGAACCATCTCGGCAGCATCGAAAGCTCCAATGAACGGACGATCTATCGTTATATCCATCAGGGAGAAGGCGGGATCCAGAGCTGCCAGCTGGTGATGGGCATTACGGAACTCGACAAGGGCAACATGTGGAATACCATGCCTGCACATACCCACAACCGCCGTTCCGAAGTATACTTGTACTGGAACCTGCCGGAAGATGGCATCGTATTCCACATGATGGGCGAGCCAAACGAAACACGGCATCTGGTTGTACGTGACCGTCAGGCAATCATTTCCCCAAGCTGGTCGATCCACAGTGGTGTCGGTACGAGCAGCTATACCTTCTGCTGGGCAATGGCTGGTGAAAACCAGACGTTCGAGGATATGGACGGCGTGGCCATGAAGGACCTGAAATAATAAATTACAAATATCTTTTTAAGTTGAACTCAAGAAGACATGAGAACGGAGGGGACAGAAAGGACCTGAAGAAGCGAAGCTAAAAGCTTTCTGGAAAGAAAGCTGCTTCGGAAGCATAAGCTTGCCTTTATCACCGGATTTTCCCCTTGAAGAAGGGGATCAAAAAAATCTGGGGATAAGAGCGATCGGAAGGTTTTCTGTACCTGAAGTGTTATGTGTTAAACTTGTTACCTTAATAAAGATGTATAGGAAGTTGATCTGTGATGAATCCATTGAAAAGACATGAAAAAATTATGGAGGCTCTGCTGGAACGGCAGGAAGTCACCGTCAGTGATCTGAGTGAGCTGCTGCAGGTGACGGGCAAGACCGTACGGGAGGATCTCGATAAGCTGGAAGGCATGGGATTGCTCGTACGTGTCCATGGAGGGGCGATGCTGGCTCAGAACGATCAGTATGGCATCCTTACTAGTCGCGGGGCTACGGAAAAGCATCATTCGGAGAAAACGGAGATTGCCGAGCGAGCTCTTGCGTATATCCGCCCAGGAGATATTGTTGCGTTGGACGGCGGAAGCACCACACTGGAGATGGCGAAGCGCCTGGACAATCAATCGATTACTGTGGTTACCAATGATCTGTTCATCATTGCGGAGCTGACCAAAAAGGAACAGGTGCGGCTGGTTGTGCCCGGCGGAGCGAGAGTGCGCAATATGCTGGTGGGAGACGATACGGCGGCCTTCATTTCCGGGCTTAACATTCATAAAGCGTTTATCTCAACGACGGCACTTCATCCGGAATTTGGACTTTCCATATATACAGGTGATCTGGTTCCACTGAAAAAAGCAATGATCTCTGCTTCTCAGCATGTCTATGGCGTCGTGGATCATTATAAATTCGGACAATTTGCCCTTCGGACCTTTGCACACTGTTCGGAGCTGGATTGTATCATCAGCGACAGTAGCCTAGATGAGGAAACAGCAGCCCTATACAGGCAAAATGGCATCGAAGTGGATTATCAGAGCTGACCTTCAGTTCCACAGTGGTTACGTGACTGCCGAAGCTGAAGAACAGGGTTTGTATACCAATTAAGCATGCGGAGGAATCATTCATGAACCCATTTGATTTAAGCGGACAAGTTGCACTTGTCACTGGTACATCAGGAGGACTGGGGCAAGGAATGGCGATTGGCCTTGCTGAAGCCGGGGCAGATGTTGTGCTGGTGTCTTACTCCAATCCATCGGAAACAGCACGTGCCATTGAAGCTCTCGGACGTAAAGCCTATGTGATTGAAGCTGATTTGAGCCGTGAGGATGAACTGACCGGGGTGTTTGAGAAGGCATTAGCCTTTCAGGGAAGAATCGATATTCTGGTCAACAATGCGGGAATTATTCGTCGCACGCCTGCAGCTGACCACGGACAACAGGATTGGCATGATGTCATTGGTCTTAACCTGAATACGGTATTTTTCCTGAGCCAATTGGCTGGCAGACATATGATTGAACGCGGGAGCGGCAAAATCATCAACATTGCATCCATGCTGTCCTATCAGGGCGGAATTAACGTACCGGGATACACGGCCAGTAAACATGGGGTAGCCGGTTTAACGAAAGCACTCGCGAATGAATGGGCAGGCAAAGGCGTTCAGATCAACGGGATTGCACCAGGCTATATGGAAACAGACAATACAACTCAGATTCGCGCCGATGAAAATCGTTACCGTGACATCACGGCACGGATTCCGGCTGGTCGCTGGGGAACACCTGAGGATCTGAAAGGACCGGTGGTATTCCTGGCATCGGCGGCTTCGGATTATTTGAATGGTCACGTACTGAATGTGGATGGCGGCTGGATGGCTCGTTAAACCTGCGAGCGTCCGATTGCAAAGGAGGCAGTGACATGAAACTTGGTATTCTTGCGCATACGTTTGGTAAGCAGCCTACAGCACAGCTTGCACAGACCATCGCGGATAACGGATTTAATTCGATACAGCTGGCATTAGCCAAGGCGTTGTCGGATGTGGATTCAGCCAATGGCAAGCTGAGCCCTGGACTGGCGAATGAGATCGGCGATCAATTCGCACAGCGCGGGGTCAAGATTGCGGTACTAGGTTGCTACATTAACCCGATTGATCCTGATCCGGTGGCCCGTCGTGCAGACATTGATCGATTCAAGGAGCATCTGCGCTATGCCAGGGATTTTGGTTGCAGTATGGTGGCAACGGAGACCGGCGGCCTGGATACGTATCGCGATACTCATCCGGATGGATATGAAGAAAAGGCGTGGTCGGTGCTGAGGGAGACGGTAGAGGAACTGGCGGAAGAGGCAGAAAAGTGGGGCGTTCATGCGGCGATTGAGCCTGTGTCAACCCATACGCTGCATACGTGTGAACATATGATCCGCCTGTTTGAAGAAATTCCTTCATCCAATCTAGGCATGCTGTTCGATCCGTGTAATTTGATCAAACAGCCGCATGTGGCTAACCAGTCTGCATTCCTGCGTGAAGTGATGGAATCCCTGTATCAGCGCATCATTGTCATTCACGCCAAAGACGTGGCTTTCAATGCGCAAGGGGAGAAGTTCAATCCTGTGCCCGGCGAGGGCATTTTGGATTATCCGTTATTTTTTGAACTGTTAAAGACCTATAAACCACACATCGATATTTCACTAGAAGGGGTAACGGCGGAAGAAGCTGTTCCAGCGGCCAAGCATTTACGTGAGATATGGAGTGGGGTTCGGGTATAAACGGTAATGAGTGGGGCATCAGTCCAGCAGGTGATAGTTTGCAAAAAATCAGGAAAACCTTTGCTCCTGCAAAGGTTTTTTTGGTATAGCGTTCGTAGGTTATCCATAATTAACATTTCTCATCGGAAAAATCGGAAATAATTCTTTTCAAAAACGTCATCTTGTGAGAGAATATGGAAAACATACGCCACCATGCCATGACATCTAGGGATTTGCCAAACCGTATAAGTTAAGGGAGGAAACAGATTTATGTCAAACGAACGTGAGCTTTCATTTGAAACATTGGCAATTCATGCAGGCCAGGAGATTGATCCGACCACCCATGCACGTGCTGTACCGTTGTACCAAACAACATCCTACGGATTCCGTGATACGGAGCATGCAGCCAATCTGTTTGGATTGAAAGAGTTTGGCAACATCTATACCCGTCTGATGAATCCGACCACGGATGTGTTCGAACAACGTATCGCTGCGCTTGAGGGAGGCGCTGGTGCTTTGGCTACTGCTTCTGGTCAGGCAGCGATTACGTTCTCCCTCTTAAATATCGCAGGTGCCGGAGATGAGATTGTTTCCGCAGCAAGTCTGTATGGTGGAACGTACAATCTATTCTCAACCACACTACCGAAACTTGGCCTGGATGTAAAGTTTGTAGATTCCAGCGATCCGGAAAATTTCCGGGCGGCGATTACGGATAAGACCAAAGCATTGTACGCGGAAACGATCGGTAATCCGCAAGGCAACGTACTGGACATTGAAGCCGTGGCAGCTATTGCTCATGAACATGGCATTCCTTTGATTGTAGACAACACATTCCCAAGTCCATATCTGCTTCGTCCAATTGAGCATGGAGCTGATATTGTCGTTCATTCGGCCACCAAGTTTATTGGCGGTCACGGTACATCCATTGGTGGTGTTATTGTGGACAGCGGCAAATTCGACTGGAAAGCGAGCGGCAAGTTCCCGGGACTGACGGAGCCGGATTCCAGCTATCATGGTGTCGTGTATACGGAAGTGGTTGGACCAATTGCATATATTATCAAAGCTCGTGTGCAATTGCTGCGTGACTTTGGTGCTACGATCTCACCTTTCAATTCATGGTTGCTCATTCAAGGACTGGAGACACTGCATCTGCGTGTAGAACGTCATAGCAGCAACGCGCTGGCTGTGGCGCAATATCTGGAGAAGCATGAGGATGTGGAATGGGTCAGCTACGCAGGTCTCACGAGTCACCCTTCCTATGAGCTGGCACAGAAGTATTTGCCGAAAGGCCAGGGAGCCATTCTGACCTTTGGTATCAAAGGCGGCGTGGACGCGGGTCGCAAATTAATTGAGAGTGTCAAACTGTTCTCTCACCTTGCTAACGTGGGTGACTCCAAGTCATTGATTATCCACCCGGCAAGTACGACGCACCAACAGCTGACAGAAGATGAGCAGACTGCAGCAGGTGTTAATCCGGAGCTGATTCGTTTATCTGTGGGTACAGAGAATGTTCAGGATATTCTTTACGATCTGGAGCAAGCCATTAAAGCAAGTCAGCAATCAAGCGTTAGTGTTTAATTCATAACGTTAATAAATTAAATTCACACGGGCCGCTTGTCCTTATGGACGAGTGGCTTTTTTTATTTTACACCGAAGGTGGGGAATACCCATTTACAAATGCATAGCACAGGCATATAATAAAGCAAAAGTTGTATTGGGTAAAAATAATTGCATAAGTACAAAAATGATTATCATTCTCATTTGATTGCCATGCTGCTGCGGGATTCCCGCAGCAGCATGTGCCATTTTTAGGGCATTAACAATGGCTCTCATTCTCAATACGACAACATTTCAGGGAACATGGCTGCATTAAAATGCAGTCCACAACCCGATATTCAGAAAGGATTGTGATTCATATGCAAGCGGTACACCAACCCGTTCAAACGAAAGCAAAAGCTGAACAACGTTCAGCGAATACACCCGGTCCAGGCCGGGGACGCAAACCTGACTTTCGGGCCATGCTGCGCAACAAGGAAATGCAAGCTGCTCTGGGCAGTGGGCTTTTGATGCTCATCGCGTGGGCAACAGCATCGTGGTCCGACCCCGTATCTGTAGTGTTATATATTGTTGCTTATGCGATAGGTGGATGGACCAAGGCTAAAGAAGGCATAGAAACATTGGTCAAGGATCGTGACCTCGATGTCAATCTGCTTATGATTGCAGCATCGCTCGGAGCGGCAGCCATTGGCTACTGGAATGAAGGTGCCATGCTGATCTTTATTTTCGCGTTAAGTGGTGCACTGGAAAGTTATGCAACGGAGCGCAGTCACAAGGATATTTCTTCGCTGCTGGCGCTCAAACCGGAAACGGCGCTGCGGATTGAGGACGGGAACATGAATCTAGTATCCATCGAAGATTTGCAGCCTGGCGATCTGTTATTGGTCAAACCAGGCGAGCTAGTTCCGGCAGATGGCGTGGTGTTTCGTGGGAGCTCTTTTATCAATCAGGCCTCGATTACAGGAGAATCCTTACCGGTGGATAAAGCCGCTGGTGACGAAGTATTTGCAGGTACTGTGAACGGCGAAGGTGCTCTGTATGTGGAGGTAACTAAATCCGCTGAAGGATCGTTGTTTGGAAAAATCATTAAACTGGTGGAAGAGGCGCAGACGGAAGTGCCAGATTCCCAACGCTTTATTGAACGATTCGAGGGGATATACGCCCGTATTGTTGTCGCTGTAACGTTGTTGGTCATTGGGGGAATGCCGTTATTGCTTGGCTGGACATGGAATGACGCATTTTACAAAGCCATGGTCTTTCTGGTGGTGGCTTCACCTTGTGCACTGGTCTCTTCCATAATGCCGGTCATGTTATCAGCCATGTCCAGCAGTGCGCGTCGCGGTATTCTGTTCAAGGGTGGTGCTCATGTGGAGAACATGGCCCAGACCCGGGTGGTTGCTTTTGATAAAACGGGGACGTTGACGATGGGCACACCACAGGTAACGGACATTGTAACCGCAGAAGGCTATGACCGGGCACAGCTGCTAGGTGCGATAGCCGCCATTGAGAACCTTTCGATGCATCCGCTGGCTCGTGCCATTGTGGAACAAGCGACCAAGGAGGACATCGTACTCCCGATTGCCGAACAGGTTCAGGCTCTGACAGGCTGGGGAATTGAGGGAAACGTAGACGGTGTTCTCTGGAAAATTGGCAAAACGGACGTCATTGATTCAATAGGGTCGGAGAATGTGAGATACGGAAACGACAATCAGAATGGATTAGGCGAGCAAGCGGTGAAAGACGCTTCTGTATGGAAGGATATTCGCTCCCGTATGGAGGGAGAAGGCAAAACGGTGTCGGTTGTAACAGCGAACGGGGAATTGGCAGGACTAATTGCGTTGAGGGATACAGTTCGGCCACAAGCGGCCGCCGCGGTGAAGAGGCTGGAAGCCATGGGCGTGAAAGTAGCGATGTTGACAGGCGACCGCCCTGAATCAGCAGCAGTGATCGCCCGTGAAACAGGCGTGAGCCTGGTATATGCAGGTTTGCTGCCCGAAGATAAAGTGAAACAGGTGCATTTGCTTCGTGAACAGTATGGGCAAGTGTTGATGGTTGGGGATGGCGTAAATGATGCGCCTGCACTTGCGGCGGCAACGGTTGGTATGGGCATGGGTGTATCAGGCAGTGGTACAGCACTGGAAGTGGCGGATGTGGTGCTGATGAATGACAATATTGAAGAGATCGCCTGGGTGATCAGGCAGGCTCGCCGGGCACAGCGGACGGTGAAGCAGAATATGTTTTTTGCCATTACGGTTATTCTTACGCTGATTGCGGGCAATTTTCTGCAGGACGTTGCATTGCCATTGGGTGTGGTAGGCCATGAAGGCAGCACAATTCTGGTTATTCTGAACGGGTTGAGATTGCTGCGCTAATGAGAAGAGGTAAGAAGAAGTTTACGTCTAGGACGGTGCTTCCTCAATTAATGAAGCTTAATTCAGCGTTTGAATCTCAAGTCAACGGGTAATGATTCAAAAGAGAAGATTCTAGATGGGCGTTATGAATGGAACAGACTTATAGAGCGTTTATTCTATTGAAGATTAACCATATAAAATTTTAATCGCACAGACTGGCCGTTTGCCGCTGTAACGATTTGACGATGAGGGAGCTGTTCAATATGGGGCGTTACGTACAAGTGGAACCGAATGTGAGTATATTTGTTGAAGAAATTGGTGAAGGAACACCGGTTATCTTTTTGCACGGCTGGCCCGTCAATTATAAAATGTTCGAGTATCAATTAAATGTATTGCCGAATCAGGGTATTCGTGCGATTGCCATCGATTTCAGAGGTTACGGCAAATCGGATAAACCTTCGACAGGGTATGATTATGACCGCATGGCGGACGATGTTCGTGCCGTGATTGATGACCTGCAACTGACGGACGCTGTACTTGCAGGCTTCTCCATGGGTGGAGCGATTGCCGTGCATTATATGGCCCGCCATGCGGGACATGGTGTATCCAAGCTGGCGCTATTGTCAGCGGCGGCACCGGTGTTCACACAGCGCGAAGGTTATCCGTATGGATTGCCTCCGGCGCAGCTGACCGAGCAGATTATCGAGCCGATCTTCGCAGATCGTCCGAAGCTGTTGGAGACGTTTGGCGGTATGTTTTTCGCGAAGCAGCACAGCCAGCCGTTCATGGATTGGTTCCATGCTTTGGGCATGGAAGCCTCATCTTACGGCACGATTAACAGTGCAATTGCACTGCGGGATGAGGATTTGCGCGGGGATCTGAGTTCGATTCAGGTGCCAACAGCCATTTTGCACGGGAAAAAGGATGAGATTTGTCCGTTTGAGTTCGCCGAGGAGATGCATAAAGGCATTGCCGGTTCTCAATTGATTGCTTTTGAGGAGAGTGGTCACGGGGCATTCTATGATGAATTGGAAAAATTCAATGCTGAATTGATTCGATTTATCAAATCCGGCTTGTAATGGTCAAACGATCTTTACAGATCGTTCCAACGATTTCATTCAATCTTCATTTGTGAACAAAAAAAGAACCTGGAAGTTCAGCGAGCCGCTGTCCTTTCAGGTTTTTTTGCCGTCCATCGTTTTGTTTATGTGAGGGCTGTTCCTTCATTAGAAAAGTTCAGTCAGGCCAATCATCGTGATCAGTCCGAGCAAAAAGGAAACCGTTGCTGCCCGCGCATTGCCATCGCCATGGCTTTCGGGAATCAGCTCCTTGTACACGATGAACATCATTGCGCCCGCAGCAAAGGCAAGACCATAAGGGACCAGACCGGATACCAGACTACTGAGTGTGTAACCAATCATGGCTGTAACAATCTCAACTGCACCCGTCAGCGTGGCGATGCCGAGCGCCTTGAAGCGACCGATGTTCTGATTGACAAGGAAAAGGGCAACCAGGAATCCTTCCGGCGCATTCTGCAATCCAATGGAAAAGGCTATCAGATTGCCAAGTCCTGCGTCACTGCTCGCGTAGCTGACACCTACTGATAGCCCTTCGGGCAGGTTATGCATGGTGATGGCTGCAATGATCATGAAGGCTTTGGCTTCAATTTTGAAAGGCATCTTCTCGGGATTTTCAAGATCCACATGTGGAATCTTCATCTCAAGCACAAGCAGGACCATGCTGCCGAGCATAATACCGAGGGCTAGTACGAACAGATTGGATTGCCCGAGCGCTTCCGGAATGAGATTGTACACCGAGGCAGAGGTCATGATGCCTGCTGCGTAAGCAAGCAAAATATCACGCAGACGGTGGGTTACTTTGCGCATAAATAGAATAGGTATGGCCCCAAGGCCGGTAGACATGGCTGAGATAAAGCTGCCAATGAGTGCATCGTTCATGCTTCCATTTTCCCTCCTGATGAAGACTTCTTCATAATCGCTGCCGAGCATTGACACCGTACATAAAAGCGCTCATAATGAACAACAGATTAGAATGATTATAAATTAGAATTCCGTTTCTGCATAGGTTAATTGTCATAATAGGCAGGTCAAGTGGACATGATCTAGGCTTTTGTTCTAGTGTATGCAAAAGCAATTGCTTTTGATGCCGGAGAGCCTGACCTTTTGCAGAACCCGGGGGAGGAACTATACATGTATAAATCAATTATTATTGGAACAGGCCCTGCAGGGCTGACAGCAGCAATCTATCTGGCACGTGCTAACTTGAATCCACTCGTTATTGAAGGACCGCAACCTGGTGGTCAACTGACAACAACAACCGAAGTGGAGAACTTCCCAGGTTTCCCTGACGGCATCATGGGTCCTGAACTGATGGACAATATGCGTAAACAAGCAGAACGCTTCGGTGCAGAATTCCGTACAGGCTGGGTAAACAACATCGATATGAGCGAGCGTCCATTCAAGGTTCAGGTAGAAGGCATGGGTGAGCTTGTATCGGAAACCTTGATCCTGTCTACAGGCGCTTCTGCTAAATACCTCGGTATTCCTGGCGAAGAAACGAATGTGGGCCGTGGTGTCAGCACTTGTGCGACATGTGACGGATTCTTCTTCCGCAACAAAGAAATCATCGTTATTGGCGGTGGCGACTCCGCGCTGGAGGAAGCGAGCTTCCTGTCCCGTTTCGGTTCCAAAGTAACCCTGGTACACCGTCGTGAAGAATTGCGTGGTTCCAAAATCATGCAGGATCGTGCACGCAGCAACGAGAAAGTGGAGATGGCATTGAACCGTACCCCTCTTGAAGTGCTGGCTGGCGACAACGGCGTAACTGGATTGAAAGTACTGAACAACGAAACAGGTGTAGAAGAAATCATCCCGGCTAGTGGTGTATTCGTAGCGATTGGTCACACACCAAACACTGGATTCCTGGGCGGACAGATCACAACCGATGAGCACGGTTATATTCTGACTACACCGGGCACATCCGAGACGAATATCCCAGGCGTATTTGCTTGTGGTGACGTACAGGATACCCGTTACAAACAAGCGATTACAGCAGCAGGTAGTGGATGTATGGCTGCGATGGATACAGAGAAATATATTGAAAGCTTGGAGCACAGCGCAGTAGTCCTGTAAGGGAAGAGCTGTATATATCAATAGATTAGTCTATAAAAAAAATATGAGGTGAATAAACATGGAAAACGTAATTGTATACACATCAACCAACTGCCCAAACTGCAAATCGGTAAAAAGCTTCTTGGCTGACAAAGGCATCTCTTATGAAGAGCGCAATATCGAGACAAGCGACGAGTTCGCACAACAAGTATGGGATATGGGCGTACGTGCCGTGCCTCTGACTGTTATTGGTGAACACCGCATTCTGGGTATGAACAAAACCCAATTTGCCAAAGCGCTGGACGCTTAATTTACCCTCATAGGGTAAGTTCAAGTCACATGGAGCTATTCCGGTTCGCGCGAGCCGTTTGAATATATATTGGGGGAGCCTTGGTCCAGAACTGGACTAAGGCTTCTTTTATTTGAATTAGGTAGTTCATCACACTGAATGGTCTAGTGAAATTCAACCCGTCTGCATGATGAAAAATCCCCTTTCACAGCTACAACAGAGCACATGTTTCATGAACTCTTTTGTGGGTGTAAAAGGGGATTTGACATTAAAACCATACCTATTTTATCTAAAAAAAGATACTCATAAAGGTCTGAAATACAACATACACCAGTACGCCTGACAGCATGTACATGAAACCAGCCTTCTTTTTGCTCTGAAACAATCGAAGTATGCCAAGGCTGAACAGCGGCGCAAGCACGATCAGGAACAGGAGTACGGTGACAAACATTTGCGCCGAGATATCTGAAGTATCCACGTAGGTCACGAATTTTCACTCCGTTTCGTTATCGGAATTAACACAGCGACATTCATGCCGCGATGACAAAAATCACATAACCCTATTATACCTCTGGATTTCTTTAACAAAAAGGGAGGAAATGGGGCAAAATGATGTCAATTTTCATCGATTATTAGACGGAAACTCTTATTTTTCCTAAAAATTGGGAAATTGCTGAGTAAGCGGCACCAACACGTGTGGACCGACTACCCAGGGCTGCCCATTCAATCTGCAAACTGCGGCGATGATAGGGCAAAGTGCGCTCCTCCACCACTTGTTTGAGCGTCGTTTCAATCCATGGTCCTGCTTCAGAAAGAGGGCCACCGATAATGATACGCTCCGGGTTGAAGCTGTTGACAATATTGGTGATGCCCACGCCTAGTTTACGGCCGATTTCTTGGTACAGCTTCAATACATCTTCATCGCCTTGCTGTGCATAATCAATTAATTCCCGTGTGGTATGTGCTGGCAAAATCAACTGATGATCGGGGTGCTCATAAGCTTTCTCCGAAGCATATAACTCCCAGCAACCACGATTGCCACAGGAGCAAGGTCTGCCCTCTGCTTCAATGGACATATGGCCTGTTTCTCCCGCATATCCCCAGGCTCCTTTGTACAACTCGCCATCCACCATAATGCCTGAACCAATCCCGATGCCTGCGCTGATATAGATCAGATGACGTACTCCGATGCCTGCACCAAAATTTAATTCTCCATGCGCACCTGCATTGGCTTCATTATCGATCGTTACTGGCAGCTCGAATGCTTCTTCCAGCATGGCACGCAGGGGGACTTTCTCCCACCCCAGGTTGGGTGCAAACAGTACCGTTCCTTCCTCGTCCACCATGCCCGGCACCCCGATACCAATGCCAATTACTCCGTGAGGGGAGGGAGGGGCCGCATGTATCAGATTTTCTGCGGCAAGCTTCAACTGTTCAAATACAGAGGACACATCATGATGTTCCAGCTTAACGGCGTACTCTGTCATAATATGACCTTCCAGATCGGTAAGCACACCCTTTAAGTGGGTCACGCTGAGCTCCAAACCTACGGCATATCCCGCTGTACCCCGAAATAGCAGCATCAGAGGTTTGCGTCCACCGCTGGATTCCCCAGGCCCAATCTCCTGCAAGAGCTCATCATTGATCAGATCGGCAACCAGATTGGATACCGTGGCTTTATTCAGTCCTGTAATCTCGGATACCCGAGCACGGGAGAGGGGGGCATAACGACGAATCGTATCCAGGACGATCGACTTGTTTATTTTTTTGACCAGCATCTGGTCTCCGGTAATTTTCATATCCATTAGGCACTCCTATTCTTCTATAAAAGGGTTCAGACCCGCTTTCCGTAAACAAGCTATTCGACTATTATAGCGTAAACAAACGAGCAAAAAACATTTTTATTTTTACTTTGTTTAACCAATAGACAAAGTATAACCGATGTGATAGGATAACGTTGTAAACGATTACTTTTAAAACTATTGAGGAGGCATTATACATGGCCTATTTTGAATCCGTTAATAAAATTGCATTTGAAGGTAAAGATTCCACGAATCCATTTGCTTTTAAACATTATAATCCGGAAGAAGTTGTCGCTGGGAAATCAATGGAAGAGCACTTCCGTTTCGGCATGGCTTACTGGCATACATTAACAGCGGGTGGTAGTGACCCGTTTGGTGCGGAAACTGCTGTTCGTTCTTGGGATAAATACTCCGGTCTGGACCTCGCGAAAGTACGCGTGGAAGCGGCATTTGAATTTTTGGAAAAAATGAATCTCCCGTTCTTCTGTTTCCACGATGTAGACATCGCACCAGAAGGCAACAGCCTGCGTGAGTTCTACAGCAACATCGATACGATCGTAGACCTGATTGAAGGTCACATGAAATCCAGCGGCAAAAAACTGCTTTGGAACACAGCGAACATGTTCTCCAACCCGCGCTTTATGTTTGGTGCAGCTTCCACTTGCAACGCAGACGTGTACGCTCATGCTGCAGCGCAAATCAAGAAAGGTCTGGAAGTGGGTAAACGTCTGGGCGCAGAAAACTATGTGTTCTGGGGCGGTCGTGAAGGTTATGACACATTGCTCAACACAGACATGCAGCTGGAGCAAGACAACATTGCCCGCATGTTCCACATGGCAGTAGATTACGCGAAAGAAATTGGCTTTGATGCACAATTCCTGATCGAGCCTAAACCGAAAGAGCCAACCAAGCACCAATATGACTATGATGCAGCAACTTCCATTGCATTCCTGCAAAAATACGGTTTGGACAAACATTTCAAACTGAACCTGGAAGCTAACCATGCTACACTGGCTGGTCACACCTTCGATCACGAGATCCGCGTTGCCCGTACAAACGGCATGCTCGGTTCGCTCGATGCCAACCAAGGCGACATGCTGATCGGTTGGGATACGGATGAGTTCCCGGTTGATATGTACGATGCTACATTGACGATGTACGAAGTATTGAAAAACGGCGGTATCGGCCGTGGTGGTGTGAACTTCGACGCCAAAGTACGTCGTGGTTCCTTCGAAGCAGACGATCTGTTCCTGGCACACATCGCAGGCATGGATACGTATGCTAAAGGTCTGAAAGTAGCAGCGAAATTGATTGAAGATCGCGTGTTCGATGACTTCATCGAAAAACGTTACAGCAGCTTCAGCGAAGGTATCGGTGCAGATGTGGTTGCGGGTAAAGCAACACTGGCTTCCCTTGCAGAGTACGCGCTGAACAACGAAAGCCCACGCAAAAACCAATCCGGACGTCAGGAATTGCTGAGAGCGAAACTCAACCAATACATCCTGGCTGACTAATATCAGAATTCACCTGTGCAAGGCAGACATGATGTGTAACCATGCCTGCCCTGTATAAGTATAAGCTTGTACCACGGAACGCCTGAACAAGCATGACATTCAGACCGTTCCCGACTTTCCCCTGGGAAGGCGGGGGCGGTTTTTTGATACCTGAGTCCTTGATACACGAGTGACCTACATTCGTATCAAGGTTTCATTTATAACCAATGACGAATCAAGGTCAATGGATCAATCTTTTCGCTATAAGAACGAGTACGTTTTTACTTTGATATAAATGTTTGTCTAAGATGTTGCATGCAGAACGGAGTGAGCAGAAAGGACCCGAGGAAGCGGAGCGTGCGCATTTATCCCCGGATTTCACCCTTGGAAAAGGGTATAAAGGAAATCCGGGGGTAACGGCGATCCGAGGGTTTTCTGATCACGGAGTGGCCACATGAGCATCAAGGTTTCATTTATACAATCCTGTTACAAACGAGAGGAGTTAACCCATGAGTTACGTAATTGGTGTCGATCTGGGAACAAGCGCAGTTAAAACTGTGCTGGTTAACCGTGAAGGGAAAGTAGCGTTTGAAGCATCGGAGGCTTATCCGCTGTACCAGCCCAAGGCTGGATACAGTGAACAAAATCCCGAGGATTGGGTAGAGCAGACGATTGTTTCGCTGCGCAAATTGCTGGAAGTGTCCGGTGTACATCCTTCGGAAATCGAAGGACTGAGCTTCTCCGGGCAGATGCATGGATTGGTGCTGGTGGATGCCGAGGGCAAACCGCTGCGCAATGCCATTCTGTGGAACGATACGCGGACAACGGCTCAGTGCCGCCGCATCGAGAAAGTACTGGATGGCAAACTGCTGAGCATCGCTCGTAACCGTGCGCTGGAAGGATTCACCTTGCCGAAAATCCTTTGGGTACAGGAGAACGAGCCGGAATTGCTGCAACAAGCGGCCCTGTTCCTGCTGCCGAAGGACTATGTGCGATATCGCCTGACAGGTGATTATGCCATGGATTATTCGGATGCAGCGGGCACATTGCTGCTGGACGTTGCAGGCAAGCAGTGGAGCACAGAGATCGCGGAAGCTTTTGAACTGCCGGTATCCTTGTGCCCACGTCTTGTAGAGTCATTTGAGGAAGTGGGCACATTGCTGTCTGAGATTGCGGATCAAACAGGACTTGCAGCAGCAACCAAAGTATTTGCAGGTGGTGCGGACAATGCATGTGGAGCCATTGGCGCAGGCATTCTGAATGAAGGACAGACGATGTGCAGCATCGGAACGTCCGGGGTTGTGCTTTCCTATGAAGAGCGCAAGGATCTCGATTTCGAAGGCAAAGTGCACTTTTTTAACCACGGCGAGAAAGATGCCTTCTATATTATGGGCGTAACCCTTGCGGCTGGATACAGCCTGTCCTGGTTCAAAGATACATTTGCTGCGGACAAATCATTTGATGTACTCTTGCAGGGCATTGATGCGATTCCTGCTGGAAGCAACGGATTGCTGTTCACGCCTTATATCGTTGGTGAGCGTACGCCGCATCCAGATGCAAACATTCGCGGCAGCTTTATCGGCATGGATGCCGGACATAAGCTGGAGCACTTTGGACGTGCTGTGATGGAGGGCATTACGTTCTCGCTGCGTGAGTCCATCGATATTTTGCGTAATGCTGGCAAAACGGTCAATGAAGTGATCTCCATTGGTGGAGGCGCCAAAAATGAAGCTTGGCTGCAAATGCAGGCCGATGTGTTCAATGCAACTATTGTGAAATTGGAAAGTGAGCAGGGTCCTGCGATGGGCGCGGCGATGCTGGCGGCTTATGGCTGTGGCTGGTTCCCATCCTTGCAGGAATGTGCGGCGGCGTTCATTCGTCCAGCCAAATCCTATGCCCCAAATCCGGAAACGGTTGCCGTATATGATGGACTGTTTGCATTGTATCAGGATGTATATGGGCAAACACGCAGCCTGAATGATCGACTGGCAGCATATCGTTGATTATTCAGACTTTTTCCAGATCGACATCTCAATAGGTCATTAAATATTAAACCAATGAAATAGTTTATTAGGGAGGCACCTGCCGAAGCAGGTGCCTTTTTTGTCGTTGTTCATGAAAGAGGCACATATCATATGCTCAAGTTTCTTAAACGTCATGAAAGGTCTCCATGCCAGACATAACCCTCTTCCAGACGCGCATAGATTAGATATTGAGGTTAACAGGGGTTCGGCTAAATTAAACAGCCATATCACATCAGTTATAACGCGTGACAGACTCAGCCTGGAGGTGGGGATTTGGAAGATTGTGAAGGAACCACAAGGCCGCATGTCACCTTGTCCATGATTGTCCGCAATGAGGAACACAGGTATCTCAGACAGGCGTTAGAGACTCACCGGCCGTGGATTGATCGTGCGGTGATTATTGACGACGGCAGTACGGACCATACCGTTGCTTTATGCCAGGAAATGCTAGCGGGTATTCCCCTTACGTTGATTGTGAACCCGGCCTCCCTGTTTGCAGATGAGGTGAGTTTACGCAAGCAGCAGTGGGAGACCACGGTGGCTACCGGACCGGAATGGATTTTGAACCTGGACGCGGATGAAATTCTGACGACCGATTTTGGCATTGTTCGGAATCAACTATTGGGTGGGACGGAGGACGCCATTTATTTTAGGTTGTTTGATATGTGGAGCGAGACGCATTACCGGGATGACCAATATTGGCAGGCGCATGCGTATTATCGGCCGTTTCTGGTCCGATATCGCCCGGAATGGAGCTATGAATGGAAGGAAACCCCGCAGCACTGCGGCCGTTTTCCACTAACTATTCAGCATTTTGCCTATGGATGCCACTCCCCTCGGGTGAAGCATTATGGCTGGGCACGTGCAGAGGACCGAATTCGTAAATACGAGCGTTATCAGGCATTGGACCCGGATGCGAGATATGGCTGGAAGGAGCAGTATGAATCCATTTTGGATACAGAGCCAAGACTCCTGCAATGGTCGGAATAAGGGAAGGAGGACCATCCATTTGAAGAAGGAAAAAGAAAAAGATAAAGAAGAGCCAAAGGAAAAGATTCTTATCGCAAGTCCTGTTCGGCAGACGGCTGCGGTACTCCGTGAATTTCTTCAGTCCCTGGAATCGCTTGAGCGAACAACGGTAACGACAGACTATCTGTTTGTGAACGACAATGAAGAGGAAGCGGCATCCAATATGCTCCGTGAGTTTGTACTCCAGCATGAAGGGATCCTTATCGATGCAGATGTGAATGAAGCGGATGCCAATCAGGGGAAAGGAATATACAACAAGGACGAGGGTGGGCATTATTGGCGGGACGAACAGATCTGGCGGGTAGCAGGTTTGAAAAATCGTATATTGGCCTATGCCCGTGATCAGCAGTATGATGCTGTATTTCTGATTGATTCCGATCTTGTTCTGCACCCTCGGGCATTGGAACAGCTCGTATCCAGCGGGAAGGAGATTGTCTCCAATATCTTTTGGACACGATGGCAGCCGGGCACAAGGGAAATGCCGCAAGTCTGGCTGCAGGACGAGTACGCGCTATTCCGCAAGAGAGGCAAACCCGTTACAGGGGCGGAAGCGGAGGACGAGAGTACACAAACGGATACGTTTCTAAGGCAATTACGTACACCGGGTTGTTATGAAGTGGGGGGACTTGGCGCGTGTACCCTTATTCGCAGGAACGTTCTGGAGGCCGGGGTTACCTATGACAAGATTCCCAACGTATCTTTCTGGGGGGAAGATCGCCATTTTTGCATTCGTGCTCAGGCACTGGGCTTTCGATTATACGTGGATACCCATTTTCCGGCCTACCACATCTACCGACTGTCGGAATTGCAGGGAGTAGCTGCTTTTAATCGCAGAGCTATACGCGGAGAGGAATCGATCAGTATTTCGCTGTGTATGATTGTCAAAAATGAAGAGGCTTCCCTCGCCAGATGTTTGGACTCGGTTAACGGAATCGCTGACGAGATTGTGATCGTGGATACAGGTTCCACGGACCAGACACGCCAGATTGCAGCTCGTTATACGGAACGTATCATCGATTTTGAATGGGTGGATGATTTTGCGGCAGCAAGGAACTTTGCCTTTGAACAGGCAACAAGTGAATATATATTATGGCTGGATGCAGATGATGTGTTTGAACCGGACGACCGGGTGAAGCTTATTGAACTGAAGCGTTCCCTGGACCCTGCTGTGGACAGTGTCACAATGGATTATCATCTGTCCTTTACGGCGGAGGGTAAGGTGGCATACAGTCTGCGGCGGAACCGACTGGTGCGCCGGGATCGGAATTATCGCTGGATTGGTGCAGTACATGAATATCTGGAAGTGGCCGGTCATCTGCTGCATAGTGATGTGGCAGTCACGCATAAGAAGGATAAGGAATACACGGATCGCAATCTAAAGATTTATCGCAAACGCGAACAAGCAGGGGAGGAATTCTCCCCGCGTGACTTATATTATTTTGGCAATGAACTGAAAGACCACGGGCATTTTGAGGATGCAGTGAACTACTACGGGAAATTCCTGGACACCGGGTTGGGATGGGTGGAGGATCAGATTGCAGCATGCCAGAAGATAGCGGATTGCGAGGCAGCACTTGAACATTCGGAAAAGGAAGTTTCGGCATTGCTGAGATCCTTTGCCTTTGATTTACCGAGGGCAGAGATTTGCTGCCGATTGGGTGGATATTTTGCCGACCGTGAAGATTATCGCAAAGCGATATTCTGGTATGAACAGGCTACCCGCGCCATACGCCCGACGGATCCGATGGTCGTATTGAACGAAGCTGCTTGGACATGGATGCCGCATCTACAATTGTGTGTATGTTATGACCGGATGGGCAATCGGGCAAAAGCGAAAGAGCATAATGATATTGCTTTGATGTACCATCCAACACATCCCAGCATGTTGTACAATGATAAGTATTTCAAGGATCTGGAGAAGGATAGTGTGCTGGAAAAGGCTTAGGGCATATATGTAAATTCAAGGTTAGTTGAAAATGATCTAATGGATATGTAGAACATAGAACCTCTCTAACGGAATGGATGGTGTGGTTTACACCCTGTTCCTTGGAGAGGTTTTTGCGTTTTCTTTTCACTGTAAAACCGGAGCTTTTGATACACTCTCTCTCACAAGAAATTGGATCAAATGATTACATCCAGGGGACGATATGCTTTACAATAGTAACTAACGGAAAAGCGGTGATAACGAATACTTGTCTTCGGCTGCCGAATCTATGAAACAAGGGGAAGTTGGCATGAATCTGACGGAAGTATTATTAGAATCGAGACTGGTAGCCATTGTTCGTGGTATTAGCAGGGAATCTGCTCAGGCAGCAGGGCAGGGGATGACAGATGGGGGAATCCGTCTGATGGAAGTGACGCTAAACACAGCCGGTGCACACGATATTATTGCAGACTGGCGCGTACGACATGAGGGTAAGGCTTATATTGGAGCAGGTACGGTAATGAATGTGCAGATGGCGAAAGAAGCCGTTGCAGCGGGTGCCCAATTTCTCGTGTCTCCGAATGTCGATCTGTCTGTTATTGAATATGCTGTAGAACATGGAGTGGAGATCTGGCCCGGGGCAATGACGCCAACGGAGATTGTTGCTGCATATGAAGCAGGAGCCAAAGTGGTGAAGCTGTTCCCAATGGCCAGTCTGGGCATTCCATATCTACGTGAAATCAAGGCTCCACTGAATCATATTCCGCTGCTTGCAACAGGAGGAGCCACTCTGGATAACATTGCAGATTATTATGCTGCGGGTGCCGCAGCAGTGGGCCTTGGAAGTGCACTTCTGCCACGAGAAGCTCTTGCAGCAGGGAATGATGAGCAGATTGCTGCTTGCACACGTGCATTTGTGGACATAGCGAAAATCGAAGATTGAAACAGAATACCAACCGAACGGAAGTGGACCAGACACATCGGGATATATGTAAGGAGAGATTCTGTATCCATAGATAATATAAGAAGTGATGTGGATTAACGTCCTGTTGATCTTGATGCCGTATGATGGAGTTAGCCAGAAAACGGAGAGGAGTGACATCAGTGAAAGCTAAAACGATGATTGGCGGGATGATTGCTGTTGCCGCGGTAACTGCGGGTGGTTTATGGAAGGCAGCCGTAAATAGCCAGACCCCCAAAAAGATTCCGATTACGCTCACACCGCCCATGCCATTTGAGGATATAACCTTCGAGAGCGGAGGCGGGAGAGTTCATGGCTGGTTCATTCCGGCCGGAGCTCATGTCCCGAAGCCTTGGCCGTTGGTTATTATTGCACATGGTTGGGGCTCCAACCGATCACGTGTCCTCCGTTATGCACGTCCCATTTGGGAAGCAGGTTATGCTCTCTTTATGTACGATGTTCGAAGCCATGGAGCCAGCGATCCGGTTAAAGCGGCTTCAGCCTACCTGTTCCGCGACGATCTTCTGTCAGCCTTGCGATATACATCGTCACGGCCGGAAATTGATTCTGCGGCGATCGGTGTGCTTGGACACTCCTTGGGCGGTCTAGGGACGATCCTTGCTGTGACGGAGGGCATTCCTGTATCCGCGGTGATTACAGACTCCATGCCATCCCAATTCGAGGTTATCGTCAGTGCGGAGCTGAGACGGCGACGCCTGCCTCTGTTTCCGCTGGCCCAGCTGATTCCGCGAATCTGGTTCTGGCGGCTTGGTGAATCTCTAAAAACGTATCGCCAGCGCGATCCCGTGATGCTGCTGAATGAACGGCGCAAGGGAATGCAGCTGCCGATGCTTATGGTACATTCCAAAGGTGATAACTTTATTCCACCAAGCGAACTTGAATATTTTATGTCCAAAGCGGATCCGCCCGTAGAGCATCTATGGGTCAATAGCGGAGGGCACAGCTGTTCAGAAGAAGATCCTGCGTTCTGGAATACGGTGATTCCGTTTTTGAAAAATCATGTACAGGTGCAGGCTCAGTCCAACGAATCGGTTCTACCGAACGTCAATATAGAGAAAATTCAGCCTATTTAATGCTCCGGCTGATCGTTGAAACGCCAACCTGGTTGGCGTTTTTTGCTTTTTCTATACAATATGCAGAAATTCACATTTGTAAAATTGTTGGGAAAATGACGATTAAAAAGGAAGCTTATGGTATCATAGAATAGACTGGCAATATTCATGCGAGGTTTATTTTGCATGCATCCTTGTATGAAATTGAAGGGAGAGGTCCAGATTTGAGTTTTGATTGGAATTTTAATGGACGATTCAAAATGTTCACAGCCAAAGCGGCTACAGCGGCCATGGCAACATTGCTTCTGGCATCACAGACACCAGGGTTTGCAGGCAGCGCGTCGGCAGCGACAGCGGAACGGGTAACAGAATCCGCTGCGGGGGAAACAGAACAACAACTTGGAGTAACAGACAACGAGGTGCCTGAAGGAGCCAAAATCTCCTCCAAGCAAGCCAGCGAGAATATACTGAAATTATTTCCATTGTTAAAGAAGGCGACGATCTCATCCGCAAGATTTGATTCACCGAACTCTTACCCACCGCCGGATTACAAGGCGTGGGATATCGGTTTTCAAATTGTCGAAGGAAACCATACGATGGGATTCAGCGCAACGGTACATGCGGGCACAGGGGAAGTGTTAAGCGTACATTTGCCGTCTGAATTACTGGATAAGCAATCAGCAGATTCTGAAGTCAAATTGACCAAAGACGAGGCTGAGAAGCAGGCAGAAGCATTACTGTACAAAGCCATTCCCGGATTGAAAGAAAATGATTATGCTTCTCTTGGAGATCAGTTTCAATCCACTGCACAGCAATCTTTGTTCGGCAGAACGGAGTATCGATACGGTTACCAACTTAAGCACGAAGGGTTGTTGTCTGAGGCAGAGACGATCTACATAAGTGTGGATGAAAGTGGCCTAGTGACAGGCTATTCAAGAAGTACAACTGAAGCTGAATATCCTTCATCGAAGTCGGCAGCATCGGAAGAGAAGGCCAGACAACGATTTGAGGAGCAGTTTGATGTACAGCTTGCTTATATCTCGAATGATCGTCTATCTTCGCTTAAAGGACAACAGTACTATCTTGGTTATATGCCGAAGAATTCCAGCATGGTTCCGCTGGAGGCCAATACTCTGGAGCCGATTAACGCAATGACTGGAAAAGCTATCGGTGACGATTCTATACAACTGAATAAATCTTTAAAAGGAAGTATAGCTCCTTTTGTCGCGGCGAAAGGCCAGAAGTTAAACGCACAACAGGCCGAGAACATCATTAAAAAGAATTTCGATATTCCAAAAGGCTACAAGTTGGAGCATAGTCAGTTAAGCAAAGGCGAGTATGGGAGTCCAAACAATCAAGTCTGGAGCCTGAGCTGGAGCAATCGAAATGCGAATGTATCCTACATGTTCATGCGAGATATTTCAGCACAGGTAGATGCGCTTACTGGACAGATTTATAGTTACAGCTTGTATCAACGGGTGGAGCCGGGTGCTGCGCAGGAGAAACCAGCGGATGAGAATGAGACTAAGTCCGTAACCCGGACACAAGCGGAGAAGCTTGCCATCAATAAGGTGATTGCACTGGTTCCCAATGCATCGGAAGAATTCCGGTTGTCCAGCGTGCTTGAATTTGAAGATGCACGTACATTTATGTTCCAGCGCTATATGAACGGAATTGCGGTTATGGATGATACAGTACAGGTACAGGTCCTGAAGGATGGGGCCATTAACGAATTTTATACAAGGATTGCTGCAACGCCTGAACAATTGCCTAGAGACACCAAACCAGCCATCAGTTATGAAAAGGCAAAATCGACATATCTGGAGGCATTTAAGTTGATACTGGCTTATTCACGCTACGGTGGTTATGCCATGAGTAGCGGTCAGGTCGTTCCCTCGGGCGTAAACCTGGTTTACCAGCCTACACGAAATGAAAATTCGGTTACTGCCAGCTATGAAGTACTTGATGCTAACACTGGAGAATGGAAGTTTTTATACGGTACAGGAAGTGTCGCAGCGAATGTTGAACCTAGTGATATTTCCGGTCATGTAGCGGAGGCTGCACTTCGGAACATGACCCAACATGCCGTAATTCTTGCAGATGAACAGGGACGTGTATTCCCGGATCGGGTCATCACCAAGGGAGACTGGTTTACCTATCTGGCAAGAGCAGTTAATCCGAATATGGATATGTACTACAGTGGTAACGGGAGTGGCAATCTATATGCTGACATCACTCCGGAGAGCCCTTATTACCAAGCTGTGCGGACATTGATCGATCAGCGATGGTTAGCGGGTGCCGACCCTGAAACGAAGCTAAATCCTGAAGAGGAGATGACTCGTGAAGAGTTGGCAGTATTGCTCGTGCGCATTTTGCGCTATGAGAAATTAGCTGGATTCTACACATTGCCATCGGACCTTCCCAACCTGGCAGATGCCAGTGCAGTCAACAACAAGGGCGCTGTCTCCCTTAGCATCAAGCTGGGATTACTGCCTTCAATTGAAGGTCGCTTTATGCCTGCACGTAAAGTGACGGTTGCGGAAGCGGCGCAGGTATTGGAACGTCTGGCCAAGCTTCAGGGCAAGACGGATACCTTTATGAGCGGCAATCGCTTATATTGAGCAGAGTTTGTTTTATTGCATAAATACCCGGAAGCGTCATATGATGAGAATAACGGGTAGGTTAGGTTTATTTTGCTGAAGACAGAGGGACCTTCTGCGGAGGGTCTCTTTTGATGCTTTTCGACAAAACTAGAAGCCTGCCGTCAATCCCTTTTGTGATACAATGAGGCATGAGAACTTTGCAAAGAGAGGTGGTATCCTTTCATGGGCAAGCACGGAAAACGAGTAATAACCCTGCTATTGGCTGGCTGTCTCGTCGCTGTGGCACTGCCACATGCGGTTGATCTGGATCAGCTATACGCGGCGTCGGGAACATCGGACATTTCCACGAATACGGATCTGCGTGAGACGTTGCTTACCGCGATGTCCCAGCGAACGGAGGAACTTGTTTTTACATACAAAGGCAATGTGAAAGGCCTCAAGAAACAGTTGCAGAGCTCCATTGACGAAGCAATGACCAGTGATCCTTATATTCAATATACCGTTAAAAGTTACGCATTTAACTATAAAGGCTCCAATGTATCTGCAGAGGTACATGTGAAGCTGGCATATCGGGAAACCAAAGAACAGACCGATTATGTGAACCGCAAGGTGACCAATGTGCTGAAAGAAATTATTGTGCCGGGTATGACGAATCATGAGAAGGTCAAAGCCATTCATGACTGGATTGTGCTTAACCTTTCCTACGATACATCCTTGCAGAAATATACTGCATACGATGGACTTGTTACCGGCAGCACCGTATGCCAAGGGTATTCTTTGCTGGCTTATCGCATGCTGGAGCAGGTGGGTATAGATAACCGGATTGTGGAAGGAACGGCTGGTGATCAATTACATGCCTGGAATCTCGTCAAGCTGGACGGCAAGTGGTACCATATGGACACGACATGGGATGATCCTACTCCTGATCGCAAAGGGAAGGTAAGTCACAGTTATTATTTGCTCAGTGATAATGAGATGGCACGTGACCATGTCTGGACGGCTCAAGGCAAGTATCCTGCTGCATCTGCCCCCTATCGTGAAGCTTTGCAAACGTTGGTGAAGGCAGGAGGCAGCAAAGCAACCGCGTATCAGAAGCTGTATCATACGCTGGAATATTCGCTATACGACGAAAGTGATGCGATTAGTGGTCATTCCGCGTTGAAAACTAAAGTTCAGAGTGTGCTTAAGGATGGCGGAACCTCGCTGACTTTCAGATACAAGGGTACTGAAACAGGACTAGTAGAGGATTTGCAGGATTTATATCAACTTGGCATGAAGTCGATATCGTATTACGTGTCCAACATGCAGGATACCGTCGATCTGCGTGTGAAGATTACCTGGACCATGTGACAGCAGCTGAAATGATGAATTTAAATGTGTTTTAAGACAGGGGCGCTTCGTTGAGAAGCGTTCTTTTTTGTGTTAGAAGAACGTCGATTAGGGCGTTGTCTATTTTTTGTATATGTCTCTTTGCTATTCTTTTTGTTGGTGTATGCCAACATTATGCAAGAGGAGGAATTGCAAAAAATGAACAAAAAAGTGAGCATGGTGATCATAGCTTTGTTGCTGATCACGCAAATGATGCAAGGATGGATGTTTACACCAACCATGCATGCTCAGGATGATATGACAGCAATTGTAACTATGGATACAGCGTCAGAAGAAGGTTCTGTTGAACCTATCTCAGGGAATGATGATAATGGTCCGTCAATGGATTCTCCCGAGTCTAATGAATCTGCAGAACAATCAGATCTCAATTCAGAAGCTGTAGTTGATCCGAGTACTCTGGCACTGGCCAATAATGCTGCGGAAGTCATAAAGGAAAATTTAATTACAAGTGTTCAAATGTATAATCAAATACCGGAGTACGATGGAAATGGAAATATGAATATAAAAGGGGAGCGTATCGAAGATATACGACCTAGCGTTAAGGATGAGGTGGCTGTGGTCTTCACATGGGGGCTTCCAAACGATACCCATACTTATAGTGATGGTTCCACTTTTACTTTTCGTTTACCAGACAAATTCAAAATTGGATCGCAACTAAAAGGGGATTTGGATGGTGGAGTTGGGGAATATGTCGTCAATCCGGATGGAGAGATCACGTTTACGTTTAATGACCGTATCGTAGGTGAGAAGCTGGAGGGGAATTTCTACGTTTGGATCAAGTTCGATGAAAGCAAGATGGATGGCGGCTTGAAACAGCCAATAGACTTTAGTTCCGTTGGACAAGGCATCATTAATGTGCATTTTCAGAATACAGCCATAGATAAACTCACGAAATCGGGGATCGCAAATAAGAACAATTTCAACTCGGATGAGATTGAATGGACTGTCGATTTCAACCAGGGAGAGAAGGGCATTAACAATGCCGTTCTGAATGACACGCTCTCGGCAGGTCCACTTAAGGGGAATATTGAGATTAGTGAATTGCATATTCAACTAGACGGATCTGTCAAAGAAGGAAGTACAGTTAGAACAGAAACTCAGTTTCCGATCGCTTTGGGGAATATTGATAAGGCATACCGTGTGAAGTATACAACGAGTATCAAAGCACCAACAACTGCATCTTTTACGAACGTTTTGTATGAAAATAAGGTGGTTCTTACAGGTGATCAGAGCGAACATGATGAAACTGACATCGGTAGCGTGAGGGTGAGTTTTAATGAGCCTTTGAAAAAATCCGGACAAGAGAGTGCATACAATCCAGTGACCCAGACGATCACATGGAAAGTGCAATACAATTACAATCAACAAGAGATTACGCAGGCGAACGCATGGATTGAAGATCGTTTTGACACAACGAAACATGAGTTGGTTGATGGTTCGGTAAAAGTACATCAAGTAGACATCGACGGTGATGGCAAGCCAGCGGGTACTACTTTAGTGAATTCCAATGAATATACACTCACAGGAGTGAGCACAGGCTTTGATGATGGCTTTAAATTACAATTTAAAAATGACATCACCAATGCTTATGAAATTGAATATCAAACCAAAACGATGGATCGCGTCTATAAAGATGCTACGGTAACGAATACGGTCAATATGTATGACGGTACAGAAAAAGAAGGCAAAAAGGACATTCAGGAAATTATTTTTGCGAAAAGTGTTCAAAGCGAAGATTTTAATACCAAGGAGATCGAGTGGAAGATTGTTCTGAACCGTGATTTGAAGGAGATGACGGACATCGTCATTACGGACAATTACGCAGGAAGACATATGAAGCTAAAGCTCATTCCGGGCAGTCTTCAAATTAGTGGGGATCAAAAGGATCAGTTTGAACTTGAGCCAGTAGCTGATCCAAGTGATATAAACTTTGAAAATGGGTTCTCTATCCGATTGAAGACTGACGGTATGATCAATAAAGAGCATGTGATTACGTATAAGACCAGCTTTGATCCAACGGCAGGTATGCCAACTAACAATGAATATCGTAACCAGGCTACTTTGAATTGGAAGGAGTCGAATGTACCACAAGCTTCGATTACCAAATCGGCTGTAGTCAAACCCCAAGATTACACGATACAGAACGGCAATAAGAAGGGCGAATACAGCGCGAAGGACAAAACGATTACCTGGACGATTGATGTGAATTATAATTTATATGATATCCAGAACGCTATTCTCAAGGATGCGTACACAGGTAATCAATCTTTTGTAGATGGCTCTTTGAAAGTAAATAAGCTCACACTAGCGGGAGCGAATAACGTCATTGCCATTGGTGACGAAGTTGCACTGTTACCTGGGCAATTCCAATTGAACTCGGATGGTAAAGGTTTTGCATTAAACCTCGGAAACATTGGAAAGGCTGCCTATCGGGTTGTGTATAAAACCAGTTTGGATGGGGATTTTGCAGTAGAGGGTACCTATTCCAATCATGCTGTCTTGACGGATGGTGAGGGGGGAGAGGTACGTTTTGAAAAATCAGTGAATGTTACACCTGAACACGGTGGCGTCTACGTACAGAAAACAGGACAGCAACTAGGTTCAAGTGATAAGGCTGCCTGGACTGTAAATATCAACCCAAGCCAATCTTATATAGCCGCAGGTTCCGTATTAACGGATACGCTATCAGATAATCAGATTTTGCTTGCAGATACGTTAAAGTTATATGCGACCGATCTGCCTGCGAACAACTCAGGGAATGTGTCTACCAAGGCTGGTTTGGTTGATGCTGGTGAGTATGAACTGATTGTGGAAGGCAATACATTTATTTTTACCTTTAAGAATGAGATGAAGACCGCTTTTATATTGGAGTATCAATCCTTTATTAATGCCGATAGCGGGGAAAGAATAGGAAATAAAGTTGAATTCGCAGGCCAGTCTTCGTCGGTAACGGGGTCAGATCATCAGACAGGCATTCGAGTTTCCATGGCCGGAGCTGGAGGTGGAGCATCTACAGGTGTCGGTAAAATGAAGATCTATAAAGTAGATGATACAGGTCTTCCGCTTGAGGGAGCGATATTCGCCATCTATAATGCGTCCGGAACGACGCTTCTGGAAACGTTGAAACCAACAGATGTCAATGGAGAGGTCGAGACCTCCAGAAAATACAGATTTAACGATCAAACCAATGGTCTGCCATACAAGTTAAAGGAATTATCTGCACCGAATGGCTATTTGATTGATCCGGAGTATGGAGCTTCCACAGGGAAAACCATTGATTTCAAAGACCCGGATCAACCCTTTGAAATTAAAAATGAAAAAATTCGACAAGGCTTCGAATTAACGAAAGTGGACTCTGTGGATTCATCGAAGACTTTGAAAGGTGCAACATTTGAATTGTATTTGAAGAATGGTCTGTCCCGAGATAAAATTGCGGAGTTAACGACAGGTGATGATGGAAGGATCGCCAAAGGAAATCTCGAACCAGGGGACTATGAATTGATAGAAACGGAAGCGCCTGCGTACTATCAAATGGACGCAACACCAGTTCCGTTTACAATTGCAGCGAATCAAACCCGGATACTCACCCTATCTCATACGAATGTGCAGGGCTCCGGTGGCAAGCTGGTCGTTACAAAAGTGAATGCCAAGGGTCAGTCCGTATTAAGCGGAATTGAATTTGAACTGCGTGACAGTAAAGCGGATGTGATTGACAAAAAAGTGACGGATCTTAACGGAGTGATTGAGTTTGACAGCTTGCCGTATGGCCCCTATACATTGGTAGAGACCAAGGCAGAAGGTTTCGTTATTGAACAACCTGAAACGGCTGTAACGATTACGAAACCAGTAACTCTATTAACGATTGAAAATAAAAAAAATGACCGTTCTGTTAAATTGATTAAATATAATTCAGGCAAATCGCAACATCTGCAAGGAGCCGTTTTTGAATTACGTGCTCAAAGTGCTCTGATGGATGCCAACGGTGTTTGGGAATTCAAAGTGGTTACAGGCATTGATGAAGCCAAACTGACTACCAATTCCAATGGTGAGATTGTTCTGAGAGACTTGGAACCCAATAAGTATCAGCTGGTTGAAATAAAAGCACCAATAGGATATAGACTGGACCAAACACCGGTTGAATTCGAGATTACGAATAAACAGACGGAAACTGTAGTGGTGGAAAAGACGAATATCGCCATTCCGGTACCGGGCGGGCCAAGTGAGCCTTATAATCCGGGAACGCCAAGTACAGGAACACCGAATCCGGGGACATCAACGCCAGAACCATCAACGCCAGATCCATCAACGCCAGATCCATCAACTCCGGACACAACGGTTCCAGGCACGGTGGTAACGCCTGAAACTTCAGAACCAGAGGATGGAACCGACCAGGGGACGGATCCGGATAGGGGAGAGTCCCCTTCCAAACCAGGAGATTCGACTGTTGTTGACGAAGAGGATCCTTCAGCTGTTGGCAATGCTGGCGATGCTGCCAGCCCAGGAGCGGATCATACTTCCTCCCCTGCAGATACGAATGTTGCAGGAGCAGAGGAAGGGAAGGACGGTTCTTTCCTAGGCATGCTGCCTAAAACAGGAGAAGAGAGAACATGGGGATACACTCTTGTAGGGACTCTTATGATTATTTTCGGCAGTATGGGATATTTGTATCTCCGTCGAAGACAACAAATGAATCCGTAGACGGGAACATGTAACCTCGGATATTTCTTAACAGCTACAACAAAATACCCCCAGCATAAGCGCTTCGGAGATTCAGAATCACCGCGCGCATGCCAGGGGTGTTTTTGGTTTATACAGCATGTTCATGTTTAAGGCAGGTCACGCTGAGCAATCTCTGAAGTCACTTGGACGGCTCTTATAATCAGCCGATGCGTTGGATCTACTAATGGATCACAGGTAATCAAGGTGAGCACTTGTCCCAGATGGGGGTCCTCAAGTACGGACAAGTCCGTAGGCTCCACAACGGATATCTGATCCACTTTGTATTGGATATGGGTCTGATCTGCCAGAGTGACTTTAATCCAATCACCAATCTCCAATTCTCCCATTCGGTTGAACAGGCGTCCTTTTTTGTGAGCACGATGGGCGGCTATCGCTGCATTTCCTTCAGTCCCGATGCGGGCTGTTTCCACAAGATGCGTTGCTGCAACCTTCATATTGCTTTCGGTTGCATCCTCCAGAATGGGCAGCTGCACATCAATCTCGTCAATTGTAATAACCCCAAGTGCATGAGGATAACCTTCCTGTTCTTTGTCTTCGGTATCATCATCGATTGAGGCAGGATCCTGTCTGGCTTGTTCAAAAGATTCATTGATTTTAGTTAGGTCGAGTTGTAGCTGTTTCAGCTCATCCATAACTTTGGCTTGCTGCCAGTCAAAATACTTTTCCTGCAGAAGAGGCAAGAAAAGAAGTAAGATCCCCAGAACAACAAGCATGGAAAAAAAGAATTTCATTTACGTGTACCCCTTTTGTCCAAAAATAGATTAACTGCTCTATTGTAAACATAGGGACATATACAAAACCTGGACAAATCAAACAGGCAGCCTTTTCTTTCGTAGAAAGAAGGAAGGCTGCCTGTTTATTTAAAAATAGAGTAACCCAATGCTGATTAATATCATTATTTGGGTATAATCATTCTGATGATGGAGTAAAATCACATTCCTGTAGCGGTACGACTTTTGTTTTCTTAACAAATTTATAACCCAGCCATAATACCAAGAACAATGGAACGCTCAAGTAAGCGACGAGGGCTCCGCTCCAATCGATCTGATCGCCCGTGAACGCCTGATAGTTCTGTCCAACAATGACGATGATACATAATACAAAAGCAAAGATCGGCCCAAATGGGAACCAGCGTGCACGGTAGGGCAGATCGTTCAAATCCCGTCCCTGAGCCACATAAGCACGGCGGAAGCGATAATGGCTGATGGCAATGCCAAGCCAGGTGATAAAGCCACACATACCGGATGCATTAAGCAGCCAGGTGTATACAATGCCATCACCGAAAAGGGAGGCTAGAAAAGCAAGCATACCCACTGCTGTGGTCAAGAGCAGGGCATTCATTGGAATGCCCTTTTTGTTCAGCCGACCGAGAAAGCGAGGTGCTTTGCCATCTCGAGCAAGAGCATACAGGACACGACTTGAAGCATACATGCCCGAATTCCCGGCTGACAGTACAGAGGTCAGAATAACGGCATTCATGACAGAAGCAGCAATGGCCAGACCTGCCTTTTCAAAGACAAGGGTAAACGGACTGACTCCGATATTGTTCAGATCACCTTTGAGCAGATCCGGATGTGTGTAAGGAATGATCAGACTGATGACAGTAATCGCCAGAATGTAGAAGATCAAAATGCGCCAGAACACTTGCCGAATAGCACGAGGGACATTTTTACGCGGATTTTCGCTTTCACCGGCTGCGACGCCAATGAGCTCCGTTCCCTGGAAAGAGAACCCGGCGGCCATAAATACACCGAGAACCGCGAAGAATCCGCCATGGAATGGTGCGTCACCTACTGTGAAATTGCTGAATCCAACCGCTTCTCCGCCAATAATGCCGAAGATCATGAGCACACCAACGGTAAGGAAGATGATGACGGTAGCGACTTTGATAATGGCGAACCAGTATTCCGACTCTCCATATCCTTTGACGGACAACACATTCAGGGCAAAGATTAATACGAGAAACAACAGACTCCACAGCATGGATGAACTGTCAGGGAACCAGTATTTGATGAGTACGGTTGCCGCAGCGAGCTCTGCCGCAATGGTGACTGCCCAGTTGTACCAGAAGTTCCAGCCCATGGCGAACCCAAGGGCCGGATCGACAAAGCGGGCCGCATACGTATTGAATGAACCGGAGTCAGGCATGAAGGTAGCCAGTTCTCCGAGACTGGTCATTAGAAAGTAAACCATGATGCCGACGGCAGCATAAGCAATCAGTGCACCGCCGGGACCTGCATTGGAAATGGCTGTTCCACTTGCGAGGAACAGCCCTGTACCAATGGAGCCACCGAGTGCAATCATGGTCATATGCCGTGCGCGTAGTCCTTTTTTCAGGGTGGGCCCTGTTGTGGTTTGGTTGTTGCGATCTTGCATGGAAACACTCCTTCTTTCAGCGTGCTAATGGGTTCAGAACAATGGCAAATAACACAAAAGACCGCAGGCATTAGCCTGCGGTCTTTATATCAATTGTCCGCACCTCGTCCCGAATGTTTAAGATAGCTCAACACAGAAGAAATCATACCCTCCGAGAAAGGTATCATTCATCTGTGACAGTTCTGCACCTTTCGGCAACAGCCCCAGCCGCGCTGGACAACGTAAGGAACGTCCTGCGGGCTTCGGCGGGTGCACCTTTCGGCTGAATTCATAAGCGGCTCCTTAGCGCCTCCTTCAGCGTACTGATCGCACCCGCGACCTCTACCTCATCATCATGGATGAGGTGTATCTATTGTCTATGAAGTTATAAATCACAGAACGTAACGCTCCATGTTCTGTTTGGTAAACAGACAATTAGTATAACCCCCATGGTATTCCAGTGCAATAACAATTGTTGGATATGAATCCAAAGGACTATTCCGACGTTTTGTTACGCCCGGCCATCTGCTGCCATACCGTTCCGGCTGCCTGTTCCCCGGATTCGATCCGTTCCAGTGCCATTTTGGCTTGCAGGCTAACTTCAAACTCAGGGTCATCTGCTGCCTTCCGCAGTGCTTGCTCTGCTTCCTCGGTCCCCACTTCGTACAGGAAGCGGGCTGCACGCCAGCGTACAAGCTTGCTTTTATCGGATAACGTAGCTGTCATGGCTGCCGTTGCTGCGGGATCACCGATGTCGGAGAGGGTATCTCCGGCAGTCCGGCGTACAGCAGGCGAACTATCCTGTAGAGCTTCGTACAGCAGTTCCATCGCTTCCGGTGTACGGATGTCACCGAGATATACGACCGCCAGTCGGCGTATCTGCATTTTACTGTCATGGAGTGCATGGGCTACAAGTGGCAGTCGTTCTGCTGTAGGCTCCATACCATCAAATGCAGCATAACGTACATTCCAGTCCTCACTATTTAAAGCCTCTTCAAGTTCGGCACCATCCAGCTGGCGGCGACGTTCCACGAACTCTTCCGCATTGGTGCCGTGTTCAATGGCTTGCTGGATCACTCGTTCCAGACGTTCTGGCGGATATGCTGCTTCCAGCTCCTGTTCAACTTCTCTTGCAATTTCAGGCAATTCCCCGTAGCGAACGCCATAATCACTCAGTTTCCGTTCCTTGATCAGCGTTGCACTGGCGACTTCAGTAACCGCTTTGACGAACCGATCCGAGAGCGAGATCCGCTCTTCCTTCGCGCCGGCTTTGACCCGAATTTGCATCGGCACGCCTCTGAAGAATTGAACGAATACCTGTGCTTCACCGAAGTGCTCACCAGAGGCATCTTCAGATTCAATCCAATCCAGATCAATTCCCTGCTGCCCCAGACGACTTTGAACTTCGCCAAGAATGACGGACCAGTCCGCATTTCCCTTGCGGTCGAGCGCTACGAAGTCAGTCGTATGGAATACACTTTTTACTCCGGGAATATGTAGCATCTGGCGAATAAACGCCGGAGCAGACCGTTCGTTATCCAGTGTATATGTTCTGCGAATCCCGTCCTCCAGACGTTCATCCAGATGCAGCATCATTGTATTGGGACTGGGTGTTGGTTCAATGGAAACAATATTCATCGGTTCATAACCTCCTGTACCGGATTCATACTTAAATTTCCCGCAATGGGCACGGGCATATCCCTATTTTACATGAATTGCTGCAAACTGCGAAATGGGTAATGAACCTTACGGCGTTTGTGAAAATGTACGAAGATAGTTAACACTTCTTTTATGTGCGAACACGAACATTTTTAAATGAAGATTGGCACAATAAGACAAGAGAATGAACTGGAGGTAATCGCTATGGAACCCATTACCGTACTTTCGGACGGAAGTCGTGGTATTGATTATGATCATATTATTGAATTGTTGAATGAATGGATAACAGACGAGAAGAGGGAGTCAGCAATTAAGACAGAAAAAAATGTGGAAAGCATGGTCGGGTCGAAATGGGGAACAGCCCGTTATTGTATTGTGGATTATCAGGATGCCGGGCAAGCCGTTTCAGCAGCGAATGCCATCCGGGCATTTGTGCCTCAGATTCCTTTACTGGTGATTACAGATTTCCAATCCCTGATTCGCAAGCGCCATTTGCAGCTTATCACGGGCACCGGTCTGATGAAGTTGATTCTCTGGCAAGAGAAAGAACCCGAAGGACTGATCATGGAAATCCAGCGGTGGCTGCATTCTGTTGCCTGCAAATCAAAAACAGCTCTGCCCTCAACCCGGTCGATGAGACGATGACAGAGAGAGGACATGAGCCGTTATGTAATTTCGCCGTGTACTAAATGACGTATTTATATCCCGTTCCCCAAACCGTCTTGATATACCGTGGATTTTTGGGGTCGGGCTCAATTTTTTTGCGCAGACTGGAGATGTGTACATCGATTGTACGGTCAAGATATGCCCGCTCTGAGCCCTTAATTCGGTCCATAAGTTCATTGCGGGTAAATACCTTGCCGGGATTCCGGTACAATTCCTTCATAATCTCAAATTCGATATGCGTAACCTCGATTTCATGACCATCCACAAACAAGGTTCGTCTGTACTCATTTACACTGACATGTCCAGCGACTTCAGCAGGCTTGTCCTCTTTTACCGGTTTGTTCGGATAGGCGATTGCCGATCTGCGGAGTAAAGCCTTCATGCGGGCATCCAGCTCTTTCAGACTAAAGGGTTTACATAGAAAATCATCCGCACCATTATGCAATGCTCTGAGCCGATCATTCAGCATGGTGCTGGCTGAGATCATGAGTATGGGTACAGTGGAGTGCTGACGAAACGCATCAACCAGATCATTGCCGTCCATTTCAGGCAGCATCAAGTCAGTCACTACAATATCAGGCTGGAATCGTGGGAAAAGTTGAAGAGCTTCGCGTGCATGATGAACCCGTTCAGTTATGTAACCCTCCTCCTCAAGAAAGAAAGCAATCATGTCGGCCAGATTTTTCTCATCTTCTATAAGAAGTACTTTAATAGCCATTGAGGTCACACTCCTGATGAAATGAATTTGTTAAGAAATTTCTAGAAATTTGTCGTAATTTTGTGAGGGAATACTGCAAATTTTTTAATGTTTGTATTCCAGAATATAGGATGCATATGTAGAGAATTGTATAGAGTTCGAGCCAAACCTCAGTATTTTACCATGAATGTAGCTTATTTGCCGATCATTCAAAATTTCCCAAAGCTACATGGAGAGGTAATTACAGTATAATGTATCAGATCGATGAAAGGGAAAAAAGTCGATTTTACGAGCTTTATTTTACGGGAGGAACCAACGTTGTTGTTGAATGCAAACATAGAAATCAGTCATGAGGGCAACTGCCTATGGACTACATAAAGGCTAGCAAGGTGTTAGATTGGGTGATAATCAAACTCCGTATTCCGTGGCTGGGCACTGCCATACTTATTATCCTTGGGACGCTTGGAACGATATTTCCCTTAACTTTATTTTATGGTGTACAGCTAATGTTCGGTATAGCCGCAGCTTTTATTGCCCTGCGCTTACATGGGGCTATTTACGGATTCATTACCTATATAGGGATCAGCTCTTTGGGTGTGTTATGCACAGAATTGGTCCCTAACAGCCTGTTTATGATCGGAGCTCATTTCATCGAATTGATCTGGATGCTGCTGTGGCAGATACGCTCGAAAAATGGAAGCATCATAAAAGCCAACGCCGTATTTTGGGTTGTGATGTTACTGCCAGTGATTTTTTACGGATATTTCATCATGGGCATCAGTCTTGACGAATTAAAGTATGGCTATATGCATGTCGCTGTAATCAGCATGGTTAACGCGCTGATTGCAGGCATAGTGGTGGACTTCTGGATTATAAATGGTGAACTGAAGTCGAAACGAACAGGAACCATTCCGCTCACGAGAATTGCTTTTAAATACGTTGTAGCCTTTGTAGTAGTTGTTTCCCTTACCCTGTTGTCCGCGGATAGTCGCAGACAATTGGGGCAAATAAATGATACCATCATGCTGAACCTGAAACATGCTGCCAATGCAGTTATCAAGGATTTAAATGAACAATATTTAACCAATGAGAACATGCAGCAGAGCATGGAGCGCTATCATCATCTGCTGGACGTAAACGTCATTATTCTGGATTCCAATGATAGGGTCATTGCTTCAGGGCTGGATACACTTCGGGTAGGAGAACATCTGGATTTCAATAATTATCGTTTTCTGAATCCAGGGGAGAACAGCATTTTATTTCGCTCCGGTGATGCTTATTACAGTGATGTGCTTACTCACTGGAAAGAGGCTTCGTTCATGTACGAAGCAGATATGACTACAAGTACAGCATACCGAGTATTCGTTGAGACCAGTTCAGCCCATTATTATACACGAATCGAGTCGATCTATCTGACTACACTTCAATCGTTGTTTATCATTTTCATGGTTTCCATGATTGTAGCCGCTCCGCTCAGTCGAAAAGTGGTAAGTCCATTGAAGCGCCTTACACGCATGACTGGCTCTCTGCCAAGGCTGTTATTTCGTAATGGAAAAATGGAGTGGCCGAGCAGTCATGTAACCGAAGTACAGATTTTGATTGGCAATCTGCGCAAAATGGCCGATGTGCTCCTTGAACAATTCGAACAGATTCGCCAGGACAAGCACACCCTGGAAGATAGAGTCAAAGAACGAACGAAAGAGCTGAAGAATAGTGAGGAGATCAAACGAGCGATTATTGATTCATCCATCGATGCCATTATTGCTGTGGATTTGAACGGGCTGATTATCGAGTTTAATCCCGAAGCCGAAAGAATGTTTGGACTGAAACGGGAAGAAGTGGTATTCAAGAAGGAAGCCCCATCCCTATTCCAGGGAGCGAGCTATATGGAAATCAAAAAAATGCTGGAAAGATTTGAGTTTATCTTGGGTAAACGGCATGTCATTGTGGAAGAGATTTCAGGCATACGCCGGGATGGTTCAGTTTTTCCGATTGAGTACAAAATTGTAGAAATTCAGTTGGGCAATAACGAAACGCTGTATAACTTGTTTATCAAGGATATTACCGAGCGGACAAGAGCTGAGGAAGAGCGTGTACGTCATGCACTGGCCTTGGAGAAACTGAATGCTGAACTGTTTCACGAAAAAGTTGCCATTCAGGAGCAGCGGGACATTAGCGAGCATTTCATTGAATCCGTTCGGGAAGGTCTGGTCATGTCTGATCGGTCTGGCACCATCACGATAGTGAACAGAAGAATTGAAGAAATGTTTGGTCTCGGAGATTTTTCGGGCAGATCCATTGAGGATCTAGCTAATGCGATTGACACCATGGTGTTAACCCCCGATTTCAATTTGATGGAGCAGACGCGTGCATTTCTGGACGGACAACGGGCTTTTGTTGAAACTGAATTTATATTCAATGATGTGGAAAAGAGTGTATTTTCCCTGTACATGAAGCAAGTGGATGTTCCCGGTAAAAACCATGGATTTCTGCTGGTGTTCCGCGATCGTACGGAGGAAGAACGTCTGAATCGGATGAAAAACGAACTGATCAGTGTGGTCTCGCATGAGCTTCGAACCCCTGTAGCGACCATTATGGGCTATGTGGAACTAATGATGATGTATGATCTTCCTGCTTCACAGCGTCAGGAGTTCATGGAAACCATATCCTCGGAAGGTTCGCGGCTGAGTAGTCTGCTGGATGATGTACTTGATATTCAACGTTTGGACAATGAAGGTATGACCTACCACAAGACCTATGTACCTTTGCTTGAACTGGTTGAGGGTGTTGCAGAGCAATGGAATATGCAATCCATTCAGCGCATCTATGTGCATGCATTTAATGGAGACTTTTTTGCTTATGCGGACCAGAACCGTATGGTTCAGGTGCTCCATAATTTGATTGGTAACGCGGTCAAGTACTCGCCTGGAGCAGACCGAATTGATATTACGCTGTGGGAAGAGAAAGAATGGTTATGCATCGATGTACGTGATTATGGCATAGGTATTCCAGAGAACGTGCAGGACCTACTGTTTTCAAAGTTTTATCGTGTGGACAATTCGGATCATCGCCAGATTGGCGGGACTGGACTGGGGCTTTACATTTCGCGCAAAATTGTAGAGGATCACCAGGGTACGCTAACCTTTATATCCGCGCCGCTCAAAGGAAGTACGTTCAAGGTTCGATTGCCCAAGCAAGACGAACTCGTGTAAGGCAAGAGAAAGTCTTTATCGGAAAGGATGCTTTCATCCTGAAATCGATAAGGGCTTTTTTGTTTTTCAAAATTTCCCGGATAAAAAAACAACTTCTTTTGCAAACTGTATATAGAGCCAATAATTTGCATTCCATGCAAAAGGAGGACGGCAGGTCTATGTTCCGTAAACAAGAGAAAACCCTTATTATCGTCTGCTTGGTCGCAGCCGTGATTGTGCTATATGCCGTTGTCAAAAGTATTATCCGGATCATGAGTTATTGAGTTATATCGTCATCCAGGCGGTATGAAGTCGTACATAATGATTATGTGAAAGAGGAGTGTAACCCCATGTCATCCCTGGACCCTGTTCTACTCAGCCGGATGCTTACCGGTCTTACCCTGTTTGTGCACATCATTTTTGCCTCCATCGGTGTAGGTGTTCCACTCATGATTGCCTTGGCTGAATGGCGCGGATTGCGCACCAATGATATCCATTACACCTTGCTGGCGCGCAGATGGGCGCGTGGTTTTGTCATTACCGTTGCCGTGGGTGTGGTTACAGGCACCTCCATCGGTTTACAGCTCAGCTTGCTGTGGCCGATGTTTATGCGAGTAGCGGGGCAGGCGATTGCCTTGCCACTGTTTATGGAGACGTTCGCCTTTTTTGTGGAGGCGATCTTTCTTGGCATTTACCTTTACACATGGGACCGTTTCAAAAAGAAATATACGCATATGCTGCTGCTTATTCCGGTGGCGTTGGGTTCCTCTGCCTCTGCGATATTCATCACAACGGTGAATTCTTTTATGAACCAACCTCAGGGGTTTACCCTGATTAATGGCATTATGAAGGATATCCATCCGATTGCCGCGATGCTGAATCCGGCTACCCCAACGAAGGTATCTCATGTGCTTGCCTCTTCGTATACCTTAAGTGCAGGGGTTCTCGCAGGTATCGCCGCGTTCAGTCTGCTGCGGGGTCGGAACCATGTCTATTATAAAAAGGCACTTAAACTCACAACGGTATGTGCACTCGTATTTGCGGTCAGCACGGTCATGATCGGAGATTCGTCCGGTAAATTTCTAGCGAAATACCAACCGGAGAAGCTGGCCGCCGCGGAGTGGCATTTCAAAACAATGACGAAGGCGCCGCTGGTCTATGGGGGCATTCTTGACGAGAACAATGAAGTGAAATACGCCATTGAGATTCCCTATGCACTCAGCATATTGGCGGGAAACAGACCCGACACGGAAGTGAAAGGGCTGGAAGAATTTCCGGCCGATCTCAGACCGCCGTTGTCCATTCACTATATGTTTGACCTGAAAGTGACGACCGGCGTGATCATTCTGCTGATTCCGGTGCTCTATGTAATCCGTCGCTGGCTGCCGGGGCGCAAGCCTTATCCCAAATGGCTGCTGCTCGGCATCGTCCTGCTCGGGCCGCTGGCCATGATTGCCATTGAACTGGGCTGGATGTTTGCCGAGGTCGGCAGGCAGCCCTGGATATTGCGCGGTTACATGAACGTGTCGGAAGCCGCAACAACGTCAACCTCCGTGGGGTGGATGCTGATTCTGTTTATTCTGCTGTACCTAATCCTTTGCTTCTCCGCAATCCGGGTACTCAGCAAGCTGTTCCGTAACAAGGAAGCAGAGAAGGAACTGGAGTCTCTCGGCCTGGAAGGAGGGATCGTGCATTGAGTTTTGAAATTGCAGGCATCGCGATCTTGTGGACGTTTCTGTTTGGATATCTGATCGTGGCTTCGATTGATTTTGGAGCCGGATTTTTCAGCTTTTACAGCATATTAAGCGGACACGAGAACAAAATTCATAACATTATTCAGCGTTATCTCTCCCCCGTGTGGGAAGTGACGAATGTGTTTCTGATCTTTTTTGTTGTCGGTCTGGTCGGATTTTATCCGGATAGCGCTTTTTATTACGGGACAGCGCTGCTTGTTCCAGGTTCATTGGCCATTGTGCTGCTTGCCATCCGGGGCGTGTACTACGCCTATAATACCTACGGGAACCATGGGCAGAACAGCCGGATCTACATGGCATTGTACGGAGCAACGGGATTGCTGATTCCGGCGGTGTTTTCCACCATTTTGGCGATATCCGAAGGTGGAATTATTGAGCAGGTGGGTGACCAGGTATTTTTTCGCTGGCGTGAGTTTCTGACGAATCCGTATACCTGGTCTGTTGTATTGCTTGCTTTGGTAAGCGTGCTGTATATCTCTGCGATGTTTCTTTCCTACTACGCCAAGCGGGCGGAGGATGAGACTGCGTTTGAAGTCCTGCGGGAATATGCGCTCCTATGGAGTCTGCCTACGATCTTTGCCAGCTTTCTGGCATTTTTGCAGATCAACAAACAGAATCCCGCACACTTTGAGCAGATGTTAAATATCTCTTGGATGTTCATCGCATCTTTTATCTGTTTTGTGATCGCCGTCTCGCTGGTATGGAAACGTAAATATATGGGCTGGTGCTTTATCGCCGTCATGCTGCAGTTTGCCTTTGCCTGGTACGGCTATGGGCGCTCGCATCTTCCATACATTCTGTATCCGTACATTAATATTTACGACAGCTTTACGAACAAGACGATGGGTATTGCGCTTATTACGGCGTTCAGCCTTGGACTGCTGGTGCTCATTCCTTCACTCGTGCTCATTATGAAGCTGTTTCTGTTTGATGCCAATTATGTGCGCGGTAATGCTGGTAAAAAGAAAGGATGAGTCCGTTCATGCTTCCCAACATGCTGTTCATCATGCTTCCTAGGTTGCTTCTCAGCTCTGACGCGGGAGTGACGGGGATTCCCGGTATAACGGGGTTGAGTTTTTTTGAGACCTTTACGATTATGTACGCCCCACCACTGATCATTGTGGCTGCAATTGCGTTTTTGTTCATCTATTTGGCGAAATGCAAAAATCCAAGGGATTGATTCGTTGGTACGTACTTTCCAATTCGGGGTAATCTTTTGTTAAGATACAGAGGAGGGGAGGAGGGCCCTTTCATGCCGAAAATCCGTTATAACAACATTGATAATGTAAGTACGGACAAAACGCTGAAGGAATTCAAGCAATGGAGGGAGCAACGGCGCAGCAAGATGAAGGATTATTCCTACACCGTGCCCAAGCACCCACCTGAACTAGATTATCTGCATGCCAACCAGGCTGAAACCACGATTACCTGGATTGGACATTCCACATTTTTTATTCAATATCATGGATTAAACATCGTGACAGACCCGGTTTGGGCCGAAAAAATGGGATTTCAGCGCAGACTCGGTGCGCCTGGCATTCCGATTCAGGATATTCCGCCTCTGGATGTCATTCTCATCTCGCATTCCCACTATGATCATTTGCATCTCGCATCGCTGCGGAAATTGGTCACGGCCAAGACGCTGCTCATTGTTCCCGATGGACTGAAGCGCAAAATGGTGCGCAAAGGATTCCATCGGTGTCATGAGATGAAATGGTGGGAACATATTACGCTTGGCCGTGTTAAAATAACCTTTGTGCCTGCGCAGCACTGGACGCGCCGAACCTTATTTGATACCAACACGTCCCATTGGGGCGGTTATGTATTGGAACAGCATCATCCCGCGGTTGTCCCGTCTGAAGAGACTGCTGCGACGAGCCAAGACCGTGCTCATGAAAATTCCCGAGCAGCTGGAACGGATGATCCATCAGAAGCATCAGCATCAGCATCAGCTGCTAATCCTCCCGGCGGCCCGCCTGTTATTTATTTTGTGGGGGATACAGGATACTTTCAGGGATTCAAAACCATTGGTGAACGCTTCGACATCGGTGTCACCCTGATGCCAATCGGCGCATACGAACCAGAGTGGTTCATGACATCCCAGCATGTGACGCCGGAAGAAGCGCTGCAGGGCTTTGTAGAAACAGGCTCCCAGCTTATGGTCCCCATGCATTATGGAACGTTTAAGCTGGCGGATGATACACCCAAGGAAGCACTCGATCGAATGGAAGCGGAACGAGAACGACTAGGAATCAACCCAGAGCGCATTCGGGTGCTGGGGCATGGCGAGACACTCCGCATCCGGCACGAGGAAAGTAAACAAGACTAACAAAAGTGAGCTAGATATGCTAATGTAAGGGTATACCCGCATGAACGGTACATTTACCAAATCTTTAGCGATTAAAAAGCGGCCAATTTTCGAATTTGCCGCTTTTTTGTGTTATAATATGGTGCCAGAATAGGCTACGGGATATTGAATCCATGATTGAATTAGTTGCTATTCATGCAGTATGCAGAATATTAAATAAAGGATGGTATGCTTAATGATTAGTACAAGCGGCATCACGCTCCGCTACGGAAAACGTGCACTTTTTGAAGATGTGAATATCAAGTTCACGCCAGGCAACTGTTACGGTCTGATCGGCGCCAACGGAGCCGGCAAATCAACATTTTTGAAAATTTTGTCCGGTGAAATTGAATCGAACTCGGGAGAGGTGCACATCACCCCGGGCGAACGCATGGCCGTTTTGAAGCAAAACCACTTTGAATATGATGAGTATCCGGTTCTCGAAACGGTAATTATGGGCCACAGCCGTCTCTATTCCATCATGAAGGAGAAGGACGCATTGTATGCCAAAGCGGACTTTACAGAAGAAGATGGATTGCGCGCAGGTGAGCTTGAAGGAGAGTTTGCTGAGTTGAACGGCTGGGATGCTGAGCCGGATGCAGCGGCACTCCTGATCGGTCTGGGTATCGAACGTGACATGCATGAGAAGAAAATGGTTGATCTAAGCGGTAACGAAAAAGTTCGTGTCCTGCTGGCACAAGCATTGTTTGGTCGTCCAAACAACCTGCTGCTCGATGAGCCTACCAACCACTTGGATCTCGAATCCATTCAATGGCTGGAGAACTTCCTGATGGATTATGAAGGTACTGTTATTGTGGTATCCCATGACCGTCACTTCCTGAACAAAGTATGTACACACATTGCCGATATCGACTTTGGTAAAATTCAGCTGTACGTAGGTAACTACGATTTCTGGTATGAATCCAGTCAATTGGCTCTTGCTTTGCAACGTGATGCTAACAAGAAAAAAGAAGAGAAGATTAAAGAGCTGCAAGCCTTTATTCAACGTTTCTCTGCGAATGCTTCCAAATCGAAGCAAGCGACTTCACGGAAGAAACAACTCGACAAAATCACGTTGGATGATCTTCGTCCATCAAACCGGAAATACCCGTTCATCAACTTCAAGCCGGAGCGTGAAGCGGGTAAACAATTGTTGACCGTTGACCGCATCAGCAAAACGATTGATGGTGTGAACATGCTGAATGATCTCAGCTTTGTGGTGAATAAAGGGGATAAAATCGCCTTTGTTGGCCCGAACGGTAATGCCAAATCGTTGTTGTTTGATATCCTTATGGGTGAAACAGAAGCGGATAGTGGCGAATACACTTGGGGGATTACGACAACCCAGGCTTATTTCCCGAAAGACAACTCCAAGTATTTTGACGGAGTAGATATGAGTCTCGTAGATTGGCTGCGTCAATATTCCAAGGATCAGGATGAAACGTACCTGCGTGGATTCTTGGGTCGTATGCTGTTCTCAGGTGAGGAATCCCTGAAGAAAGCAAGTGTACTCTCCGGGGGCGAGAAAGTCCGCTGTATGCTGGCAAAAATGATGCAAACGGGCGCCAATGCTCTGATTCTGGATGAGCCAACGAACCACTTGGATCTCGAATCCATTACCGCACTGAACAACGGTATGATTGATTTTGACGGTACCATGCTGTTTACATCGCATGACCATCAGTTCATTCAAACCATTGCTAACCGGATTATCGAAATCACGCCAAATGGCGTCATTGACCGTCAAATGAGCTATGATGAGTATCTGGAAAGTGACGAAATTAAAGAATTGCGTAACAAAATGTATCCAGTAGAAGCTTAAGATAAGCTAATCTGTTTACATTGCGTATGGTGAACTAAAAGAACCGCAAGCTCTCCAGTGGAGGGCTTGCGGTTCTTTTTTTGGTCATACAGGGTGATCCTGTAACCTTAGAAACATCTCATACAAGAGCTTCTTACGGTCTATGACCCGCCAGTACGGCGGCGTTGGTTGTTAGGCTTTTTGTTGTTCTGGCTCTTCATTGCTTTGGGGCCGCCTTCAAAATAGGCACTGGATTGGTTACCCGTGTTTGCCTGTTCTTTCTTCTGCGCCAGTTTTTGGCGTATGGCATCCTGCAAACTGACTTTTTTCGGTTCAGTATTATCGCTCATCGTTATTCCCTCCCGGTCTTACAGTAAGCCGTCCGAATTGGACGGGATGTACTCATTTTATACGTTTTACAAAAGCCCCACAAGGGCAACCTGATAAAATGCTGAAATCCTTCACTTTTTTGACTGGACCAACATTTTTTCTCTTCGTCTACAGCCCTGCGGTCTGGCAACTTTGTTTCGGCTCCCCTACAGCAATGCAGCTTGGCAACACTGTTTCTATAGACCCACACAGGACGCATTTGGTAACATGGAACAACCGTAATACGAAACGTTAAAGGAGTGTCGCCCGGTTTGAACGCCTATGAAGAAATACGCAAAGGAGAGCGCGGGGCTTGGGTCAGTATTGTGGCCTATCTGGTCTTGTCTGCTTTTAAGTTGATCTGCGGATATTTATTTGCTTCCAGTGCTTTGCTGGCAGATGGTTTCAATAACCTTACAGATATTGTTGCGTCTGTTGCTGTATTGATCGGACTTCGCATATCCCAGAAGCCGCCTGATTCCGATCATGCCTATGGTCACTTTAGAGCGGAAACGGTCGCTGCCCTAATTGCTTCATTTATTATGGCCATGGTTGGCCTGCAGGTATTGGTTGAAGCGGTTCGTTCCTGGTATGAAGGGAACTTTGTTGCACCGAACCTGTGGTCAGCAGCGGTTGCGGTTGCCTGTGCGCTGGTGATGCTGGGCGTATATCGTTACAATCATCGTCTTGCCAAACAAATTAACAGTCAGGCCCTGATGGCTGCAGCCAAAGATAATCGATCGGATGCTTGGGTCAGCATCGGAGCTGCAATTGGGATCGTCGGTGCGCAATTCGGTCTTCCTTGGTTGGACAAAGTAGCTGCAATTGCTGTAGGTCTGTTGATCTGTAAGACAGCATGGGAGATCTTCCGGGATTCAACACATCGTCTGACAGACGGATTTGATCAGAAAGACCTGACCGATCTAAGATCATCTGTGGCTCGGGTGCCTGGTGTAGAGATGATCAAGGACGTGAAGGCGCGTGTGCATGGTAGTCATGTATTGGTGGATGTGGTTATTGAGGTGGATGGAGGACTGAGCCTGATCGAAGGTCATCAGATCTGTGACCGGGTCGAAGAGCGATTGAAACGTTCGCATAATATTATGCATGTACATGTACATGTGGAGCCTAAGATGAAAGAAGGAACCGCGGGAAGCCCTTGAGACCGGGAGAGACAAACCCGAAATAAACGCTTATGAAATGAAAAGAGGACAGCCGCTGCCTGAGCGCTGTCCTCTTTACTTATCTTTACTTATCGTTAGAACGATTATACGATACTATTGAATAGCAACGTGGATCCAAGCTTTGCCTTTCCACGTATATACTTGTACCCACTGACCGCCGTCGAATCCATCTACAACTTCACCTGTTGTATCGATGATTTGGGAACCCAGTGCACCGATCGGCTTGCCATTAGGTGTGTCATAGAACCATGTGCGCTCCAACAGGTTGAGCAGCATCGTAGGGACCAGAACCTCATCTCCTGCTTTCACAACAGGTTCATCAAACATTTTGTCGTCCGTTGTTGGAGTTGTAGTTTCAGTAGTTGTTGAAGTACCCTTCGTACCCGTTGTGTCCTCTGTTGTGCCAGTAACAGTCTCAGCTGTGCCTTCTACAGTGTCTACAGCAGGTTTGTTCACTTCAACCGCAGGCGTTGTTGTGGTTGCCTGTGTTCCTGTTTCTGGAGTTACCGACCCGGTAACCGCTTCCTCAGCACCTGCGGCAGCAGCCATGGAACCCATCAAAGTCAGAGCAGCGGCAAAACTTACGATTTTTTTCATTTGTTTTTCCTCCTCGGTTAGGTATGTAGTTTTGTTGTCCTGTGTTAAAAGTAACCAAGCGAGCTCACTTGTGAAACACAAATTATAACAATATTTTCTTGGTTTCTCCAGTGTCAACTGGAGCATATGTGGGTATAAGGAGAGCCTGTAAATATCATACTTCGGTGGGAGAAAACCGGGTTGACTACGTCATAATGGTCCTGTTTTTTATGATCTAGTCGGGGAGAAGGGGTGGAATAGACGAGAAGGGAGCGTAATACATAATAGAGATAAGTCATAATTTGCTTGGGCATCATTGTTGCAAAAAAAGATGCTATAAACGCACAAAAGCCTACCGGCTTTTGCAAGCGCGATAGGCTTTTGTATGTATCGTGTGCTGTTCATAAGGGGAGAAGCCCCATTCATCGCATTCGGCTGCGTCCCGTAATCAGGGAGATGACGAACAGTACAACAAAGATGAAGAAGAGTACTTTGGCAATAGAAGCAGCTGCTTCAACAATACCGAAGAATCCGAAAATACCTGCAACAAGAGCAATAATTAGAAATAGTACCGACCATTTCAACATGGGTATCATCCTTTCGTTTATAGAACTGGGTAGCGAGAAGTGTTCGTCTCACTGCCGTGTGTAGTTGTTCTTTAACCGAGGCCTTTCGGGTTGAAACATTGTGATATTTTACCAGGTTGTGCTGATTTCACAGTTCATCTTCTATTTGTTTCGCCTCGGAATTGGTCGGGTAACTAAGCAATAACAAAACCGATTTATACTGGAAAGTGAGGTTCTTTTATGATCTATCAAATTAGTGTGGCTTTAATTGCAATTGCATTTGCAGTACTTGTATTCTTTTTAATTCGTACCTTGAAGTCCGCTCAGGGTTCACTCGACAATGTGTCACAGACACTGCAGGAAGTTCAAAAGACCATTGATGAGCTTAGTTATGAAGTAAAACAGACGGTAAGGCATGCCAATGATATTACAGTTGATGTGCAGCACAAAATGAAACAAATTGATCCTGTTATGGAATCTGTACAAAATTTGGGAGAAGTGCTGAACGAAGTGACGGAAGCCGCTAAGCAGGTATCATCCACGCTGATGGCTAAGTTTCAGACGAAACGCAGCAGCAGTGAACAGAGCAAACGATCAGAAGTAGCGAATGTAGTACAGACGCCGCCCGCGACATCGACAGATCGGACACTGCAATCCTATGAAGCTACATATCATGATGATGCCAAGGGCGCAAAAAGCTGGCTGAAATATGTGGATGTAGCCGCTAATGTATGGCAACGTATGCGGAAATAGCATGACCGTTTTGTAATCAATAGAAGTCTTCAGAGCGGTGATGAACCTGAAGAAAGGGTGAGAATCATGATGAAACTACTGCTTGTTATGTTTAGCGTAATTTCTCCCTTTTCCGTTCAACCGGCAGCGGTACCCGCTGCTCATGATATGCAATGGACGGTAGCGAAAGAGGAGACACCAGAAATAGTTCTGGCTGCTGATCGTTCCGGAACTGTCCAGCATTTTCGGACTCTGAATGACATTTCTCTGGATGACAGCATCGATGATATTTTAGCCAATAAAGGTCAACCGGTTCATAAGGAACATGATCCCTATCTGGGTTGTCCGGAGTATGAATTCAAAGATGTAACCGTTGGGCTCTGCGAAGATACAGGAGTGGTCAATTATGTGCATATTGATGCTTACGAGAAACGTCTGAAGCTTAATCAGGAGTGGATTGATATGGATATTGAGGACATTCGGGATGCTTTGGGCAAGCCGTATTATGTAGCAGAGGATGGAGAAGTATTCCTTCGGGGAAGTCAGGCGCTGAAAGTGTATATGAAGCCAGGCTCCAATCAGATTGAAGGAATAGATCTCTTTGATGAATCAGTTTCCTAGGATTGGTTAATCCAGAAACGTTTCAGTCCCATACCATATGGTTATATATTAAGTAGCTCGATAAAGAAGATCAATCAGAGGAGAGTGGAAACGATGAATTCAACCAATGCGCAAGCTTATGCAAAAGTGGTAGAAAACGGAGTCCAAGCGGTAGAAGCGGTGAAAGAATTGCAGATTACCGGATACCTTGCTGATCATATCTTCGTTCTGGCCCATGAAAAGGATCGTACAGATCGGATTGCCGATACGGCCGACGCCAAAGAGATTGGTATTAAGGAAGAAGGCGTATTTGATTCCATGGCGAATCTGTTCCGCTCCCGTGGCGATGAACTCCGGGCCAAAATTGTTTCGATGGGCTTCACCGAAGCTGAGGCAGATTTTTATGAGAGTGAACTCGATAAAGGCAAAGTGCTTGTGATTGCCAAAAAGAAAGAATAGCATAGCCGATACAAACGTAAGCTGGAGCCTTCTGACAAGGGACAAGCTTCAGAATCGAGTATTTTGTTTGAATCAAAGAAGTTTTACAGTTGATGATGCAGAATGCTTAACCAAAAACATAGATAAGGAATGGGGATATCCCCATTCCTTATCTATGTTTTTGCAAGTTTGGAAGCGGGATCAGAACGCAGCAAAAACAGGGTGACAAGCGGGGGAATTCTCCTACGATGGTGCCATTTACTGATAGAAGTTTTTTGATAATACGATTATAGTTAGACTAGGAATTATTATGTCTACCGCTGTCTTGAATGCGAAATTTGTATAATTAAGGTTGTTAGCGGACCTGATAAGAATCGACAAACCCGGACGCCACAGATAAGGAGATAGAAATGAGAATACTTATTGTTGACGACAATCCGACGAATGTCATTATCATTCGAGAAATTCTGAAAAAAGAAAACTATCGTGACATTGTAACGGCAAGTTCTGCCATGGAGATGTTTGAAGTTCTAGGGATTGGGGAGGAAAACAATGAACTTCGTCCCAAACCGTCGGATATTGACCTGATTTTGCTGGATATGATGATGCCGGAGATGGATGGAATCGAAGCCTGCAGCATTGTGCAGAAATTTGAGAATCTCAAGGACATACCTATTATTATGGTTACTGCAATCGGAGATTCCAAGAAATTGGCCGAGGCGCTGGATGCAGGGGCATCCGATTACGTGACCAAACCAATCAATAAAGTGGAACTGATGGCCAGAATCCGTCTTGCGCTTCGTCTGAAGCAAGAGAAGGACTGGCATAAAGAGCGGGATCAGCGGATTCAGGATGAGCTGAAACTTGCGGCGATGGTACAGAATGCCGTGTTAAGCCCTGCTATTGAAGATCCGCTATTTCACGTTAATGCCATTTACAAACCTTCATTTGAACTCGCGGGTGATCTTTACTCTTGGTATCCGCTTGGCGAAGGCAGATATGGAGTTCTGCTGCTGGATATGATGGGGCATGGAATATCTTCATCACTATTTACGATGTTTATTGCTTCCGTGCTGAAAGACACCGTTACAACGTATGTAGACCCGGAGAAGGTCATTCAGGAGCTGAATCGTCGCTTTAATCAGCTGCATTTGGAAAAACAGCTGGTGCAGTACTATTTTACAGCGATCTATCTGGTAGTGGATACCCGAATGAAGCGGATTGACTACGTGAATGCAGGCCATCCACCAGCACTCTTTTTCCGTCATGATGGAAGTGTGACCACGTTTGACAGCGTCTGCTGTCCTGTCGGTTTGTTCGACAAGATGGACATTGAACCACAGACGATTCACTATGAAGGTGACGGGCACATTGCGCTGTATACGGATGGATTAACCGAAGCCGTTCAGGGCGACCAGGAAATGCAGCAGGCATTTCTGAAGGAACAACTGGCGGGCTCCCACCAATGGGATGAAGCGGCCATGCAGGCATTATTCTTCGATGATGAAATTCCGCAAGAGCGGGATGATGATAAATGTTTGGTCTGGATTACCTTAAATAAAGGGGGCGAAGCTGAATGAAAATCAGAAATAAACTGCTGATCGGCTTTACAGCTCTGATGGCCATATTGATCGTGCTTACGTTTGTGAGCTACGAACGGCTGAACAGCAGCAATAAACAGGTTGACCAAATGTATCAGGAGCGATATTTAAAGGTTAGATACACCTCATCCGTACGTGGAGAAGTTAATGATATCGCGAAAGTGCTGGCTAACTTGTTACTTAACCCGAATAACTCAACCGGCACTGCAGAAAATGAGCTTAAGGAAATGCAGGGACGGGGAGAAGGTTACCTTAAGGAAGTTCGTCAACGGGCTGACAGTGCGTCGGAGCATCAACTGGTTGACCGTGTAAATGTGGCTTGGAATTCTTATAATTCTTATGCTGCCAAACAGCTCAGCTTGATGTCTCAAGGACGTGCGGAAGATGGCAACAACTACAGGAATTCAACCGGTCTTGCTGTGCAAAAGGAAGCTGTGGACAGTCTGAATGCACTTTCCCGTTTTCAGGATCAGGAGATTGATAGTGAAATTAAGGCTGCTAACGCAGCATATACACGAGCAGTTCAGATTACTGTAGGCATCATGATTGCGGGGCTTCTGCTTGCTCTCGGGGTTATTATGTGGGTACTGCCTAGTATTACGCGTGGTCTGAATACGGTGTCGATGATGATTACCAGTTTTGGTAAAGGTCGATATCGAACCATTCGTCGTATACAGGTGAAGTCCACCGACGAGATTGGACAGATTGCCAGTGTGTTCAAGGATGTCTCCAATGATTTGGAGGAGAAACTGGAAGTCGAGAAAGCTTATTTACAAGCACAGCAAGATCAGAACTGGATGAGTTCCAACATAGCCAGAGTTCCGGAATTGCTGCGAGGTATTGGCTCCATTCGCCAGATCTCACAGATGTTTATCAGTGAATTTACGCCTGTACTTGGAGCTCAACTGGGCGTTGTATATCTGATCGATGAAGAGAAGCATCCGGACGAACTGAGACGTTATGGTGCTTATGCGTTTGAAGAGAATGAAGATGTTGGCAAAGAGGTTTACCGGATCGGAGAGGGATTAATTGGACAAGCCGCATTGGATATGACTCCAATAATCATGGAAAAAACTCCGGAGGATTATGTGAACATTGGATCAGCAACGGGATCATCGCGTGCTTCGGGTGTGATGATCTATCCTGTCGTATTTGAGGATGAACTGATTGGTGTGGTCGAACTAGCTTCGTTTGAAGGGTTTACGAATCTGCATACACAGCTGTTCTCGCAGCTGATTATGAATCTGGGCGTCATTCTTAACAACGTTCGCCGCCGTTTGCGGGTGGAGGAACTGCTGCGCGAATCCCAGGCGCTTACGGAGGAATTACAGGTTCAATCTGAAGAACTTCAGACCCAGCAGGAAGAACTGCGCCGTTCCAATGAAAATCTGGAAGAGCAGACGGGGGCCCTCAAACGTTCGGAAGAGCTTCTTCAGCGTCAACAGGAAGAATTGGAGCACTTCAATACCGAACTGATTGCCAAGACACGAGCATTGGAAGAACAAGTTCGTGAAGTGGAAGAGAAGAACGACGAGATTGAGAAAACAAAAACACAGCTTGAACAGCAAGCCATGCAATTGTCGATGACTAGCAAGTACAAATCCGAATTTTTGGCAAATATGTCGCATGAACTTCGTACGCCACTTAACAGTCTTTTGATTCTGTCCCAATTGTTATCGGAGAACAAGGATGGAAATCTGAGCGTTAAACAGCAGGAATATGCCCAAACGATCTATATGTCGGGTGCAGATCTGCTGAAAATGATTGATGAAATTTTGGATCTGTCCAAAGTGGATGCGGGCAAAATGGACATCAACTATGAGACGGTTCGCATGGATGAACTGACCAGCTTTGTTCAACAGAATTTCGGTCCAATGGCGAACAAAAAAGAACTCAGCCTGAACATTGAGTTCGACAGCAATTTGCCGGAATGGGTATACACCGACAGCCATCGCGTGAAGCAGATTTTGCGGAATCTGTTGTCGAATGCGTTCAAATTTACCAACAGGGGATCGGTAAGCCTGATTGGACGGAAGATGAAAATGGAAGAGCTTCCTGGATACTTGAATACGAATCAGGAATATGTAGGCTTTACCGTGAAGGATACCGGAATCGGAATTCCTTCGGACAAAACGGATTTGATCTTTGAAGCATTCCAGCAGGTGGATGGTACAACGAGCCGCAAATATGGCGGAACGGGCCTTGGACTGTCCATCAGTCGCGAACTTGCTCGCCTGCTTGGTGGTGCCATTCAGGTCGAATCATCCGAAGGTGTGGGCAGCAGCTTTACTCTGTACCTGCCGGATAATCACGAAGAAGAGATTCAGGTGGACGAAGCTATGACAGAAGCTGCCGCTTCTTCTGAGATCGAACAGTCTGCAAGAGAGACCTGGACGATGCGTTCAGGCAGACAGATGGTCCTTACATCGGATCCGGATAGTAATTCGTTTATGAAAATGCCTCAACCCGACTCACCTGTACTTGCCCAGCTGGAAGATGATCAGAAGAACCTGATGGAAGGCGACAAGATTCTCCTTATCATTGAGGATGATGTGAATTTTGCGCATATTTTGATGGATATGGCGAGAGGCAGAGGATTTAAGGCGATTGTGGCGCTTCAGGGAGACAAAGGACTCGAAATGGCCCGTCAATATTTGCCGGATGCGATAATCCTTGATATTCAGTTGCCTGTCATGGATGGCTGGGCGATTCTGGGCGAACTGAAAAGCAGCTCCGCGACACGTCATATCCCGGTCCATGTGATTTCGGTAATCGATGATATGAAACAAGGTTTGATGATGGGAGCCATTGCTTATCTCAAAAAACCTTCCAGTAAAGATTCGCTGGATAAAGCTTTCTCGCATATCGAATCCTATACAGAGAATCAATTGAAACGTCTGTTGATTGTGGAAGATGATGAAATTCAGCGCAAAGCAATCATTGAACTGATCGGCCACGATGATGTTGCAATTACGGCAGTGTCCACCGGCAGTGAGGCCTTGAACGAATTGCACAGTCAACGCTATGACTGTATGGTACTGGACTTGATGCTGACAGATATGACCGGATTTGAATTGCTTGATCAGATTCGGGACGATCAATATTTGAATGATCTGCCGATCATTATTTATACAGGCAAAGAGCTGGACAGTAAAGAAGAGATGAAGCTTCGCAAATATGCGGAGTCCATTATCATCAAGGACGTGAAATCACCTGAACGTCTGCTCGATGAGACGACCTTGTTCCTGCACCGGGTAGAAGCCAACCTGCCGGAAGACAAACGTCGGATTCTGCAGAAGCTGCATAACAAGGAAACCTTGTTTGAAGGTAAGAAAATATTGCTTGTGGATGATGACATCCGTAATGTATTTGCCCTTTCAAGTGTGCTCGAAGGTTATCGGATGGATGTGACATTTGCAGAGAACGGCCGTGAAGCTCTGGAGATTCTGGATAAGAACCCGGAAATCGATCTGGTGTTAATGGACATGATGATGCCGGAAATGGATGGTTATGAGGCCATGACGCGGATCAGACAAATACCGAGATTCGAAAAATTGCCAATTATCGCCTTAACCGCAAAAGCGATGAAAGATGATCGCGGCAAGTGTATTGAGGCTGGAGCATCCGATTATGTAAAAAAACCGATCCAAACGGATCAATTGTTATCCTTAATGCGGGTATGGTTGTATTCGTAACCCAATAGTTTGGGTAATGAAAGACAATACATCTAATACGCAAGTAACAAATGAAGAAGTGGAGAGAAAATATGACACCGTGGGAACCTACCGAGGCGGAGGCAGAATCGATCCGCATGCCGCAAGATGAAGAGCGTGAATTGATCGAGATCGAGTTGCTGTTGGAAGGTATGCACCGTTTATATGGATATGATTTTAGAAACTATGCGTTGCCTTCATTAAAGCGCAGAATCTGGCATTATGCACATGCCGAAGGCGTTAAGACCATTTCTGGCTTACAAGAACGGGTGCTGCATGACCGTTCTGCGTTTGATCGTTTTGTACAGAACTTGTCCATTCCCGTGACGGAAATGTTTCGTGATCCTACGCTTTTCCGAATGTTTCGCGAACAGATTATTCCGATCTTAAGAACATATCCGTATATCCGAATATGGCATGCTGGCTGTTCTACAGGAGAAGAAGTCTATTCCATGGCGATTATGCTGCACGAGGAAGGACTGTATGACAAGGCAAGAATATATGCGACAGATATGAATGATCGCTCTTTGCAGCAGGCCAAGGAAGGCGTATATGGCATCGAGAAAATGAAACTATACACTACAAATTACCTTGAAGCCGGGGGCACGCGTGCATTCTCAGAGTATTACACGGCCAAATATAATTCTGTTATTTTTCATCCTTATTTACGCAAAAATATTATTTTTGCCGAGCATAACCTGGCAACAGACCGTTCATTTAACGAGTTTAATGTGATCTTTTGCCGCAATGTCATGATTTATTTCAATGATGAACTGCGGAACCATGTGCACGGACTTTTTCATGAAAGTTTGAGCCACTTTGGCATCCTTGTTCTGGGTTCTAAAGAATCAATACATTTTACGGAATTCAGCGATGCCTACGAGCCGTTAGACCGGACGGAAAAAATATACCGGAAGATTAAATAGGGGGTTAGGCTTAGTCATGGGGCTCAATGAACCAATCCACATATTATTGGTAGATGACCGCCCCGAGAACCTGCTTGCTCTCGAAGCGGTTCTGGAATCGGAACAGTACAAGCTCGTCAAGGCAACCTCCGGGGAAGAGGCACTTCGTTGTTTGCTGAAAGACGAATTTGCGGTCATTGTGCTTGATGTGCAGATGCCTGGGATGGACGGTATTGAGACAGCAAAATTAATCAAGGCGCGTGACAAGTCCAAGGACGTGCCGATCATTTTCATCTCTGCCAATAGCAGAGAGGCAGAGCACTTATTTGCAGGTTATTCCGCGGGGGCCATTGATTATATGGTCAAACCGTTTATTCCTCAGATTTTAAAGTCCAAAATCGAGGGCTTTGTGGAAATGTTTATCACGAATAAACGTTTGAAAACACAGACCATGCTTCTGCACCAGAAGACGCAGGAATTGGAGAAGATGAATCAGCAGCTCATTCAGGCCAAAGAGGAAGCGGAAATCGCTGCAAACGCGAAGACCGAGTTCCTTGCCATGATGAGTCATGAGATTCGCACACCCATGAATGGCGTTATCGGTATGGTTGATCTGTTGATGGACACGGAGCTGAAAGAAGATCAAAAGGAATACGTGGACATTGTACGTCGCAGTGCGGATGCACTTGTTACGGTGATTAACGATATTCTTGATTTTACCAAGATGGAATCCGGAAAAATGGAACTGGAAGAGCATCCGTTTGAACTTGTTTCCTGTATTCGTGAAGTACTGAAACTGTTTGCGGCAGAAGCCGGCAAAAAGAATATTGAGCTGGAATATTTCCTCGAAGATTCGGTACCTCAATTGATCTATGGAGATATGGCAAGGCTGCGTCAGGTTCTGCTGAATTTGATTGCCAATGCCATCAAGTTCACGGACCATGGCGGTGTGTATCTGATCGTATCCGTTAATGAAGAAAAGGACGGGCGAATGACGCTGGAGTTTGCTGTAAAAGATACCGGAATAGGTATAGCTGCAGACAAAGTCGACCGCCTGTTCCAGCCGTTTTCCCAACTGGATACATCCATGACGCGCAAGTATGGAGGAACCGGTCTGGGGTTGGCTATATGCAAAACGCTCGTTGAAATGATGGGTGGACAGATATATCTGGATACGACGGAGATGCGTGGAGCAACGTTTGTATTTACCATTCAGGCGCAGCGGTATGTCGAAACTGAGCTCACGAATGGTATGGGGGAAGATCAGCATACGGATATTAAAAATTATGAAATGCATCCAAGCGTATTAATCGTCGATGATCACCCCATTAATCAGAAACTAATGTCCATCATGCTGAGCAAGCTTGGACTCATCGCAGATATCGCCGAAGATGGCAAGAAGGCGCTGGATATGGTGTTGGCCAATCGCAGCTATGATTATATATTTATGGATTTACAAATGCCCGTGATGGATGGATTGGAGTGTACTCGCCGAATTCGTGAGAGCCTTCCTCAAGACCAGCAGCCGGTTATAGTAGCGATGACCGCCAATGTCATGGATGGTATTCAGCAGCGATGTTCCACTGTAGGTATGGACGATTACATCAGCAAACCTGTGAAAATGGGCAATGTGAAACAGAAGTTGTCCCGATTTCAGGAAGAAAGGCGATTGTTCAAATCCAAAACATCGGCCATAAATCAGGCCAATTGAAATATTTGCTAATTCGATTACTGTTTCATATGTGCTGTAGATGGGTTATTAGGTAAAGAAACCATTGATCAGGAGAGAGATGTCTAATGAATACAAACAAAAATGAAAAATTCAATGCAAGAACAGAAACACTTGATGGCGTGTGCACGGTGTATCTGACTGGCGAACTGGATTTGTCAGTTGCTCCTGAATTCCGTTTGGTGATGGAGCCGCTCGTGGATAACAAGGAACAAGATTTGATTATTAACATGCAGGATCTAAAGTACATCGATAGTACAGGGATTGGTATCCTGTTATCTGTTCTGAAAGCACGGCATGGAATGGAAGCTCGCTTTGAAGTACAGGAAGTTCCTGCGCAAATTCAGAAACTTTTTGATATGACGGGTATTGCCAAATTCTTTGTCCCACAGAAGAATTCCCAATAGGAAAGGATCGAAAAAGGAATGAATGCAGAAGTTCAAAGAGTCACCCTTAATTTACCGGCGACAGCTGATTACGTTGATATTGTAAGACTCAATCTATATGGTGTTGCGTCCAAAATGGGATTTTCTTATGAGGACATTGAGGATATGAAGGTTGCTGTATCCGAGGCCTGTAATAACTCTGTACTGTATGCTTACTCACACGAAGGCGGCATGGTAGAGGTTGTGTTCGAAGTCGATAGTGACACGTTGGCCATTACCGTCAAAGATGAAGGTGCCAGCTTCGAGAACATTAACCCGGCGGTATCCCGCGCAGGCCTTCACGACAAAGAACTGTCTGAAGCCCAAATCGGTGGACTTGGATTTTACCTGATGCAAGCTCTGATGGATGATGTCAGTGTGGAAAGTGAGACGGGCAAAGGTACGAAAGTAGTACTCGTAAAACGTCTTGCAAGAAGTGAGGAGAAAGTATGAATGAAAAAGTGACTCCCCCAGAGTCCATGTCTGAAGCTATAGGTTTGATCTGGGAATACCAGCAGACCCAGGATAACGAAATTGCAACAGTTCTTATCCGCAAATATGAACCGATGGTGAAAATGGCAGCAGGTAAAATTGCGCGGAACCGACCCGATCTGTATGAAGATTTGTATCAGACCGGGCAGATGGCTCTAATTCGTTTGCTTAAGCAATACGATATCAATCTGGGTATTCCGTTTGAACCTTATGCCATGAAGAGCATGATCGGTCATATGAAAAATTATTTAAGGGACAAGTCCTGGTACATTCAGGTGCCCCGCAGAATTAAGGAAAAGGGAGCACTTGTCCAGCATGCTATTGATGAATTGACAGTGAAGCTGGAGCGTTCACCAGGTGTGAACGAGATTGCAGAATACCTGGATTTAACCCCTGAGGAAACCATCGAAGTCTTGGCTGGTCGGGAATGTTACCACTATGTGTCACTGGATTCTCCGCTTTCACAGGATGAGAGTGCAGCCACATTGGGCGAACTGATCAGTTCAGATGTAAATGACTTCGATTCGGTCGAGAAGCGGATGGACTTGCAGCAGGCATTGGGACAGTTAAAGGAACAGGAACAAAAGGTGCTTATTTTGGCATTTCAGGATGGTCAGTCGCAGCGGGCAATTGCTCAGAAACTGGGAGTATCCCAAATGAGTGTATCCCGTATCCAGAAGCGAGCCACTGAGAAATTAAAACAGATTATGTCGAACGCCTCATTATTATGAGATGCAGATCGGTGATGATATTGAGCACGGCATAAAGAAGGACACGTGATTCCAATGGAATGCATACGTGTCCTTTTTTGGGATCAATGATTTCTTAAGAACAGTATGAATGCAGGAGTGGATGTTAGTGATTGTGGATAAAGTCAAACTGGAAGCGCGTCGGGACAAGGCTACCTACTTAGACCATTGGGAATGGTGGGACTGGGTGGCACCGGATGAGGAAAGTATGGCAGAAGCCTTGGAGGAACTAACGAGCGAATTTCCAGAAATGCAGTACTGGCTTCGCAAAATACCGGCGGTAGAGTCCAATTACCTGTCTGTCCGCTTCATGAACGGCACGGAGCCCGTCATATTCGGGTCATTATTATATGCGGTCAAGAATGAAAGAGACGATCAACGTAAAGTTAATCAGATGTTTTTCTATGTGGATCAAGAAAGACTGGTTACCTTGAATGTAGATGACAATACCAGAGGGATTATGAATACAGGTGAACGTGCAGCCATGTTACAACAATGCAATGAAGCCCGGGACGGCATGTTTGTGCTGTTTCGAGCCATCTTGCATTATTACCATGTGGGCATGGATCAATTTGAGATGAACCTGCGTGATTTAGAGCGGACGATGGAATCCCGCAATGCCCGAACGCTGATGGATCAGATTCTTGCTGCCCGGTTTGAGTTGCTGTATTGGAGTAACCTGTTCATCCCGTATTCCGAATTGTTGGCCGCCGCCAGAGAGGCTTATCTGGACGAGCTGAAGGAGAACCGGTTTTTTCAGCAGCTCCAGCACCGGATCGAACGCATGGAGCGTTTGTTCAAACATTATGAGAAAGAGATCGATACACTGATTTCCATTGATAATGCGATTTCAGGGGTGCGTGGCAATGAGATTATGAAGACATTGACCCTCGTTACCTCGGTATTCACGCCCGCAACGGCTGCTGGAGCCATATGGGGAATGAACTTTGAGAATCTGCCTTGGATCGATAAAACCTGGGGGGTTGTACTGGTCCTTGTACTTATCATCATTAGCATGGTCGGCATGTATGTATGGATGATGATGAAAGGCTGGACAGGGGATCTGCTCAAAGTAAAGTCCTCCCAGCCGTCAGGTAAGGAAACAGAGAAACGTGGCATTGGTAAACGAAGGCAATGATTTATGAAGCATCACATGCTTCCTTTATTTTTTATAATCTTCAATGTATCCCAATAAGTCAGCAATGTATTGTCCTACAATCGGCATATTCACGAATTGACTAAGAATAAAGGCGAGCAGACCAAGAACAACAAAGGTCCCTACGGTCAAACCCAAACCACGTGCCATACCGGCTGTAAAATTGGTAATGATGCGTTTTTTGGGACTGCTGTAATTTTCGATAATATCCTTGATTTGAGATTTTTCCAGACTGTCAGCAATTTGATCTAGCCTTGTGTTCAGGCGTTTTACCTCATGACGCAATTCAAAAGGGTGCTCACTGGTATCATACTGTTGTGCGGGTTTTCCTCCGGTAATGGGCGTATTGCCGTTCATTGTGACTTTACTCATGTTCTTCCTCCTTTAATCTCGCGGTGTGGATAAAAAATAGCCAGCTGGAATACAGCTGGCTATTGGGCACTCGATCACAAGCCTTACAGGCTGGTCGAGTTTATTTCTTTACGTGTATCTTCCTTGGCTTCTACAGAAGCAGCAGCCACTTCTTCTGTCGCCTTGGTTGCTTCATTCGCTACATCAGCGGAAGCTTTTCTCACGGAATCCATGACGTCATTACGTCCTTGGTTTACCGTTTTTGCAATATCAGAAGTTTTGGAAGAGACCGTTTTAGCCAGTTCGGAAGCTTTATCACCTACAACTGCTGCAACTTCTTTCGTGCGATCCGTAACGATGCCCACTTTCTCTGAAAGGTCACCACGCAATTCGCGTCCTGGTTTAGGGGCAAAGAGCAGCGCAGCTGCAGCACCCAGCAAACCTCCGATGAAAATACCTTTGGCGAAATTGGAACCGCTTTGTACAGGATATTGCTCTTCTGCTTTATTCATGTCAAATCACTCCTTCTTCAAATTTAAAAAACGGATACGAAACAATGAACACCTTGTTGACCGATCAGGCAGCCTGTCTGAACAGTCTGGACGCAAGCCCCAGCAAGAAGACAAAGAGCGCTGTTCCAATGATGGCAGGAATGACGGCGAAGTTACCGATGACCGGCCCCCAGTTACCAAGCAAAAGTGCTCCTAGCCAGGCGCCGACAAATCCGGCAATCATTGCACCGATGATTCCTCCAGGCATGTTGTGACCGGCAAGTGCATCACCAATTACACCAATAATGACTGCCATCACAATGCTGATAATGATACCCCACATAACAACCGCCTCCTTTATACTTGATGTAGGATGTTGTCTATTCGCGTTTGCTTACTTCGTATATAAACGCTGTGCTTCGAGGTGAAACAATCAACGTGTGGAGAAATGATATGGAAAATATAGGATAATGCAATTCAGAAGGAGCGTTTAATCCCCTGAATCATACAGCAGATCCAAGCCAGTCCGGCAGCAAATCCGGTGAAAACATCGGTTGGATAATGTACGCCAAGCATGATCCGGCTAATACCGATCAGGAATATAAATGCCATTCCGCAAAGGACAGGCAGGGCAACTCCAGACAACCGTTGCTGTCTTTCAATCGCCCAGATGACAAATAACATGCCGTAAAACCCCATCGAGATCATCGCATGACCGCTTGGAAAACTATATCCATGAACGATCAACAGATGTTCCAGCTCAGGTCTGCTGCGTCTGAATATTTCCTTCAATAAGGTGTTCAGAATCCACATCATGGCAAAACTGCTGAGTAACGCATATCCATATATGAGGAAACGGGGACGTCGCTGCAGCAAGAAAAGGATTGAAAAACCGACAGCTGCCATGGCAGAAAGGTTAAAAGAACCGAGCGCAGTAATGAAAGAAATGAAAGGCAGTAGATAAATACGTGATTCGGAGTTCAGATAGACCAGCTGCTGGATACGGTCATCCAATGAAAGGATAGCATCGTTACCAAGCAACGCTCCCAGAGCCGCCAGCAAGAAGACGACCGAAACGCTGGCTATCATTCCAAAACCAGCCCACTTGAGCAGTGGACGTAATGAATTTTTGCGATTTAACCCGGATGAGGATGAATGCGTTTTGCGCTGCATAAATGAGTGTCTCCTTCAGTGATGGTAGTAGGTGGATAAAGATTGATAAAGGATTACCCGAAATGTCTGTCGAAAAAACTGTAAAAACGTCGCTTTTGTACTATACTATTTAAGATATCCCATGCGGCGTCGTGACGCAAAGCAGAGATGAATTTGGGAGTATAAAGGAGAGAACTCGCATGGAGAGTGCCCTGTTAATTAAAGAATACCGTGCAGGCGTTATGGAATGCGCCCATTACGGACACATAAGTATTACGGATGAGAACGGCAAGATTGTATATTCAGCTGGCGATCCTCATTTTAGAGCGTTTACCCGTTCATCTGCCAAACCTTTTCAGGCCATTCCGGGGATTCGGGCCGGTATTGCCGGGCATTATGGTCTGACAGCTCAGGAGATTGCCATCATGTCTTCCTCGCACCGATCGGAACCGATTCATATTCAGGTGCTGGAGCAGTTGGAAAGCAAAATAGGATTGGGAGAAGAATGCCTCATATGTGCACCAAGTTATCCCCTGAATGAAGAAAGCCGGAATCAATGGCTGCGTGCTCAAGGAGAAAAGCGTCGTATCCTCCACAACTGTTCCGGTAAACATCTGGGCATTCTCGCATACACTCAGATGATACAGGCTGACTTGGGTAGTTATGCAGAGCCAGAACATCCAGTACAGCGTGAAATTCTGGAGACCATGGCCTACATGGCGGGTATTGAAGAGAAAGAGATTAAACTTGGGACGGATGGCTGCGGCTTTCCGGTATTTTCATTGCCGTTATCGGCATTGTCGAACGCATACTTGAAGCTGGCTTGCCCGGATCTGATTGAAGATCCATCTACACGCTCTGCGGTAGAGAGCATCACTGGAGCCATGAACGAATATCCGCTAATGGTAGGAGGAACCGGACGCGTGGACTCCGTGCTGCTTGAAGACAGCAACATTGTAGCCAAGGGCGGCTTCAAGGGTGTGTTTGGTTTTGCTCTGAAAAAGGAACGCCTTGGAATCACGTTCAAAGTGCTTGACGGTTCGGAAGAAGAATGGGCCTGGATTGCACAATCCATCTTGGAGCAGATTGGATATAGCAATCGAAAAACCATCGAACGACTGGCAGAGGTATATCCACCTGATATTCGGAACGACGCGGGTAAAGTCGTGGGGCGGGCAGACAGCGAATTCAAGCTATACTCACCTGAAGAAAGCGTATAACCTTAAGCAAGGGGCGTGATTAGAATTTCCGGGCCACGGGTAAAGATGACATACCAACTGGTATTGATCTATAGAATTCTAAATATACACGCATGAACTGCTGCGAAGATGTGGCAGCTCTAAACCTTTGGAGGTGGATGAATATGATTAAAGTAGTGACATCGGAAGAAAGGCACACGTCGGATCGAGGTTGGATACACAGTGAATTCAGCTTTTCCTTTGCGGACTATGATGATCCAAGCAATGCCCACTTTGGTTGTCTTCTGGCTCATAATGACAACACACTGATGCCGCAGGAAGGCTTTAAGAGACATCCACATCATGACTTGGAGATTGTTAGTTATGTGATATCAGGTACGTTGAAACATACGGACAGTATGGGAACGGAGCAATTGCTGGAACCGGGAACAGTTCAGGTCATGAGTGCGGGGACCGGGGTCGAGCATTCGGAGACTAACCCCTCTGAGGATGAACCTGTACGCTTTTTACAAATGTGGTTTTTGCCATCCCAGCGCATGCTCAAACCCTCGTATACCAATCGTCGACTGGAGGCTCAGGAGCAACTGAACCGTCTTTGTCCGATTGTATCGGGACAAGGGGGAGAGGCAGCCGAGGGAGCATTACCTATTTCACAGGATGTAACTTGCTATCTATCCCATCTGGAATCCGGCAAAAAATTAATGTACCCTCAACATGAAGACAGGCGTACACATCTCTTCCTGATTAGTGGTCATATCGAGATTGTATGTTCAGATGGTAACTTCAATCTCAAGCCGGGTGATGCTGCACGGATCCGTAAGAGCTGTGATCTGCAAATTACAGGTACAGGCAGCGAGACTGCTGAATTTGTACTGGTGGACTTGCCTTGAGGAAAAGGGTGTAACTTAAACCGATGGAATAGGGTTTAAAACATGAAGCAGACTGTCCGGCAAGGACAGTCTTGGAATATAACAACCGCAAGAGGACCTGATTCCACTGTGACGTGGAAGGCAGGTCCTCTTTGTACGGGTTGATGATTTACCTTCATAGCTCATAAAAAGAGCCGCTCAAAGTTCCATGAACAATGTCGCCTAGGATTTACGAAGGTTACCCAGTTCGGAAGCAACAGCTTCCACTTCAGAAATACTGAGATGTTCCTTGCCCAGGACCATCTCATACAGGTCAAACAGATCTTCATACTTGTCGAGTGGGAAAGCCGAAGCCTGCATGGCAGCTCCACTGGCCATCCGCAGCTTCGTTTTGATCGCTTCAATCATATATTCCATGTTGGCTGCGCTTGCTTGCGTTAAATCCATCGTTATGTCCATCCCTTCCATATCGGAAACTGTTGTCATTGTATCATGTTTGGACAGGCACAGGCCAATGCTTTTGCGGCGTAACGAAGCATCGGGTAAAATGAGGAATACAACAATAGAGCTTCAGGTAGGGAGTACATATGTAAAGGAGGGGAAAGAGATTGACTGTGTACAAGCGGGAATTGGTTCGCCATCAAAGCAGGGAAGCCCGCAAAAATGTGCAGGGAGAAGATTTGGTATTATTTTTCAAGCACATCTACCAACTTCATTCACCCGATGAAATTACCTTTGTCTGTATCGGGACGGACCGTTCTACCGGGGATGCACTGGGCCCGCTGACAGGGAGCCTGCTGCAGGAGTACGGAGTGAACCACGTGATCGGGACACTGGCTTCACCCTGCGATGCCGATACGCTGGAGAAGAGGCTGGCGCTTGTCCCGTCCCATCATGCCATCATCGCCATTGATGCTTGTCTGGGTCCAAAACAGGCAGAAGGTACATACTATCTCGCGGAACATGCACTTATTCCGGCCCGATCGGTTGGCGGCAAGCTGCCGCCGGTTGGTCATTACAGCGTGGCTGCTGTGGTGAATGCGAATGGACCGAGACCTTATTCCATTCTTCAGATGACCTCGCTGCATTTCGTTATGGGTATGTCCCGAACGATTGCTGAGGCGGTATCCGAAGCAGTAAAATACAGACAAACGTTTCATAAATGAGTTGCAGGCTTAATAATATACAACTTGAATGAATTTAATTTGCGCAGAGAGAGGGATTTATATGGAAAAAGTGATGTGTGACGGAACGACGATTTGTTATGCCGAACAGGGTAAGGGAGAAGCACTCATTTTGCTCCATGGATACTGCGGAAGTTCATCCTATTGGGATGAAGTTGTGCCTGAGCTTGCACGCAGCTATCGTTGCATCGTGCCCGATCTGCGTGGACATGGCAAAACGGACGCACCTGTAGGTAGCTATACCATCGATCAGATGGGCAATGACGTATTGCAATTAATGGACGAGCTCAAGGTGGATAAGGCTGTCTTGCTCGGTCACTCTATGGGTGGATATATCGCACTCTCCATCGCACAGCGCCACCCGGAACGATTGAATGCCTTCGGCTTGATTCATTCCACAGCGTATCCGGATAGTGAAGAGGGCAAGGAAAAACGCCTTCGTGCAGTATCCACCATTCAGACGGAAGGCATGGTTCACTTTGTGGATGGGCTGGTTCCCGGTTTGTTTGCACCAGAACATGTGGAATCGCTATCAGCGCAAGTGACACGTGTGAAAGAAATCGGTTACCAGACGGCGCCGCAAGGGGCAACTGGAGCTGCTCTGGCTATGCGGGAACGGCCGGACCGCCGTGATGTATTATCCGCTACACCACTTCCTGTCCTGCTGGTTGCCGGAGAGAAGGACTCCGTCATTCCGCCGGAACGTACATTTACAAGTGACAAGCCACATATCACGCAAGCTGTGATTCCTGGAGCAGGACATATGAGCATGTATGAAGCTCCGGAAGAATTAATTCAGGTCATTAAACAATTTTTGACGGGATTATCGAAGTAATTTACTGGAACATGAATAGTACCAGATGATTTCGCCTTCTTTGCGAAGTGTCTGGGCCTTGCTAAACCCCTGCAACGTTCGCTCAAGAACGGCAGGGGTTTTATTTGTTCAGGTCAGAGCATGGGGGGGGCATTCACCATGTTTTGGCTTTTTGTCATGGCATGAATTAAAATGATGAGAATGGATCATGTAAGTGAAACTGGAATGTACACGATCGAACGATGAGGGGGCATATAGCATGTTCAGGAAAGATTATCTGCTCCGTATGATGGAGGAAATGACAGAAGCGATCGGCAAGGTATTCACTCTCAAACAACAGCGAAAACACACGGAGGCTCTGTCCGAGTTGGACGAGCTGCTACGCAGGCAGTTTGGCTTGAATTTATCGTTGCTGAACTCACTGCCTGCCGAGGATGTCATTGAAATGTTCCGTTTTCGCGGCGTCATTGAAGTGGACAATCTGCAGCAAGCCGCCAGGCTGATCGAAGAAGAGGCGTACATTTATAATGAAAAGGCTAAAGTAGAGGGCATAGATGACCATGAAAAAATGGAGTCAGAGGATGAAGCACTTATTCGTCTGATGAGATCACTTCATTTTTACCTGTATGCACTGAATCATGGGGCTAATCCGAAGCTGCTGGATGCACCAGATCGTGTAGAGGGAATATTGGAGCAAACGAAAGCATACGAACTTCCGGCACGAACGGAAAAGCAGCTTGCCCTGTATCGTGAACAACAGGGGCGTTATGATCAGGCAGAGAATAGCTGGTACAGACTGTTGCAGGTAGACGACAGTCATCCCATTCATTATCGGGGTGAGGTGCAGGCTTTCTATGAAAGGTTAAGACAACTGGAAGATGAGCAACTGCAGCAAGGGGGCTTGCCTCGTGAGGAAGTGGAAGAGGGGCTTGCCGAGCTAAATCGTTAAACCCCATGAATACGCACCTTAACTTGGAGAGGGAACGGAATTGTGGTATGGTAACGGTTGACCAAACCAAACCGAAAGTGAGATGTACCCCCGTGGATTCATTGCGAAAGCTTATACAAGACATCTTTGAACAGAATTCGCTGATTACAGCGACCTGGAGCCAGCTGCGCAGACGGGACAATGTCTCGTATACCAAAGTGCAAGTCAAGCCGGTAACGCTCAAGAATCAGTTGCATTATCAATTCGCATTTCATTATACCAACAAAGTGCTGCACGAGAATTTGAATCCGGCTGAAGCGGCAGAACGCATGACTTTGTTATGCGAGGAGACGTTTCGTCAAGGACTGCTCTGTACAGCAGACGCAGATTATCAAATTTTGATCAGCAAAAAATATAAAGTGTCCATCTTGACCAAGTCTGCTTCCAAGACTGCGGTGGACCTCTCGCATAATCGTAAAAAACAATATGTGCTGGAAGATGGAGTTCCCGTCTCTTTCCTGGTCGAGCTGGGGATTATGAGCGAGGAAGGCCGAGTTTTGGCTCGCAAGTACGATAAGTTTAGACAGATCAACCGTTTCCTCGAGATGGTACAGGATGTCATCCCGCATTTGCCAGAGGGCCGTCCACTTACGATTGTTGATTTTGGGTGCGGGAAGTCTTATCTGACCTTTGCTTTATATCACTATTTGTCTGTACAGCAGCGCAGATCGCTAAAGATCATTGGTTTGGACTTAAAAGCCGATGTTATTGAACACTGCAATGATCTGGCAAACAAATTGCATTACGGTGACCTGAAGTTCCTTGTGGGAGACATCGCCGACTATGATGAGCTGAATGAAGTGGATATGGTCGTGACGCTGCATGCCTGCGATACAGCAACCGATGCTGCTTTGGAGAAAGCCGTTCGTTGGGGGGCTTCCGTCATTCTGTCTGTACCGTGCTGTCAGCACGAGCTGTTTGACCAGATTGAATCCAGCGTGATGAATCCGTTGTTGTCACACGGTATTTTGAAGGAACGTTTCTCCGCATTGGCAACGGACGCCATCCGGGCGAAGCTGCTGGATCTGATGGGATACAAAACGCAGCTGCTGGAATTTATCGATATGGAGCATACGCCAAAAAACATATTAATCCGTGCAGTACGCGGTCAGGCTGGGCAGACAATGGAAATGTGGAATGAATATACCGCATTTCGTGACTTCATTCAGGCAGATCCTTATTTGGAGCGGGCTTGTGCGGACTTACTTCCAGGTGGAGGCAAGTTGAAAGAAGCTGTTCCGAACGATGGAGCAGATTTGAGCCAAGAGAATTCAAATGGGGAATTCATTAAAGATGTCACCCAAGATCCTAGCCGCTGTGATCACTGTTGAATCGTTGATGCAGATCGTCTGCCATCGTCCTTGACGGGACATACTGGTAAGAGGGTCCCGTGAAAACAACATAAGGTGCCAGAGGCATGTAATTAGGCAGAAGACCCTAACGGGAGCTTCTGCCTTTTTTTGTTTTTTAGTTGGAATTTGGATGAATACGATGACGTGAGAAAGGAGGTAGACGCATGGAGGAAGTAAAATCGGATAAAAAGGTTAAGTGGAGTAAGTCAGATAATTGGGGCAGCTTGGACAAGGTGGAAAAGTTGGACCGAGCAAATCAGGGGATGATGTTTTCCCGATTATCAGAGCCAGCATTAACGGTAGTGCTTGGTTTAATCCTGGTGGTTTTACTGTTGGCAGGATGTCTACGCAGGGGATTGTTTTATTTTACGGACGTATACCCGTTGGTGCTGATGGCATCAGGCAGTGCGCTTATTTGGTTGATCCTGTTCATGATGTGCTTCAATGCACCGAAGACAAATGGGAAACTAGGGATTTCTCAGTGGTTGAATTACTTCAAACGATTGTATGTGGCCCTTATGCAGTACGCTCATCTCCGCTGGATGTTTTGGCCCTTGGCTCTTGCAATTTGGTTTGGCCTGCATGCTTGGATAGGCTCTGTCAGCGTACAGGGAAGCTTGGATGAGATGCTGCGCTGGAGCCTGCTGGCGATATTTGCGTTGCTAACAGCGATGCTGGCCTCGCGCGCGAACGGAGCGCGATGGTTTGCCTGCGGCTGGCAAATGGCAGGCGGCCTGTTTGTGTTAAGCGGCGTGCTTGCCGCGTGCGGTGTGCTGCCGCTGCCTTATGGGGTCATGCGAACCGCTGACCCCGAGATCAGCTCCGCCGGAGCCCGGCTCGGCGGATTGCTGCAGTACCCCAATGCGTACGGCGCCGTTGCCGGCATGTACGCACTGGAGCGGCTGGCTGCCGCCGCGCGAGCTATAGCCCGGCCATTGTCGGCCGGGCGGCTCATCGCGGCAGTGCTGCCGCTCATGCCCGCGCAAGCCGCGCTCCTGCTGAGCGAGTCGCGCGGCGCCTGGCTGGCGACCGGCAGCGCCGCGGTCGCCGCCTTCGCTTTGCAGCGGCGCGGTGCCCGCCTGCCGCTGCTGCTGGCCACGGCCGCGCCACTGGCGTGCGCGGCCTGGCTCTACCGCCAGCTGGCTGCTGCCCAGCTGGCGCCTGCACCCGTGCCCGGCCTGCTGGCACTGGCCGGGGCATGGGCAGCTGCGCTGCTCGGCACGCTGCTGCTGTGCCGTTTGTGGCACAGCGGCGCTCGTGCACGCGCCGCTGCCCTCACGGCCACGGGGCTGGCTGGGATTACCGCCGCAGCCCTGGCCGTGTCCTCCACCGCCGACCGCATGGCGGCTGGTGTCGGCACAGGGCTGTCCCGCCTTCAGATGTGGCGGGACGCCCTGAAGCTCTGGACCGAGGCCCCATGGATGGGCCACGGGGGAGAGACATGGCGCAGCATGTTTCGCGCCATCCAATCCTCGCCTTATGTTGGAGGCGAGGTCCATAACGGCATCCTTGATCTTGCCCTCGATGCAGGCATAATCGGGCTGTTGCTCATCGCTGGCTGGTTCTTTTCCACCCTGCGAACCATGTGGAGGCAGGCTCCTCGGCTGCTGCCTTCGGTTATTGTTTTTGGCCTCCATGGTGCAGTGGACTTTGACTGGAGCTTTACCTTCCTCTGGATGATGTTCATTTGGCTGGGGGGCTGGGCCCTTTCGTCGCAAACTCTACAGGAGGCCGCAGCTTACAAAAAACGCCCCCGCTTTTTCCATCAGTTGATTCCGTGGCCTCAACTGATACTAGCAGGACTGTTCGTCATATTTTGGCTTGGTGGGACAGCCTGGTTTGCTGGACATCAATTGGCGGCAGATCAACACTACCGTCTAGCAATTTCCAATGATGCAGGAAGTGCTGAACGCAAGACGCTGCTTACTGCGGCGTACAAGTTTAACCCCTACAGGCCGGATATCGCCATCTCCCTGTCTCGTACGCTTCCTGCGAAAAAGGCTGAATTAATGTTAGTGCAGAGCCTGTCCTATTCACCAGTTTACCCCCAACTCTACGGAGAGCTGGGGCAGTTGGCTGCTCGATCGGGTAGAGGAGAGTCAGCCGGGAACTATTTTGAACAAGCCATAGCCCTCAATCGTTTTGACGCCTCCAGCCAGTCCCTGGCTTTATATTGGATGGAACAGGCATCACGGAGGGAGCTGGCGGCAGGCTATGCTGAGCGAGGAAGGCAGACCGCTTCTGCCGGAGTAAGGTTATACGAAAAGTATAGACAGCTGGCTGAAGAAGTGGCGGCAGGGAAGGCGAGAAATGATCGGCGCTTTGGGCTTAATGAAGTCGCATTACGTTATGGGGATAATCTGCGTATCCTTGCTTTTAATCCACTTGCTTCAGAGGTGAGCAGAAAGTATCCCTGAACAACTAACCTCACGCAACGTCGATGTTGAACTAAATCCATGAAAACGAATGATTCAACATGTAATGGGATAAACAAATCACATTTCCACCGAGAGTAGTGGTTTTACGCTTGATTCAGGTTCAATTCAGGTCCTATTCAAATTCAACATCAAGCCCTATGTCACACATAAACTGTTTGGTTACCTGTCCATTACTCCGAATCTACAGGCGATATCCGCCAAACGCTTCCTTGAAGGCACCTTGCAGCGGTTCTACCTCCAGACCCCATAGAGTCGCAATCTCAACGCTGACATCTGCGTTCCACCATTCGCATAATTTTTTGCGATTATCCCGGTTTTCACCGATCCAGAGCAGATTGGCGATGACTTTCCCATAATACAATTCTTCTGCCTGCTTCATCCGTTCTGGGGAGATGTATACCTTTAGCTTTTTGGCTGTTCGATACAGCTCTTTGCTGCATGCCCTTCGGATCCCTCGGGCAGAAGGCAGTTTCTGGCCTGGGGTGCTATGTTTTACCGGGGGAGTACCGGGTGCTGATTTGGGTGACATCTTCTCACGCTCCTCTCCCGATACCATATGCAAACGGCCGCCTGCGGGACACTATCCTAAACGGGTGAAGTAGCAACAGCTACAGGCCTGTGATAAAATAGGGACGAACATCCATGGTGCGAAGGGCACTGCCAATCAGGATGAAGAAAGAGGGTCGAGATGGACGTTATTCATAACATTGTCAATCAATTATTTGATTGGATCCAAAGCCTTGGATACTTTGGAATTATGCTTGGACTAATGCTTGAAGTTATTCCGAGTGAAATTGTACTGGCATATGGAGGTTTTCTCGTTTCACAAGGCCATATTAATTTTTTCGGTGCAATGATTTTTGGTACCGTGGGCGGTGTCATAGCCCAGCTATTTATTTACTGGATTGGCCGTTATGGTGGAAGACCTGTACTTGAACGCTACGGAAAATACATACTGATCCAGAAAAAGCACATCGACCATTCCGAAGAGTGGTTCCGCAAGTATGGGACAGGTGTCATTTTCACAGCGCGTTTTGTTCCGGTCGTAAGACATGCCATATCGATTCCTGCTGGTATATCCAAAATGCATACGGGTCGATTTATTTTGCTGACAACCCTCGCTGTTATACCTTGGTCTGCATTGTTTATATATTTAGGGATGATACTTGGAGATCAATGGCAACATATCAACGAAAAGGCGGCACCTTATATTATGCCGATTCTGCTCGTTGCTCTGGCACTTATGATTATTTATGTACTTATTAAATGGATGAATGTTCGTAAAAAGAAGGGAAGTGTCTAGTTATGGGAAAACCAAACTTGTCTCACAAATTCGGTAAAGGTCTGCCGCCGAAAGAATTCATTGAGAGCATGACGAAGAACCAAAGTGTGTTTCAGGCAAACTATGACAGCTTTGTATGGCCGAACGAGGATGATCGTGAATTTTTCGAAAGCCTGAATCACCGCGATGATTTGCGTGTGTTAATTTTGGCTGCTGACTGGTGTGGCGATGTGGTACGCAATATTCCGGTCGTGTTCCAGGCGTTGGAAATCTCGGGCATTCCGACAGAAGTTCTTATTATGGAAAATCATCCTGAAGTGATGGATGAGTTTCTTACGATGGGCGGACGCTCTGTACCTGTTGTTATTTTTGCAGATACAGGCGGACATGTGCTGGGCCAATGGGGGCCTCGTCCGCAACATGTGCAAGAGGTTATGATTGAATTCAAACGTCTCAATCCGGACCGTGAAGCGGCAGATTATCAGGATAATTTGGCTGTTGCGCGTCAAGAGATCGGGAAACGTTATGGGGAAGGAACGGAGTCAAATGCAGCCATTATTCGTGAGCTGCGTGAACTGATTTCGGGTTACTGAGCCGATATGCTTAACATTCGTACATTTTCATTGGGACCGCTCCAGACCAATGCGTATCTGTTGCAGGGTGATGATCCTGATAAAGCTGTAATTATTGACCCCGGAATGAATCCGGGACCGTTGCTCAAAGCCATTCAGGACCTGGAGATTGAAGCGATCCTGCTGACTCACGCGCATTTTGATCATATGGGCGGCGTGGATGAAATTCGCAAATTGAAAGGCTGTCCTGTTTATTTGCATGACTTAGAGAGTGACTGGCTCACGACGCCGAAGTTGAATGGTTCTTTGAACTGGCCTCAGGCTACCCCACCGCTTTCGACAGAACCAGCTGAATATGCCATGGACGAAGGGCAGACTCTGAATTTTATTGGTCATACGTTCAAAGTGTATCATACACCGGGACATTCACCAGGCAGTGTAAGTCTGTTATGTGGTGATGACCTGTTTGCAGGTGATGTTCTGTTCCGTATGGGTGTAGGCAGAACGGATCTTACTGGAGGCCGTGAACGGGATTTGATTGATTCGATCCAGAACAAGTTGTACACCTTTGTGGATGAGGTCAAAGTATATCCAGGTCATGGTCCCAAAACGACCATCGGTTATGAAAAGAAGAACAATCCATACGTCTCTGCCAGATGATCCGACAATTTATGTGAAGAATGTCTGGACAAGTGACAACTTTTTCATTAGAATAGCAATTAGTTGTTACAAGCGTTAAAGCACCATCTAACTGAGGCAATAAAAAGAAACACCCTAACTTGCGAAGCACGCAGACTGTGGTCTATACCCGGTTTGCGTTCTTTTTTTGTTTTCAGCCTCTTTTATATCCAAGATACATCCCGTTTAACCCTACATACAGATCAGTGACAAGTTTCTACAGAAGATTGTTCTTTTCCATTTAGCAAGTCGAATCATAATAAAGCTTGAGCTCTAATAATAGTCAGAAGAATCATGGAATAATAGCTAAGGAGAGCGAGGAAATAGAAGTGGAGAAAAACCGAGTTATCCAGTTGGGACAACGTCCCGAGCATCTGATCATTGAAGAAAACCTTCGAGCAATGGAGAATGGCAAAATAGAATCAATTCCCCAGCGTCCTCAACTACATAGCTACATCAGTAATGAGATGAATCAAATCAAGGATCAACAGCAAAATATATGGAGAAGTCGTTTATTAAGCAGCGGTGCCCACAACCAACCGTGGTTCGACAAACTGCAAGATTACCGAAATGAAGTCTGATTGCCCGGGAAATTGTCGGCTTCAGATTTTTTTTTTGGATTGAATTGAACGTTTCTGCAGAGCCTGTCGTAATAACATAAGACTTAGCGGAGAGCAGGTGACAATCCAGATGCAGGCAGCCGAACTGGAAGAAGTACAGAGGGCAATACAGGGAGATGACAGTGCACTGGCAGAACTGCTCCAGCGTCACTACGCTTTTGTGTATAAGTATCTTGTCAAAGTAACGATGGACCCTAACGTTGCGGAGGAGACGGTGCAGGATACCATGATTCGATGTATGGAAAATATTCAGAGGTACGATGGTTCGTCTGCCTTTTCGTCATGGATGATTACGATTGCGACCCGGATATATATTGACAAGACAAGGCGCAGGCGAAGAGAGCAGATATGGCTGGAGGCCGTTCGTAACCAAGCTGTAAGAAAGTTGCGATGGCAATTCGAGAGTCGGAATGAAGAATGGACGGATGTCATGGATGCCATGACAAGGTTAACGCCTGAGCATCGCATAGCCGTTCTTTTGAAACATTATTATGGCTATGGATATGATGAGATTGGTGAAATGCTGGGTATTCCATCCGGAACGGCGAAGTCCCGTACAGCCTATGGTCTTCGCCAATTGAGAAAGGAGCTGGGATGAGCATGAGCAGATCTGAAGAACAGGATGAACAAGAAATTCTGGCACGGATGCAACAACAGATGAAAGTGCTTGATGATGCTTATGAGCCTGTAAACATCCCTTCATTAGCCTCACTTGAAGCCCAAGTTAAGGAACGAAGGCAGCTAAGAAGGCGAGCCAATCGGGTCGAATTGATTTTGTTCTGGATTGTGGGACTGTTCATTGTCGCCTTTGGTGCATTATTGTTACATTCGGCTCCGGCGCTATATTTGGGTATTCAGGTTGCTAGCTTGGTCGCAGCGATTGCCGTGGCAGCCATCTGGTCAGGGCGACGCCGGAAGGAGACGACTCATCATGAATGATTTTCATTATTCATTAGAAGAGATTCCGCTCGTATGGCTTATTCTACTTGCCATTGTACTGCTTGTTCAGGGAACATGGATCTTTCGGGATGCACGCAGGCGTGGCCGCTTTCCCTGGTTATGGGGATTGTGGGGAATTACCAGTTTCCCGATGCCTTTGATCATATACTGGTTTGTTGCTGTTCGAGCAAACCGCAGGCCCCCTAAGCAAACATCGAAAAAATAATAACATTATGCAACTAAAAAAAAGATTTTGCACAAATGTTTTGTTTAATTCTAGTAATCGTAGACAGCGCTATTCTTTTCTAGTAGACTATACAAATAATAAAAAGATAGACTACCAGGAGGTTAGACGATGCTGCGATTAGGAGAGAAGGTTGTCATCGTCGCGGATGCGTTTGAGCAGAATCTTCCTGTGGGGGAATATGGTTTCATCATCGCTTATGACCGGAATCCGGACAATGCGTTCGATTACGTTCTTCGAGTGCCGCAGGTAAATCGGAACTTTTTTGTTCCATCCGGCGACGTCGATCTGGAAGAGGTTCTGCTGAAGCAAGAAGCTGAGCGGGTCGAGCGGGAAGCGTTGATAGATTACGCCCTTGCGACACACAATGAGAAACTGTTTCATCATCTGATGAACGGAGACTTTCAAGCTGTGGAAGAGGAAGAGGAAACCGCGAACGATGTTATGTCACAGGCGGATTTTATAAAGCAGGTTAATCTGCGTGCATGGATTTAGAATTTGAAGAGTCGGCTGATGCCGGCTCTTTTTTGATTAGATTTAGAACGGTTGAACTTTGAAGCGCGTGTAATCTTGATATTGCATGTGGTAATTTTGCTAAATGGGTTTTGAAATATGCATTACAGGAGGACTCCACCGTTGTGGGGTTATTTTGCATATTCGGTAACTCGAGTCGTATGCATTGAATTGTCGAACTATCTCACCTATAATGAAAAAAGTTATCTTGGGACTTTAGCCCGTTAAACGAACGATTCGTTTGCGGCGGTTTCAGGAATCAGAACGAAATGAAGGAGGCATCCGGAAATGAGTATTTCGAATAATGACGTTCAGCATGTAGCCAAGCTGGCCCGGCTTAATTTGACTGCTGAAGAAGAGCAGACCCTGACAGGGCAGCTGAACGCGATTTTAAAATATGCTGAGAAGCTGAATGAGCTGGACACTGATGACATTGAACCTACCACTCACGTGCTGCACGTCAGCAATGTGATGCGTGATGATGAGACGAAGGAAAGTTTGTCAATTGAACAGGTGATGCGCAATGCACCGGAAGAAGAAGACGGGCAGTTCAAAGTGCCTGCTGTAATGGAATAACGGATAACCGGAAGGAGGACGAATTACGTGAGTTTATTTGAACAATCGTTGCCGGAGATACATAACAAGCTGCACGCCAAGGAGCTGTCGGTAAGCGATCTGGTGGATCAGGCATATCAGAACATTGGTGCACGTGAAGAGAAAGTTAAGGCTTATCTGGCACTGGATGAAGAACAAGCGCGTGCTCGTGCACGTCAACTGGATGATCGACTCGTCAGTGGCGAGGAGAAAGGGTTGCTTTTCGGTCTGCCCGTCGGCATTAAGGATAACATCGTGACAAATGGACTTCGCACAACATGCGGCAGCCAGTTTTTACGCAACTTCGACCCGGTATATGATGCAACGGTTGTCGAGAAGCTGAAATTGGCGGATACCGTCACGATCGGAAAACTGAACATGGACGAATTTGCCATGGGCGGCTCCAATGAAAATTCAAGCTTTTACCCTGTACGTAACCCATGGGCACTCGATCGTGTTCCAGGTGGTTCCAGCGGTGGATCGGCTGCTGCTGTGGCTGCTGGAGAAGCTTATTTCACATTGGGATCAGACACAGGGGGCTCCATCAGACAGCCTGCTTCCTATTGCGGCGTTGTCGGTTTGAAACCTACCTACGGACTCGTTTCACGTTTTGGTCTGGTTGCATTCGCATCCTCCCTGGACCAGATTGGACCTTTGACGAAAAATGTCGAGGATTCAGCCTATGTGCTGCAAGCCATTGCTGGTTATGACGCCAAAGATTCGACATCTGCGAAAGTGGATATCCCGGATTACTTGAGCGGACTGACAGGGGATGTCAAAGGGCTTCGCATCGCTGTTCCGAAGGAATACATTGGTGAAGGCGTTGATCCGCAAGTAAAAGAGACCGTTCTTTCTGCCTTGAAAGTCCTCGAAGGACTCGGCGCAACATGGGAAGAAGTATCCCTTCCGCATACCGAATATGCGGTGGCTACGTATTATCTTCTCGCTTCCTCGGAAGCTTCTTCGAACCTGGCTCGCTTCGACGGCGTGCGTTATGGTGTTCGTGCAGACAATCCGGAAAACTTGCTGGATCTGTACCACCAGTCCCGCAGTCAAGGTTTTGGTCCCGAAGTAAAACGACGCATCATGCTTGGAACCTATGCGCTCAGCTCGGGTTACTACGATGCGTATTATTTGAAAGCTCAGAAAGTGCGTACGTTGATCAAACAGGACTTCGACGACGTATTTGCCAATTATGATGTCATCATTGGACCAACTGCGCCAACAACGGCATTCAAACTTGGTTCCCAAGTTGATGACCCACTTACCATGTATCTCAATGACATTCTGACCATCCCGGTCAGCTTGGCTGGTGTACCTGCAGTCAGCATCCCTTGCGGATTCTCGGATGGCCTACCTGTCGGCATGCAGATTATCGGTAAAGCCTTTGATGAAACGACCGTACTGCGCGTAGCACATGCGTTTGAACAAAATACGGAATTCCACAAGCAGCGTCCGCAGCTGTAGACTGCCAGGAACGGAGGAATATAGAAATGTCCGCATCTAAATATGAAACGGTCGTTGGACTTGAAGTCCATGTCGAGTTGCATACAAACTCCAAAATCTTTTGCGGCTGCTCCACTGCCTTTGGAGCTCCGCCCAATACACATACTTGTCCGGTTTGTCTCGGACATCCAGGCGTATTGCCTGTATTGAATCGCCAAGCTGTAGATTACGCGATGAAAGCAGCCATGGCCCTTAACTGCACCATTGCTGATGTCAGCAAGTTTGACCGCAAAAACTACTTCTACCCCGATTCTCCGAAAGCTTATCAGATCTCACAATTTGATCAACCAATTGGTGAGAACGGCTGGATCGATATTGAAGTCAACGGTGAAACGAAACGAATCGGCATTACGCGTCTTCATCTGGAAGAAGATGCAGGGAAGCTTACCCACGTTGACGGCGGCTATGCTTCATTGGTCGATTTCAACCGTGTCGGTACCCCGCTGGTGGAGATTGTCTCCGAACCTGAAATTTCTTCCCCGGAAGAAGCGCGTGCATATCTTGAAAAATTACGTGCCATCATGCAGTACTGTGATGTGTCTGATGTGAAGATGGAAGAAGGCTCCCTGCGTTGTGATGCCAACATCAGTTTGCGTCCGCATGGACAGGAGAAGCTGGGCACGAGAGCCGAGCTGAAAAACATGAACTCCTTCCGCGGTGTTCAGCGTGGTCTGGAATATGAACAGTATCGCCAAGCGGAAATTTTGGACGACGGCGGTGAAGTGGTTCAGGAAACTCGTCGCTGGGATGAGGCTCAAGGGAAAACACTGTCGATGCGTGGTAAAGAGCAAGCCCATGACTATCGTTATTTCCCGGACCCTGATTTGGTGAAGCTGCATATCGATGCAGCCTGGAAAGAACGGATCAGAGCTTCCATACCGGAGCTTCCGGACGAGCGTAAAGCCCGTTATACCGCTGACTATGGTCTGCCTAATTATGATGCAGAGGTTATTACGTCATCCAAAGCGGTCGCTGATCTTTTTGAAGACAGTCTGAAATACACCAATGATGCCAAAGCCGTATCCAACTGGATTATGGGCGATTTGCTCGGTTATTTGAATACAAGCAACCTTGAATTGACTCAGGTGCCACTGACTGGCCAAGGTCTGGGTGAGATGATTGGATTGCTTGAAAAAGGTACAATTAACAGTAAGATCGCCAAAACGGTATTCAAGGAAATGTTGGAGAGCGGCAAGCTTCCACAGCAAATCGTTGAAGAAAAAGGTCTGGTCCAGATTAGTGACTCAGGTGCCATTCTCGCCATTGTAGAGCAGGTCGTTGCGAACAACCCGCAGTCCGTGGAAGATTACAAGGCTGGCAAGCAGAAGGCCATTGGTTTCCTCGTTGGTCAAGTCATGAAAGAAAGCAAAGGCAAAGCCAATCCGGGACTGGCCAACCAACTGCTTACAGATGTACTGAACCGCTAATCCATCCGGTGAGGCCGGACAGAAAGAGGCTCGTCCCTGTGACAGCCTCTTTTTGTGTTAGGGGTACAGGTTTGATTTCGTTGTCCTGGATTCAGTGATGTACGAAGGAGATGAAGAAGGTATGAAGATTCAATCGTTGTCCTTGAACGATGTGGAGATGGTAGGTCAGTTGTGGCGGTTACAGCATGTGGCTTATCGGCTTGAAGCGGAAATCATCGGATTTCAGGAAATTCCGCCTTTAATGGATACGATGGAGACACTGCAGAATTGTGGAGAGACTTTTTATGGCTATCTGGACACGGATGGCGAATTGCTTGGTGCGGTTGCAGTGGATGAGGAAGAGATCAATACATTGACGATTACACGAATGATGGTGCACCCTGAACATTTTCGTAAAGGAATTGCTGCTGCTTTGATGACGTATGTGTTTGAACAGCATCCGGATCTTCCGCGTTATATCGTTTCTACAGGAACGTTGAATCAACCAGCCGTCCACTTGTATACCAAATTCGGTTTCAAACCCGTGGAAGTTGTACAGATTGCACCGGGAGTGGAATTAACGACATTTCATAAGAATAAAGATTAATGATGTAAACAACGTGGAGGAGGAACACCGGTTTTGGGCAATCCCTGGTTGATAGATGAGTGGCACATTTTATTGAGATTACTACTGGCTATGCTGCTTGGAGGGCTTGTAGGCCTGGAGCGGGAACGTTCCAATCATGCTGCCGGTTTGCGTACCCACATTCTGGTATGTCTTGGATCTGCACTCATTATGATGTTATCTGTTTATGGTTTTAAAGATTTTGCAAATGAATTAAATGTTAGGATTGATCCGGCCCGTTTGGCGACAGCCGTTATTACTGGCGTTGGGTTTCTCGGAGCGGGCACGATTCTTTTTACCGGAAAGTCGATTACGGGACTGACAACGGCAGCTTCCATTTGGGTGGTGGCAGCCATCGGACTGGCAACAGGCGCGGGATTCTTTTTTGCTTCCATCGTGTCAACAGTCTTAGTATTGCTTAACCTCTGGGTTTTCAATAAGTTGGAGCTTAGGTATATACGGGGAAACAAACTGCATGTCGTTACGCTTCATACCTTGTCTGAGCCTGGCTTTCTGGAACAGGTATCTTCATTTCTGGAGCAGGAGAAGATCAAAATCCGTAAAATAACGGTTAATGAGCAGGATTTGGCTTATGCAGAAATGATATCGGTTGAACGCAAAATTGAAATTGTGCTGCATGTTTACATGCCACATGAGTTCAGTGCAGTACAGCTTGTATCCAAATTAAGACAGTGGGAACATGTAACGAAGGTGTCGGTCGAATAAATGAATTAAACCCTCTGAAGCCTTTAGTGCCGGAGGGTTTTTGCTCATAACCATATTTCTTCCAGTTACTCTCCCGGCTCTTTAGGGTACTATCTAACCAAATGCATGAAGAGCGGGAACATCAGCCCGGAAGAAAGGAGTCGTTTATGAATCGGAAACGTCAGTCGAACATTCATTCCAGCGGAACGCGAGGAAAACCTGTCCGAAATCGGACTCACAAGTTTATTGCCGGGTTGCTAAGTGCGGTTATTCCGGGTCTGGGCCATATCTATCTCCGACTATATATGAGAGGTCTGACTTTCATGATGCTTGTGCTTCTGGACCTGTCAGCACTCTTGTACTTCTCATCTATTGGAATACAGATCAATGTACCATTGCTTATCCTGCTGGCATTGTTTATTCCGGTGATTTACTTTTACAATGTATTCGATGTATTACAGTCTGCGGACTGGGTGATGATGCGCAGAAGAAGAGCGATTACTCACAATAGCTCGGACAAGCCGATCCCTAATGAACGTTCTGCAGGGGAAGCTATGATGGTGTGGGAGAGAGGCATTTCGTTTGGGCTGCTTCTTATTGTAGGGGGATCGCTGTTAGTTTTGTTCTTTCGCAAACCGCGTTGGTTTAAAGAGCTAATCGCTGTGTATGGCGGATACACTTTTGCTGTTCTGATGATCGCAGGAGGACTTATCCTTTTTGGACGAGAAATCTGGGTCATGCTTCGCAAGAAGAAAATCTAGTGTGAACTATTCAAGGAGGGATAGCCATGAACCGTAAAGTCCGGGTCGGCCGCTATACGGCTGCCGCTTTAATCATAGCTGTCGGTGTGCTGTTGATTTTGGATAAACGGTGGGGAACGGACTATGTATATGAGATGGTCGACTGGTGGCCCCTCTTGCTCGTAGTATTGGGTGTGGAATACATACTTTTGTTCTTAGTAACACGCAGAAGAGGGAATGTAGCTTCAGATCAAGGTGACAAAATTAAAATGCGCTTCAGACCCGATGCGAAAGGTATCCTGACTTCCCTTCTCCTGACAGCCTCTGTATTTATCGTTACAGAGCAGGATCATTACATGCATTTGTGGAACAGGGTGAGTCTTAACCTGGGAGCGGCATCTATGGATTATAGCCAGGCAGCAGGGTACATGGAAGATAAGGGTACGATTCGGGTGCCTGTAGGTATGGATACTTCGGACATTATTGTTGAGGGAGTGAACGGGGATATCTCGGTACAGCGAGGGGACACGGAAGAGATTGAAGTGCGCACGGTAGTTTGGGTGGATCAGACAACCGAAGTACAGGCCAAAGCTGTGGCAGACGCTTCCTTTGTTGAGACGGACGGGACAAAAGTAATTCATATCAAGACGACAGGCAAAACGTATGGAGAAAACGAGAAAACACAACCACGAATGAATATTACCATAACGATCCCGGATGATCGTCGTTTCAATCTCGATATTCGAACGTCTAATGGAGCCATATTGCTGAATCGTCCGGAAGCTATTAGCACCATTTTGGCTGAGACAGGGAATGGACGTATACGAATTACGAATGCCGTAGGTGATATTTCGGGTAAAACACTGAATGGTGATGTCATTGTGGCAAATGCGATCGGGAATGTGGACTTGAACAGTAATCGAGGAGATATGAAGGCTCGTGGGATTTCTGGAAATGTGAATCTGACTACACAAGTCGGAAGTATTAGCATTACCGACTCGGTTGGAGAGATCACAGCGGATACCAGAAACGGAAGTATTAATGTAGACGGCGCGAGTTTGGCGGTCAAAGCTCAATCCCTCAATGGAAGCATAAGCATTGTATCCGCCAAAGTAGGCGGTGACTGGGACATTTATAGCGCTGTAGGTGCGATTAACATTCTGCTTCCGGAGCGTGGGGATTATAGCCTAAGTGGTTCCAGCAGTTATGGAGATTTGCAAACGGATCTGCCGTTTACCGTGAAGAATAAAACGATTGAGGGTCAGCTTGGTGAAGGAGAGTATACGGTTAAAGTTGAGGGGAACAGCGACCTCACTATTGATCGTAATCCTGCAGTGCCTCCTGTTGGGACGAATTCACTGGATTCGGAAAATACGGATGATAACTTGGAACAAATGACCGAAGACGGACAGAATTCCCAAGACGAAACGTCCGAAGTTCCCTGACTGGCGCGTTGACAATAAACTTGCAATCGCCGTACAATAAATATAAACTGGCAAGGTTACACGGCAGGCCAATGTAATGCTGTTGTTCCAGCCGAGGATCAACTCTGAAAGAAGAGACAACATGATAATGCTTTTGTCTCGACAGAGTAATGAAAGGTAAGGCGGTGGGTTTTATGGCAACACGTGTCCAACATGCGTTGGAGCATCTGAAAACGACCGGTGTCCGTATTACACCCCAGCGTCATGCCATATTGAATTATCTGATGGAATCCATGGGGCATCCGACAGCCGATGAAATTTACCGTGCGCTTGAACCCCAGTTTCCCAGTATGAGCGTGGCGACTGTATATAACAATTTGAAGATGTTTCTGGAAGCGGGCATGGTCCGGGAGTTGACATACGGAGATAACTCAAGTCGCTTCGATGCCAATGTGACGGATCATTACCATGTTATCTGTGATAAATGCGGCAAGATTGAAGACTTTAGTTATCCTTCGCTAAAAAGCGTGGAGCTTCAGGCGGAGTCAAGTACAGGCTTTGAAGTACATGGTCACCGACTGGAAGTATATGGTGTTTGTAAAAGTTGCAGGGATTAAGAGAGTTGAATTACAATATTAACGTGCAGAATTCAGTTTGGATTCTTCACGTTTTTTGTTTTTAGGACGATAGAATGTATATAGCTCTCAGCAGGTTAGATATTTCATGATTCAGTATGATTGATTAACGGAGGTAGACGTTTGAGTAGAAAAAGCAGATATACACGTCAGAAGCGCCGCTCGTTCTGGCCTGGATTTTTGGCTGCCTGTGTTATTGCAGGCGGTGCTTATTGGCTAATAACGAATGTTTGGCTTAGTCAGAGTCACGAAGACCCCGACTGGATTGGCATGAATCAACCTATTTTTGTGGACGGACAATTGATGGATGGTGAGGCTGCAGGAACGGGAGATCAGCTTAAGTTGCCTGTATCGGTGCTGCAAGAGGCGATTGATTCCGGAATACGGTACGAAGCTGACACAGGAGATATCATTATTGCAACACCGCAGCGAGTGCTTCATATGAAGGAAGGTAGTACGAAGGCAGAACTTAATCATCGAGATTATCCTATGACGGTTAAACCGGAGGTCGTTGGGGGAGAAGCTTATATTCCGCTCAAGCCACTCAAAGAAGTATACGGATTAGCTATACAGGAAGATGCTACAACGGGTGCAGTGATACTGATGCGTGGAGGCGACACCATTCAGTATGCAGAGATTGATACCTTGTCTTCCAAGGCAGACAAAACGGTTCCTTTGTATAAGCGTGGGGGAGCATCTTCTCCCATCATTGCCGATATGGAGCAGGACGCACGAGTAAGAGTTTGGCAAACGGGTGATGACCAGAGCTTTGTGCAGTTGGATAATGGTTATGCCGGTTATGTAGCTAATAAATATGTCACCCTTACGGAGAAAAAGGAGCTGGACAAGCCCGCATTCACACTGACCGCAGCGGAGAAAAAGTGGCAGAATAAACCGGTAAACCTGGTTTGGGAAGCCGTATACAATCGACAGCCTGATGTGGCTTCGATCGGCAAAATGCCTGGAGTCAACGTCGTCAGCCCCACGTGGTTCCATATTACAGATGGACAAGGCAACGTAAAAAGCAAAGGGGATAAAGCATACGTCAACTGGGCTCACCGTTCCGGTATGGAAGTGTGGGCCTTGATGGATAACAGCTTTGACCCGGATATTACGAAAGAAGCCGTGGCCTCATATGAGACACGTACGCATATTATTGAGCAGATGCTGGAATATGCACAGACTTATCATTTGGACGGCATTAACATTGATTTTGAAAACGTCTATACAGACGATGGACCGAATATCACTCAATTTGTCCGCGAAATCAAGGCGATGGCGCGTATACATGGCTTGATGCTCTCGGTTGATGTCACGCCGAAATCGAACAGTGAGATGTGGTCCGCTTTTCTGGATCGTCGCTCGTTAGGCTCTTTTGCCGATTATATTGTCGTTATGGCATATGATGAGCACTGGGCCGCAAGTCCAAAGGCTGGTTCGGTTGCCTCGCTTCCTTGGACCGAATCTTCTATGAGACGGATCCTGGAGGAGGATGAAGTACCCTCGAACAAATTGATTATGGCTGTACCGCTATATACTCGAATCTGGACGGAAGAGGCCAATGATCAAGGAGAAGTGAAAGTGTCTTCCAAAGCGGTAGGCATGAGTACTATCGCAGACCTGATCAAGGAAAAGAAACTCAAACCTGTCTTGGATAAACAAAGCGGACAGAATTATGTGGAATATTCCGAGGATGGGGCCACCAAGAAAATCTGGATAGAGGATACCGTTTCACTTCAGGCACGTGTTGATTTGGTTGCTTCGCTGAAATTGGGAGGCGTAGCTGCATGGAATCGAAGCTTTGCCGATGCATCCGCATGGGAGACGCTCAAACAGGCAGGGTATTCGAAATAGACCTGAAATAGCTGTATTGAACTTATATCAATTATTTTAAAGTCTTTCTGAATTCAAAAAAAAGGTCCGGTGAAGATACCGGGCCTTTTTTCTGTCTCTGGGCTTTGATGAAAAGAAAATCTAGCTGTTGGAACTCACGCCATGATCTGTGTCGGAAGGGGATGGAGGAGTGGAATGCGCTTTCAGCTGTGAACTTGTTATATTGGCCTGATTAGGGTCCAGGGTAAGGATGGTGTGACAGAACATACAACGATCCGTCTTGCCGAGCATTTTGGTTAACTTGCCACATTCCGGACAGTCCACTTGTACAGCGCTTGTGGAAAGCATACCAGCCCAGAAATAAATGGCCAGACTAGCCATCATGGCAATCAGTCCGATCACCAGTCCCACAGCGGCAAATACTTTACCCGCGTGTCCCCAGAACACAATTCCGGCAGTTCCCAGTACCATTAGGCCCATGCCTAGCATGGTAAGTAGTAGTCCCCAAGTGCGAAAAGCATTAATTTTTGCTGATTTAAAAATCATGAAAAATGCTCCTATCGTATGAGTAGTATCGGACCTGGATAAGAAGGAAACTTTAGTCAGCATGTAGAATTACATTATAACTGACTTGGCGCTTATCTGCCATGAATTGTATGGAGGGAATCGTGGAACTAAAGAACCTTGCTTTTTTGTCCGAACAGTCGGAAGAGACAGGGGCAGTTGGTGCTATCGCTTATTCCCACCCGGGTGAGCGATTCCACGGCTCCCTAATCCAGGATTTTGAATTGCTCGTACTTGTTGTTCATAATACCGACCAGTTGATATCCAAGGTTGGACACTACAAATATGGTGATGTTCGTTATCAAATGATCTATGTCAGTCGTCATGAATTGCAGAGCAGTGTAATTACGGGGGATAACAATAACATCATGCAGTGTCTGATTGAAGGGGAGATTATCTGGGAAGCGGATAACGCCTTGAGCGATTTGCGAGAGGAACTATCTGCTTTTGGAACCGAATTGCGTGAGCAAAAGCTGCTTCATGAATTCGCTAGTTTTTTAAAAATGTATGTGGAAGCCAAACGTTACATTCAAGAGGGTCATGTTGTAGATGCCTACTACAATGTGCTTGAAGCACTGGGGAACTGGGCTCGAATTGTACTCATTGAGCAGGGGATTTACCCGGATCATGCTGTCTGGACACATGTACAGAGTTTGGATCGTGCTTTGTGGAAGCTATATCAGGAGCTTACAGTAAGTTCGGAGACGCTGGAACAGAGAGTTGAGCTTGTACTGCTTGCTTGTGAGTTCTCAGTGATGTCAAAAATGAGCGATTGCTCCGGATTGCTTCTACGTGTGCTGGGAAGTCGAAGGGAACCGTGGAGTATGGATGAACTTGTCCATCATCCGCAGTTGAGATTTGTACGGGAGGATCTGCCGCTCATTCTTCGTAAGCTGGTATTTCGTTCTATAGTAAAAGAATCGGCAGGTTGGCCATCCTTTATAGGTGGAGATGGACGGGAAATCCGTTATTGGGTTGAGGGGTGAATACTCGTAAAGCCGACCGCAAAATGGTAAATAACGTAGGAGGGGAAACCTTCCTTTTTTGTTTGTTTAATAATTTATAAAAAGAAGTTGACTCTTATTCAGGAAATATGATACATTATATTTCGTTCCTCAAACGAGCTTATCGTCAACAAATGATAAATTCTGCACAGGAAATCGTGAAGAGCTAAAGCTTCAAAAAAAGAAATTAAAAAAAGTTCTTGACGAAAACAAACGGAATGTGTTACATTATTTAAGTCGCCGCCGAAAACGCGGTTGAGACGAAAAAGAGTAACACAAATCAAGTTTGATCTTTGAAAACTGAACAACGAGTGAGTAACGATCTTGCTTGCAAGATCGACGCTGAGAAATCGGTACGCGTCTTCGGGCCGTATGATTTCGAAGCATAAATGAGATTTTTAATCTCGTCAGTTTCAAAATGAGCATATCGCTCTTTTCAATACTT
>NZ_JASOYM010000014.1:0-181850 GCF_030226665.1 Paenibacillus sp. UMB7766-LJ446
GGCGCAGCCCGAGCCCTTAAGCCCCGCCTTGCGGAGCAACAGGGGCCAGGGCAGCCAAGCGAAGCAGCTGCCCCAGCAGGCGCAGGCCGAGCCCTTAGCCCCGCCTTGCGGAGCAACAGGGGCCAGGGCAGCCAAGCGAAGCAGCTGCCCCAGCAGGCGCAGCCCGAGCCCTTAGCCCCGCCTTTGCGGAGCAACAGGGGCCAGGGCAGCCAAGCGAAGCAGCTGCCTCCGGGCGCAGCCCGAGCCCTTAAGCCCCGCCTTGCGGAGCAACAGGGGCCAGGGCAGCCAAGCGAAGCAGCTGCCCCAGCGGGCGCAGCCCCGCAGCGCAGTCGAGCGGGGTTCGCCTTTCCCGATGGCCTACGGCCAACGGGAAAGGCGAACAAAAACGCGAGCACACGCACGAACCAACCATAGCAAGATCATACGAGCCACCCCTGCACCGCTTGATTGGCGGGTGTCCAGAGGGCCTGCCAAGGTCCTTTGGGGTCCTCCCGGGCGGGAGGATTTAGGAGGGGCGAAAAAAAAGGAGCGGATTCCACTTGTCCGAAGCATACAAAAACGCCGGCGTCGATATCGCGGCAGGCAACGAAGCGGTTGAACGGATGAAAAAACACGTGAAACGTACCTTCCGTCCGGAAGTGATGACAGATCTGGGAGGCTTTGGCGCCCTGTTCGGTTTGAACAAAGATAAATATGATGAGCCGGTGCTTGTATCCGGTACAGACGGTGTAGGAACCAAGCTGAAAATCGCATTTGCCATGGACCGTCATGATACTATCGGAATCGACGCGGTAGCGATGTGTGTGAACGACATAGTAGTACAGGGCGCAGAGCCGTTATTCTTCCTCGACTATCTGGCGTGTGACAAAGTCATCCCGGAGAAAATCGAAGCCATTGTTGCGGGAATCGCAGAAGGATGTCATCAGTCGGGCTGTGCACTAATCGGTGGCGAAACGGCTGAAATGCCGGGCATGTACAGTGAGGGTGAATACGATATTGCCGGATTTACGGTGGGTATCGTGGACAAAGCGAAAATCATTAACGGTACAACTATCGCTCCTGGCGACACGGTGATCGGACTTGCATCCAGCGGTGTGCACAGCAACGGCTTCTCCTTGGTACGCAAACTTTTGCTGGAACAAGCCGGATTGGGCTTGCAGGATGAAGTCGCTGAATTGGGTGGCAAGCTGGGTGACGCACTGCTGGAACCAACGAAAATCTATGTAAAACCACTCCTGTCCCTGCTTGAAAAGGTAAAAGTAAAAGGCATGGCTCACATTACAGGTGGGGGCTTCATCGAGAACATCCCGCGTATGCTGCCAAGCAGCGTGAATGTAGATATCGACTACGGCTCTTGGCCGATTCTGCCAATCTTCAACCTGCTGCAAGAAAAAGGATCTGTATCGAACCGTGACATGTTCACCACGTTTAATATGGGGATTGGACTTGTGCTGGTTGTGAACGAAGCAGATGCAAGTGAAGCGCTGGAACATCTGAAGGCATCTGGCGAAGAAGCGTACATCATTGGCCGTGTTACAGAAGGAGATGCGCGAGTAACCTTCACGGGAGCGGATGTTTAATGGCGAACTACCGTATTGCTGTATTTGCCTCTGGTGAAGGGTCCAACTTTCAGGCATTGGTTGATGCAGCACGGAACGGAGGGCTGGGTGCATCCATAGATCTGCTGGTATGTGACAAGCCGGCTGCACGTGTTGTGCAGCGGGCGCAGGATGCAGGCGTGGAATGCCATCTGTTTACTCCCAAAAATTATGATTCCCGCGAAGCCTACGAGGCTGAAATTATGGAAGTGCTTGAATCCAAAAACATTGATCTGGTTGTTCTTGCCGGTTACATGAGATTGCTGACTTCAGTGGTCGTGGATCGCTATGCAGGACGGCTGATTAACATTCATCCGTCCTTGTTGCCAGCGTTTGCGGGCAAAGATGCAGTAGGACAGGCACTAGAGTACGGCGTTAAAATTACCGGAGTTACCGTGCACTTTGTGGATGGAGGCATGGATACAGGGCCGATTATTGCCCAGCAGCCTGTTCCGATTTTGCCAGAGGATACAGCTGAATCCGTCAGTCGCTCCATCCATGCTGCCGAACAGCAGTTATACCCCGAGGTTGTTTCCTGGTTCGCGCAAGGTCTGGTTCAGTTAGACGGACGTCACGTCACTGTTAACAAACCGGTTTGAAATAAGTTTAAAAATTTTTTACACATTAACGTAGAGGACAGAAAAAACCTGAAAAAGCGAAGCGTTCGCCTTTATCACCGGATTTTCCCTTTAAGAAAAGGGAATCGAAAAATCTGGGGATAACAGCGATTGGAAGGTTGTTCTGTCATCGGAGTGTCCCGTGTAAACATCTTGGTTCAACTTGTATAACAGAAGTCGAAAATTGGTACGCATTTTGTGATATTTCTCGGGAAATAAATCGGTTGTGTTTCGCCATGAAACGCGAAGCCATGGGACATTAAAGGAGGAGCATATTGTGAGTATCAAAAGAGCGCTGGTCAGCGTATGGGATAAAACAGGCATCGTGGATTTTTGCCGCGAGCTGTCGCAAATGGGTGTAGAGATTATTTCGACAGGAGGTACAAGCAGTCTGTTGTCGAAGGAAGGCGTACCCGTCATCGGAATTTCGGATGTGACCGGATTCCCGGAAATCATGGACGGACGTGTTAAAACATTGCATCCAGCAGTTCATGGTGGGTTGCTGGCTGTTCGTGACAGCGAAGAGCATAAGCGCCAGATGGAAGAGAACGGATTGGATTATATCGACCTCGTTGTCGTAAACCTGTACCCCTTCCAAGATACCATTGCCAAACCGGATGTAACGTACGAAGACGCGATCGAGAACATCGATATCGGTGGTCCAACCATGCTTCGTTCTGCTGCCAAAAACCATGCTTTTGTTAGTGTCGTTGTTGACACAGCAGATTATGGCAAGGTGCTTGAAGAAGTTCGCAGCAGTGGAGACACTACACTCGAAACACGCAAACGGCTTGCGGCAAAAGTGTTCCGTCATACAGCGGCTTACGATGCAGTTATTTCTGACTATCTCTCCAACCTGAACGGTGATCCGCTGCCAGAGCGTCTGACGGTTACTTACGAAAAACTCCAGGATTTGCGCTACGGCGAAAATCCACACCAGCAGGCGGCATTCTACCGCAAACCGCTGGCAGCCCAAGATACGTTGACAACAGCCGAGCAATTGCATGGCAAAGAGTTGTCTTACAATAACATTAACGATGCGAACGCAGCCTTGCAGATTGTGAAGGAATTTGAAGAACCAGCTGTTGTGGCGGTCAAACATATGAATCCTTGCGGCGTAGGTATTGGCGAAAGTATTTACGAAGCTTATGGTAAAGCTTATTCTGCTGATCCAACCTCCATCTTTGGTGGAATCGTGGCAGCCAACCGCATTATCGACAGCGATACAGCGGCTAAACTGAGTGAGATTTTCCTGGAAATCGTTCTGGCTCCTGACTTTACTCAAGAGGCACTCGATATCCTGACCAAAAAGAAAAACATTCGTTTGCTCAAAACGGGTGAACTGAACGCTGCTCGCAATCGGGAGAGCCAATTCGTAGTAACTTCCATCGACGGCGGCATGATCGTACAGCAAAGCGATGTGCATTCCATTGAAGCGAGCGAGTTGAAGGTAGTAACAGATCGTGCACCATCCGAAGAAGAACTGAAACAGCTATTGTTTGGCTGGAAAGTGGTTAAGCATGTGAAATCCAATGCGATCGTGCTGGCGGCAAACGACATGACTGTTGGTGTGGGCGCAGGTCAAATGAATCGTGTCGGTGCAGCCAAAATTGCGGTTGAACAAGCAGGCGATCAAGCCAAAGGTGCCATTCTGGCATCTGATGCGTTCTTCCCAATGGGCGACACACTGGAGCTCGCAGCGAAAGCTGGAGTTACAGCAGTGATTCAACCAGGTGGCTCCATCAAGGACGAAGAGTCCATCAAAGTAGCGAATGAATACGGCATTGCCATGGTCTTCACTGGCGTTCGTCACTTCAAACATTAAACGATAACTATACTGCTTCCAAACGATGAACAAGCGAATAGGCTTGTTCATCGTCCTTTGAAGCTTTATTACCAAGAGAAAATGAAAAATCCTGAAATTCATGGAGGGAACAACGCTAATGGATATTCTGGTAGTGGGCGGCGGTGGCCGGGAGCATGCAATCATATGGGCACTGGCGAAAAGCCCGAAGGCAGGCAAGATTCACTGTGCGCCGGGAAATGCAGGCATTGCACAGCTCGCCGAGTGTCATCCGATTGCAGTAAATGAATTTGATAAACTGACAGCGCTCGCTGTGGAGCTTCATGTGGGCTTGGTTGTTATTGGGCCGGATGATCCGCTTGCAGACGGCATTGTGGATGCTTTTGACAAGACAGGCATTCCGGTCTTTGGACCACGTCGTAATGCAGCAGAGATTGAGGGCAGCAAAACATTTATGAAAGACCTGCTGCACAAATACAATATTCCGACTGCAGCCTATGAGAAATTCGACAATTACGAGCAAGCGCAGGCTTATCTGAATGAGCAAGCCATTCCTGTGGTGATTAAGGCTGATGGACTGGCAGCTGGTAAAGGCGTTACAGTAGCTTATTCCCGTGAAGAGGCTAATCAGGCGCTCCGGAGCATTATGGTGGATAAAGTGTTTGGAGAAGCAGGAGCCAAGGTCATCATCGAAGAATTCCTGGCAGGTCAGGAAATGTCGATTTTGGCTTTTGTGGATGGAGAGACCGTTCGTCCGATGGCAGCTGCACAGGATCACAAACCGATATTTGACAACGATCAGGGGCCAAACACAGGTGGAATGGGAACCTACTCTCCACTGCCGCACATCCCGGCATCCATCATTGAAGAAGCAGTGGAGACGATTATCAAACCAACGGCCAAAGCGATGGTATCCGAAGGACGTCCGTTCCAGGGTGTGTTGTTTGCTGGGCTGATGATTTCACCGGATGGCAAACCCAAAACGATTGAATTCAACGCCCGTTTCGGTGATCCCGAGACTCAGGTCGTATTACCACGTCTGAAGAGTGACCTACTCGACATTTTCTTAGCAACCGTGCACGGGAAATTGGCGGATATCGAGATTGAATGGAGCGAAGAAGCTGCCGTATGTGTTGTGCTCGCTTCTGGCGGATATCCGGGTCCTTATGCGAAAGGCGTAGCGATTGAAGGGCTGGATCAAGTCGACGAAGCGGTAGTCTTCCATGCGGGTACGGCGCGCAATGAATCCGGAGAGTGGCTTACCAATGGCGGACGTATCCTGGGTGTGGTAGGTCTTGGTGCCGATATCGCCGATGCAAGAAACAAAGCTTATGCTCAAGCGGACCGAATCCGCTTTGATGGCAAACATCAGCGGTCTGATATTGCTGCCAAGGCTTTGGTTAACCAATAACTCAACAACAAGGGGCTCGTAAGATGCTCGCCTGAAAAGGTGTTTGCATCCTGCGAGCCTTTTGTTGCGTATACATGACTATGGGGCAAAGCTGTTTCTATTTACCCACAGGTCAAGGAAAGAAAACCAGACTCCTGAGTTGTTTGAGCAATCTTGGCAGAGGGTATTATTTTTGTAAAACCGTCTAGTCTAGCCATAATGAATGAAATCTTCATACATAAAGACTATTTTGTGAACAATACAATATGTAGTGCTACAAACCATAACGTGCAACTGGATGGTTTGGTGCAGATCGTGTTATACTTTTCTGAAACAGGAATGAATGAGAGGGGAGGTGGATATCTATTGGGAAGGCGATATTGTAAACTGTCCAAATGGAGAATTTTGGTGGAGTAAATCGGAGAAACAAGCGACAGCATGAGGGGTAACCCTGGTTTTAGTGAAGTAGTTTCTGTAAGTGATTAACTTCATCCTGAATTCCTGTTTTGCTATTTTACAAGGTCAGAGTATAACATATACAAACTTTATCATTAATCGATTTCATATAAGGCATACGCCGTATTGAACGTCAATCAGCTGTTGAATGGTTAACCAGATTAACGGATCACGCTGTAACTATCTCTGGAGGTGAATCCCTGAGAAGCGGGGAAATCATTGGACATAATTACCGTATTGAATATTGCATTACTCATTATCTTGATTGCGTTGACCGCATTTTTCGTTGCATCGGAGTTCGCTGTGGTCAAGATTCGTACATCAAGAGTAGATCAGCTTGTTGCCGAGGGCAATAAGAAGGCCATATTGGCCAAGAAAGTCGTCACGGATCTCGATTATTATCTGTCTGCCTGTCAGCTCGGTATTACCGTCACTGCCCTGGGATTGGGTGCACTCGGTAAGCCAACTGTTGAAAGGCTCCTATATCCTGTATTTGAGTATCTAAACGTATCGGCTTCCGTATCATCCGTCGCATCCTATGCGATTGCGTTCATACTTGTCACGTTCCTGCACGTTGTTGTTGGTGAGATGGCTCCCAAAACGATGGCGATTCAATTTTCGGAAAAATTGACGCTGCTGCTCTCACCACCATTGTACTGGTTCGGGAAAATTATGTACCCGTTCATCTGGGCGCTGAATGGTGCATCTCGCGTTATTCTTCGTGGTTTTGGCGTTAAACCTGCCGGGCATGAGCAGGCGTACTCTGAGGATGAGATCAAAATCATCATGAACCAGAGTTATGAAGGGGACGAGAACAATAAGACCAAGCTTTCGTATCTGGAAAATGTATTTGTGTTCGATGAGCGTGATGCCAAAGACATCATGGTTCCGAGGACAGAACTAGTAACACTGAGTCAAAATATGACCTACGACGATATTATCCTGATATTGGATGAGCATAATTATTCACGTTATCCCGTCATTGAGGATGGGGATAAGGACCGAATTGTCGGTGTAGTAAATGTGAAAAAGATTTTGCCTGATATGGTTGCCCTTAGGGAGCACCAACTTGTCGATTTTGTTCGTGAAATTCCTTACGTTTCTGAAGTTACAAGTATTCAGGATGCCATGATCAAGATGCAGCAGGAACGGGTGCACATGGCCGTGGTCGTGGATGAATACGGAGGTACCTCGGGGATCATTACAATGGAGGATATTCTGGAGGAGCTTGTCGGCGAGATTCGGGATGAGTTCGATGCCGATGAAGTTGCTGACATTCAGGAAACCGGAGAGAACCAATATCTCATTAACGGCCGGGTGCTGCTGGATGAGTTGGAGCGGCAGTTTGGGCTTGTGTTTGAAGGTAATGAAGAGATGGATACCGTGGCCGGGTGGATTCAATTCCAGAAGGGTGTCGGTGTGGAACAAGGCGATACGATAGAACACGGTGATTACGTCTGGACCGTTGTGGACGCAGAAAATTTTCACATTAAGCAGGTTCTGCTTGAACGTGTAAATGCCGCACAGGTTAATGAATCTGCCAGTGACCTGGCCTAGTTTGATTACTCTTAAAGTGCTTTCCTCACTGCTAACTGCAAAAACGTTAGAGATTTCAAATATGTTTTGCGATAACGGAGAGGACAGAAAAGACTGAAAAAGCGAAGCGTCCGCCTTTATCACCGGATTTTCTCCTCTTAAATATACAATCAAAAAATCTGGAGATAACAGCGGTTAGAAGGGTATTCTGTCATCGGAGTGGCTAAGCAATTTTATTTGAAAACTTAATTAAAATGATCAACTTGGAGGTGAATCCCTCAACTTGAGGGAAATCATTGGACGGAATAATAGCCTTAAACTTATTTTTAGTAGCCGTATTTATCGGTCTGACCGCCTTTTTCGTTGGAGCGGAATTTGCAATTCTGAAAGTACGGATGTCTCGAATAGATCAGTTAATCCTGGAAGGCAACAAAAAAGCGGTATTGGCCAAAAAAGTGGCTCACAATCTGGATTATTATCTATCTGCCTGTCAGTTGGGTATCACCATCACGGCGCTGGTATTGGGTGCACTGGGTGAACCTACTGTTGAGAAAATGCTTCATCCGCTGTTTGAACGACTTGAGGTTCCAGCGGCTTTATCTACGGTACTGTCGTACGGTATTGCTCTGGCGATCATCACGTTCCTGCACGTCGTAATAGGTGAATTGGCACCGAAAACGCTCGCGATCCAATTTGCAGAGAAAATGACTCTGTTGCTCGCACCGCCGCTGTACTGGTTCGGTAAGATCATGAATCCGTTCATCTATGCACTGAATGGGGCTGCACGTCTGCTGCTTGGCATATTTGGTATAAAGCCTGCAGGTCACGATACAGTTCACTCTGAAGAGGAACTGAAGCTGATCATGGCGCAGAGTTATGAAAGTGGAGAGATTAATCAGACGGAGCTGGACTATCTCAAAAACATTTTTGCTTTTGATGAGCGTCTGCTTCAAGAGATTATGATTCGCAAAGATAAAATTGTCACGATTGATAAGGAAATGCCGTTGGATCGTATGATTGAGGTTCTGAAGCAGCATGAATATACACGTTTCCCAGTAATCGAAAAAGGAAATTTGGACCAATTCGTTGGATTTATCCACACGAAGGAGATGCTCACGAGTGTTGCCGCAGGCCGGGCGTTCAATATGGATACCTTTGTTCATGACATGTTGAAATTCTCGGAGCTATCACCAATTAAGGATGTATTGATCCAGATGCAGCAAAGTCGTTCCCATATCGCTGCAGTTCATAATGCGGAGGGGACAACGGTTGGTCTGGTTACGATGGAGGATATCCTTGAAGAAATTGTTGGAGATATCAAGGATGAGTATGATGGCAAAGATCTGGTACAACCGCCTAAGCGATTAAAATTGACCTAAAGCATCATGCGAAGTTATAAGGGCCGATGTTGTATGGCGGCAATGGAATAAGATTCAAGAAAAGCAGGTACCCGAGTGCTCGGGGCCTGTTTTTTTGTCCATGTCATTATACTCAAGCGGTATTTCAGCAGGTCAAAGACCCTAAGTATCTTAATTTTAAAACAAAAGCTTGCAAAATAAGAATGAATGGATTAATATAAATTTAAAGAATCTTAATTTAAAGATAAATAACAAAAAGCAATGCATAACAAACTGCTAAATATAACAATGCTACTAATAAAACCAAGGGAGTGGAGAGTATGTTCAGAACTTCAGGAATCCATCACGTTACGGCTTTTGTAGATGATGCACAGAAAAATGTTGATTTTTACGCAGGTGTATTGGCACTAAGATTGGTGAAAAAAACAATTAACTTTGATGCACCGGATGTGTACCATCTGTATTATGGCAATGAGGATGGGGCACCGGGTACCATTATCACGTTCTTCCCGCAGCAAAATGCCAGAAGAGGTGTAATTGGATCAGGACAGACGGGCGTAACCGTATATGCAGTTCCGGTGGGCAGCCTGCAATTCTGGAAAGAACGTCTGACATCCTTCGATATTCCATTCGAAAATAAAACAAGATTTGGCGAGCAGTACATTCGCTTCTTCGATAAAGGCGGCCTGTTGCTCGAATTGGTTGAGCGTGAAGGAGGCCAGGCAAGTCAGTGGTCATTCAATGGCGTAACGCCAGAGCATGCGATCAAAGGCTTTGGTGGTGCTGTATTATTCAGCCATGTACCCGACAAAACAACGGATGTGCTGAAAACGATGCTCGGTTTGGAGCAGGTAGGTGAAGAGGATGGAATCATTCGTTTACAGGCGACGGGTGACATCGGTCAACTGATTGACATTCAATCTACTGGAATCCAGCGGGGAATTGGCGGAGCAGGGACAGTACACCATATTGCATGGCGTGCCAAAGATTACGTCGAGCACGAACAAATGCAGCAGGATCTTCAAAAAGCCGGATATCATCCAACGCCGGTCATTGACCGCCAGTACTTCAACGCCGTCTATTTCCGGGAACCGGGAGGTATATTGTTTGAACTGGCTACGGATCCTCCAGGATTTGCACGGGATGAACCACAGGAGAGCATGGGCCAAAAGCTGATGCTGCCTGAATGGTATGAACCACAGCGTGAGCAGATTGAACAGCTGCTGCCACCTATTCAAGTACGTGAATGGAAAGGAGAGTCCAAATCATGACTTCTACCAATACAATGAAACATATTTATAAAGCAGGTGCACAACCGGATGCCCCTACACTGTTGTTGCTGCACGGAACAGGTGGAACGGAGAATGATCTGGTAGGTCTGGCCGAGATGATTGCGCCAGGAGCAGGTATTCTGGGGGTGCGTGGTAACGTATCGGAGAATGGGATGCCCCGTTTCTTCCGCCGCTTGGCGGAAGGCGTGTTTGACGAAGAAGATCTCATTGCACGGACAGCGGAATTGGGTGCTTTTGTGGATGCAGCTGCTGTGGAGTATGGCTTTAATCGTGCGAATGTCTATGCCCTTGGTTATTCCAACGGAGCTAATATCGCAGCAAGTCTGATCTTCCATCAGGCTGACGCATTTAAAGGAGCGATTCTGCACCATCCGATGGTACCGCTTCGTGGTCTGGAATTGCCGGACCTGAAAGGGCTGCCTGTGTTTATAGGAGCAGGAGAGAACGATCCAATTGTGCCAAAACGTGAAACGGATGAACTCGCTTCACTGCTTAGCGGTGCTGGTGCCGATGTGCACATGCACTGGGAGCGTCAGGGGCACCAGTTGACCCGTACGGAGGCAGAAGCCGCGGCAGCTTGGTATAAAACTCAGGCGTAATTGGTTGCCTAGAGTAGGAAGTTATGAATATCGAAGTCACAGTTTGTTTTACTGCCCGATCCATGAATGGATCGGGTTTTTGATCTGCTATTCGGGAAAAAGCGTTGATATGGATGGGAAACAATGAAGGTTGAGGAGGCCAGCAAATCCGACAATATGCCTTGTCCAAAAGAGTGGAATAATCTATAATCAAGTAATTGATAATCATTTTCAATTAGATTCGGTTATTTTAATCCTCTTGATCTTGGTAATCTGGAAGTTAGCGTCATTTCAGGTATGAAAACAGGCATGGGAGAGCGTAAAATAAGACCCGTTATTATACAAGCACATCGTCCAACGGTAAGCTCACTGACCAATACCAAGTGGATCGGAGCCGATCAATCCAGCCATATGGTCATGTTTACGGATCCCCAGATCATTATTAATGAAATCGTGTCAATGATACATGAGGCGAGCTCAGGCGCAAGAACAGAACAAAAGTGATACAATAAAGAGAGAAAAAAGCAATGCTTGCATTGCCAACCAAGATAAGCGGAGTGTGGAGAAGAGATGAAACCAGTGGAACAGGAACCAACGGGAACTACCAATTCCGGCCGTGCCAGTGTTGGCATGGAAGATATCGTGCGCGCACATCATGTGCTGAGAGAGGTCATTGTAAGAACGCCGCTGCAGCGGGATGCTGTATTGTCGGCCAAATATAACTGTAATGTGTATCTTAAACGGGAGGACCTGCAGGTGGTACGCTCGTTCAAAATTCGTGGAGCCTACAACATGATTCGTAGTCTGACTCCAGCTGAGCTGGAGAAAGGTATTGTCTGCGCGAGTGCGGGCAACCATGCGCAGGGGGTTGCTTTTTCCTGTAACGCGCTGGGCATCCACGGTAAAATCTTCATGCCGAGCACAACTCCAAATCAGAAGGTGAAACAGGTACGTCGATTTGGTGGAGATAATGTTGAAGTTGTACTGACAGGTGATACGTATGACGATGCTTATGAGGAAGCTATGCGTGCGTGTAATGAACAGGGCATGACGTTTATCCATCCATTCGACCAGCCCAAGATTATTGCAGGTAATGGTACCGTTGCGATGGAAATCATGGAGAGTCTGGATGAAAAAGCGGATTATGTATTCGTCACAATTGGTGGTGGTGGTCTGGCTGCCGGTGTTGGAACCTACATGAAGACGGTTAGCCCGGAAACCCGCATCGTTGGCGTAGAACCACTTGGCGCGGCTTCCATGAGTGAGGCGATGTTCCGCAAGCAGGTTGTCACGTTGGATGATATTGATAAATTCGTGGATGGTGCTGCGGTGAAACGTGTTGGTGATCTGACCTTTGACATCTGCACCAGTACGCTGGATGACATTGTGAAGGTGCCTGAAGGCAAAGCCTGCACCACCATTTTGGAGCTATATAATGAAAATGCGATTGTTGTAGAGCCTGCTGGTTCACTGGCGGTTGCTGCACTGGAGCAGTATCGCGAGCAGATTGCGGGCAAGACGGTAGTCTGTGTAATTAGTGGTGGTAACAATGATATCGACCGGATGCAGGAAATCAAAGAACGCTCTTTGATCTACGAAGGTCTGAAATATTATTTCATGGTCAATTTCCCGCAGCGTGCGGGAGCATTGCGTGAATTCCTTGTGGAAGTATTGGGACCCAATGACGACATTGCCCGTTTTGAATATACGAAGAAACATGATAAGGAAAATGGGCCTGCCTTGGTGGGCATCGAGCTGATGTACAAGGAAGACTACCAGCCGCTGATTGAACGCATGAATCGTAAAGGCATCGCGTATACCGAGCTGAACAAAAATCTCAATCTGTTCAACATGTTAATCTGATGAATTATTCCAATGTGAAGTCGGACCGTAGTGAGGCACGGCCTCTGCTCAGACCTGCTCGTAAGGAAGATGCCGCACAAGTGATTCCTTTACTCTATCAGGCGATTGATGATATTGCCTATGCTCTTGCTGGTGAAGGAGATCATGAGAAAGCGATGCAGATATTGCAGCAATTTTACATGCAGGAAGACAATCGAATCAGCTACCGTAACGTAACGGTCATGGAACAGGATGAGCAAGTCGCAGGAATACTGGTGGCTTATGATGGCGGCGAGGCAGATCGTCTGGATCAGCCAATTCTGGATCGGCCTGGTCGGAGTACAGATGAGAAATATACGTTGGTCAAAGAAACCCGTCCCGGGGAGTATTATCTGGATACTCTATCCGTAAGCGAAGCGTATCAGGGGCAGGGCATCGGCAAGGCATTGATGGCTGCTTTTGAGCAGCAGGGAAGGGAACTTGGACACTCGCAGGTATCCCTCATTGTTGAACGTAACAATGGCCGGGCCTTGATGTTGTACGAACGGCAGGGCTATATCAAGGATGAAGTGATTGTCATTGCTGGACATGAGTATAGCCATATGGTCAAGCCAATTGCGTAGTTTATGAATCTGCGTTAGTCTGGTATAGGAGATGCAATTCAACGATAGAATCCAAAGAGCCGACAAGGGAGCGCGATCCTGTGTCGGTTTCTTTGCGTTTATGAGGAGTTTAATCGGATGAATCATTGCATGCTGCCATCTGACCCAGTCGGAACATTCTGTTCCAGCCATTTCTCCACCGCAGCCGTTTTCTCATACTCCGCTTCCTTAACCACATCCATAAAGGCATCCAACTTGGGGAGGAATTCACTATCGACGGATGCAAGACGCTGCAAGACGCCGTTATAGCCTCTTTGGGCGTTCGCAACCATTTTGTTCGTGTCATAATCAAACAGCGGTGTGTTGTTCAGCCCATAAAAGGTATACAGGGTATACCTGTTCAACAGATCCTGCACCTGCTTGACCCGATTCGATTTTGGATGCAGCTCCAAGAATCTTTCCTGACTGAGTGCTCGAAGGAGAATTTCCTGATAGCCAATGACCAGTGCTCCGTCATCCGCAGGCAAGTTTTTCGTTTCCTTCATCATGATGTTGATGTAGCTTGAGATATCCTCTGTAATATCAGAGCTATATTTCACGAGGGCCGCATAATTCATAATGGGATAGAGGGAGCCTTCGAGCATGACGAGGCGATAACCGCTGTCACGGGCTTCTTTTAACAGTGCACGCAGATTCGAGTCCTGGGTACGCTCCATTAGTTTGGTGAAGCTGTCGTTCAGTTGGTATGCCTTGAGCATCTTGTCCTGAACGTTAGGAACGAGCAAGCGGTCCGTCATGGAGGTTAGAGCCTTCAGACGTGCATTCTCCAATTGAAGCACCATCAGGGTAGCGTGATGCGTTGTTACCTTTTTGATATTGGATTCCAGATAAGTGTCAGCGGCGGGCAAGCCGTTCTTTTTTTTGAGCATGGATTGAAATGTTTTATATATGGCGGTTGAACTACTCGTAGTTACTTTGGTTTCCGCGCTCGACGGAGCTGCAATAGCGAACCCTGTTAAAGGAGCGGAACCAGTCTGAAGCAGCATGGCGACGGCAGTTGCTGTAATGATGGTACGGATGACGTTACGTTTGGAAAAAATGGACGCTGGTGTCATAAGGGTGAACCTCCCGTAGTTTAGAGATGATAGGCTGCAATACACTAGTCACTTTACATTAACCGAATATGCGAAGGATGTTGTTTCGGAATAATGACAAATTCTTCTGTTATTTTTAACCTTTGGAGGGTAGATGGTGGAAGGACATTTCTGCGAAAATATTTTTTGTGGGATTGGAAACTTTTACTCCTATTCATACGTCTTAGATGTGCACAGGAAATTACAGGAATAAAATGATATTCAAAAACGATCACATTTTAACTTAAACCATGAAGAGAATGGGGATATTGGATATGAAGAAAGCGGGAGGACGTCAAGTGAAAAAGGTGATGTCAGCACTGGCTGTGTCGGCCATGTTGATGTCAGCACTACCTACGTCGGTTATGGATGCAGCTGCGAGAATTAGTATATATATTAACGACGCGGAGCTGTCGTCAGCACAAGCGCCTGTCATGAAAGGCGGACGCGTACTGGTTCCGTTGCGCTCCATTTTTGAAGGATTGGATGCGACAGTAAAGTATACGAACAAAACCAAAACGATTACAGCAGTCCGTGAAGATCAGGAGGTGATCCTGAAGCTAGGCTCCAAAACGGCATACATCAACGGTGAAGCAATCTCATTGGATGTGCCTGCGAATACAATCAAAGGAAATACGATGGTTCCGATTCGTTTTGTTAGTGAAGCTTTTGGGGAGAAAGTATTCTGGAATTCCCGCAATCAGCGGGTAGATATCAAAACAACGTCCACACCTCCTGTGGATGAAACGAAATATGCAGCATGGAACATTTATGGTTCTGTATCCGGAAGCAATGGGGATGGTCGTGACCTGACTGTAAGCTTCACACGTCCGACGTCCGAGAAGGCAGTATCCTCATATCGGATTATGCTGGTAAAAACGCGTGATGTGAACAGTTTCAATGAGTCTGCGGCATCGGTTGTACCATCCGGTAATTATACATCCGTTTCTCCAAATGGCACTGATCCAAGATTGACGCTGAATGCCCAGACACGCGACGTAAATGGGGATTTGTTAAATACAAGTGAAACCTATCGTCTGTATGTACTTACTATGGGGAACAGCAACAATAATTACAAAAATCTGCTGGCCTGGTCTTCCCAGTCCTTGAAACTTAACAATGTGAAAACGACGGTTCAACCTGTTACAGGCCTTCGGATCGCAGATATCAGTGACTATGGGGATGGCCGTGACATGGAAATTAACTTTACACAGCCGAGTACCACATCCAATATTACGTATTACCGTGCTTTTGTAGTCAAGGCAAAAGACGCTTCTTCATTCAATCTGACTACGGCCAATAATGTAACCAGTTCGAATTCAACCATTATTTATAAAGGTAACAGTACAGCCGTCAAAAGCCTGCTTAGTTCCTCAACGCGTGATACATCCGGGGAATTGATCAAAAACGGCACATCATATGTCGTGTACATCATGTCAGTGAGCTCCAACGCGGCAACAGCAGACAACAAGCTGTCCTCTGTATCATCTTCGCTTACGCTGGGTGTAAACACAGCAACAGCACCTGTTATCACGTCAGTGAGAGACAATTCGGATTATGGAGACGGTCGTGACATTCAAGTGAGCTTCAACCGTTCATCTGATGAGTCTAAAGTTGCTAATTATCGGATTTTCGTAGTACGCAACTCGGTATCCAGCAGCTTTAATCTGACTACGGCGAGTAATCTGTCTTCCAGCTTGTACTATAATGTGAACAAAACAGGAAACAATATTACAACCACACTGCCATCCTCCATGAAGGACACAAGTGGTTATAACGTAACAAATCTGCAGGATTATCGGATCTACGTTATGGCTGTAGGCAACCAGCAGAATGGATATACCAATGCGCTGTCCTCTTCGTCGACGCAGTTGAGACTGACAACGAATAGTAATGCTGGAGTCGCAAGCAACATTGGGGTGGCTGATGTGAGTGACTACGGTGATGGACGCGATCTGCGGGTTTCGTTTAATAGAGCTTCGGATGAATCTAACGTATCCGTATATCGTGTATATGTAGTACGTTCCGGAAATGCAGGCAGCTTCACACTGAGCGCAGCGAATGCATCGAACAATTATTATCAGGTGAACAAGACAGGTGGAAATCAGTCATTTACCCTCCCTAACTATATGGTGGATACCAACGGTTACACATTGTCCAATAATGTTAGCTATCGCGTGTTTGTCCTGTCGGTAAGCACAAGTGGAAATTCCAGTCAGAATGCTTTATCTTCTTATTCTTCACAAATTACGCTGACTGCCAATGCAGCTGTGACTGCACCAAGCAATGTGGCAGCAACAGATATTGGGGATAACTTAGATGGACGTGATCTGCGTGTGACGTTCACAAAATCGGCGGATGAGACGAATGTGAATCACTATCGGGTGTTTGTGGTAAAGTCGGGCACCAGCTTCAATCTGGCATCAGCTAATGCAGTTGGTAGTGCGAATTATACGTATGTAAGCAAAAATGGAAACAACCAAACGGTTAATCTCTCGAGTGGTGCAAAAACCGCTGATGGTAGCAATATTGTTAATGGAGTGGCCTACCAAGTATATGTAATGGCAGTAAATAACAACGGCTCTCTTGCTAATGCATTGTCTTCAGGCTCGGGAGTGATCACATTGGCTTCCAATACGGCTGTAGCCGCAGTGAGTAATGTAAATGCAACGGTGAAAAACCAAGGGCAAGCGGGAGATGCGTCGGATGTATCTATAAGCTTCAGCAAGGCTTCCAGTGAGAATGGGATTTCGGGTTATAAAGCGTTTATAGTACCAGCAAATCAAGTGAGTGGTTTTAGTATTTCTTCTGCACTTGGAATTTCTTATAATATTGATATCAACAAAAATGATGCTTCAAGTCCTGTCTTCTTGAATAATGGTCATCGAGATATTAATAATAAGCCACTTGTTGTAGGGCAGAAATATCGGGTCTTTGTTTTATCCGTATCAGACAGCAGTTCTCGTGCTTCTAATTTGTCCGCTGCTTCCAATGAATTTAACATCTTTGCACAAGCTACTGAAGTAAAAGCATCAACGATCAATGAACTTCGGAATACCAGTTCAGCAACGGAAGCCAGTTATAAGATATTTTTTAGTAAACCATCAATTGAAACTGGAATATCTGAATATCGACTTATTGTAGTTAAGGGATCAGATAGTCTGAATCCAGCCTCAGCAGCAACAGCAGTGTATAAAGCAATCACTCCGGGAGAACTTGCATCGGGGGAAATTAACTTGACACAAGGCACAAAAGATTCTACAGGAGCTGATATTTCTGTTGGCGGTGAGTACAAAGTATATATTCTGTCTGTAGCTGGAAATACAACAACGTATAGCAATGCTCTTTCAGCTGCATCAAGCGCAGTCAAACTGGAATTAGCCAAACCTGATGCTTCTGTTCAAGTTACGAATCCAACTGCTGATCCTGCTCAGAGCAGTGGGAATAAACAATAGATTTAAAATGAATGGTATGAACTAATCGCAAAAAGAAATGCTCCCTTTCCCAACTGAAAGGGAGCATTTTCAATTACTACCCAGTAATCAATATACATAACAGGAGTACGTGACCACAGGGTATTGTGAAGTTTTCCTGAACGGTCTGAAAATAAAAATAGCTGTCGAGAATTTCTCAACAGCTGGCTGGGGGCCATTATGGCCTCTTTTTTGACACTCGATATTCTATCTCATCACCGAATGTCGTACTTCCTCTTCGCACATCATACACCTGCATGATATACCCAATGATGCTGCTCCAAAAAGGCATCCTTACGCTTTCTTTTGTCCGAAAAGTGGTCTCAACGTTGCCAATCCCACAATTCCAATCACGAGACTAATCCATGGAGCCAGCGTAAATACGGGAAGGCTGTCACGCAGTGGATATCCTACAAATAGGACAAGCACAACGATAACGATATAGATGGCGATCCCGCGAAGATTGACCTGTGGTCTGGCAGTCTTGTCTGCTCCCTGATCATCTGGACGCTCTGCAAGGCGACGAAGCATTTCAACGAGTGCAATCCCGCCAACCGCCGCAACGATAAGAGAGAACAGGCTAATATGGCTAAACGATTCCGTATCTCCACCTGTCCAGCCAACAAATAGCCCAACAGCACCCTGAATCAGCATGACAAAAGATAAAGCTGCCCAGGAGATCATGACATACCATTTGGGCGTTCGTTTAACCTGATCCGTAGATTCCGCTGATTCGGCTTCAACTGTTGCTGCCTTCTTGGCTGAAGCATTACGTTTATTGGAGTTGCTTCGGGTGCCCGCTGCAACCGTACTTGAAGTTTTGGATGGGGCGATATTAGATTCAACAGGATCAGCATCCTCATGATTAGTTGCCACGCCTAGCTGTGAATAGATATCCTGTTCCAGATCAGGTCCATATAACTCGCGCGCAGGTTTACCGTCACGCTGAGCTTGTACGATAGCTCTCCCGGCAAAGAGAATCCATTCTTCTTGCGTTCTCTCATCGGCTGGTGCTTGGCGCGCAATGGTGCTGATCTGGTCAAACAGTTTGACATGTTCCGGTGTCATCTTACTCATTTCGGTCATTTGCCGATTCTGTATTTCTTTCAACTTCTTATAGGAAATCCCCAATGATTGCTCCCCCTGTCTACACACGTTCTGATCCCCGGTGATCTGGAGACCCTGACGGTATTTTAGTATACGGGAAGGGCTCTCGTTTCGCAAAGTCATTCCTTATAAAACAATTGTTTACGATTCGACCATAGCCCTGCGCAGGCCAGAATGACACAGGTGCATAGCAGCACCAGTTTACCGTGAATACGAATCCATTCCAAGATGTGTTCCATGATTTCAACCCTTTCGCCAGAAGGAATCGGAGGCAAATGTTGGCTATGATATATTGTTTAGGTTCTCCTTGGTTCGCCGTTAATATGCGTAAGAGAGAGTTCAGTTCCAACGATTGTGTGAAGAATGAATAAAGTGCAGCCGAATCCACCACAATAGTAGCATTTCCAACAGAAACCAGGGATTGGAGTGTGGCAGATATGGATCAACAAAAGGAGCAATTAACAAGGAAGCTGCTGCTGAATAGCAACTCCCGCGGCGTAACGGATGAAGTTGTGCCGATGGAAGAGACGTTGGAGGATGCTGAATATGCGGAAGAGTATACAGAGGGAACCTTTCAGTCGGGGAGCTTTTGGGAAAGCTCAACTTCGGTTTATGAAAACGATTGGCAGGGTCGAGTGGAGACCCATGAGATGTTTCGTCGCAGCTATGAGTAATTTCTAACAGAAGATTCAGGTCGCCAATATGGATGGCAGCGTATTGGTATTACTCAACCCGCTTATTAAGAAAAGCTGAGCTGAAATTTCAGTTTCTAGGGTTCTGCACCAGTATATTAGCACCAGGTATAATTCGAGTCAGCTGTAGTCAGCTTGGCTCATTTTTTTCGCGTTTTTGCCGATAAAATGTAGATAAGATATGTCTGGATATGGACATTTCCTCACGTTGACTTGAGGTTCACAGGATGATAATATACTAATATATCTTAATACACATTAAACTTATCGGATTTATATATAATTAAAAAAATGAACAAGAGCAGGGAAGAATGGAAAGGGGAAATGGGCATGGAGCGTCAGATTAGTATTCGTCATGGGCAGGAAGAATTAACAGCCACGATTCATTATCCGGTCGTCAAAGACATCAAGGAGGGAGATCACCAACAGCGCGTGCCTCTTGCTGTCATCTGCCACGGATTCGTAGGAAGTCGGATCGGTGTGGATCGTCTGTTTGTGAAGACCGCTCGTGAGCTGGCCGAAGATGGGTATTTGGTACTGCGCTTCGATTATATCGGCTGCGGGGAGAGCAGCGGTGAGTACGGAGCTGAAGGACTTGAATCCATGATTACCCAAACACGTTCTGTGCTGGATTATGCCGTAAATTGCAGTGATGTAGATCCAACCCGTGTGACGCTGATAGGTCATAGTCTGGGTGGAGCTGTTGCTCTGCTGACTGCTGTCCGTGATAAACGAGTCAAGAATCTTGTCATGTGGTCATCCGTAGGATATCCTTTCAATGATATTGTGAAGATTACGGGACGTAATGTGTACGATGAAGGGGTGAAACTGGGATCTGCTGATTATCTCGGCTACAAGTTTACACCCGCATTCTTTGAATCACTGGCTGAACATCAGCCGTTCCAGGAAGCCGGTAAATTTAATGGGGATGTTCTGGTGGTGCATGGCACGTCGGATGAGATCATTCCTGTCGACTACGCGTTTCTGTATCAAAAGGTATTCTGGATGCGCCAGGAAGGCCGCTGCGACAAGGAGATTATTTTCCAGGGCGATCATACCTTCTCTTCCGGTAAAGAGCGGGAACAGCTGATCACACGTACGAGAGAATGGCTGGGAGAGCGTCAGAAGATCGAACAGGATTGGCAGCATTGGATGATCTAAAGTGGTCTTATGCCAAGCTTTTTCGTTGGTCTGAAGCATGGCATGGTCAACATGAGCTGATTCAAAAGGCAACATGCGCGCACGGAATGCATCCTGATTGGGATGATAGCTTGGAAAAGCGCCTTCTTCGGGGTAAAATAGAAGGGTAAGCATCCTATCCGTGTCTGGAGGTTGGCAGCAATGACATTACCCGCATTATTCATTGCGCATGGTTCTCCCGCTCTCGCGGTGGAGAGCAATGACTACACTCACTTTTTGAACCAGCTTGGAGACAGGCTGCCGGCTCCGAAAGCCATTGTTGTATTTACGGCGCATTGGGATTGTCCCGAACCGTCCGTGACAATGGATGATACACATCAGACCTTGCATGATTTTTACGGATTTCCCTCTAATATGTATACAATGAATTACCCAGCATCTGGTCAGCCAGACCTGGCGAATGAGATCTGTGCTCTGTTCACTCGCAGTAATCTTGCACATCAACCAGTTCGAGGCCGAGGTCTGGATCACGGTGTATGGGTACCACTATTACACATGTATCCAGAAGCCAATATTCCTGTTATTGCGGTATCTGTTGATTCGCTGCGTTCCCCGCAGGAACAGTATGATATTGGCCGGATGCTGGAACAGCTGCGTCATGATAATGTGCTGATCATTGGCAGTGGCGGAACAGTCCATAATCTGCGCATGCTTGGTAGCAATGATGAACCACAAGACTGGGCAGTGGAATTTGATAACTGGATTGGCGAGCGGCTTGAGCAGTGGAACACGAGAGAGCTGTTTCAATATGACAAAAAAGCACCCCACGCCCGCACGGCAGTTCCATCTTATGGAATGGAGCACATTGCGCCCTTGTTCTATGCCATGGGTACGGCTGACATGTCCCGATCTGCAAAACGACTATTCCAGTCGTATCCTTACGGTACGCTCAGTTTGAACTGCTGGCAGTTTGGTGACGGCGTATAACTTGGCGCAGACAACAGAACGTGAACAGGTCTATAGGTCATATTATGCCAATAAACGGTAGATCATTGACCGCCTGACTTAGGTTAATAAATCGTTGAACAGAAAAAGGTTTCTGCTGCCAGCATGATGGCTTCAGAAACCTTTTTCTATGACTTTAACATTTTGAAAGTTGGTGCAGCTATTTGCGAAATTCGAAAAGCTCACACGCTGTACGCGAATGATAAGCCAGATCACTTACACTGGACTGCACAACAATGGTATTGCTGTCGAAACGGATAATGATGCCACCAGAATCAATTTGGTGGTTATCTTTAAAAACACGAACCTTATACTTCATTTCCATGGCTTCCTGGAAGTCGGCATCGGTTTCAAGACGGCGCTGGGTTGGCATGTCATGTGCTCCTTTAATTAGATTCGTTCGATACGTTCATCATAATACGTGTTTCTGTAGATGAGCAAGTCAGATGGATGTACAAGCATTTATAAAGAACAAAAAAAGTCCTGCTCTCCAGGGGGAGGGGAGCAGGACCGCGAATACTATTTAATTTTTTATACTTTTTAATATTTAGGCTGTTTTGTGCGTATGGTTTATCGTTGGTGTATCTTTAGGCTGGCTGCCTTTATTGCGAGTGAATAATCCGCGAAGGTAAGGCATTACCCAACGATCCAAACCGATTTTACCAGCATTTGCACCAGCGACTACAAGGAAGATTTCCATCAGAACCAATTGAGCGTTTGTGCTTACGGTTCCCGAGAAGAGGAACGCGAAGTTCATGACCATTGCCATCAGTGCTGCCAGTGTTGTGAAGCATCCAAGAATGAGGCCCAGACCTACAAGGAATTCACCCATCGGGATAACGAAGTCGAACAGTCCTGCGTTTGGTACTGCGAATTTCTCAAGGAAAGTTGCCCACCAAGCTTGAACGGCTGGATGATCACCTGTTGCTTTTTCTACAGCGCCTGCAAGGAAGCCACCTGCCTCAAATCCGCCAGTCAGTTTGCCCCATCCGTGTGTCATCCAGTCGTAACCGATATACACCCGAAGTACTGTCAAAATCCACATTGCCACTTTGTTTTCTCTAAGCCATTGGTTGATGCTGAACATATAAACCACTCCTTCATGGAATCTAGTGTGTGTTGTTTTTGTTTTTCTAAGTGATCACCTTTGATGTCTTTATTGTATAGTTCAAAAGTCATCCTGTTTGTGATTATTATCACAATCTAGTTCAAATTTTAAGTAAGGTTTGAGAAGTTCACATTTAGGACATATTTTTCATCCTGCCTCACGTTTCAAACTTAAAACAAAGGGTAGAAAATGCTCTCCTTATCGAAGACAAATGGTGCTGTGTGTGATTAAATGGAAAGAAATACGTGAAATGGTCACCTACATAAGAGCAACTACAGCCTAGATTTCAGCCATATCGTTCAGGAGGTACATATATTGAAGCAATTGAAATGGAACACAACGATTTCTGCGGCGTCGCTGCTTATTCTGGCCCTAAGTCTGGTCGCTTGCCAAAATAAGGAGATGGTCCAGGTCCCGGAGCCCGTTCCTACACCTGTACAGGAGGAACAAGTAACGGAAGAACCTGCCACGTCGCTCTACACAGCACCACTGACGGGTCTGCCTGTTGATGCAGCAATTACGCGTCGTCCACTGGCGGTTATGATTAACAATGCTCCTGCAGCACGGCCCCAATCAGGTCTGAGTGCGGCTGATATTATTATCGAAGTGCTCGCAGAGGGAGGCATTACCCGTTTTATTGCCATCTTCCAGAGTGAAGGCGGAGCAGAGACGGTTGGACCAATACGTAGTATCCGCCCGTATTTGATCGAGCTTGGTGAGAGCTATGATGGTGTATTGGTACATGCGGGTGGCAGCCCGGATGCGTATTCCATTTTGCAAAAGCAGCAGAAACAGCATATGGATGAGATATCGAATAGTGGCCCTTATTTCTGGCGTTCCTCGGATCGTAAAGCACCTCACAATCTGTACACGTCGACGGACAAGCTAAGAGAAGGCGCAGATACCAAAGGCTATAGTCACGACTTCAAGTCCCCTGTGTATACGTATAACGAAGAAGGTGCGACATCTGCTGGAGAGTCAGTGAAGCAATTCGAGCTTCATTATTTATTGGAGAGTTACCGGGTTACGTATGATTACGATGAAGTTAGTGGACGATATATGAGATTGGTGAACGGAAAGGCTGATCAGGATCTGGATAACGGCACTCAGATTGGAGCAGCCAACATTATTGTAGCCGGAGCGGATCACAAGGTGCTCGACAACGTGGGCAGACTGTCGGTTAATCTGGAGCAGGGTGGGGAAGCCTTGCTGTTTCAGAAAGGTAAAATGATTCGAGGTCAGTGGATCAAAAAACCAGGTGATATTATTCGATTTGTACAAAATGGGACTGAAGTTGCTCTTGTTCCTGGCAAGACTTTTATCAGTATCGTTCCGAATCAGCCTGACTTTGCAGGGCATATTAAAATTCAAAATTAATCCAATTTGAAGAGAAATGTAAACGCAGTGTAAAATTTCATCATCATTTTTCCAGTCATTCCAAATAATTAAGATTCATTTCAGATTTATGTGATAAGAATATAAAAAAGGATCATGCCTTATGTACAAACCGTGAAACATTTATGATAAGATATCAAAGGTTGTCATTTCATGTTTCATCGGTTATCGGCAATTTCTCGTAAAGGGGATAGAGCTATGAAGCTTAAGAAGAAGAAGGATATATTTTTTGAGACACTAGAGAACATGGCAGATGCGGTCGTGCAAGCGGCAGATTATTTCTCCCAACATGTTTCCAACCTTCAGGATGTGACTCTTTTTGCCAATGAAATGAAGAAGTACGAGTCCCAATGTGATGACTATGTGCACACGATCATTACGGAACTCAACAAAACATTTATCACGCCGATCGAACGCGATGATATTATGGAGCTGACAACGACACTTGATGACGTATTGGACGGACTCGAAGCAACGGCTTCCCGTTTCTATATGTACCAACTGACTGACCCGGACGAATATATCGTTCAATTCGCTGAAATTTTGCGCCAATCGGCTTACGAAATTCAGAAGGCCATTCATTTGCTGTCTCAGAAAAAATTGCTGGCGATTCGTGAGTACACCATTCGTCTGAACGATCTGGAAAACCAGGGCGACGAAGTGCTGCGTAACTGTATCAAGAACCTTTTCGCTACCGTGCCTGATCCGATTGAATTGATCAAACGCAAGGAAATTTACGAACGTCTTGAGACGACAACGGATGCTTGTGAACACGTAGCGAATGTGCTCGAATCCATCATCATGCGTAATTCTTAAGGAGCCAGAGAATAATGGAAACAACGATTTGGGTATTGGGTATAGTCGTCTTCCTTGCACTGGCGTTTGACTTCATCAACGGATTTCACGACACGGCGAATGCCATTGCAACTTCGGTCTCGACACGGGCACTGACTCCGCGCCGGGCAATCCTTATGGCTGCGGTGATGAACTTTGTCGGTGCCATGATGTTTACTGGAGTAGCGAAGACGATTGGGGGAAGTGTAACAGACCCCACCACGCTGGATAACGGGATCGAGGTCGTCATAGTCACCTTGATCGCCGCGATCATCTGGAATCTCGTTACATGGTGGTTCGGCATCCCTTCTTCATCCTCACATGCACTGATTGGCGCTCTTGCTGGAGCTGTACTTGTTGGCGCAGGAGCTGATAAAGTCAAATGGAGTGGATTTATTGACATCGTCGGAGGATTGTTATTATCTCCTCTGATCGCATTTGCCATCGGTTATGTGGTCATGACCATTCTCAAATATATTTTTGCCAAACGCAGTCCGCATAATGTGAACAAAGGTTTCCGTACGGTACAGATTTTCACAGCAGCGCTCCAGGCGTTTACGCACGGTACCAATGATGCACAGAAGGCAATGGGGATCATTACTTTTGCATTAGTCGCAGCAGGTGTACAGGATCATCTGGATGTTCCGTTGTGGGTTAAAATCTCCGCGGCAACAGCGATGGCTCTGGGTACTTCCATCGGTGGTTGGAAAATCATCAAAACGATGGGAACCAAAATTTTTAAAATTGAACCGATTAACGGGTTTGCAGCTGATCTGTCAGCCGCGTCTGTTATTTTCACGGCAACGTTGCTCCACCTGCCGGTGAGTACAACTCACGCTATCACATCTGCCATTCTGGGTGTAGGTTCAGCGAAGCGTTTCTCAGCCGTCAAATGGGGACTTGCTGGACGTATCATTATTACGTGGTTTATTACGATTCCGATTTCCGGGGCGCTGGCAGGATTGCTGTACTGGATCATTTTCTAATTAGAAGAAGTATTCAGGAACCAATTCGGTGGTTCAGACAAACTGTTCATAACTGTGTGAATATCGGGATATGTGGACAATTATACAATCAAAACGAAGAGACGCCTGTGCATGAACGTGTGGACAGGCTGGATATGTGGATAGCCATCCGTGGAATGATAAACCAAAAGAAGATATTCCTGTGGATACAGGAAACTGTGGATAGGGAAATGAGAGAAGCCAACAGGGTTGGCTTTTTTTGTTGTCGCGTTCACAGGATAACGTGTGTATAATGGGCTGTTGCAGGAGAACAGTTCAATGGTTAAAGTTGTACAATAACGTAAAGGATACAAGACAAGGACGTGGTCTAATTTATGATTCGTACACTCGCCATCTCACGGGATCATCAGGTATCTGTAAATGTACCGCTTACACAGCTGGATCTGCAGGAATACGCTTGGGTTTGGGCGGATTTCAATCAGCCTTCGGAAGAGGAAAGCCGGTTGCTGGATACATATTTTCATTTTCACCCATTAGCTATTGAGGATTGTATGCTTGTGCTGCAGCGGCCCAAGCTCGATTATTATGACAACTTACAGTTCCTTGTGCTGCATGCGCTGAACCCTTCCACATTGGAAGCGGAGGAGGTGGATCTGTTTCTAGGTTCGAACTTCCTAGTTTCCTTTCATCATGGGGTGTTGGAAGAAGTCGATGAAGCGTGGGATCGGTTGCTGCATCATGCGCACGAACGAACCATCTGGGCTCGGGGTCCGGTGGCAGCGGCGTATACGGTGATGGACAAGCTGGTCGATCATTATTTCCCGTCTCTGTTTGCCATTGAGGATGAGCTGGCTGAACTGGAGAACCGGGGCGGCAAGGAGTCGGTGGAAGACCTGATGAATCAGGTGTTCGACCTGCGCAGTCGATTGCTGAAGCTTAGACGAACGGTAGTGCCCATGCGGGATTTGCTCTATCGGGTGGTCAACTCCCAACATGTGCAGCGATCCGGGGAGCATACGGTATATTTTACGGATATCTATGATCATCTGCTGAAGTTGACCGACATGATTGAAGCCGATCGGGAAATGACGGCAGACCTGCGCGACAGTTACATCTCCTTGAATTCTAATCGAATGAACCAGATTATGAAGACCCTTACCGTGATTACAACCGTCTTTATGCCACTGACGCTGATTGCGGGGATCTATGGCATGAACTTTGCCTATATGCCTGAGCTGCAATGGAAGTTTGGGTATGGGGCAGTGCTGCTGCTGATGTTTGTTCTGGGCGGAAGCATGGTGGCCTGGTTTGTGAAGCGGGGCTGGTTTAAGTAAGGAAGAATAGAAGCTAAGCGGGATAACAAGTAAATAGTAAGATAAAGGTTAGCGATCTGCAAAGATCGCTTCTTTAGCCTGTGAAAGATGTGTATAAAGTACATATAGGAGTACATATTGATTCGTTGTCTGAATAGATGTCCACATGTGGATAAGATAAATGAAGAAGCATCATGTGCATAACTAGGTTTTGAGGGAATTGGGGCTTTTACGAACAGGGGAAAAAGGTAAAAGGTAAAAGGCATCTTCAGTATGAAGACGCCGTAGGGAATTTCTCAAGGAGCGGATTCCATGATCTGAATGTCAACATGGGATCGATATCATTAAATGAAATGAACCGTGCTAAGTGTTCATCCTAAGTTAACTTGCTACATGCCATTCAGGGGTTACTCGGATGGCTCCAGTACAAAAGTGGCCGTAGCGGCAGGTTGTCCATTCACAACAATCGTTAGCGTATGCAAGCCAGCGTAATGCTTTCTCGTCGTAATGACTTTGAACGATTGCTTCGTTGCAACCTTGGTTCTCCCGGTAGGGTAATTCTTGTCTGAGCATTTGAACCGTTTGGGTGCCTGCTTGCCATTCGCTTTCATATATCCAATTTCATATTCGATCCGCAGCATCTGGGACTGACCACTTTCGTTCACGACATCAAAGGAAAAATGAAGATCCTCTCCAATGGCCACGGTATCACTTGCAAGCTTAAGATGCTCGATATGTGTCGCATCCTGCTCGACATAGCCAAAGAGACTTAGCGCCTTCGGATGCCCTTTTTTCAGCAAGGAACGGCTTGCATGACGAACAATCCAATCGGTATGCTCATGTTGTCCATACCAGCTGGAGGCCAAATCCAGAACCAGTGCCGGATGATCTTTCGAGATGTCGTTCAGGTGATTGGCTACACTTTTCCGGACATACAGGGACTCGTCCTGCTTCAATTCATGAAGAATGGGAAGTACTGGTGTTGGATCGGTGATGAATCCCCGCAGTTTGGAGCCCCATGGTAGACGTGGGCGACTGCCTTCACTGGCAAGTCTGCGAATATGCTCATTGGGGCTGCTTGTCCACTGCATCATTCGTTTCATCGTTTCGATCAGATATCGTTCAATAAACGGGCGTACCGCGAACTCGGAACTGGAATAAGGTGTGAAGAGGGTCAAGTACTTCATGGATAGCTCGTAGTTTTCCGGTGCAAGTCCATTCACTTCGACAAAATCCGGTACGAACAGATACTCGACTCCTCGCATCTGTGGTGCTGCCTGCTCAATCACATGCAATGCTTCTTCATAGTTGTCAGGCAGAACCTCGGTCAAAGCGAGTGTAATCCGGCGGATACGAGCTTTGAATTCCAGCTCTCCCCAGCCCTCGGCGAATACAAGTTCACGAAATTGCTGCTTGTCCAGCTTGGGGTAAAATTGGTGTAACCGTTCTCCCGTCCGTTCGATTAATGCGGGAGTATACTTATCTTTAAACAGTTCCATAGTCCGCCTCCTTTAATTACTATCCAGTATACCTCAAATCATAGGAATAAGAACATAGGTTCCTAAAAATATCTATTATGAATAGGTCCTTACTATGAAAGAAAGAATGAATGGAGTGAAGGGGAAGAATAAGGTTGAAGTGGATTAAGCACCCCCTAATGAAAGAGGGCGCCTGGGGAAAAAATTAGGTTTTTTTGCTTCTTTTGGGACGACGTTTGGTGGAATTGGACTTATTACGGCCGGATTTGCTATTCGAATTACGTCTGCGTGGAGCAGAAGTCGTTTTCTTACGGCGTTTGCGTGAGCGAGGTGGAGAATACTCTTCATAATCTTTATCCGCCGCACTGCTTTTTTTTCCTTTTCCAAAAGGCAGAATCCCCATCACCAGTTTCATCATTGGTGCCATCTGCTGGAAACCGCCAACGACCTTTTGCATTTTGCCGATTCCGCTCATGATGCCATCAATTCCACCGAAGCGGTCGATCATTCCTTTCAGTTCGCCGATATTGGCCAGGGAAAAGCCTGAGGAAGACGCAGGCGCTTCCACTGGAACAGGAGAAACAAGAGGAGCTCCCCCGCCTAACAAGTCTCCACCACCTGGACTATAAGGTACAAGTGCCGATGCTTCAACTTCTTGGAGTGGAGGATAGTATGGATCTACACCAGGATACATGGGCTGAACCTGGCCTTCATTCAATGACCGCGGGATCGCCCCAGGCGGCATATAGGCAGAAGTATGTGGCTGCCGATGCGTATGGGAAGACGGACGCTGCCGTGGAGCGGGCCGGCGGTGATAATAATGCTGAGGCATGAACTATCACGTTCCTTCTATGTTGGATTTCGGAATTGCGTTCCTTCAGCTGCTCAATGTGCATAACAGACCGAGATGGAACTCCCTTTTGATATACTGTATGTCATTAGCGGAGAGACGGCGTAGGCGAGTATCCCGTAAAGCGGGATATTTGCGGATTTGGGCGCAGGAGAGGATGAGAGGTTTACAGTAGAATTTTATCGTTTAGACACAAATTCGTCACATTTAAAATGGGTAAATACCTACAAATTTAATCGGAAATATACGTGGGAAAAGGTTGAAAACCGTGAGATAGAGGGGAATTGTGCGCGCAGGGAGGACATTAATACACCATGTAAGCGGTAACATGTATTTTTGTTCTGTAGTGCGTGAAATCGTTAACGCTTGAAATACCAACTCAGGGTGAGTACAATGAAGGTACACAGTAACCGCTAGGGGATGATGATGAAATGCAGCTGAAAAAGCTAAATGATAAAAGCATTGAACAATTATTTGAGGCTATTTTGACTCTAAAAGATATTGAAGAGTGTTATGTGTTTTTTGATGACCTCTGCACCGTAAACGAGATTCAATCCATGTCCCAGCGGCTGGAAGTAGCACGTATGCTTGGCAAAGGAAATACCTATAACCAGATTGAAGCTGAGACAGGTGCAAGTACAGCCACGATCTCTCGTGTAAAACGCTGCCTGAACTACGGCAATGACGGTTATAAAATGACACTGGAACGCCTGGGACGTTAAGGATGAAGAAACCGGGTGTACTCATCATTAGTCACGGTTCTCAGGAGAAAACCTGGGTAGAATCCGTCGATGACGCGGTCTCCCGGTTGAAACTGCCTGAACCATTGCCCGTGGAAGCCGGGTTTCTTGAACTTGTGGAAGGACGTCTGATCCAGGACGGTATCGACCGACTGGAAGCACAAGGCGTAACCGATATATTGGTCGTACCTCTGTTTGTTTCATCCGGAAGTACACATGTGGATGAGATAGAGTATGCTATCGGTGCCAAAGATGCTCCGGAGCGTGAGACGGATCTGGAACCATTCGTGGTGAAGGCACAAGTCCACTTCGGTTATCCAGTGGATAATGATCCGGATATTGCGGTCATGGTCTGGGACAAGGTAAAAGCCCTTTCACGGCAACCAGAGCAGGAAACGATTCTGCTCGTCGGACATGGGAGCATTCACAATGGATTCCGTCAGCGCTGGGAAGCGGGTATTTCTTCGCTCGCACAGCGGGTGCAGGAAGTCAGTGGTGTAGCTCATACGGATTATGCGCTGCTTAATCCGGATAGTGTTTACGACAAGGCGAAATACTGGAGTGAAGAGCGGGGGAGCCGGGTGATTGTGGCGCCGCTGTTTTTGAGTGCCGGTTATTTCACCATGAAGGTGATTCCGGGCCGACTAAAGGAACTGGATTATGTGTATAGTGGCGAGACGCTGCTTCCACATCCGCTGTTAGGTCATTGGCTAGAGCGCCAGATTCAACATTTACTGGAAAAATACAATGAGGTTGAGATTTAGTAGGGAAAAGGGTCGCTGGAAGCGCTCATTTCCGGTAGCTTTTAACCTCAGATTTAAACCAAAACGGCAGAGATGCCGTTTTTTTTGTTTGCACTTTAGACATGGGGAGTGCTCAGTATTCTAATCTCTATCAAACACTAAAACACGCCGAAATCAGGCGTGTTTTTTTGTATTCGGTAGAGCCCTTTACGAGGTGAAATTCCGGGTTCATTCCGGTCAGACAGAATGGAGGAGCAGGATTATGACTCAGAAATGATTCTCTTTACAGGAAAGTTTTTGTCTGATAAGATGTCAACATTCAATTGTTAACCAAAACAAAATATTTTGGTTAACAATTGAAATGATCTAACGGAAGGTGATATCTTATGACACATTATGAACGACTGGCAGCTATAAATAAGGCTCATCTATGGAACCCTTTTACGCAAATGAAAGATTACAATAACTCCGATCCTCTCATTATCGAGCGAGGCGAAGGCGTTATGCTATATGACGTCCAAGGACGTGCCTATTACGACGGCTTCTCCTCGGTGTGGCTTAACGTTCACGGGCATAACGTACCGGAGCTGAACCAAGCCATAACGGATCAGTTGGAACGTGTCGCACATGCTACGCTACTCGGAATGGCCAATGTGCCTGCGATTGAGCTTGCAGAAAAACTGGTAGAGATTTCACCAGAAGGATTAAATAAAGTATTTTATTCGGATTCGGGAGCAACCGGTGTAGAAATCGCAGTGAAAATGGCGTTTCAGTACTGGAAAAACCGAGGGGCATCGGGTAAAACGAAGTTTATTACGATGAATCAAGCCTATCACGGAGATACGATTGGTGCGGTTAGTGTCGGTGCAATTCCGCTGTACCATGATGTGTTCCGTCCGATGCTGTTCCCTACTTATGTCATTCCATATCCTTACGCTTATCGACATGATGACGGCGAACGGGAAGCCAAGCAAGCTACGTTAACTGCATTGCGTAATGTACTTGAAACCAGCGCAGACGAAATCGCGGCCATCATTGTGGAGCCAATTGTTCAAGGGGCTAGTGGCATCCTTATTATGCCAGAGGGCTGTTTACGCGAGATGGCAGCACTTTGCCGTTCTTATGACGTACTGTTTATAGCCGATGAGGTGGCGACAGGCTTTGGTCGGACAGGCGCTATGTTTGCTTGTGATCTCGAAGAGGTATCACCTGATTTGATGGTGATAGGCAAAGGTCTTACTGGCGGTTATTTGCCTGTGGCAGCGACATTGGCAACGGATGAAGTGTACAACGCTTTTTATGCCGATTATGAAGAGCAGAAAACATTTTTCCACGGTCATTCCTTCACAGGTAACCCGCTCGGTTGTGCAGTAGCTTTGGCTAACTTGAAACTATTTGAAGAGCGCAACTTGGTAGAAGGTGTAAGAGCCAAGGCGACTTTTGTAGAAGGCAAGCTCGCAGCGCTTAACGATTGCCCGCATGTCGGTGATATCAGGCAGAAGGGATTAATGGTAGGAATTGAGCTTGTAAGGGATAAGGAGACTCGCGAACCTTACGATTGGGCTGAACGTATCGGCGTTCGTGTAACCGGGCGGGCCAGAGAGCTTGGCATGCTTACGAGACCGCTTGGCAATGTTGTGGTGTTCATTCCTCCTCTTGCCAGCACAGAGGCTGAGCTTGATGCAATGACCGATATTCTGATGAAATCCATTCTTGATGTCACCGAAGGTGGCTTGGAATGATGAATGTAATTCGCGGATTATTTGTAACAGGAACGGACACCGATGTTGGGAAAACAATCGTTACAGGAGCTCTTGCTGCTGCGCTTCGTGCTGAAAATCTGAATGTAGGCGTCTGGAAGCCCGTGCAGTCCGGTGCACTTCTGGGCCGCGGAGAAACCGATGCAGAACGTCTATTGCAATACAGCGGAATTCATGAACGCGCCGGGGAGGTGACCTCATTTACATTCCAAGCTCCTCTTACCCCGATGCTCGCTGCCAAGCAGGAAGGAGTGACTATAACGTTACAGGAGATAATCACCGCTGGTCAGCCGCTAATCCATCGATATGAATCGGTACTCATCGAAGGGGCAGGCGGCGTTGCTGTTCCACTGACTGAAGACTCTCTTGTAGTAGATCTGATCTCGGAGCTTCGGATACCAGCTCTGATCGTTGCCCGCTCAGGTCTAGGTACAATTAATCACACACTTCTTACGGTGTCTTACCTTCAGCAACATGGGGTTCCAATTATAGGCTTCATTCTGAACGACGGTGATTCAAACGAAATGTCTAACGACTCGAGCGCTGCAACGAACGCTGAACTGATTGAACGTTATTGCGGCATCTCCTTTCTCGGACGCGTTCCGCGCTTAACGGGCGAAATCAATACGGAATTGTTGATCCAATTGATTCGAGAGAAGATCCAGTTAACACCAATCAGACAGGCTATAACAGTTCAATCCATGGGAGGATGAATGAAGGTGAACACATTGACAGGTAATCAAGAGTGGTTGTCGCTTGCAAAGAAATCATTGAATGGCGAATGCTTAACAATTGAAGAGGGGCTTGCTGTGCTTGAAGCAAACGACGATGAGGTATTGCCGCTGATGCAAGCTGCTTTTCATGTAAGACGACATTTTTACGGCAAAAAAGTAAAGCTGAACATGATCATCAACGCCAAAAGCGGCTTTTGCCCGGAAGATTGCGGTTACTGCTCTCAATCCATCGTATCAACGGCACCCATTCAAAAATACAGCTTGCTCGACAAAGAAACATTGCTTGCAGGAGCACACGAGGCTATGGCGCGTAAAGCAGGAACCTATTGCATTGTAGCTTCAGGGAAAGGTCCGACCAATAAGGATCTGGATCAAGTTGTAGAAGCGGTTAAAGAAATCCGTGAAACGATGCCGCTTAAAATCTGTGCCTGTCTCGGAATCTTGAAAGATGGCCAAGCAGAACGTTTGGCTGACGCAGGTGTGCACCGATACAATCACAATCTGAACACAAGCAAAGCCAATTACCCGTCGATAACCACCACGCATACCTATGACCAGCGAATTGAAACCGTGGAAAAGGTAAAAGCATACGGCATGTCCCCCTGCTCCGGTGTCATTATCGGTATGGGGGAGAGTAATCAGGAGATTATCGAGATGGCTTTGGCACTGCGTGAGCTTGATGCAGATTCGATTCCGATTAATTTTCTCAATGCGATACCGGGAACTCCTTTGGAAGGCGCGGGTCGCACTCCGGCGATGAAGGCACTCAAGGTACTGGCATTATTCCGGTTCATCTGCCCATCCAAAGAGATTCGTGTTGCGGGCGGGCGTGAGATCAATCTTCGTACACTGCAGCCTTTGTCACTGTATGCGGCAAATTCACTCTTTGTAGGTGATTATCTAACGACGGCAGGTCAAGAAATCTCAAACGATCATCAAATGATTGAAGATTTGGGCTTTGAGATTGAGCTAAATGCTCTTTAAGGCGGTAAAGACTATGAACTGGATGGAAAAAGAACTTGCGTTATTGGCGAATGCTTCCAATGAACGTTACTTTCGTGACAGTGCCGTGGTTCCGGATGGTCCAGGTTATACGTTGAGAGGAGATCGAGTGCTCCTCAACCTGGCCTCCAACGATTATCTGGGACTTGCACAACATCCCGCTATCATCAATACGATTCGCGAGACGCTTCTTACCGAAGGAGGGGGTTCGGGGGCATCTCGCCTTGTCACTGGGAACCGTCCGCTGTATAGCCGTCTGGAAGAAGCGCTGGCCGCTTGGCAGCATAGTGAGGCAGCACTTGTTTTTGCAAATGGTTATATGGCTAATTCCGGTGTCATTCGTGCACTCGTGGGCCGGGGGGATGTGGTTTTCAGTGATCAATTAAACCATGCGAGTATCGTGGATGGGATTGTACTGAGCCGCGCAGAGCATGCCCGGTATCGGCATAATGATATGGAGCATCTGAAGGTGTTATTGAACAAACACCGGGATAAACGACGTAAGCTGATTGTTACGGATGCCGTCTTTTCCATGGATGGGGATCAAGCACCCTTGCGTGAGCTCGTTGCGCTCAAACAGGAGTACGGGGCAATGCTGATGGTGGATGAGGCCCACAGCGGGGGGATCTACGGGGAACGGGGTGAAGGACTATGCTCTAAGCTTGGTCTGCAAAATGATGTGGATGTGCATATGGGGACATTTAGCAAATCGTTTGGTTTATATGGAGCTTATGTCTGCGGCAGCCGTACATTAATCCGCTTTCTCATTAACAAAGCAAGGCCGCTTATCTATTCAACGGCCTTACCTCCTTCTCTCGTCGCAGGGATTTCAACAGCGTTAACCTTGGTACAAAATGATCATTGGCGTCGTGAACGTCTCTACTCAGCCAGTAAGTTATTTCGTTCTTCACTTGGTGATGCCGGATTTAACGTTGGGCCCGGGGATTCTCCTATTGTTCCAATAGTCGTCGGTGATAACGAAAGAGCTCTTCGTTTCAGTGCGGCCCTTGAAGAAGGTGGTATTGCCGGAGTTGCCATCAGGCCGCCTACTGTTCCTGACGGCACAGCGCGAATTCGCTTCTCTTTATCAGCTGATCATACCCCTAAGGAACTGAGCGATGCAGTTGCACTAATCGGCAAGATCGGGCTTCAATTGGGGGTGGTGAACTCATGAGTGCACCGGATCAGAATTTACTGCAAATAAAGCAAGAGACAAGCGGAACCATAGTGTGGCTAACGGGTTGGAGTATGCCTGATACGGTGTTTGAACGTCTTCGCCTGTTGTTGCCTGATTTCCAGCATATTTCGGTTGATTACAGCACTGCCGATTCTCCGGAGAACATGCTATGTCTAGTTGAGACGGCAGTGAGGAATATTTTATTTGGTGGAGGGTTGGCTTGCAGGGAAAAGGCACTTCATGGTCCGCTTCTGATATCAGGCTGGTCGCTTGGAGGTATGCTGGCGCTTAGATTAGCGGCTAAAGGCTACGCTGATGGTCTTGTGTTATTCGGTGCAACCGCGCGTTTTACCCGATCCAAAGAAGAGCTTGACCGTGGCATGGCAGATGCATACGTTAGGCAGATGATCAAAGGGATCTCAAGGGATCGATATGCAGTTGAAACGAATTTTCGAAAGATGATGTTTACGGAGCAAGAATGGGAAACAGGCCTTGCTGAAAGTCTACCTCAAATGGGTAGCTGGACAACCCAAGCACTACTGGCAGGTCTTCAGTTGTTACGAACCGAAAATTGCTTATCTCAACTGCCGAGTATAGATTGTCCGGTTCTTCTTTTTCACGGGACTGAGGACAAAATTTGCCCTTACGGTGCTGGATTGGAGCTTGTGGCTCAATTACCCCATGCCGAGTTAATTTCAATAACCGCCTGCGGGCATGCACCTTTTTTGGGAAGGGAAGCACACATAGCGGATGAATGGAGGAGGTGGTGGCGTGACCAATAGTAGAAATAGTGCTGTTCAACGCCAATTTAATCGTAGTGCGATTTCTTACGATACACATGCGCATGTGCAGCGTTCGATGGCTGATCAGTTAGCAAGATCTCTCGCAGAATGGAAAAATAAAGGGATGCCAGGTGAGCCGAGCATTCTCGAAATCGGTTGTGGCACGGGGGCTCTGACTCAAATCGTAGTGAATGCATGGCCCAGTGCGAAGATCACTGCAATTGACATTGCACCCGAGATGATCGAATTGGCTTCGAAACGGTTCCGTTCAGTACAGCATCCAGATACTGGGGATTGTACAACGGATAATTTACGTTTTCTACAGGCAGATATCGAAATGTGGGCCGTAAATGCTCCGGAGTCCTCAGTGGATATCATCGTCTCTAACGCCTGTTTTCAATGGCTAAATTCTCCGCAGGAAACACTGAGTCAACTGCGGCGTATGCTGCGCCCCGGAGGCTTGCTGATATTTACGACCTTCGGGCCGGATACATTTCGTGAGATGCATGAAGCGTTTAATGAAGTTTATCGAGTGAACGGAATGGAACCACAGCGACATGGACTGTCGTTTGCATCGCCTGTCCAATGGGAAACCATGCTCCAGGAATCCGGATTTTCGAATTTCAATTGTGAGCGTTCAATTCATAAGGAAAAGTATGCTTCCGCAAGAGATTTTCTGTATTCGGTTAAAGGGATGGGAGCTAGCACTTCAGAAGCAGTAACGGTATCAGGTTACAGCTTGCGACGATTGTTCACTGATATGTATAGGGAGTATGAGAATAAGTTCAGCATGCAGGGAGGAGTCGCAGCAACTTACGATCTCCTATTTATCCAATCATTGGCCCTGTATTAATTATGGAATAAAGCGATATTTCCCCTATACCGTTGCGGGAAGAATCAGATGAAGTTCCAGCATAGAGATTAATTCTTCGGCGATCTCCTCTGCTGGATAAGGCATGGAATTCATAATCCACCATTCCAGCAAACCAGCAGCGGCAGAGGCCAGAAACTGTATAGTGATCTCCCTGTTAAGTCCCTTGTGAATGCCGCACGCATCAACCTGCTCTTCGACCCCCTGAATCAGGAGCGTCATGAGTCGATTTCGGAATGCCGGGATGCCTTTTCGAGTTAATAGCGTGGTATAAACGGGAGCGTGCTGCTCCAGGTAACGGAAGGTTCGGAGCAAAGCCTCCTTAACGGTCATGGGAGTAGTAGGACTCTCGACCATACAGCTCTCCACCAATTGCTGCAAATACGTCTCGATGCTTTGATCCAGCAAATCAAACTTGTCTGTATAGTGTAAATAGACGGTACCACGGTTAACATCGGCCCGATCAGCAATGTCATTAATCGTAATTTGCTCGAAATCACGCTCTTCCAACAGCCCGATAAAGGCTTCGGTTATGGCTTTTCTTGTTTTGGCAACTCGTCTGTCCATGGCTTCTCCTCAGAAGTTTTCAACAATATGGATTCATTCGTTGATTATTCAACAAAAACGGATGTTTTAGCGATTGAAGCGTTGCAGATGCTTTGTTACTCTTATTTTATCAACAACTGTTGATAAAGCAACGAATATCCATAAAAATTTGAAATAGAGGGATAACTAATGAATATATTAGTGTATGGCGCAGGCGTTCTGGGCAGTCAGTTGGCGCAGGTTCTGGTGCGCGGGGGAAATGACGTCACCATTCTGGCTAGAGGGAAGCGGGCAGAGGAACTGGAGAGGGATGGTATCGTCATTCGTCATGTGTTCCAGTTTAAAACAACCGTTGATCCGGTTCGGGTAACAAGAACGTTGGAAGAGAATGATCGCTATGATCTTATCTTCGTGGTTATGAAATATAACGATTTTCCATCCGTGCTTCCCATTCTGGCGGCCAATCAGAGCAGCAATATTGTGATTGTCGGCAACAACGCAGATGCACGACGCATGCAAATCTTTTTGGAGGAAAACAGCAAGGAGGAAAAAAGGATCGCGTTTGGTTTTCAGGTCAGCGGTGGGAGGCGGCAAGAAGAGAGGATGTTATCCATTGGTGGAGCAAGCGGGCAAATGGTGATTGGTGGGCTGGACCGTGAAATTGCCTTTAAATCGATACTGGATCAAGCTTTTGAGAAGACGAAATACAAGTTGAATTACCTGGACGATATCGATGCCTGGCTAAAAAGCCATATGGTGCCCATTCTGATGCTTAATGCGGTGAGCTTTAATGAGAAGCACGAAATGATCAAGCTGGATGGGAACAGAAAGCAGCTCCAGCATATGATTGGGGCGATGGATGAGGGTTTTCGCGTGCTGGAGGCTATGGGCATAACGATAATACCGGAGATTCAGGCCAAACTGATTCGCAAGCATCAACGGATGTTTTACCTTCTATTGAAGATTTATAGTATGCTTCCGGTGTATAAACTGGTTGCGGGTTCTTATGGAGAGATCGAGGCGTTAAATGATGCATTTACCGATTGGAAAAAGGCTACCCACACGCCCACTCCTCATTGGGATGTACTCAAAAAGGAATATTCTAACCTCAAATGAGATGGCTCACTGTTTAAAAGTGAAATTTCTTCTGAAAATTTGCCTATAGTGAGCATCCTGCACACATTTTCCTATTGCTCAATGTCCCAATCCCGACTACAATTAAACCAACTAATAAAATGGGGATAAGGAGATATGCAGATGCGAGAAGTACCTATGCGCTATGTCAAAGCGAACCAGATCGGGATTGTTCTATTTGTCGTCCTGTCGTTTCTGTTCAACCAGCCGTTAATTCTGGGAGCATTATGGATCATCCAAGTCGTCGGTCTGGTATCCGGAGGTAAGCTTAATCTGTTTGTGCAGATTGCGAAGGCCGTGTTAACTGGAAAAGGGACAGAGACGCAGGCAGTGGAACTGCAACGCTTCAACAATATTTTGGCAGTATTATTTCTTACGCTGGCACTTATCTCGTTCGGCCTTGGTTGGCAGGTAGCAGGTTACATTTTCTCGTCGATGCTTCTCCTCGCTGCAAGTGCCGCATTGCTCGGTTACTGTGTGGGCTGCACCGTATATTTCTGGTATAAGCAATTACGTGCAGGCAGAAAAATTGGCTTTTAAACTATATGTAGTTGCAAAAACAATCCCCTCCAAGTTCTGTGGTCTACTTGAAGGGGATTTTACTTTTTTATCTGAACCAGGCCTTGTTTAAATTGTTTGTAAAATTGCTGTCATTCAACGGAACATTGGCACTGCCGAAATCTGTTGTATTCAGCGCATTACGCGCGGCAGACGTTAGATCATCCCAGCCGATCAAAGGCTGCATTCCACCCACGGTCCCCGTTACACCAAGCTCATGATTTAGAGGCCAGGTACTATTATAGCTAATCAACGGATTGGTACCTTTCAGGTTCGTATTACTTGGTGCAACATTCGTGAACTGCCCATGTCGCAGCACAAAATCCTCAAATCCTATCCATTGGGATTGTCTACCCATACAACGATACCTTCCCAGTCATGACGATGACCGAGGCCGGAGGAAGGAGAGTCTTTCGGGAAGTACCATGCATACATAATCGCCCATACGCCATTGTGCCATGCCGAACGGGAGTACACTTGGCCTGTGCTTGAACTGCAGTTTCCATTCGAGGAACCGGAAGTTTGCAAGCCGCCGTTGGTATTGCCCTGCTGATCCACTGCGGGGAATGGAACACATCCATGGTAGACTTTTAGGTAAGGTTGAAAACGTTTGGCTGCTATTTGCGTGACTGTGACGGGGCTTTCTTCCTGGAATCCGACAACCTGATCATGATTAATTACGGCTGCTTCAACGGCTGTGACAAAGGGAATACAGGCCAGGAGTGAAACCATGAGCAATAATACGATTCTTTTCATTGGGTAATCTCCTTCATGGGTATGATAGTGTGATTTGTTGAGGATGCATTACGACTATATTGGAAAAGGTTTCATTTTATTTGTCATCTCGTTTAGATATTTGTAAAATTTTTGAAGGGCATGGTTGTTCTCATGATTTGAGAGGGGATAAGACTATTTCCGGCCCAAGCGGGCAGAATGGTGATGGATGGTTGTGAACGACAGGAAGACGATAGGACTAGATTCAAGACGAGTGCGAAAGGTTTATTTTGTAAAGGATAGATAGGTTCGGAAGTTACAGAAAGCATAAATGCCAATACATGGCTAGTGTGGAGTAAGTGAATTCTTTAGCATATATTGATAATGTTATCCTCATGTAAAATTTTGAACTGATTCGATATGATAATAATTACTTATTCATCATAGGCTAGGACATCTTCACATTTGATGATATGATAGAATATAAAGGCTATGGAATGAGACGGAATTCCTTATGCATATATATAGGTAGAAAAAGTGTTGGCGAAGGATTAACGGAAATGAATCATTGTGTAAAATGATACCCGGCTGTGGTCACTCGCAGGTGGAAACAAAATGAGGTCATTAAGACTCATGGATAATGTGGAATAGGTGGCGTATGAGATGAAAAAAGCTCGCTTAATATATAATCCGACCTCGGGCCGGGAAGAAATGAAGAAACGTCTGGCTGATATTTTGCAGCGTTTGGATCAAGGTGGCATTGAAGCCTCTTGTCACGCAACAACGGGTGAGGGAGATGCAACCCGGGAGGCGGAGCTGGCGATTGAGCGCGGATATGACATGATTATTGCCGCTGGCGGCGACGGTACGTTGTATGAAGTCATTAATGGTATGGCCGAGCGTGAGAATCGTCCACCGCTGGGTGTATTTCCTTTGGGAACGACGAATGATTTCGCGCGTGCACTGGGTATTCCGAGACAGTGGGAAGATTACGTGGATCTGGTTATTAACCAGCAGCTTCGTCCGCTCGATCTGGGCAAGGCGAATGATAAATATTTTATCAATATCGCAGGTGGGGGTTCGTTAACGGAACTGACCTACGAGGTGCCAAGTCGTCTGAAAACGATGATTGGGCAACTTGCCTATTATATGAAGGGTATTGAGAAAATGGCGAGCCTGTCTCCGCAGGAGCTGGTTATCCGTGCGGCAGGACAGGAAGAGATTCATGATGAATTCATGCTGTTCCTCATTGCCAATACAAACTCCGTCGGGGGCTTCGAGAAGCTGGCTCCGGGTGCGACCATTGATGATGGCTTGTTCGATGTGATCGGTGTGCGCAAATGTAATTTGGCTGACATGATTCGCCTCGTAACCCTTGCGCTGCGTGGTGAACATCTGAATGACAAAAAGGTCGTTCATTTCCAAACGGATTATATGGAAGTGACATCGCCGGGCTATGTGCAGTTGAACCTGGATGGTGAGCTGGGCGGTACATTGCCAGCCGCATTTACGAACCTGCGTCATCACCTGATGTTGTATCGTTAAGCGTAGTATGGATCGGGGAGAAAGCGTGATTTCCTGTTGCCGTGTGCAATGGGATCACGTATAATCTCATGGAGCCTGAAAATGAATTAAATCTCCCTTGCACAAGGGATGAACATATAAGAAGAAAGAAGTGAATGTACGTTGTCTAATACGAACCGCAGCGGTCGTGGAAAAAACCGCCGGAATTCGGCTGCCTCTCAGGGGCGGCAAGGGAATGCTTCAGCATCCCGTCAGTCGAGCAAATCATCTCGTCCATCAACACGTCAGCAAGGGAAAGAGGTGCGACCACAAGGCGCATCTCTTTCTGCCGTTCGTCCAAAGGGACGGGAACGTGAATCTGCACCAATCGAAGGACTTCCGGTTAGCAAAAATGAAGAGACTGTCATCGATATCATCGGCATGAACCATGATGGTGAGGGTGTCGGCCGTGCCAATGGATACACGCTCTTCGTGCAAGGTGCGCTTCCGGGCGAAACCGTGCGCGTGAGAGTGATGAAAACCAAGAAGCAGTACGGCTACGCCAAATTACTGGAGATTGTGAAGGCCAGCCCGGATCGTGTATCCGCGCCTTGCCCGATCTACGATCAATGCGGCGGATGTCAAATCCAGCATATGAGTTACGCCGGACAGCTTGCGTGGAAACGCCAGCTGGTGGTGGATAATTTGCAGCGGATCGGCAAGCTGAATGTGCTGGTGGAGGATGCAGAAGGTGCAGAGCAACAAGGCATTCGTGTGCTGCCTACCATGGGGATGGACGAGCCATGGCGATATCGCAACAAGGCGCAGGTGCCTATCGGTGCAGCCGAGGGCGGCTTGGTAGGTGGTTTTTACGCCAAAGGAAGTCATCGGATCATCGACATGGACACCTGCCTCATTCAGCATGAGCATAACGATGAAGTCGTCGCCAAGGTCAAGGAGCTAGGCAGCCATCTCGGCATCAGCGCGTATAACGAAGAGACAGGTCGCGGTCTGCTGCGTCATGTCGTTGTGAAGAAGGCATTCCGTACAGGCGAGATGATGCTCGTTCTGGTCACGAATGGTCGAGACATTCCGTACAAGGACGAATGGATCGGCAGTATTCGTGAAGCGATTCCGCATGTGGCGAGCATCTGCCAGAATGTGAACAAAAAGCAGACCAACGTCATCTTTGGCGATGAGACCCGCGTCCTGTGGGGCCGTGATGTGATCTATGATTATATCGGTGATGTGCAGTTTGCAATCTCGGCTCGTTCGTTCTATCAGGTGAATCCGGTACAGACGGAAGTGCTGTATGGGAAGACGGTAGAGTACGCAGGACTGAGCGGCAAAGAGACAGTCATCGATGCCTATTGCGGCATCGGTACGATCTCTCTTTTCCTGGCGCAACATGCGGATCAGGTGTACGGAGTGGAGATCGTGCCTGAAGCCATCGAAGATGCGCGTAGCAATGCGCTGTTGAACGAGATGAAGAACGTGAAGTTTGAAGTGGGTGCATCAGAGGATGTTATCCCACGCTGGAAAGAACAAGGCATCGAAGCTGACGTCATCGTTGTCGATCCGCCCCGTAAGGGCTGCGATCCACGTTTGTTGGATACGATTCTGGAGATGAAACCGGAGCGTGTGGTGTATGTGAGCTGTAATCCGAGCACTTTGGCACGTGACTTGCGTGTGCTGGAGGATGGTGGGTATCGCACGGTTGAGGTAACGCCGGTGGACATGTTTCCACACACGGTGCATGTGGAGTCGGTGGCATGCTTGATCTATAAGGGTTTTTGAGGTTTTTCATCATCGTTGGGGGCAAATTGGGGGCGAGAATCAAAAAGTGAATTAAATTTATCTGCAGCAGATTGGTCAGCTGACTGAAGAGCATGTCCGTATATGTTCATTGTAGTGCTGATGTTCCCATGCCCCAATCGTTCAGAAATGATCTTAGCGTGAACACCTTGGTTAATGAGTAAAGTAGCTGAGGTGTGCCGCAAATCATGAAACCTAATATACCTTAGTCCATTTTTCTTCAGAAAATTTCTGAACCATAAATAAGGACGCTCCTGGTGGAAGGCTTTACCGTCAGGGTGTGAGAAGATAAAAGCGTATCCTCCGTCATTCCACGTCTCGCCTAAAGCCTCACGTTCTATTTTTCGGCTCTCCAGATATTCCCGCAACTCCTCTAATACAACACTAGGTAAGGTTACTTTCCGAATCGAATTTGCCGTTTTGGGCTGTTTAACATGCGCAGTCCCTGCGATAGCGATAGATACGCTTTGTTCAACAGTTATTACTCCAGTAGAGAGGTCGATATGTTTCTCTTCCAAGCCTAAAAGCTCACCTCTTCTCAATCCCGAAGTTACTGCCATAGTTACAAAAAGCCTCCAGTGGATAGGTTCCTTTTGAAGGGCTGCAAGCATCTCCGTAACTTCTTTTTCGCTGTAGGGTATGTTTCTTTTGCTAATCACTTTTGGTTTTTGCACGGCTGCGGCTGGGTTGTCTTTAATAACCTTCCACTCAACAGCCCGAGTAAATATGTTTTTCACGATTCTATGAACCATTTGAATAGTAGCCGAAGACAGTACTCCGCCGCCTCTTTTCATTCCGGGTTGAGCGAGACTTTTTAAAAGATTGACGATGTGCAGTGGCTTGATCTGATCCAATCTCCGGTGCGTAAGGGTAGGAAGTATATGCTTTTTCAAATTAACCTCGTAAGAATATAAGGTCTTCTCCTCAAGATGATCTGATGCATAGTTTGATCGCCACTCTTCTACAAAAGCACCAAAAGTCATCTTCTCTGGTGCAATATACTCACCTGATTCCACTTCCATTTTAAATTTTAGGAGCTCCTCTTCCAAATAGGTCTCCAATTTCTTTTTTGTTTTTAGAAGCGCTTTGTCTTCAACGCGGATTGTTCTGGATCTACGATCTCGGGAGCCATCTGCTTTCTCTCCAACATCTACTACAAGTTTCCAGGAATTCACGCCTCGTTTTTCTTTGTAAGCCATTTACAATTTCTCCCTTCAAAAGAACTAGTGTTCTATTTTTGTGTATGTTAAACCGCCTCGCGGCAGTGAAAGCGCAAGTTTACAAATATTTATGCAATTCTATTGGGATAGAACAACGTTGAAGTAGCTGCTTTTTAGTTTCTCCTGGATCAGCGCTCGTATTTGACATAAGCAATTTAACAGCAAACAGATTAGCTTGTCGTTCAAACTTACCTGCACTAAAGAATGACTGTTCATCGATATAAAATCTACTGATGCCTGGGTGAAGTCGGTCGTGAGCGAGTTCATGGGCACACACAAACCTTTTCCAAGGATCATTGAGTCCATCATGGATAACAATGAATCTCCGACGTAATTTCCTGTAATAAAACCCTCGAGTGCTGTTACCTAAATTACAGTATCGTATATGAATGTTAAGTCGTTCTGCAATTATGAAAGGGTCGTTTGTCTTGAATCGCTTGATGAGTCCCTGAACGATATCGTCCATAAGTTTTAGTCCTCTTTCTTTTTGCGACCATATGTTTTTTTGTTCAATTCTTTGGCTTCCCAGAATAAAGCCTCCATAACACGTTTTACTTTTTCTTTATCTTCGGCGCTCATAGGAACTCCATCAAACATAATAGGCTCATCTTCCTCAAGCATCTTTTTGAAATCTCTCATATCTTTGGTTGTTGCCCATTCAGGTTTGTCGTGATCTTCTTCTTGATCCGTGAAGTAGTCGACGGGCTTACTAAAATAATTTGCTATTGCTTGAATTGAATCTATTTGTGGATGCTTTGTTTGTCTAGAAAGAATCTTAGTAAGACCTGTATAGGAGACACCAGTTTCTTTAGAGAGTCGGTATGTAGTGATACCTTGTTCTTCCATTAGTTCTAATATCTTTTCTGCTAAGTCCACCTAAAATGCCTCCTATGTATATCTCTATTGGGTTATAACTCTATGAAGTTATAATAAAACAGAAAAGGGAGATAAGTCAAGCGATTCAAAGTAAACGGGAGAGAATGTCGCATTTTGTAACTCTATCGGGTTATAACGGCGGTTGTTTATAACACAATGGAGTTATATCATGTGTTCAGGAGGTGAGCACAGTGGGTCAAACAATCGAGGTAAATATCCAGAAGTTAATTGATGCAAAAGGGTGGACAATTTACCGCCTATCAAAAGAAAGCGGAGTTGCCGTATCAGCATTGTACAACATAGGAAAGAAAAAACAAGGTCCGTATGCTGAAACATTGGTTAAATTGTCAAACGCGCTGGGCGTTTCGTTGGATGCGTTGGTGCTAGGAGTGAGTGATAATGACAGCCCTTGAACAAGCAATTGCTGACATCGTAGCGACTCAAGTATCTGCAGCTGAGAAGCGGATTTTGGAAAGTCTAGTTGCGGATACTGATCGTACTTTATCTTTTGCTCAAGCCTGTGAGTACCTTAGTATTTCGGATTACACGCTTAGAAAACTCGTTAAATCTAAGGCAATTCCACATCGGATGCACGGAGCCGAAGGGAGTAAGAACCCTAGATACCTATTCAGCAGTAACTCTCTTAATCAATGGAAAAGGGATGAAGAAGCTCGTAATTACAGACCGAATGGAGGTTTATCGACTTGAACAAAACACCAAGCCTAGCACCGCCAGAAGTAATGGACTTCTGCGCTAATCCTGAATGTGCTGCAGAGATCGTGGAGGGTCAGCTCGCTGTACGTTATGGCCAGCACCTTTACTGCAAAATGGGCTGTGCAGCTAAGTCAATTGGCATCGCAACAATTACAGCTGGGGAGAAAGTGAAGTTCGGCGTGTCTGGCTTCCTGGCTCCTGACGGTAAATTCTATGGCTGCCCTTATGGAAAGCATCGTGAACTAGCTGCTGAGCTGGTTGCCAAGTATAACATCGCCTTTGATGGCGACAGCAACAAAGTTGCCAATTTCATTAAGTTTGGCTGCAGCTCATCTACTGGACCCGCAGGAGACTCAGCTTGCCACTGCTTCGTGTGGGACGAGCCTACACCTAAACAAGTGGATTGGCTCACAGCGAATCTTGATAAGCTCACTGAGCAGCAACGTCGGATCATCTTGGCTGATCTGGATTTGTATGATATCGAAATTCCGGAAAGGAGCTTATCCGTTGGAGATCCCACAACATCTATACCAGGATAAATACTGGCGGAGCACATTGTATCTGTTCATGAATCAACCGAGTCTTCGTCGGTGCCTGACTACCAAGTATTTTGACCTGGAGGGTGGCATCATCGAGTCAGCAGCGCTGAAGCGGCTTTCCAAACCCTGGAGCCTAGCGGAAAAGTTCATGCTTAACCTGGCCTTACACCTATTCAATGCTAACTTAGCTAAGGTCAATCTGGCCGATATGGATTATCTGGACAGTAACAATTTAGCGCTAGTTCATGAAGCACTCAAAATACGATTCGGTTGAATGTGGGTTCTTGAGAGGAGGTGAGGGGTTGAACGTCACTGGACAAGTTTGGTTGGAACTGACATTTGAGGAGCGCATGGTGTGCTTGGCTTATGCAGCAAGTGAAAACGAAAAAAGGCTATCACGGGGTAGGAGCCGTCGATAACCTTAACAAAAACTATTCTACCGCCAGCATAGCACTGGCAGAAAGGATTTGCAAATGAAAGCTACAGGTATGGTTCGTCGTATTGATGATTTGGGTCGTCTTGTTCTCCCGAAGGAGCTTCGCAAAGTTCGTGGTATTGAGAACGGAGATCCGCTTGAGTTCTTCGTTGATGGTGACAAAATCGTCCTTCGCAAGTATCAACCAGGCTGCGTCCTGTGTGGTAACGAAGATGGTCTGCGCTTATTCCATGGTAAACATATCTGCACCACTTGCATTAAGCAGGCAGCTGAGAATGTTCACTGACCTATATAAATCGGATATCCCTTGGGATATTGTCACAGACGATAGCGGCAACGTGATCGGGGAGGTCTTCAAAGTCCTTCCGGATCCGCCGCCAAGGAGGCGACAGGGGAAATGGGGCATTACTTCTATGTCACCCCAGATGAGTATGCAGAAGCAGCAAAGCTTGGAATAAATTCGACCTTGTTGGATCGGCGTATTCGTGAGCAGGGCTGGTCAAAGTGTCGAGCTATGACAACGCCACCACGTAAGAGTGTAGATCGAAAACATTGGAGAGCTGAAGCGGAAAAGAACGGGGTTAATTATGTTGCCTTCATGTCTCGAATCAATAGAGGTTGGTCAATGGAACGTGCAGCAACTGAACCTCTGCAGACACCGGAGCAGGCTAGAGAACAGGCAATTAAAGCAACAGAAGCTATCCGTATTTACCCTAAAAAGTATGTAGATCTAGCGATCCAGAACGGCATTGCTTATGTAACCTTCGCTCGTCGGGTCAAATGTATGGGTTGGGATTTTGAGCGTGCAGCAACTGAACCTTTATGGTCGCGACAAAAGGCAGGTAAGCTCGGAGGCAAAGTGTTTACGAGATCGTGAAGGTGAACGGGCAGCACAAATATTTGGGAAGCGGGGATCGTACATGATCAAAATTAATAAGCTCGAAATCGAAAATGTGAAACGGGTAAAGGCTGTCAAAATGGAGCCTTCCAGTGCGGGGCTTACGCTTGTCGGTGGCCGGAATAACCAAGGCAAGACAAGCGTTCTGGATGCCATTGCATGGGCTCTTGGCGGCAATAAATATCGTCCTTCACAAGCGAACCGTGAGGGTTCGATGGTAGTACCTTATCTGCAGCTCACTCTGTCCAACGGCCTGGTCGTGGAACGGAAGGGTAAAAATAGCGACCTGAAGGTGATTGATCCGAATGGCCAGAAGGGTGGTCAGCAGCTCCTAGATAGTTTCGTGGAAGAGTTGGCCATCGATCTACCTAAGTTCATGAACGCGACCAACAAAGAGAAGGCGAACATCCTTCTTCGTATCATCGGTGTTGGTGAACAGCTTCATGCCTTTGAGAAGCAGGAACAGGAAGTTTACAGCCGTCGCCATACTATTGGCCAGATTGCTGACCAGAAAGCGAAGTTTGCCAAGGAGCAGCCATACTTTACGGATGCACCGAAGGAACCTATCTCAGCATCAGAGCTGATCAGTCAGCAACAGGAGATCCTGGCACGCAATGGCCAAAATCAACTGAAGCGTCAACGTGTGACACAGATCCAATCCGAGTTTGAGCAACAAGGCCGTGAGGTTGTTCGGCTGACTGCAATTCTGAACGCAGCTCAAGAGAAATACACTCAATTGCAGACGGATCTGGGCATTGCTCAGAAGGATGCACTGGATCTGAAAGATGAATCTACTACAGAACTGGAACAGAACATCAGTCAGATTGACGATATCAACCGGAAAGTTCGGGCGAACTTGGATAAAGACAAGGCGGAGTCGGATGCCAGCGAATACCGCGTTCAGTATGACCAACTTTCAACTGAGATCAATGAGATCCGCCAGAAGAAAGCAGAGCTACTGAACAATGCGAATTTGCCATTGGATGGTTTGTCTGTGGATGAGGGAGAGCTGGTGTACAACGGACAACGCTGGGATAACATGAGCGGATCCGATCAGCTGAAGGTGTCCACGGCCATCGTTCGTAAGCTAAAGCCAGACTGTGGTTTTATTCTCCTGGACAAGCTCGAACAAATGGATCTGCAGACGTTGAATGAGTTTGGATCATGGTTGGAGCAAGAAGGTCTGCAGGCCATTGCGACACGGGTCAGCACTGGTGACGAGTGTAGCATCATTATTGAAGACGGCTATGTTGCGGGACAGGAGCAATCTGCAGTACCGACAACTCCACCAGCCGAAACAAAGACATGGAAAGCAGGTGAATTCTGATGCAAGTCATCAGTGGAAAAGTGCAGAAAGCTAAGAAGGTTGTCATCTATGGACCCGAGGGAATTGGCAAGTCGTCCCTTGCTGGACGGTTCCCACGACCTGTATTCATTGATACAGAAGGTTCGACTACTGAAATGGAAGTTGACCGTTTACCTAAGCCTACAAGCTGGACGATGCTCAATGAGCAAGTCAGATGGGTGCGGCAACAGGGTAACCGCTTCGGTACCTTGGTCATTGATACCATCGATTGGGCAGAAATGCTTGCCGTGAGCAGTGTATGCGCGATTCACAACAAAAGTAGTGTTGAGGACTTTGGGTATGGCAAAGGATATATTATCGTCGCCGAAGAGATTGGACGATTTTTGAATCTTCTTCAGGACGTAGTTGATTCGGGGATCCATGTTGTCCTGACAGCTCATGCTCAAATTACGAAGTTTGAACAGCCGGATGAAATGGGCGCCTATGATCGGTACCAACTCAAGCTTGGTGCGAAGACTGGATCTCGGACAGCACCACTCGTCAAGGAATGGGCAGACATGGTTCTGTTCATCAATTACAAGACATTCAGTGTGGCTGCTGACGAGAAAGGTAAGAAGCACAAAGCCCAGGGCGGCAGCCGCACCATGTACACGACACACCATCCTGCATGGGATGCAAAGAACCGGCAAGAACTCCCTGACGAGCTGCCATTAGATTATGGCCATATTGCACACATCTTTGACGGGGTGGTGCAAGCCAGTCCTTCTCAACCGCCTGTTACTCCACCGCCGCCAGTAACACCTGCAGCACCACCAGCACAACCTGCAACACCGCCACCTGCATCTGTGCAGACACCAGCTCCTTCAGCACCTGTACAAGTTGCAGATGCAAGCCAGGGACTGAATCCGAATATCCCAGCATCTCTTCGGGATCTGATGGTACAGTACCAGGTGACAGAGAACGATATTCAGATTGTGGTTAGTCAAAAAGGCTACTACACCATCGACACACCGATTGCTAACTACGATCCTGGATTCGTAGATGGTGTGCTGGTCGGAGCTTGGCAACAAGTGTACGGCATGGTTCAAGACATGCGAAATCAGATTCCGTTTTCATAAATTTCATTAGACATTAGGAGGACTCATACATGACTCAAGAAAGAGAATTTGGTTGGGATGACGAGATTGTCAACGAAGGAGGGACTGGCTTCACTCTTCTCCCTCCAGGAGATTACAACTTTACGGTGAGCAAGTTTGAGCGTGGACGTTTCGCCGGCAGTGAAAAAATGCCTGCTTGTAATCAGGCTAAGATGGAGATTATTGTTCATTCTCCTGAACATGGTGATGTGACGTTAAGCCACAATTTGTTGTTGCACAGTAAGACAGAGGGCTTCCTATCAAACTTCTTTGCCGGTGTTGGCCTAAAGAAGAAAGGTGAGCCACTGAAAATGAACTGGCCAGCTACGCTGGGACGTAAGGGTCGTTTGAAAATCGAGATCCGGAATTATACCTCTAAGGGTGAGCAACGCTCTGCTAACGAGATCAAGACGTTCTATCCTTATGATGAAATCCAGCCACAACCTAGCTATCAGCCATCCGGACAACAAAAATATCAACCGCCACAAACGCAACAGCATCAACAGCCGCCGCAGTATAGTCAGCCTCAGACGCAGTATAATCCGCCAGGGCAAACACAGCAGCCCTTCCCTGGACAACAGCAGTCCGGGAGCTGGAATCCTGGCCAATTCTAGGAGGTAAACGATGGAACTTAGACCCTATCAGCAAGAAGCGCGTCATTCCATCCAAGCTGAATGGAACAAAGGGGTCAAGCGGACGTTGCTTGTTCTACCCACTGGATGCGGTAAGACGATTGTATTTTCAAAAGTAACAGAAGACCGGGTTAAGCTGGGTGAGCGTGTGCTCATCCTGGCCCACCGGGGTGAGCTGCTTGATCAAGCTTCAGACAAGCTGGAGAAATCCACCGGACTTAAGACAGCAACCGAGAAGGCAGATCAAACATCAGTAGGCAGCTGGTACCGCGTAGTCGTAGGTAGTATCCAAACCCTTATGCGGGATAAAAGGTTGCAACAGTTTGCTGCAGATCACTTTGACACGATCATTATCGATGAAGCGCATCATTGTTTGTCTGACAGTTATCAGCGTGTGCTGCAGTATTTTGAAACGGCCAACGTTCTTGGCGTTACAGCTACACCAGATCGTGGTGACATGCGTAATCTAGGTAGCTTCTTCGAAAGCCTAGCCTATGAATATACATTGCCGAAAGCCATTAAGGCAGGTTTCCTGAGCCCGATCAAGGCGATGACCATTCCGCTTCAGATCAACTTATCAGCAGTTGGCCAACAGGCAGGAGACTTCAAAACGCAGGATCTCGGAACCGCGTTGGATCCATACCTGGATTCCATTGCTGATGAAATGTTACGGGTGGCCAAAGACAGAAAAATTGTTGTTTTCCTTCCACTTGTGAAGACCAGTCAGAAATTTACTCAGATTCTAAACTCGATTGGGTTCCGAGCAGCGGAAGTCAACGGGGATTCGCAGGATCGATCACAGATATTAGAAGACTTTGATAACGATAAATATAACGTGCTATGCAACAGCATGTTGCTGACTGAAGGATGGGACTGTCCGAGTGTGGATTGTGTGGTTGTGCTTCGGCCTACGAAGGTTCGCAGCTTATACAGTCAGATGGTCGGGCGTGGTACCCGGCTTCATCCAGGCAAGACAGAACTACTCCTCTTGGACTTCCTGTGGCATACCGAGCGGCACGAGCTTTGCCATCCAGCACATCTTATTGCCGAGAATGAAGAGATTGCCCAGGCGATGACCAAGCAGATCGAGGAGGCAGGCATCGCGCTGGATCTGGAGGACGTGGAGAAACAGGCAGCTGAGGATGTCGTTGCACAGCGCGAGGAAGCTTTGGCCAAGCAGCTGGCTGAGATGAAACGGCGTAAACGTGCCTTGGTCGATCCGCTCCAATTCGAAATGAGTATTCAAGCTGAGGATCTATCCAGCTATGTACCGTCCTTCGGTTGGGAAATGGCTCCACCATCAGATGCTCAGGTGAAGACGCTTGAGAAGCTGGGTATCTTGCCAGAACAGATTGATAATGCCGGCAAGGCGACGAAGCTGCTGGAGCGTTTAGACAAGCGTCGTGAGGAAGGGCTAACTACACCAAAGCAGATCCGCTTTTTGGAGCAACGTGGCTTTGAACATGTGGGTACCTGGTCCTTTGATCATGCCAAAAAGATGATTGATCGAATCGCTGGCAACGGTTGGAAAGTACCTGCAGGTGTTGAGCCGAAGGAATATCGAGGTCAATAACAATGATGCAGGACTATAAGGGCATTCGATTAGAACTGATTAATCGGAAATATGAGGGGCGTGCTGCTAAGCGTTATACGCTTGGTGGCACGAATCAGAATGTGTGGATTCCCAATAAACATCTCGAAGTGAATGGGAAGATCAAGGAAGGCGAGAACATTGATTATGTTTTCCGCAAGGCACAGCGGCAGCTTGAACTAGCAGGTTACACAGGGCCGATTGTGGGCATCAAACGTCGTTCAAATAACCAATAAGGGAGCAAACATATATGAGCTGGGTACGCATGAACATTTTTAACGATCAATTATCAGGCGAATTGGAAATGGATCAGTTAGGGGCAGGTGATATTTCTGCAGTTGTTGCTGGATTTTTCGGAGCATTCGGGCTGAAGGAGAGCAAGCGAGAATCAACTGCACCTGTAGTAACCGTTGCTCCTTACTACAACCATTCTTCGCCGTCTGTACCTTCTGCACCCTTATCACAATCTCAACAACTTTTTTCAGAGTTACCGGCTAAAGTGATGGCCAGCACGATTGAAGGTAAGCAGGCTGTGAAGGAGATCTTGAAAGATGCTGTGAAGGAGAATGCAAAGAGGGTCACAAAGCCCGCTATGATCAACTCGGATCGCACTATGTCAACGTCACTTGGTGAAAAGCTGGCCGAAGCCTATCAGAAGATCGATCCCGATTCTCTGAACGCGATCTCCAACTCCACTGAGACGAACGAGCAGGTAGAGGACTATATGGTGACTGGGATCAAGCACAAGGACGGCGTAGCTCACTACAAGTGCCGGTACTGGTGCAAGAATCCAAAATGCCGGGGTAAAGGCAATCATTACATTCTTCCTGAGGAGAAGACAGTTGAATGCTACGATTGCGGATCCGTTCATGAGGTGCGCGAAGCTGTTCACGCTCAGCCGCTACAACGAGATGACTGGGGCAATTTCTTCGTAGCTGATCACTTGTCATAATTAAGGCTTTGGACACAGTCACGAAATGTAAAAACCCTCTAAATCTAGAGGGTTAGATTACACACTTTGAGATTACTTGATGCCTGCCCAAGCAGCTAGTCTAGGGTAGAGCCTTCTCATAGTAGAGTCACTCCCGCCGCCATTACCGATAGAATTTTTATAATTGAGAATTCCGGATGAAATATCTTGCAATTGGCGTTTGGTGTATCTCTCCATGGAGTTAGGGACAACAAATTTTTGATTGTGAGACATTCCTACTGCCTGTCTAAGAATTCGATCTGCAGCATTTTTCATTACACCATTTGTTTTTAACATGTAATGCCCTCCCTGTATTAGATAGGTACAGTGATATTGTATCAAAATGCATTTTTGTAAAATTAAGAGCCTTGGGAATCGTCACTGACGAATCCGAGGATGGATTTTTGCTCAAAAGCCGTGTCAAGCGCTTTTTTCTAATAATTCTCAAAAATTTGGAGGCAACTATGGAGCACAAACTGGATCTTAGGACATTGCTTGACCACGTTGATCCGTCGTTCTTGGATTACCAGGAATGGGTCAACGTTGGGATGGCATTGAAATATGAAGGTTATACGGCCAGTGATTGGGATGATTGGAGCAAGCGGGACAGCGGCCGGTACCGTCCCGGGGAGTGCTTCAAAAAGTGGACTTCCTTTGAAGGATCCGGCATCCCTGTTACTGGTGCAACGATTACACAGATGGCCAAGGATAACGGCTGGGTACCACGCTCTGCAGGTCGGGAGGATCGGGAGCTCGGCTGGGATGATGAAATTGCAGGCGGGGATTATGTGGTCGTGGACAAGAACTGGATCGAAGGTAAGGAGATCCACGAACCAACCGTATGGAATCCGATTCAGCAACTCACCACATACCTGCAGACGCTGTTCGAAGCATCGGAGAACGTGGGCTATGTAACGGACACGTGGCAGAACGAAGAAGGCAAGTATCTACCCACCAAAGGGGCGTACGATCGGACTGCAGGTGAGCTGATCCAACTGTTACACCAAGATAAAGACGGTGATATTAGATCCGTGTTTGGTGATTACGATTCAGCTGCAGGCGCGTGGATCCGATTCAATCCGTTGGATGGTAAAGGTGTCAAGAACGACAATGTAACTGAGTTCAGATATGCACTGGTTGAAAGTGACACGATGGATATTGAGAAGCAGAATGCCATTATGCGGGAGCTGGAGTTGCCAATCGCTGTGATGGTCTACAGTGGAGGGAAGAGTGTTCACGCTATCGTGAAAGTGGATGCTGCCAATTACGACGAATACCGCAAACGCGTGGATTACCTATACAACGTTTGTAAGAAAAACGGCCTAAATATCGATAAGCAGAATCGGAATCCTTCCAGGCTTTCTCGAATGCCAGGCGTTGAACGTAACGGAAAAAAACAGTTCATTGTGGATACCAACATTGGCCGCGCAAGCTGGGCAGAGTGGCATGAATGGATCGAGGGTGTGAACGACGATCTTCCGGATCCGGAGAGTCTGACGGATTACTGGAATAACATGCCGGTTCTGGCTCCACCTTTGATTCATGGTTTACTTCGTCAGGGTCACAAGATGCTTATGGCCGGGCCATCCAAAGCAGGTAAGTCCTTCGCGTTGATCGAGCTTAGTATTGCGATAGCCGAGGGAGATAAGTGGTTAGGCTGGCAGTGTACCAAAGGAAAGGTTCTTTACGTCAACCTGGAGCTGGACAGAGCAAGTGGGCTGCATCGATTCAAGGATGTGTACCAGGCTCTCGGTCTGCAGCCGAATAATCTCGGCAATATCGATATATGGAACCTTCGGGGTAAGACGGTACCAATGGACAAGCTGGCTCCTAAATTGATTCGTCGTTCTGCAAAGAAGAATTATATTGCCGTTATCATCGATCCGATCTATAAGGTTCTGACAGGTGACGAGAACAGCGCGGATCAGATGGCGCACTTTACAAACCAGTTCGACAAAGTTGCTACTGAGCTGGGCGCAAGCGTGATCTATTGTCACCATCACTCTAAAGGTTCACAAGGTGGCAAGAAGTCGATGGACAGGGCTTCAGGCAGCGGCGTATTTGCTCGGGATCCGGATGCATTGATTGACTTGGTTGAACTGGACGTTCCGGAAGCTCTCCGCAATCAGGAAGAGAACAAGGCGATCTGTGCGATGTACAAGGGACTATTCATGCAACACAACCCTGGGTACCTGCAGGAACACGTTTCCCAGGACGATGAGCTGAGCGCTAAGGCTATGGAGGATCACGCGAAGCGGGCTATCCCGCAGGTTATGACAAACATTAAGCCTCAGATTGATCGTGTTATAGAAGCTGTACATGGGCGTTCAGCCTGGCGCGTGGAGGGTACACTTCGGGAGTATGCCAAGTTCAAGGCAGTAAATATGTGGTTCCAGTATCCGGTGCACCGCATCGATGAAGTGGGCAGCCTTCAGGACATTGATCCAGATGGAGATAGCGGTGGTAGTCAGCCTGCTTGGAAGAAGGCAGCGGATAAGCGCAAGGGTAAGGCTAAAGAGGAACGCCGAAGTAAAGCAGATGAGTTTGAGGACGCGGTGAACAACTGTAATTTCGGAGAACCGCCTACGATTATGGATATCCTTTCTTGGTACGGTTCGACAGGAAAAGAGGTTGCCGAACGAACCGTCAGAGATTGGGTGAAGAAATTTGGCTACGAGATTGACCGTTCTATTGGCTACCGAATTGTCAAAAAAGAGGATGCTGCAGATTAAAAATTGTTGCGGGGCGACCATAAAAATCATGGTGGTTGCAATCCGCGAAAAGTTGCGGGGACACCATAAATTTATGATTGCCGCAACTTGCGGGCACCATGGTCACCGCAACCCCGCAATTCTGCAAAATAGTTGCGGGGAATGCCCCCTATATATACGCGCGATTATATTACGCGATATAACGCGCGCCCGTAGTAGTATGTTTAAGACTTAAATCATGATTATGTAAGTCTATAAGACTGGGGAGGGAATGTACGTAATGGGGGAGGGAGTGTCCGCTTTCGCTCCCTCCTCCCCTGTAACATTCCATCCCCCTTAAAGTCTTCCGCGCGAGAGGAGAAAAAAAGATGTCAAAAAAATACGACAACAAATATTGGGAAAACGAAACCCCTGAAACGATAGAGTATGGCAACGGGAATTTTATGCGGTGCTATGACCAAGCCGGCAAATTGCAGTTCGGAACCAAATTCAAAAATAAGACGACAGGCGAGGAAGTGTTTCAGGTAAAGTTTGTTCTGGATCGGGAAGCTCTGTTCTCGGATGACGAGGCTGCCAGTTATCTGCGCGGTACGATTAACGATTGGGAAGAGCTGATGGAGAATAAGTGCGATGGTGACTGAATTCTTCATGCCGATGAAGTCACCGCCGACGACAACGCACCAACAGAAGCAAGTGGCCTGTGTGAACGGTGCTCCAGTATTCTACGAGCCACCAGAACTGAAGGCTGCTAGAGCGAAACTGATGGCACACCTTGGGCAGCATGTTCCGGAAAGGAAGTACACCGGGGCTGTGAGGCTTATGGTCAAGTGGTGTTTCCCGATCAAGGGCAAGCATCAGAACGGTGAGTGGAAAGCGACCAAACCAGATACGGACAATCTCCAGAAACTCCTGAAGGACTGTATGACGGATTGTGGCTACTGGAAAGATGATGCACTTGTTGCTTCGGAGATTGTGGAGAAGTTTTGGGCAAGCCTACCAGGAATTTACGTCAAGATCGAGGAGCTGTAGCCGATGGACTACCAGGGATTCTTTTGGGACATGTTCCTTTGGACGCAGAGTGTGAATGATGCAGCGAGACAGTTCGGTATGCAAAATCCTGACTTCTGGAAATGGGTTGCTGATTCTGCAGGGGCGATCTGCGCAAAGTACGATGATAACCGGCTGGCCGTAAAGCAGATGGTGATGATGATCGAGTGGCTGGAGGAAGTATACGAGAAACAGAGGCAGGCAGGTTGACCTGTCCGGAGTGCTGCAACGACATGAACGAGATTCAGACGGATCTGCATGTATGCATGAGTTGCGGCTTCAGGGCAGAGCAGATTGCTTTTGATATAGATCTACATGGAGAGGGTGAGCCTTTTGAGTAATTGGCACTATGGAATCCCTAAGCGTGAAAATGAATTACGAGCTGCTGTGAGTTCTCCTGTTGTTACGACTCAACTCTCGCCTGAAGAACTGGAGGAGATCCGGCGTAAGTATCCAGCAACGAAACGAGATAAAGCATTCAAGAAGCCAGTGGAGATTAAAACCAGACCCAAGGGGGACAACGATATGGCCAAACCTAAATTTAATCTAACAGAAGAACAGTTCAACGCTGAACGTGCTGCAGGGAAGACCGTTGGGCAAATTGCAGAGGAACAAGGCGTTTCCGAGGCAACGATCTATAATCACATCAGCAAGTGGACGGAAGCGCGGAAGCCAGCGCAGCAGAAGCTGCTTCGGGAGAAAGATGTGTCACCTGCAGCGGATCCGAAAGCGGAGCTGCTGGATAAAGCAGAGAAGGAGATTGAGCGGCTGACGACGGAAAATCAGCGCCTGGAGGAACGAATGACCCGATCGCATGTGGAAGCAACAAAAGCTTGGGCTGAGGTTGAACGGCTGCGTGATCAAAACGCTGAACGAGGTCGAGACGAGTACAAACTGATGTATGAGAAAAGCTATAAACTAAATCAGGATCAAACAGCTAAAATATCAGAACATCTGGCAACGATCAACTCATTACGAGAACATCGTGATAGTCTAATTGCTGAGAATAGCCGTCTGGTGGAGCGTAATGCCGATCTTTTGGATGCGCAGCTGAGTCAGCAGACGCCTGCGAGTGTGGTGCCAGATACTGAGGTGCAGCGTTTGGATTCAGCGATTCAGGATCTGACTCGTGCCCGTTGGATTCTTGGCCGTCTGTCTGCATCGGGGGAATAACCTATGACCAACACGAGAGAACAGCAGGTCATCGAGCAATTGAGCAAATACAAAGCGAAGCAGGCCCGTCTGCAGGCGCTTGGAACGTATAAGGTCGGCGGTGGAATCACGATCAGCCGGTTGTCCGAAGAGGACGAGCTGCAGCAGCTTCACCGCCGTTTGCGCGGACGTCCGAGCTACATGTACCTGTCCCAGAAGGAGCAGCAGTTGGAGACTATGGCACACACATATCTGGAACGCTACCCTGCAGGAACGAAGGCGCAGCTTGCAGAAGTGCCCCACGTCGGGTTGTACGAGGAAGATGATTCTCTACTGCAGCAACTACGAGATAAGATTAGCAAAGTGATCGATTCGCGGAGCGGGTGCAAGAGTGATCTGGACGATGTGCTGGAACGTCTGGCCGAGCTGCAGGATCTGCAGGCTGAGATTGAGCGAGTGGACCAGGTTATGAAGTTGCTGGAAGATTATAAGCCCGAGTATGCTGAGCTTTTAAAACAAGCGTTTGTCGAGGGTAAGTCCTGGACTGAAGTGGCAGAAGTCATGTGTCTGTCCAAAGACGGATACTACCGAATGCGAGGAAAAGCGCTTAGGGAGTTTGCGAAAATTGCAGTCTGAGAAAACTTTGCGAAAATAATGCGAACACTTTGAGAACACAACCCCGAAATCCCGTGTTATTATGCTACCATGGACAATTTATAAAAAGTCGCGTTGATGTACGGCGTTGCCTGCATGTGACGCGACTTTTCATCGCCGATATAGCTCAATAGGTAGAGCGCTGCGGGGCCCTGTCAAAACAGAGAGCAGAATGTTCCAGGTTCAAGTCCTGGTGTCGGCGCTAACGCACGGATGTAGAGAAGTTTGGCCGTTCTCGCCTCCCTTGGAAGGAGGAGACCGCAGGTTCAAATCCTGCCATTCGTATTTTCATAACCTTGCTTCACATTTACCGCTTCTTCGGAGGCGGTCATTTTATTTTTAGGGAGAGGATCCAGGTGGAAAAAGCCCGAATAATCAATGGTCTTGCAACAAGTAAATATACTGAGGTCTATCACGAGAAGGACTACAGCTTCAATGCACCTCATCACTTCGAGGTGCGATCTGTAGAGGGTAATGTGCTTGCAGAAGTGAACTTTCAGGAAGGTCCGATCAAAGAAGCCGGCATTAATGGCGTCATGAACGAGGATCTGATTTCGATGGTTATCGCCAGACTGAACGGATTCCAGAATAGCGATTTCCGTTGCCGTGAAAATGCCGTTGCCATTACGAAGCTGGAAGAGTCCCTGATGTGGCTGCGTAAGCGTACAGCGGATAGAGAAGCCCGCGGAGTAGAAGGCACCCATACCGTTTAGTATTCCAAACTGGATAAAAGGAGTGAGCATCTTGGCACATGCAAATATCGTGGACCACATCGGCAGTAAGGTGACGGTCTTCACGAAAGACGGAAACGCGGCTGAGAACCGGCAGTTGTACACCGTAGATGAGTTCGGGATTGTGATCTCGAATCAGCATGGCAACCAGACGTTTATTCCGTGGATCCAAGTGAAGTATGTGGATTACGTGGAAGAGCAAGAGACCCCGTATAGCGACGGAGTCTAAAGTTGAAGTACGTTTTAATAAAACTAGATAAAGCTAGAGCTACCCTAATGCCTGTTTAAGCCAGTCCCAAGCTTCTGTAGGGAGCCAGCCATAGTATTCAGAAGTAACCTTAATGACAAGGCAAAAGTCATTTTCATCAATATGAGAGCTAAGTCTATTGTAGAGCTCAGTTGGTGTAAGTTCAGTAGAAATTAACCAAGTTGAATCTAAGTAATGACAATATCCAAAGGATTTCAAAACCTCGTAGAGACCGTTGTAATCCTTATCTGATTTATTCAAATCATAGCTCACTAAGAGTACAGACATCTGGAAACACCTCCTTTCGTCCTAGTTCTTTCGACACCAAAAGAGGGAAATCCTTCCTATACGTCGAAATACGACATAGGAGAGGAGGTGTTACATACGATGCATAAAAGAGTGCATGTACAAATGTTTGGTAGCAGTAACAGAAGCGACGTTGAGTTTGCGGTTAATAAATTTCTCGGAACTTTGAAGGCTGAGCAGGTCAGAGACGTTAAACTATCTACCTCCCCGAGCTCTCATGAGGTATTGGTTATCTACGAGAAATAAGTAGCAAGAAGAGAGAGAGCACCCGTCGTGGTGCTTTTTCTTTAACCAAAATACATAAAGGAGCTGATCGCGATGGCATTGACGGCCAAGCAACAACACTTTGTAAAAGAATACCTGATTGACCTCAATGCCACGCAGGCAGCGATCAGAGCAGGATATAGCCCCAAAACGGCTGAACAGCAGGCCAGTAGATTGTTAAGTAATGTTAAGGTTCAGGCAGCGATTCAAAAAGCTATGGATAAGAGAGCAGCCAAGGTTGAGGTTACAGCCGATATGGTGCTTCGACGCTGGTGGGATTTGGCCACTGCAGATCCGAACGAGCTCATTCATTTGAGGCGTTTGGCTTGCCGGCACTGCCATGGGATCGGCCACCAGTACCAATGGGTCGATGCGGCTGAATATGCCCAGGCGGTAGAGGATGCGATTAACGATGCAGAGGCTAAAGCAGAAGAACTGGATAAGCCGTTACAAGAGATCCTGCCGAGTGAAGCTGGGGGATATGGCTTTGATCGCCTGGCGGATCCACATCCATTCTGTCCTCAGTGCCGCGGCGAGGGTCGTCCGGATCTGCACATTGAGGACACCCGTAAGCTTCAGGGCGGCGCTAAGCTGTTGTACTCAGGCATTAAGCAGACGAAGGCAGGGCTTGAAATCGTGATGCATGATCAGGCGAAGGCGCTGGAGAACGTGGCCCGGCACCTGGGTATGTTCAAGGATAAGGTGGAGCTGACGGGTCAAGATGGCGGCGCGCTGCAGGTGATCTTTGATAAGGGGATGACTAAAGATGACTAAGGTCGTTATCCCCTACAAGCCGCAACCGAGACAGCAGGTCTACCACCAGACCGAAGCAGACGAGATCCTATACGGTGGAGCTGCTGGTGGCGGTAAGTCAGAGGCGACGATCTGGGACGCACTGAAATACGCCATGCAGTATGCAGGCAGCCGTCAGATCATATTCCGTCGTACGTTCCCCGACCTGAAGCGTTCCATCATTGCCAGGACGTTGCAGGTTTATCCGAAGGAGCTAGGTAAGTACAACCAATCCAAGTATGAGTGGTCTTTCATCAACGGATCTGTTATTGAGCTGGCCTATTGGGACAATGAATCCAACTATACGAACTACCAGGGTGCAGAGTATGACGTAATCCGGTGGGAGGAGTTAACCCAGTTCGAGGAAAAATGGTATCTGTACATGTTATCCCGGCTTCGGGGTAGTAAGCCATTTCCCCGTTCAGTGAAGAGTACAACAAATCCAGGCGGGGTAGGCCATACCTGGGTGAAAAAGCGTTTCGTCTCCATTGGTCCAGCAGAGACCATACAACACGTTACTGAGACTGACGACGAGGGCAATACGTTGTACTGGCCAGAAGGGACACCTCAGGCGGGGGAACCTATTATTCTTAGCCGTATTTTCATTCCCGCTAACGTCCACGACAATCAGGCCCTGGTCCAATCGGATCCGGGCTATTTGGCGCGTTTGTTGTCACTTCCAGACATTGAGCGGAAGCAGCTGCTTGAAGGGGATTGGGATGTATTCGCCGGTCAGTACTTCAGTGAGTTCAGCCGAGCCGTCCACGTCGTGGATCCGTTCGAGATCCCACGGGAATGGAAGAAGTACCGGGCACTGGATGAGGGCTACACTGATCCATTCGTTTGTCTGTGGATTGCGCTGGCACCTGACGGTACCGGATACCTCTATCGTGAGCTGGCTCAGACCAAGCTCTTAACCAGTGAGCAGGTGGAGATCACCAAGCTGAATAGCCCAGTAAGAGAGCGGTATGAGTACAACGTGGCCGACACCTCATTCTGGAACAAGTCCAAGACGGAGAACATCACGCCTGCAGAGATCTTCGCGCAGAAGGACGTTCCACTGATCCAGGCTAAGAAGGAACGCGTCAATGGTTGGAAGCGACTGCGTGAGTGGCTGCACGTGACGGATGAAGTGGACTGGGTGAACGGTAATCTATATAAATCAGCTAAGCTCAAGATATTCAGTACGTGCGTAAAAGCCATCGAAGCTATTCCAGCGATGATGCACGATCCGCACAAGGTGGAGGACGTGGCAGCTCACGCGCTGGATCATATACCGGATGCGCTGCGCTATTGGGTGATGAGTCAACCGACTGCAGCAAAAGGTGAGAAGCCGTGGGGAGCCAATCCGGAATCGCTGCCAGGCAAGCGGGAGGACTTCGACGATGATGAGGACGATGATCAGCCAGAGGTCGAGGGCTTTTGGTAATTTCTTATGCATTATTTATGCAGTACTTGTGTATCAAATCCGGGCTTTTGTGCAATAGTCTGAAACCTCAAACCCTTGGTACATCAGGGGCGATAGGGTATTCAGTCCGAAACGTTTATGCATCGTTTATGCAAGAGCCAGTAAACCCGCATGGTTACAGTATTTTACATTTTGTACCAGCGTTGATTTTATACAGTCATTATGCAGACAGGAGAATGAGAAATGGAAATTGTATTCGCCGTTATTAATGTTGTTGTGGTTGGCTTCTTGGTGCTCCAGCTGCGTGAACAGGACAAGGCCATCAAGGACCTGACGAATCGACTAGTGGCCCGTAATCACAGCGAGTATCTGTCGACACGGACTGAGTACGAACGCCCCCCTAACGATGATCCGCCTAAGCGGATGAGTTGGTATGACGATCCGGTGGAAGGTGATGACGAATGAGTATACTCGACAAGGTGAAAGGGATCTTCAGCGGGGAGGATGCTTCCGACTCCACAAATCCCAATACGCCTGAACAGCAGCGGATCTGGGAAGTGGTTAACGAGGACTACCAGGTGTTTAAAGCAGCCAGGCAGCCGGTGGAGGAACACTGGCGGAAGGAACAGCGCTTCTACATGGGGGATCACTGGCACGGTCTACGTACCGATGCAGCTTCCAAGCGCAGACCTGATTCCGTGGACAATATTGTATTCTCGCAGTTGGAGTCGATTGTTGGTAAGCTGGCAGGTTGGATGCCCTATCCGGATTTCAGTGCACCTGAGCCAGGGGATGAAACCAAGGCTCGGGACTTGAACGACTTTATGCCGTATGAGCTGCGCAAGATCAAGTTCAAGCAGAAGCACATGCGAGCTGTACGTCGGATGGTCATTCATGGCCCACTGATCTATAAGACGATCTTTGACCCCACAGTGGAAGGTGGCCGCGGCTCGAACAAGTACACAGGGCGCAACGACATTCTTCCGGTGAACCTGGCTACCTTCTTTCCGGATCCTCGTGTGGATGACTTCATCTACCTGCAGGAGATGTCCGCTATTATCGTGCATACCCGGCAGCCGCTGGAGTATTTCAAGAAGCGATGGAAGAAGCAAGGGGCTAAGGTAAAACCGGATAACGGCTCGTCTGACATAGATGTGTTCGACGACTCCACAGAAAGCCGGAGCCACAGCACTGATAAGACGTCAGGACTGATCGAGTACTGGTACCGCGGCTTGCCGAAGATTATGACGCCAGAGGATAAAGAGCTGTTTAACGATTTAGCTGAGGACGCTCTGGCGCTTGGCAACGATCCATCCGAACTGATGGCGAAGGCCAAGGGGGATATGGATGGCGTGCACTGTATCTACGTCTCCACGTCAGGCGTCATGCTGGAACATAAGTCGTATGTATATGACCATGGCCAGTACCCATTCACGGCACGTACGCTTTATCCCGAGGAAGGTTCAGCCTGGGGTAAAGGGTTTGCCAGAGACATGATCAAGCCGCAGATCATGAAGAACAAGTTTGCTGAGATTGCCATCGAAACGTCAGCCAAGATGGGTGGTCCCGCTATTGCTTATGAAGAGGGGGCCATTACGAAGCCACGTACCTGGCAGGAACAACGGGGGCAGCCAGCAGCTATGCTTCCCGTAGCACCTGGCCGTCTGAACGACGTGAAGGAGCTGCAGGGTGTCAATGTGCCGGCAACCGTGTTCAACGGCTTGAACTACTATGACGAGATGTTGCAGAAGATCCCTGGCCAGTTTGACAGCTCAAACGGTCAAGCGAACAGTAAGGTGACCAGTGGTGAACAGGCTAAGGCTCTCATGGCTGCTGCAGGTACCCGCCTCAATACCGCATCCGACATGATCCAGGAAGCATTGGAAGAGGTGTTTGCTCAGTATGTGGAGCTGATCGCTCAGTTTTACACTACAGAGAGAATTGCTCGGGTCACTGGCCGTAACGTCTCTATCAGCCGGAATGCCGTCATTTCTCGCGTTCCAACACAATATGAAACCGGAAATACCCTGATAGATCCAGAGACCGGAGAAGAGCAATCAGAGGCGATTCCGGTGGATGAGGAGTTTGTTCCTGAGTTTGACATCCTGGTTAATATAAGCGTGGACAAACCACAGGACCGGGAATACTGGCTGCAGCTCATCTTTAACCTGATGAACCTGCGGGATCCGGTGACACAGCTTCCAATGGTGGATGCTGAGGCTGTCCGTTTCGTCATTCAGACAGGACGCATGGAGCCCATGGACGTCATCAAGAGACGGATTGAAGAGGCGTCAGGGATGCAGCAACAATTGCAGCAGGCTCAGCAACAGGCACAGGAGGCTCAAGCTCAGGTGCAGCAGCTCACCCAGGAGAATCAGTCCATGCAACAATCCATCCAGCAATTCAGTGGTGAGCAGATGGAGCGTGAACAACGGGACCGGGATTTTGAACAGGGACTGAAGCAACAGAAAATGAATTTGGAAGCTGCTAAGACTGCCAACCAATTGATGCAACCGCAACGACCAGGCCAAGGGTGAGAATCCTTTGGCCTATTTATCATGCCGCCAGCCATAGCGGATTAGGAGGATGCAAGCAATGAATATCAACTCAAGCGCCAGCCAAAGCGAAGAGGGACAAGAGCAAGAGCGTCATAGTGAAGAAGAGATCCAAGCGTATTACGAGGCTTTCGGTATCGAATATCCAGGTACAGATGAGCCAGGGGATAAGAACGAGGATCTGGATGAAGACCCAGATATCGATCCAGGAGACGAGGATCCCGCCATAGATCCAGCAACTGCTGCGGAGATCAAGGGGCTTCAGGTGAAGTACAACGGCCAGGAGACACTGGTGCCGGATGAAGAGGTTCGGAGCTATGTGGAGAAGGGCATGAATTACGACAAGATCAAGGGGCGTAATCAACAGTATGAATCTGCCCTGGATCGCCTTGCACAACAGCAGGGATATAAGGATCATGCCGAGTTACTGGATAACCTGGATCAGATTGAACAGGCTGCTGTTCAGAAGCGGAAAGATGACTTTGATGGTTTGGAACAGAGCCTGAGGGAAGATGCGATGAGTGCGGGGATCGATCCGGATGTACTGGATCAGTATTTGAAGCAGCACCCGCTTCTGCAGCAGGCCCAGGAGCTAATTCAGCAATCCGAGCAATCCCAAACGAATCGTCAGCAACAAGCGGAGCAACAGCAGCAAGTTGAGGCGTGGGAGTCGTTCTTCCGGAAGTATCCTGATTTGGCTAAAGAGGTTTCCGAGGACGGCACCTCAGCCCCCTGGCTTACGCAGGACATGCAGGCACGGATTCAGCGAGGCTATGACCCGGTTGACGCCTACGAGCTGGTTCACCGGGATAAGCTTTCCGCTCAGACCCGGAAGCAGGCCGAGCAGACGTTCATTAAGAACCAGCGGCTTAACAAGCGATCACAGGTGGAGACCAATCCACCAGGTAGCTTGGATCCGCAGGCACCGCGGGAGCTACGTGATGCGTTCTCCGCGTTCGGCCTGGATCCTAAGACGGCAGAGAAGTACGCTAAAAACTTTGAAAAATAGGGAGGTTGTGCACGATGGCACAAGGATTTAAGTACATTTACAACGATTACGGTAAGGATCCAACACGGATCACGTCCCAGTTGATGACGGATGGAGAGGCAGGCCTTGCCGGCGAAGCGATCAAGATTGTTGCAGGTAGGGTGACCAAAGCAGGAGCTACAGACCCCATTGCCGGATTTCTGACATCCAACGTTAAATCCGGAACCAATCAGGAGACTGAGTTCATCTTGGCTCGTGAGGGCGATTGGTATGAGGGACCTTACACAGGCACAGCTGCGGCTGGCTTTGTCACAGGGGCAAGTGCTATTGCTCTGGCTGCTGACGGGCTATCTGCCAATGCCGCTACGGTAACAGGTGGACCTCTTGCTGTATTTGAAATCAACACCAATAAAAAGACAGCTCGGTTCAAAGTCAAGAACCGCCAACTGTCCTAATTCAGAGAAGATAAGAGAGGGGATTGACCTATGCAAACGGCATTGAGATGGGATCCGAAAGTATTGGAGCCAATTTATAAAGAGCTTTACGCTTTGGAGATGAAGAACAAAAAGGACTTTATTCCGCTGCTTTACAACGTGACTAATTCCAACAAAGCGATGGAGTCTTACGCGGGGATCGGTAGCGAGGGCACCATGGAAGAGTGGGGCCATTCGAACAACCAGGTGAAGTATGAGGACATCGATGCGCTTTGGGAGAAGATCCTGAAGAACAGGAAATTCAGCGATGGTCGTATTATCGATCGTGATTTTATTGACGACCTGAAACTTTCGGAGATCGCACGACGCATTAAGTCGTTGTCCGGTTCGGTTTACAAGACGCAGCAGCTGCAGGCGGTCGAGTTCTTAAATAACGGGTTTGACGTAGAGGGCCCGAACTGGCGGGGACGTATTGATAAGTATGTGGGACCTGATGGCAAGCCGCTGTTCGCTGCGGATCACCCATACAGCCCAACGAACAGTACTGACGTTCAATCAAACCTGGGCAACAGCGCTTTGACCATTGACTCTTGGGATGACACTGCGGTGGCCATGCAGGAATGGGTGGATGACCGTGGAGATGTCATGGCTGTGATTCCGGATACGTTGATCGTTTCCCCGTACAACGCCCGCCCTGCATTTAAAATTGCTGGCTTGCCGGACTCTGATCTGCCGAAGTATGAGCCAGGCAGCAATCACTTTGATGTGAACATGTACCAGGGCACGATCAATGTCATTGTCAATCCGTTCATCTCTGCAGCTAAACGGAAAAACTGGTTTGCAGCTGACTCCGCTCGCCTGAAGCAGTTCAACATCTGGCAGTGGAGACGGAAGATTGAGAATGGTACGCTGACGGACTTCGATACTGAGGTATCCAAGTTCAAAGCCATCGGCCGCTGGGCTTACGGGTTCACGAACTACTCGTTCATCTACGGCCATAACGTACAAGACTAGAGGGTGCTTCGGCCCCTCTTTTTCTATTTTGGAGGTGTACCATGTATCGGGATGAACTACAGGCGTTGAACGCCATTTACGAAGAACAGAAGCGCACCAATCAACTGCTGGAGCGCCCCGTGGTTAGTCGTCGGGTTCGGGGTAGACAGTCTGCCAGGAGTAGACGTTTCCGAACGCAGCCCAAAGGACAGGATCCGCAGCAAATGAATGTGTTAATTGAAAAACTTATTGGAGGGATTAATGATGCCAATCAATCACACACGGCAGCCGAACTACCAGAAGGTAATTCCCGCAGCCGAAGCACCAAGACTTCCCGAAAAACGGGAAGCTGATTACGTTGTTTTTGTAGATGAAGACGGTACGCCTATTGATCTCGGCGGAAGTGGCGGTGGATCAGGACCAATTACCTCGGACAATATCACGGATGCCTCCAGCACAGGTAAATCTGTTCTGAAGGCGACAGATGCAGCTGCAGCACGCACAGCGATTGGAGCAGGAACGTCTAATCTGGCAATCGGCACGACAGGCACAACTGCAGCAGCAGGGAACCACGCACACGCTGTAGCGGCCATTACGGGTCTGCAGGCTGCGCTGGATGCCAAGCTGACCGGGACGAAGGCAGCGGCACAGGCTAACAGTACAGCGACCGACGTTGCTGGTCTAGTAGCTGATTTCAATGCACTGCTGGCCAAGCTGCGTACCGCTGGCGTCATTTCATAGGGGGTTCAGACATGAAGGTGAGCGATGTAGTAGAAGAGATTATCGAGAAGTCACCACATACGCTGTCACCGGCATCGATCCTGCGCAAGATTACTCAGGTGCGGGATCGCCTTTTGCGTAACCTGGGTTCAGCACAGCAGCAATCCGAAACGGTTTGTACGGCGATTGACCTGGTTAAAGATCAGCTGGCATACACATTGCCATGCCCCCAGAGTGCCGTGACCGAGGTGACTATGTTGAGTAATGATGTGTATGTACGGCTGCCGCTACGGCAGTTCCACAACGCATCGATCAAGCCATATCACTACTTCCAAGCTGGTCAGATTGGTATTGTACCAACGCCAGATAAAGACGTGACGTATGGAATCAAGATATTTCATGCGCCTGTTCTTTACCCGTTAAGGCTGACTGATATGGACAAGGATACCGGATTTGATCCAGACTATGACATGTTACTGGTATATGGTGTGCTGCGAGAGATCACCAGCGGTAATGAGGCAGAGGAGTATAACAACAAGTATATGCAACTTTATACGGAATATCAGTCAGCTGCCAATGGCTATGAAAGATATGCCGTTGATGAGAGGTGGTAAACATGAATCGATACCCATGGAGAGATACCAGTGTAGACATTGCAGGTGGACAGCCGCCGCAGTGGGAGACGCCAGGAGGGGCACAAGACAAAGTTGATGAAGGTATTGATAAATTTTCTAATCTCCCTGAGATTGGCGTGGTTGACGGGTCTATAACGACACCAAAAATACGTGACAATAATGTCGTTGAGTCAAAGATAGCCAATCAAGCGGTAACGCAAACTAAGCTTGCTCCAGAAGCCGTTACAAACGAAAAACTTGCAAATGAAAGCGTTGATACCTCTAAGATTCAGAACAACTCAATAACTACTCCAAAAATACAAAATGACTCGGTAGTGACAGAAAAAATAAAGGATGAAAATATTACCTTAAGTAAGTTATCACCTGAATCAAAGGATGCTTCAAATCATACCTACTCTGGGTTAGTTGATGCATCAACTGTAAAGGGAGCTATTGATACAACTAGTAACCGCGTGGAATATTTCATAGCGCATAGCGGTGATAGTGTGGTTGAGATCGTCGATGCTCGGATTTCGTCCTCAGGAACAGTATATCCTACGATGAGAGCCAGACTAGACACCGAAAATTCTGAAGTAACATCTGAATTGGCAGGGAAAGCAAAAAAACAGTGGATTGATATTACTGAATTCGGAGTTATAGGCGATGGTGTGACAGATGACTCTGCAGCATTCGCAAGAGCGGTTGAAGCGATGGGAGACGGTGATTGTGTTTTATTTCTACCGCCTAAGAAATATCTGATTTCACCCAGTGGGGCAGGCGGAATCTTAATTAAAGATAAAGCCAACTTCACAGTGATCGGATACGGTGCTGAAGTATTTTGTAATCCGATTGTTGTAACGAATTCAACGCCTAACTATCGCTTAGTTAGAATTCGGAACTGTTCAAATTTTAAGGTGCTGGGAATAAATTTTAAGTACCAGGTGAGTTGGGATAGTGTTGTAACGAGTGGAGCTTCCAGGGATGAACAACTTTTTGAAGTTTGGGCAGATCGTGGAGAGAAATGCGATAACTTTGAAATTTCAAGCTGTGGTTTTGAATTCTCGGGAAAATCATTGAATTATTACCCTGACAACATAACCAACAGATTGAGTATTTTACTTTTAGCAAGTCAGACAAGTGATGGAATTTATGACAAGCTAATTACAAACTTTTCAATTCACCACAACACGTTTGTAAATTGTGTAGGAAGAACGATTTATACTCTACTGGCGAAGACCGGTAATATATCGAATAATACTTTCTTGGAATTCGGAAAACAGGTGAACGATGACGGAACCTACAAAGGATTTGCTGAGAGTATAGGGCTTAGAGCATTAGCCTGTGAAGATGTCAATGTAGTAGGTAACACAATCAACTGCGTCACAGATGTATTGCCGAACATGGCTGATATGGGAAGCGTGAGGATATTTTATACTGGTAATGGCGGTTTGATTGGTCAATTCTCAAAGAACATTAAGTTTGCAAACAACATCGTTAACATGGGGAAAGTCGGCGGCATTCTGTTGCAGATTGGTGATTCCGAAAAAGTCACCTTTGAAAACAATCAGGCGATGTTTGAAGACACGCCGGCACCGTACAACACTTATGCAGTTAGATCAGAGGAAACAGGATACAAAAAAGATATAATGATTAGAAGCAATATGTTTACCAATCCACAATCGTTTTATTATCTAGAAAGTGGATTGGATGTAAACTATAGTAACTGGTCGGTAAAAGATAATACTCATATATCTGGAAACAATACTCTTGTTTATTTGTCGACCAACACTGCAAAAAGAACATACTTCGGTAAGAACTATTGGTCAGACAAGAACGCGGAATGCTTAGGAAGTGGGCGGCAAAGGGAAATAAGTGCGTATCGTATGCCGCCATTAACCGGGAGTTTTACCGCAGGGGATATTTGTATTAATACTGGATTCGATGCAATTGCCTCACCAGTAACAAAATGGGTATATCAATACAATAGCAGTGGTACAAATTGGTGGCGACCCATTGAGTGGGTAAACTACAGAAACAACACACCGCCCACTATGCCAACAACAGATGCTGAAAAGCTCCAGTTTATGGGCTTGCAATTTATTGATACATCTGCCACGACGGATGGGAAATTAGCGACATGGACAGGGCTCAAGTGGGTTTGGGCTGACGGGACAGCGCGACCATAGAATATTAATTGTATGAAACAAAAAAGCCTAATGAGAATTAGGCTTTAATGTAGGTATTCCAGATACAAGGAACAATCCGATCATTAGAGGTTTGAACATTTGTCCTTCTGTCATTGATGTAGCTATAAATGCAACAACCATGAGGAAGGGTACAAACCTATTATCGTGGTTTCCTTTTAAATATTTTAATGAATTTATAAGTGTTAACAATGTAAAAATAATGAAAAATATAAGAGATGCCCAACCATACTCTCCTAATATATCAATAAAAGTATTGTGAGCGCCAACTGTATTATCAAAAAAGTAATGACCATTACCAAACAGTCCAGTATTATCAATCGTATACTTCCACACATACGATCTGCCATCTGTTAAATCGTTTGACTTAATGACGAATTTACTTAATATCAGATTATTAAAAAGGTTAAAAATGCCTGTGTAACGGATTAATGCCCAAACGGCGAAAGCTGCAAATGGAAATAGTACTATCAAGTTTGTTACATTTTTTAAATTTCTCAAAGATTTAAAGAAAATATAGACTAAAGGAAGTATGTAAACAATTATTACCACTAAGTTACTAGTTCTGCTTTTCGTAAGGATGGATAAATACAAAACTATAAGTGCTAAAACGAAAGACCAGAATAGCTTTGATTTTTTTATTTTTAAATTTAAGAACATTTTGTTATAGATAAGTTGGTAAAAAATCGCTGAAACTACTACAGAAATAGTTATAAGTAACTGTCCCATTGAGTTGGGATTTAAAAACATTCCTTTAAATGGTACTGAAATCCCGCCAAAAAAGACTAAGGAAATGATTAAGATAGTAATGTGTGAACTTAAAATACTGCTACGCATTAAATTTAGTTGTTGATTTTCCTCGATGCTATTAAACAGAATAGCTAGAAAAATGTAAAGGTAAGCTATTGCCATCACATTAATTATAGATCCTGAATCAGCATTAACTAGAACAGATATTAATGATGAGAAAACAAAAAATATAAAAGCGACAAAAACGCTAATATTTATCCTAATCTTCTTAATCTGCTTAAGCATAAATAAGAGAATCAAAGGAAAAGAAAGAGCCAAAATAAGAAACCTTGCAATTGGATAGGACATATTAATGATACTAGACAAAAAAACCAAGAAAAGAATAAATTTTAACACTGACTTCAAATTAAATCACCTCAGATAGTTAATTCAAAAATGCAACATTTAGTATTATACAACAATTTTCAGTATAAATTTTAATTTAATTTATCTGTGATAATAGGCTGTTTTTTTTATTTTGGCATTAAGGAGGATCTTATGAGATTGTCAGAAGTTATTTCTGAAGCAGACATGCTTGTGCCGAATGACGTTCCAGTTGCAGATAAAGTGATCTGGCTAAACTCGCTGAACCAGGATTTCTTCAACGTGGTGAAGATTCCGAAGATTGCGAAGTTCGACTGCATAGCTGGACAAGTGGATTATATCCTTCCTCAAGATGCACGACAAAAGAATATCGATCTGGTCATGATCGGGATGTTCCCGTATAAGAGTCTGGATCGGGACGACGTGACGCCAGCACAGAACGCCTATGCCTTTGACGATGCCACCAATACCATATCTCTCTACCCAGCCCCTTACGCTGATCTAAGAGGCTTTTTGCGATACCATCGGATTGCTACAACCACATTCTTGTCTACTGATCTCACAGTCCCGCCTGACGCACCAGAGGAGTACCACTGGACGTTTATCCCGGCATTGGCTGCAATGCTGGCTAATAGCCAAGATGACAGCGTGAAGGCGTCGAACTACGAGAATCAGTACAAGGCAGCGTGGAACGTGGCATCACAGAACTATCAAGCGGGTGCAGTACAATGAGGCCCGTACAATATAAGCCGTCTCAGAATCAGCCTTTGGAAGGCATGATGCAGCCGATCCCGATTCGGGAGTTTCGCGGCCTTAATACATTTGACCCGTACTCTATCGAGGATGTGTACTTCACTGAGATGCAGAACTTGACCACTGACGATTACCCAGCTATCTCAACAAGGCCGGGTTACACGTCTATTGGTACGTTCGGTACCCGAGTACTTGGTATGGGCGTTTGGCGTGGACGTGAGCTACATGCAGTATTCAATGACGGAACATGGCGCCGATGGAGCGGATCAGCCTGGACTACATTGGCAAGTGGGCTGAATACGTCTGCGGAGTGGTCATTCACAAACTTTGACGGCAACTTGGATGGCGTAAACCTAATCGGATGCAATGGCGTCGATTCCATGCGCCGATATAACGGCTCCAGTGTCTCTGTGCTGAGTGGTGCACCTACCAATGGTAAATACATTACCACGTATCAGAACAGACTCTGGTGCGCCGTAGGGAATGAGCTGTGGTCCTCTGCACTGGATCAGCCGCAGAATTGGAACACCTTCGCAGGGAATCAGCAGGACAGCTACCGTAAAACGATTGAGTCGTCGCACGGTGAAGACATTAACATGTTATCAGGAAGCCTGTACCGGTTGACTATTGGGATGCCGTCCTCCATTCATTTGCTGATGGGTGGACAGCCTTCAGACTTCAACAGCCGTGTAGTTACGGATGATGAGGGAGTGGCCAATAATAACGCGGTCACTGCACGCGAAGGTTCGCTAAGTTTTATGCACAAGTCGGGAATCTATGAATATTCAGCTGCCGCATTGCCGGACAAGGGATTCAGTGAGCTGGTCCGGACATTTTACAATAACATCATCATTACAAGTGCAGCAGGATCTGATGGGAAGCGATCATTCTTCAGCACGGCTGCCGGTGAAACGCTAGTGTATGATCCCAGGATTGGAGTTTGGTCCCGTTGGATGCTTCCGGCTCCGACATGTTTCGCGTCTATCGATCAGGACCTGTATATCGGTACCGCTTCCGGTCAGGTTCTCAGGTTAGGCGGGATGGTGGATAGCTCTAATCCGATTACCTGGAAAGCCGTGACCAAGCCTTTCACCAATGGATCCATCGCACAAAAACAGCGCTGGCTCAAGATGTGGATTGTGGCGGAGATGGCCACAGGAAGTACTCTGAATATCAGCCTATCCAGTCAAGCTTCCGGAGAGAGTTGGGATCTGGTGAGTTCCATTACGGCCTCTTCTTCAGTTGCCCAACGGATCATTATCCCGGTCCGAAAGTTTGCCTTGGAGAACACCGTCCGGATAAAACTGGAGGGTACCGGCTGGATCAGGCTTCATGAGATTACAAGACAGGTGCGGCAGCTGCCGCTCTATTAAGGAGGTCACCATGGGGATTCAAGACGTAGCGCCGTCATTTCGAAACCCGCCAACCTTTCAAGATCTAGAGGAAGTCAAGGCGTATCTGAAAGACAACATCAACAAGATCGCACGCAGCCTGCAGGATATCGACTTCATGATTAACGGTACCCTGGATGTGAAGAACATTCGCGCCGATGGTATTGAAGCTCGTAATATCAAGGCTGAAGCAATCACCACAGAGAAGCTACAAGCTGGAGCCATCACAACGGAGAAGATTCAAGCGGGCGCAGTTACAGCCGATAAGATTACCGTGAACCAGCTTTCTGCGATTAGCGCGAACCTGGGGCATATCGTCGCAGGTCTAATCGAGTCGATTGAGATCTACGGCTCCTACATTGCCACTAGGCGTAATGCTTACCCGCGTTGCGAGATGAGTGCAACGGGGAATGTTTTCGGTGCGTTCCAAGATGCGAATAATCATGTTGTAATTGAGCCTGACTATGGCGGATCTCCAGCATTAAGATTTACAGTAGCTGGCACGCCTCGGGGAAGAATTCACAATTTGTTAGGATATCCAATGTTTGAAAGTTACAGTTCCATGGATATTAAAGCAAATAGCACGATTTATATTGACGCGTCCAGAGTTAGATTTGATAATTGGGACAAGATTTATGCGACAAATCCAGGGCGGACATTAGGCGATGAATTAAGAGAAGCTTTTGATAGAATCGAAGCACTTGAAGATAGATGATACATTTTGGAGCAATTTGGATAGCCTACCGTGAAAGCTGTGGTATATTGGTGGAAAATGGTATAAGGGAGATTCAATATGAAAAAGTATGTTGCTAGTTTCCTTGCTGGTGCCCTATTCGTCCTCTCCACCACAGCTTTCGCGAATGATATTAAATCGTTAGTAGGCAAAAAGATTCAGGGAGAGGCAGTTGTGGAATTGAACGGCCAGGCTTTAGATAATGCGATTATTGTGGATGGAAAAAGTTATGCGCCCGTTCGCGTGATCGGTGAAGCTGCAGGTTATGATGTGAGCATGCAGAACAAGAAGATTATCCTGGATGAAAAGCCGTCCGCGACTGTGACAACTCCTGGAAAGGGGCAGAGCGTGGAAGATCAAAAGGCAAAATTGGAGGAACGTATTTCCGATGCAGTACTGAGAATATCTGACACGAATAAACTGATCGAAGCGAGCGAGTATGCTATTAAGAATTCACCTGATTCTGGTGAAGAGGAAGTTCTGAAAGTAAGGAAGAACCAGCTTGCTGAACAACAAACCTTACTGGCAGATTTAAAAGCTCAGCTTGCAGCTCTTAACTAAATCAATAATCAATACATCTGAAAGGCTCTCTTCCGAGAGTCTTTTTATTTTGCAACAAGGAGGTGCATTATGGTCTATGTAACAACTGGAACAGTGGTAGAGAAGAAAGACTCAACTACCAATAAGACGCCTACCGTCACTGGTGCGGCCAACTCGCCAACCCTTGGTAACGGCGGGATCAACTACGCATCCGCAAATGTGCCAGGGCGTCAAAGCATTGTGAATAACCAGGCTCAGATTAAGAACGACGATGCCTACCGTCAAAGCGAGATTGCGAGGACTCTGGCCACGATCACGAATCGGCAGAACCAGGGCTTGGATATTTCTGCGCAGACCAAGTATCTGAATACGAATCTGGGCTATCAGGCCCCGATGTCTCAGGCGGCATCCAACGTTCAGGCAGCGCCTGCAGCGCAGAACAACTTTGCGATACCAGGTAGTCGCACAGAGGCAACCTTGGGCCGCATCGATGACTTCATTAATAAACAGTCCGGGTTCCAGTTCACGAAACCGGATGCCTTCTCGTACGATCAGACAACTGATCCAGCTTATCAGGCTCAGCTTGCTGAAGCTAAACGGAATGTGGCCACACAGCAAGCAGATACTAATGCCGGCTTGCGTGCAACTGGCCAAGGTAAGTCGTCCTGGAGTGAGACAGTAGCCAACCAGATCGGAACTGGGGCAATGGAGAGTATCGCGAATAATCTAGTTCCAGCTCTCATGCAACAGGCATATCAGCGTTACAGTGATGATGCTAATCGCGACTTGCAGGTTCAGCAGATGAATTACGGCGTGGGTCAGGATGCGATCGGTAACCTCGGCAATCTCTACGGCCTGCAGAACCAGGAGTACTTCCAGAATCCGTTGCAGGAGGCACAGGTTACGGGTAATTACCTTCCGACAGCTGCCAAGGATGCCATTAATAATCTGCTCAGCTTGAAGCAGCAGGCCGAGACGAAAGGCATCACAGCAGAGGATCGATCGGCACTGAGTAAGCAAGCCGATTTTATCCGGAATCAGCTGACGTCTATGGGCATTGATGCCAGTCAATACGGGGCTAATGTCAGCAGCTCGAATGCGGCGAAGGTTAACCCAGGTATTCGTACCTTGGCAGGTCAGCAGATGGATCTGGGCAACAAGCAGGCGAATCTGGCAGCAGCTGGGATGTATATGGACGCTTCTGGCAAGCTGATCACGCCACAGTCCGATTGGGGCGGTCTGGTACGTCAGGCAACGAACCCGAACGGGCAGCTCACACTCGCTGGGCAGAATCAAGCGTTCAACCAAGGGCAGCAGCAATGGCAGAACAATTTTGCTGTGGAGCAGTTCGCATACCAGAAAGCGCGTGATGCTGTGGGAGATAGCCAATGGGCAGCACAGTTTGAGCAGAATGCTACTCAGTTTGGTCTCAACTATGCGCTTCAGCAGTTACAGCAGCAAGACGACAGCGCCTATCGTAACGCGATGCTGGGAATTAGCCAGGATGAAAATTCCCGAGCGTGGCTCAGTCTCGGAAATACAAAACCAGCCGAGTATAGCGGCATGACGCCTGGGCAGGTACTGAGTGCTCTGCAGTCGCAATATATTGACCCAGCAACTGAGAAATATGCCCCGCCTAAAGACACAGCAACCAAAGAGCAGATTTACATGCAGGTCACTGGTTTCGGCTTGCCGCAAGGTCAGGATGATCAGGTGTTGCTTTCCATGGGTCTCACTCAAAAAGATATTCAAGACTTCGATAAGAAATATGGCGTGACCTCGGGAAACTGACTAGCTCTGGATCCGCCACCGGAGCTTCAGCAGCAGCTTTAGGAGCATTGTCCTCCAAATATGAATCAAGTGGTAACACTGGCACGGTCGCCCGTACAAGCGGTGACATTGGCGGAGCCAGTTATGGGATATATCAATTTACAACCAACCAAGGATCAGCAAAAGGCTTTGTCCAGTCCCTGAAAAATACGGACCCATCTGCTTATAAAACCCTAGTCTCCCACCCAGTTGGAAGTTTAGCGTTTGACAATGCATGGAAGCAGGTCGCTGCAACAAATAAAAATTTTGGTCAATATCAGCATGACTACGCCAAAAAGGTGTTTTACGATCCTGTTGCCAAGTCAGTCCTTAAAAGTACAGGATTGGATGTTAACAAAAGGTCTCCAGCTGTACAAGCCGCGCTTTGGTCTACCTCTGTACAGCACGGAGCAGGGGGTGCTGCTAAGGTCGTGAAGAACGCTGGTATCACACCTATGATGTCTGACAAACAAATTCTCGAACGATTGTACGCTGAACGTGGTGCGAATAATGGCGCTAAATATTTCAAATCGTCTCCAGCTAAAGTGCAATCATCCGTAGCAAATCGATTTAAGAAAGAACTTCAGGACGCACTTAACATGTTATAGGAGGGTAAAGCGTATGGCGACAAGGCTTGAACAGTTTTCAGAAGAACAGCGCAAGAAGGCGATGGAGATCCGCGAATCCGCTTTAAATGGGACGCTTAGTCTTCAGCAGCCGAATGCGCAGATTAACTCCAGGACCCGGGCGGTACAGAGCTATATCGCCAGTCAGCCATCGATGAGAGAACTGCAATCATCCTTGCCGCCTGCACTTACTCAGCCCGGCTCAGACATCTATATGAATTCAACCCTGGGCAGATCTATGGCCGGAGATCCGCAAGCAATACAGTCCTACAAACAAGCTACCGGATTTGACCTAACGCCAGCACCGCCTCAGCCGAGTCAATACGAGATTAACAAACAGAAAATCGCTGACAGTGCTGCTAAGAGCAAATTTGCTGACTTTGTTTCCCCATTTTCCAATTTGATGAATGATCTGACCTACGGTAACCCTGTAGGTTCCTTTGTCACGCGCGCAGTAGGTACAGGCGGCGGTATGTTACTTGGCAGCCCATCCATGGCTCCAGGGTCAACAGGTAATGCTGCAGCGGACAAAGTGGCCGACATAACAGGTATTGCTGGTGGGATCCTCGGTGCCGGTTTTAACCCCGCAGGAGGGGGCAACCTCATCACCGCACCGTGGAAAGCGGCAAATGGTGTGATGGCTACCCGTGCCGGGAACAGTCTGACGAATTTAGTAGGCGGTGGCATTAACAAGATCCTTCCACGCTTGAGCCCAACGACAGCAGGAAGGGTAGCTGAGACGGCCATTCGTGGTGCAGCTACAGGAGCGATCAGCAATACCAATATGGGACTGATCCAGGGGCAGCATAGCAATAGTGACATTCTGAAAAATGCCTCTTTGGGCGCTGGTCTCGGTGCAGGTGGTGACCTGCTGATTGCCGGAGCTGGTGCAGGGATACGGTCTTTGCTGGCCAAGTCCAAGGGAGCAGGGGCGGCTCTACCAGACACGCTGCCTCCAACTGTCAACCAAGCTGCGGATCTAGCCAATGCGCCTACAAACCCTGCGCAAAGATTGCCTGAAACTGTGCCGGCGCAACCTGACGTTTCACCGACTCCAACCGTGCGACAACAATCGGTTGTCCCTGATACGGTGACACCTCAGCAGCAGACCTTGAATCAGGTGGACACGGCAACCAATATCAGCCCGAACTCGCAAGTGGCTAATCCAAGGACTGAAGCAGTTCGGAAATATCAAGCAGAACAGTCCGTGCCAGCGTCACCTAAACCGGCATCGGACGATTTCCTATTCAGCCGTCCAGGTAGATCAGTCCAGTCTGCAGAACCATCGCCGAAGCTATCCACGCGCGTGGAACAGGAAGCTGCCCAGGTTGTGGACACCGTTCAGAACTCCCGTGTTCGGGATCGGGTTTATGATTTCTTGGACTCGGCAGAGCAGGCAGCCCGTGAACGCATTGCAAAGCGGCGGGGGAATATCAACTCCAACCCGTTGCCAGAGTGGGGTGATTACGCGATTATCGGAGCAGCCAAGCTGGGCAAAGGGACAATCAAATTTTCGGACTGGACGGAGGAAATGGTTCAGGAACTTGGTGAACAATTCCGCCCGAGCGCAGAGAAGGTATATCAGATGGCGAAAGAAGAGCTGCGCAAACAGGAGCGACTGGCCACGAAAGAGGGTCAGGCAGCTAAAGCTTTCAACGAGAGCGGCGCAGGTACAGCTGAAACGTTCGCGGGTAAAGTGCGCAGAGGCAGCGTTAAAAAATCAACAACTTCATTTGAGAAGAAATGGGAGCGTGTCCGGACGCAGTTCGTTGATGAAGTGACCGCGCTAGAAGGATTGGAAAAACGGGTAACCGGAAAAGTGGCCAGCGCAGAGAACAGCATTTATAAGATGGCCAGACTTTTCAAAGGAACGCCAGAGAAGGCAAACCAGGTGGTCAAGGAGCGTTTGGCTCCTCTAATTAATGCTATAGAAGATGCCGGTTATTCAGCCGACGAGCTGGGGAACTATGCAGTTGCTGTACATGCTCGGGATATTAATGCTGCAGGGATTAAATCCGGATTCACCAATGCGGAGATCGATGCGATTATTCAGAAATACGGCAACACCGAACTGGAAGCAGCAAGGCAAGGTTTGGTACAGCTCAACCGAGATATGATGAAAGAGTTAGTGGAAAACGGCGTAGTCAGCCAGGAACTATCCGATGTGCTTGCTGATCGGTGGCAGAACTACATCCCGATGTTTCGTGCGTTTGAAGACACTGCGGAAGGGTTCGGCGGCAGTGTCTCCCAAGCGCTCGCAAATGTGGCCAGTCCGATCAAGGCTCTGAAGGGATCAGAGCGTAAAGTGGATGATCCGCTAATCAATATGGTGCGGAATATCTTCCAGTCTACGAACGCAGCTGAGCGGAATAAAGTGGCCACGCAGCTGAAACGCCTGGCCGACATCGATGTGGAGGAAAACTTCATCCGTAAGCTTGGTCCGGACGAGCAAGTGGGCCGGAAGAACGTGGTCAATGTCCGGGTGAACGGGGAAAACGTCAAGTATGAAGTGGAGCCAGAAGTGTACCGCGCCATGCTTAATTTGGACCAGGAATCATCCAATATGATTATCAATATCCTGTCCAAGCCTGCATCCTTGCTTCGTGCCGGCGCAACGCTTACGCCTGAGTTTTCACTACGAAATCCAATGCGTGACGTACTGCAGGCATACGTGACCAGTAATAGTGGATTTAACCCTATTACTGACTTTACGGTTGGCTTGATTCAGTCCATCAAGAAAGGACCCCTGTACAAGGAATGGATTAATGAGTTGGGTTCCTATGGTAACGTGCTTTCGATGGATCGAGAGGTTCATAAAAAAGCTCTGGAGAGTGTCCTGCGCGAAAAGCCGGGGCAGAAGTTCGTCAACATCGTGACAGGCAAATCGTTCATCAATATGCTTCGGGCCATCACAGACACCACAGAGTCAGCTACCAAAGTAGGCGAGTATCGGGCGGCGTTGCGATCGGGAGCTAGTAAACAGGAAGCAGCTTACCGATCCCGTGACCTGATGGACTTTGCGCGTGCGGGATCTAGTGTACGCCAGGCTAATAAGATTATCGCGTTCCTCAATGCCAATATCCAGGGTAAGAGCAAGCTTATCCGGTCAATCAAGGAGAACCCTGTAGGTACAACGACTCGTATGTTCGCGGCAACTACACTGCCTACGCTGGCTATTATTTCGGCCAACAGGCAGTTTGCTAATGAAACGCAGAAACAGACCATTGCGGATGCTCCAGACTGGATGCGCGATACCTTTTGGCTGATGGCGATCCCGGGTACCGATATGGTGGCTCGGATCCCGAAGCCGTTTGATATCGCGCCGATCTTCGCCAATCTTCCGGAACGGGCCGCACAGTTTGTCCTGGATAAGGATCCGGATGCGTTCGACGGTTTCATGCGTCGTACGATGAGCGATGCCGCGTTGCCGGTGCAGATCACGGGATTATGGCCATTTATTGAGGGCATGTCCAACTACTCATTTTTCCGTGAAGGCTCCATCATCCCGCAGCGTGAACAGGGACTGGAGTATAAGGATCAATACGATCCAACTCGGACGACAGAGGTGGCCAAGCTTCTGGCAGGAATTATGTCCAAAGCGACAGGCGAAAAAGGCATGCTGAAGAACTTCAGTTCGCCACGTATCATGGATAACACCATTCAGGGACTGACAGCCGGACTCGGTACCTACGCCACGTCGGCAATGGACTCTATTCTGAAAGGCGTGGGGGCAGTGGACCGACCTGCGAGTCCTGAAAAACGCCTTGAGCAGCGTCCATTCCTGAAAGCCTTTCTTGTGGATCCGCTGCAATCAAACAAGGGAACAGACAAGCTGTATACCCGCAAGACGGAACTGTCCAACGAGAAGGATTCAGCGAAATTAAATGGAGTTCCTTTTGATAAGTCCAAAGCGCTTGAGTTGAAGGTGCTGGATCGAGCAACTGAAAAAATGAGTAAGATCAATAAGCAGATCCGCACGATAGAGGGCGATACAAGTTTATCGGCTAAGCAGAAACGAGACCAGATTGAGCCGTTGCTTGCCCAGAGAAATGAGATTTCGAGAGAGGCCACGAAACTTCAAAAATAGACCAACACGCTCAACTCCTGGGCGTGTTTTTTCATAGAGAAGGGGGAAATCAGATGGATTCTAATCCAGGAGGTGTGAGGGACATGCAGGTGCAGGATGTTAATACGATAGTGGATCTAAAAGTTCAACTGGCACGGATCGAGGAAGCGTTGAAACCGCTGGCGGCTTTGGCTCCAGGCTTGGCAGAAGTCAGAGAGATTTCCAAAGAAGCGCTACAGGCGGCCCAGCAAATGACTCTTCGGATTATTGAACTTGAAGCTGAACTGAAGAAGACAACCGATGTAGCTCATGAAGCCAAGCGCAATGCGGCCGATGCGCTGACACGTTTAAATAAGCATGACGAGGATCAGAAATGGCTGAAGCGTACTGTGTACGGATCTGCGTTAACCGGATTAACAGGAATCATCATTGCAGCTGTATGGGCTGGAATCAAATTAGGGGGAATGTAGTGTGGAATGGGAAATCATTAACGGTCTGATCGATGCGAGATTAATTGTTGTTGTAGCTGCTTGCTGGGTCATTGGCTTCGTGCTGAAGAAGACACCACGCATAGCAGACTGGACGATTATTTATATCGTTACAGCAGTGGCCATCACTTTTGTGGTATTAATGCTGGGCTTATCAGTAGAGAGCATCGTCCAGGGGATTCTAGTCGGGGCGGTAGCGGTGTTTGGTAATCAGCTTGTCAAACAAACTAAAAAAGGGGTTGATGCAGATGCAGGCGCGTAAACAAGGAAATGCTCAGGGGATCGACGTATCCCACCATAACGGAAACATTGATTTCAAGAAGGTAGCGGCTGACGGGATCTCCTTCGTCTTCATCAAAGCAACTCAGGGGAAATCGTTCCGATCGTCAAAGTTTCTGCAGTTTGCGAAGGATGTAAAAGCAGCTGGTCTATTGCTTGGCGCATACCACTATGTTGATGACTCTGCAGGAAGTGTTGAAGCTGCTAAGGCTGAAGCTCGGAACTTTTATAAAGCTATCCAGGATGCTGGTGGGATTAGCGTGTTCGATCTCCCGCCAGTTATGGACTATGAATCAAATAAAAATGGCTATAGCAAAGCGACCATTACGTCTGTAGCTAAGACATTCCTGGAGGAGATTCATAGTCTTACAGGGGTGAAACCGTTGGTGTACACATACCCTGCGTTTATTGGTAACTTTACGGGATTATCCTCTTATCCATTGTGGATTGCCCGATACAGTAATCAAACGCCAGCTGACGCTTCAGGTTGGACTCGATGGGACTTCTGGCAATATTCAGACGGATCAGCAGGGGGGTATCTCCCCCGAGGTAATCGGAAGGTTAATGGAGTCAGTGGAGCGGTCGATCTAAATGAATTTGACGGCACGGTTGCAGAGCTGAAACGCAAGTATTTGAAGGAGAGTGAACCAGCTAAGGAGGACAAGCCAGTGACGCAGCAGCGCGATATTAATGTACCTAGCAAGTGGGCGGCAGCGGCCTGGGCTGAGGTCACTGCCAATGGGTACTTTGACGGTACACGTCCGGGGGCAACTATTACTCGGGAGGAAGCTGCAATCGTAACTAATCGGTTGAGGAAAAATCTCCTGGCCTTGATAGCAGGGAATAACGGGGATATAAAAGAGCTGGATTCCCGACTCAAAAAGATTGAATTAGAGTCGCATTAATTGTATAATATAGGAAATCCGAAAGAATCGGTTAAAGGCTTCACAGGCATACTGCTGGTGGAGCCTTTTTTTTGTTATTGATAACAGAACATATGATCGCATATAATACAAACGTACGTTCCTATAACCTAAGGAGGCCTACATATTGAAGAAGCTAACTCGCAGAGAAGAGGAAGCCTTAGGGGTAATCAAGGATTATTTTCGTGATCATGGGTACCCTCCAACAACCAGGGAGCTGGGAGACATGATGGGCGTTACTTCATCTTCTACAGCGTACGGTTATCTAAAACGTTTGGAGAAAAAAGGCTGTATTAAACGGACGACGAGCACGCCAAGGGGTATTAAAATTTTGGAGGGTGATAGGTATGGCAGGTAAGTTGGACGATAACGGAGTGTTCGAAGGCAGTCGAATGATTCTTCCCGAACACCGGGATGCGTATGTGGCTCACATGCATGAGCTTAACCGCAAGGATCGGCCAGTGCTTGATGAGCAGGAGTGGCAACTGATCGGGGAGAGGTTGACGGATCCTACTAGGAACATGTAGCAATTACGTTGACGCTGTTTGATCCGTTTGACGATGCCGTAATGACCGGAGTGGTTGCTGCAATTGATGATCGACGGAAAGAGATCAAATTTGTTCGTGGGGATGAGGATTACAGCTTTATCCCGTTCAAGAATATTATTGGTGCCAACTGACTATCAGATCCGCTGGGTTCAATGCCTGGCGGTTCTTTTTTTTATGGCCAGAAACAGCCCAAAATCATCCCAATTATCGACGTTGATCCGGTCGGTTTCGTATTATACTGTGCTTGTATTCGACATTATGTTCGGTCTATACAGGAACATACGTTCTTGATATAATGATACCCATATCGTTACCTTAATAGGTAATACGTGGTTTGGTGACGTAAAATGATGTAAAGTTTTACCTTTAGGTCGTTCGACACATTGCGACACCGATTGTCGTAGGAAAAAGGTATTATTTTCTTATCAAGTTTAGAACAAATTGTTCTAAATTATCCGGGGGAGAGCGGTTATACCGCCATATGCAATATCTACTTGAACTCATATAAGTCTTCCCATCTACAACCCAATAACAGCACGGCCGTATACATATCCTCAGGAAGCATTACTCGGGTGTCGTTACAAAAATGGGATACCATTCGTTGGGATCGTCCAGATCGATTAGCATATTCGGTCTGAGTCCAGCCCTTTGCATGAATGAGTTCAAGCAGTCTGCATCTCCCTCGGGAGATATTCACTTATTTTCCTCCAACTGCTTGTAATTATTTGATTATAGCATTGACGAGCTAGGAGGGTAAACATGACAGGGGGCTACATCTATGATTCATCATCAGGTCAAAATTAAACGCGATTTTAATGAAAGGACCGTAGTAATTTTCGCAAGAGCTCTTATTGAAGTGTATAGATTAGAAACTCCAGTGACATTAACTATTTCCTCGCCAAATAAGGATCATGAAGTAATTTTAGCTGGAAGGCCGTAGGGGGCAAATTGGGGGCAAAAGCTACTTTTAGTTATTAATATCTGCTAAGATTGACGAGGATACAAAAAATAAAAACCCTTATAAATCAAGGGTTTTTAAGATTTACAGCTATTCAAATTAGATAGATCAGTTCCCACACACGGTGCATGTGGAGTCGGTGGCGATGTTGGTGAGGATTGGTGTAGAACACTAATAAACCCCTGATACCATAATAAAGCTGTGCTAAAAATCGAATAAAGACGTGATAAATCGAGGAGAGGATGAATGGAGAAAGGGAGGAATCCCAGCTCCATTCATCCTCTCCCTTTTTTATATTAAGACAAAATTTTAATACTCGACATATCCCTCCACATGCATTACCAAAAGGATACCGAATATCTAATCCCTGGCGCTTTCGATTCGTCTTAGTTTCTCACTATCCCGAGCTGGAGACGAACCGAAGAAGCGGGAGTACTCTCGATTAAACTGTGAGGGACTCTGATAGCCAACTTGATATGCGGCATTAGCTACTGTATAGCCCTCGAATGAAATGAGGTTTCTAGCCTCCAAAAGCCTTAATTGCTTTTGAAATTGAATCGGACTTAAACCGGTTGCACGTTTAAACTGACGGTGAAAGGTGTTTATAGCCATACCAGATTTTGATGCCATCTCTCCGATGTCTATCGGTCTCATGAAATTATCGCGGAACCATTTTACAATTTGAGAAATCTTAAAGAAGTTACTCTCCCGCATACCCAGTTGCCTCAAATACGATCCTTGTGGTCCTATCAGAACGCGATAAAGGATCTCGCGTTCATAAGCCGGTGCAAGAGCGGGAATATCTCTTGATGTATTCGTTAATCGCAATAAGCGCAGCCATGCGTCCATAAATTCAATATCTATTTCACAAGCTGCGAACTGCTCAGAAGAAGTTGGTATTAGATTTTCAGGGAGATCTCTTAATAAACTCTGAAGAACATTCTGATTCAGCTTAAGACCAAGGGACATGTAAGGACGGCCATCAGGGTCTGGATGTACACTCGCCGTTGCGGGAACATGTACTGGCAGCACATAATAAGAGGGCCCTTTTAGGGTAGTGATACGCTCCCCGATTGAAAGAATCTTTGTTCCTTGAACCGTAAATCCAATCATCGGCTCGTAGAGCGCTGCGAGCTGATGTGCGGGAATATCTCCCTTAATCATACTTAGCCCCGGTACCGATGTTTCAATTGGTCGAGTTCCTGCACTTTTCATTAGATCAATAATTTCATCTACAATTGTATTCATGCATTTATTTTATCACATGTTCCCTCAAAACAACTCAGTAATGCACCGGCATTTTTAGGATTTTCTTATAATAAAGAGAAGGAATATTCTCGGTTTATGGAAATCACACATGGTGTTTTTAGGCAATCAATAGGCATTATTAGATCTATATTATTTCAACAGATGCCACTAAAATTGAAGACAGATCGAACACAAAATAAGGAGGATTTTATGAAAATTGCGATTGTAACAGGTGGAAGTAATGGCATAGGGAAAGCGACGGAGCTTGGTAGGCGCGGAGTTAGCGTCATTCTCACATACAATTCCTATAAGGACCGGGCAGAAGCTGTCGTTAAGGAAATTGAGAAGAATAATGGAGTTCGGGCTGTAGCACTGAAGCTCGATCTGACTCAAATATCAACATTTGAGGGTTTCGTTCTAGAAGTGAAACAGAGCCTCAAAGAAATTTGGGACAAAACGAATTTTGATTACTTAGTTAATAATGGCGGTGTTGGTGGGCCAGCGATGTTCAATGAGATGAGCGAAGAGTACTTCGACAAAATTCTTAATACGAACTTTAAAGGACCGGCTTTTTTAACACAACAACTCATCCAATTCATGAATGATGCTGGAGCCATCGTAAATACCACGAGTTCATCCAAGAACCAAGCATTTCCAGGATACTCCATCTACGGCTCGTTAAAAGCAGCATTCTCAACTTGGACTCGCTATATTGCCAAAGAACTTGCACCTCGCAAAATTCGGGTCAACGCCGTTTCTCCCGGTCCTACGCACAGCAATTTCGGCGATGGAGTATTCGATAAACAACCTGAATTTATCAAGCCGCTGGCTGAGCAGTCTGTATTTGGCAGAATCGGTCAACCTGAAGATCTTGCAAAGGTCATTGTAAACGTATTGTCCGATGATTTCGGCTGGGTTACAGCCCAGGACATTGAAGTGTCTGGCGGACATTTGCTTTAAGAATGTGAGGACGACATGAGAGTCGGAATCTTGATGAAACGACGGAGGCAAAATATTGAACCTAATCGGCTCTCACACAATTTATAGTGGAAGTGGATTACAGTGCGGAATTTGCTAGTCTACGATAGGAAGGTCTCCAGATCGCGTTAGTCTCTCGCTCGCAGGTCAAGCGGGATCAGTACGAGGAGAAGTTGGATGGGCTTGCGAATTATTGCCAAGGGCTTGAACGTCGCTTCAGCCCCGGTGTTATCTTAGTGGCATCCCTGTATGCTCAGTATCGCTAGATTCCGGATGTCTCAAGCACCCCTGAAATCAGTTCACTATTAAAATGCTTCATCAAAATTGGTATCGGCCTAAATAGTACAGTATTCGATATGAATATCGGATGTTGGTGAAAATATTAAAGAGGGGCTTTCGCCCCTCTGTAGTTTGTTAATCACAGGAGTTTAATAATCCGTTATTTCATACGGTCATTAATATACATGCACGCCCGCACCAACTACGGACTTGTTTTGCACGGAATTACCGGATAGATATACCTTTTGCAGATTAGGCAGCTGGCTTAGGGTCTCTATACTGGAAATGGCATTGTTCTCGAGATGAAGCTCTTCTATGGCCTGCCAGTTACTCATAAATTCGAGAGAAGCCAAATTGCTGTCTTGCAGAGTGAAGGAACGTAGAGCGGACATTTTGGCAAAGTAAGGCATCATTTGGTCAACTTCAGTAACAGAGGTGTTGTTTATGCTGAAATATGGCTGCTCTAAGGTCAAATGCTCAAGTACGCCGTTCTCTGCGGCCGATTTTTGTCCGAAATTCAGCCTACACTCGGAGCACATCAGAGATTTGATCTGCTTCAAACGAAATAAAGCATCGCTCTCCTTATATAGTGACGAGTCGTAAATGTTCAGAGTCTCCAGACGAGGCAAACCGTCCAGGGCGCCAAGATGGGTTATTTCACTGATCTCCCAGAGGGAGAGTTGCTCCAGTTTCGGGAATTTCCCCAGCGCAGCCAAGTTCAATTCCCCGCTTCCGCCACGGAGCGTCAGGCTGGTTGTAGCGGGCGCCTTCAGCCCGGTGAGAAAGGAGCTTGGAATTTCCACTCGGCCCACATTAGGTAAAGATAACGCCTCTGCGTTCTCATAGTAACCGGACAGAGCTAGTTCCCGCAGAGAAGGAAGACTGTTTATGGCCTTTACCGAGCTAAGCTGACTTAGAGAAGCCAGGCGTAGTTTAGTAATGGAGGCCTTGCCGATTAAGTGCTCCAGGTTGGAAAAGTTTACATTTTCAATATCTAGCGTTTGTAGAGCGGGCATATTTTGTACAAAGTCGATGGACTTTACATTCGATAAATAGGATAACTGAAGCTCCTGAAGCTGGGTTAAGGCGTACAGCGGCTGCAGGTCTGTGGCTTCACTGTGCTGTATGGACAAGGATGATAGCCCGGTCATGGACGACAACCATCCGAGTTCATCGACAAAGGTGAGCGACAGGGACTTGAGCGGCAGTTTATTCAACAGAAAGAAATCTGTTACGGACTCATCCACATAGGTAATGGATAAAGAGCTCAGATTAGGAAATTCCAGCAGTAGGGCCAATTCCTGATTGCTGCGAAGCTGAGTGGAAATTTCCGTAATTTTAGACTTGTCGCCAAAGTAGCCCGAAAATGTACTAAAGGATTCGTTAAAAGCGCCTCCATAACTTTTTAATCCGGGCATATGGGCCAAAGTGGTTTGGTCGGTCTGGGAGATTTCATAGGTATTCGTCAGGTCCAATGCCGTCAGTCCCTTAAAAGCTTCAAAATCTCGCTGATCAATCCGCTGGCTATTCAGTTTCTTGTCCTGAGTAACATAAGTGATCTTCTCGGCCTGTTCATCGCTGAAGGGATCGGAGAGGCTATATGTAAACTTCCACTGATCATTCTCCGAATGCTCTACGGTTAAATAGCGAAGACGAGCCAGTTCCTCCTCTGTGGGCAAGGCGGACCCTTTATCGAAGATATCTCGCAAAAATGAGAGCAGAACCTCGCTTTCGGGCATCTTTCGCACAGGCAGATTGGCTTCTGTTTTTGGATAGGTGGAGCTGTTGCTATAATAAAAATAAGTACCGATGGCGCCAGCTAGGACTAACATCAGGACCAATACCAGCCTTAGGGGGATAGAGACGGAGACGGACGGCTTCGGCGTGGCCTCAGGAACTGTCCCGTGGTAATGGTTAATGGTCTGATCCACATAGTAGACATGATTTTGTTTCAATAAAAGCTCTGTTTCACAATAGGGACACTTTAAAATTTCACCCTCTTTGTATTCAATTCTTCCGTTGCAATTGGGACAGTTTAACGGGATAAATGCCACGAATGTCCCCTCCTTCATTATGATGGTCATAAGATCATGCTGAACGGTCATCTGACTTCATTATACCTTGTGAATTTACGATTGATGAGAGAAAGAAGTTTCACATAGCGAAGGAGCAGGGGAATCCTGCTCCTTTTTGATCTTTTTTAAGTATGGCTGGTGGTAGGCATTATTAAATAAAACATTAAGCTATCGAAGTAATCGGGTATTTAACATGCACAGGGTAGATATTTTCGCCGGGGGTTTTTACAAATAAGCCGTCATTGATGATTGTACTTTTTAGAACGATATGATCTGTTGCATCTGGCGTGAAGTGGAAGGTTATTTTCTTCGTATCCTCATCTGCAATCTGATGTAAAATATCTGTCATATGGATTTTGTTTAAACTAACTAAATCGAAGAGGTCGATGTTATGTTTCTCTTTTTTATAAATAACGATGACTTTTTCATTTTCCAAATAATAAATATCATCACTAAAAACATTCAGGCAGTAAAACATAAATATGCCCTGGGCATGATCAGTTGCAAAATGCTGCGAAACAGGTAGTCTTTCGGATGCAAATTTATGGATAAGGCGCAAATCCTCCGCGTTAGTAACATCGAGTTTCTGAATGTTCGCAGGCTCCAGTGATTTTTTTGCCGAATAATTCATTGAAAAAAGATGTTCTTCCACAGGCTTAAACCCAAACTTGGGGTAAAAATCAAGCACCGATTCATTGGCAAAAAGGTACATGTAATCGTACTTGTTCTCGTATTCCTCTAAAACTTTATTCATTAAACGTGCAGAAAGTCCTTTCCCCCGATAATCAGGATGTGTCATCACCGTGCCGATTTGAATAGCTTTTTTCTTCTCCCCGTGAATGATGAATTCAAGGATGTTAACGGAAACATTGGCAATAACCTGATCTCCATCTACAAATGAAAAAGGTATGTATCGTTCTCCCCAAAACCCTTGTTGGTACCAATTTTCAAATTTTAAATCAAAAGTGTTAGCAGCAAGTTCGAAGAAACTTGTTCGAAGTGCTTCATTGTTTCTATAATCCTTCTTAAATATAAATTTCTGCAAGGTCTTTCCCCCTTAGTCCTCAAAAGTGACTGTCTGTATATTAATGGTATTATCCAGTACTTAAGCTGGTTTAACAAGCTTCGGATTCACGGAAACGCTTGACTGTGGATTTTATGTATTTGATAGAGATTTATCATGATATTGAACATAACAATTTCGTGACGAGTAATGAACACCGTTTCAACTTATATAGATTCTCGAATTTATCTGCCGCGGCCTGATCAGCGGAACGAAGAGCATGTCCGTACAATGATCAGAATTGGTATAGTGCTGTAAAAAACTAAGATTCCCCTTTAATTTGGAGTAAGATTTCTCTTTCATGAAGTGGTATTATCTGGGGTGAAAGGAGGTTGGTTGCAATATATTATGTAAGCGCTTTATATGTTTTATAAAAAATTTGGTGTGGGGGGAATGCTTCGAATGAGGAAATCATTTAAGCAGGTCGTTTCCGGGTTACTCGCAGCGGCTCTGCTTCTTCCGGGCGGCTTGATAGCTCCGACAGTTAGCGCTGCGGATCTAGCGGCATCTAATTCACAAATGGTGTATCAAGAAACATTCCAGAATGGTCAAGGCAAGGCAACTCCATCAGGAGGTGCCCAGCTGAGCGCTGCGACAGGCAAGCCGTTTGAAGGTAATGATGATGGAGCAGCTCTAAAAGTTAGTAACCGATCTAATAACTGGGATGGCGTGGACCTCGCTTTTGATGACCTTGGTTTGTCAGTTGGCAAAGAGTATTCTGTAACCGCTTCCGTTTATGTCGATACGGATTCTAACCCGCCTGTAGCTGGGAAAGCAGTCCTGGAGATTGTATCTAATAAGGGCGTTACTGGCTCAGAGGGATACACTGGAATTAGCTCTGCTGACTTTAAAGCAGGACAAGGCATCACGCTATCCTCCGATCTTTCCGTAACCAGTGTGGACAAGACAGTTTTGCGGATCAAATCGGATGATGCCGGAAAAGGTGTTCCATTCTATATCGGGGATATCACAATTACCCAAGCAGAAGCACCTGCAGAGCCTACTGTAGTCCTTAACCAAAGTTTTGAAGATGGAAATACCGGAGGCTGGGGCAAGCTGTCTTGGGGATCGAACGGGGAGACTGCGGTCGTTAACGACGTAGCCTCCGAAGGTACGAAATCTCTGAAGTTCTTCAACCGGACCGATGAGAAGGCCGTTCCTGCCCTCGAACTTACTGGCAAGATGAAATCGGACCGTAAGTATGATATTTCCCTCAAGGTTAGACTCGGTTCAGGTGAAGGCCAGTTCCATCTGGCTTCCAAGATAGATTCTGAAATATTGTCGGATGGTCAGAAGTATCCTTGGATTATAGGGAACAAACTTGTAACCGCTTCCGAATGGACGCTATTTGAAACCAAAGGCTACGAAGTTCCTTCTAAAACGAATGAGGTCATCATCTATGTTGAACCATCGGACAATACGTTAACCTCGGATATTTACATTGATGAAGTCATCATCACCGATGTAACATCTGATCAAACCGCACCGGAAAATGTAGATAAAACAGGCATCGCTGCCGATTTTGAGAATGGCCTGGATGGATTCAAAGCACGGAACGGCCGTGAAACGGTAGCTCTTTCCCAAGACGATAATCATACATCTGGCGGCAAACAAAGCTTGCTTGTGACGACTACGGCACAATATGATGCAGCCTTGGTTAATGCTGATGGCAAAATGGCAAAGAATCACGAATATGAGCTGTCTGCTTGGGTGAAAATGGCACCTGGACAAGAACCCACAACACTTCGTATAAGTGTTCAATATGCTGAAAGCGGCTTTGCGAACGTTTCACCAAATGCAACCGTTACCGATCAGGAATGGGTACACTTAACGGGTAAGTATACGCTCACCACTACTCCAAGCGTACTCAATGCTTATATTGAAACAGCAAACAACGATGGAGGCAACCGTATCTTTTTCTTGGATGACTTTGCTCTAAAATATGTGGGACCTGTAGCTGCCACACCTCCGATTCAAGAAAATCTTCCTAATATCAAGGATATTTATGAGGATGATTTCCTGATTGGGAATATTGTTAATCCGTCTACATTTGATGAGACTCGGCTCAAGCTTCTTAAGAAGCATCACAATGTCGTCACGTTTGAAAATGACATGAAGCCGGATTATGCATATGACACGGACAGACAATTTGATTTCACCGCAGAAGATGCTCTTGTCCAAAGAGTAAAGGGTGCAGGTCTTGATTTGCACGGTCACGTGCTCGTATGGCATGCGCAGTCACCCACATGGCTTCATACGGCAGAGAGTGGTAAACCATTGAGCCGTGAGGATGCTCTGACCAATCTAAGAACACATGTTAAAACGGTCGTTGAGCACTTTGGTGACCAAGTTATTTCCTGGGATGTTGTCAACGAAGCGATGAACGATAACCCGCCTAATCCGGAAGACTGGAAAAATGCATTGCGTAATTCAGGCTGGTTACAAGCCATCGGCCCTGAATTTATTGAGGAGGCATTCCTTGCGGCAAAAGAAGTCATTGATGAAAACGGTTGGGATATCAAGCTCTACTACAATGACTATAACGACGACAACCAAAATAAAGCTACAGCCATCTACAGCATGGTTAAAGAGATCAATGATAAGTATGCCGCAAATCACCCTGGCGAGAAACTGATTGACGGCATCGGCATGCAAGCCCACTACAATTTGGGTACGAGATTGGACAATGTCAAGATGTCGCTCGAGCGTTTTATATCTTTGGGTATAGAAGTCAGTGTCACCGAGTTGGACATTATGGCAGGCACCAATTCTACAATCACTGAAAAAGAAGCCAAGCAGCAGGCCTATCTGTATGCCCAATTGATGGATCTCTATAAGAAGAACAGCGAGCATATTTCTCGTGTCACCTTCTGGGGATTAAATGACAGCACCAGCTGGAGAGCCGAGCAGAATCCAACCTTGTTCGATAAAAATTTTCAAGCAAAAGAGGCGTTCTACGCGGTCGTTGATCCTGAAAAGTACATGGCGGAAAATCCACCTGAAGAGCTTGAATACAAGAAATCAAGCGCTTATTATGGGACACCGACTATTGATGGCTCCGTAGACAGTGTATGGAGCCAGGCTCCTGAAATGAAACTGGATACGAAGCAAATGGCATGGTCAGGTGCTACAGGAACAGCAAAAGCACTGTGGGATGACGACAATCTGTATGTGTTGGTTCAAGTCAGAGACGATCAACTGAACAAGTCCAACCCGAATGTATGGGAGCAGGATTCCGTCGAAGTATTTGTCGATGAAAATAACGGAAAAACAGCTACCTTCCAAGACGATGATGGACAATACAGAGTGAACTTCGAGAACGCCGCTTCCTTTAATCCTGCGGAAATCGCAGCAGGCTTCGAATCCAAAGTCTCTGTTTCCGGTACCAACTACACCGTTGAAATGAAGATTCCGTTCAAGAAGGTTAAGTCTGCAAACAATGCCAAAATTGGCTTTGATGCGCAGATCAATGATGCCAAAGACGGCAACAGAATCAGCGTGAACGCATGGAACGATCCATCCGGTCAAGGTTACCAAGATACTTCCGTATTCGGTGAATTGACGCTTACTGGGAAACCTTCTTCAGGCGGAAACAATGGCGGAGGCAATAATAGCGGGGGGAACAATGGGGGCGGCAGTGGCGGATCGAACTCCGGGACTACTCAGCAGCCGCGGCCTCAACCAGAGCTTCCAGGCAGCGACTCAGTGATTGTACCGGTAATAAAAGTCGAAAATGGAACAGCCACAGCAACTGTTTCGAGCGATAGCCTTAATAAAGCGATTGAAAAAGCTTCTCCAGGTGCAAATGGCAAGAAGCAGGTTACCATCGAAGTGCCACAGCAGGCCAATGCCCAATCCTATGTGGTGCAGATGCCGACTTCCAGCCTGCAAAGCAACAATAATGTTGAGTTTGTACTTAAGACGGAGAATGCAACACTTCAAATTCCGTCCAACATGCTTTCTAATATTACGGAACAAGCCGATCAAGTCTCTATTCAGATTAACAAAGTCTCGGCAGATGGTCTGAGCGCAGATGTTCGCGCTATTGTGGGCAGCCGTCCGGTGATCGATCTAAGCGTAAAAGCTGGTGACCGTGTCCTTGCCTGGAACAACCCAGCGGTACCTATAACGGTATCTATTCAGTACACTCCTGCTGCACAGGAGCTTGTCAACGGACATCAGATCGTGATTCTTTACATTGACAAACAAGGACAGGCAACAGCCGTACCAAGCGGACGCTATGATGCTAAATCCGGCTCGATGGTGTTTAAAACAACTCATTTCAGCACCTATGCTGTAGCCTACGTAACCAAGTCTTTTGCGGATGTGCAAAAGGTCCTATGGGCAAAACAAGCAGTCGAAGCGATGGCTGCACGCGATATTATTAAAGGGATCTCTGATGGCAGCTTCGCTCCTGCAGCTTCTATCACGAGAGCAGACTTTATCACCTTGCTTGTCAGAGCACTTGAGTTGAAGGGTCTGGGCACGAACACGGCAGCCTTCAGCGATGTACAGCCAAGTGCCCACTATGCACGGGCCGTGGCTATTGCCAAAGAACTTGGAATTGCCTCTGGATTCGAAGACAACACATTCAAACCAGACAGCAGCATTTCTCGTCAAGACATGATGGTTCTTACGGCAAAAGCCCTGAAAGCAGCTGGTAAGCAATCTGCCGGCAGTGGAAGTCTAGCTCCTTATTCCGATGCTGCAAACATTTCCACTTACGCGATGGATAGTGTAGCTTCCCTTGTAGGAAGCGGAATTGTCAACGGCAAAGATGGCAAAATCGCACCAGCCGAACCATTGACGCGTGCTGAAGCAGCAGTGGTTCTCTACCGGATCTGGGAAATGTAAATGTAAAGTTTAATTAAATCGGCTGATAAAAAAGACTACCCTCGTATGTTATCTAGTCGGGGGTAGTTTTACTTTTTTATATCTAATGCTCGGCGGTGGAGAGAATGTAGATACCACCTTTGGCGGATTCCCCCATGGATTCCGTAACGACCGGGTCTACTTTTGTAATGGGAGCTAGTATTAAAAACTCGTCCATCACTCTGCGGAAAAATGCACAACTGCACTATATAACATTTTGTTGCGAAGCGGGTCGAAAGTCACTTGATGCTGAACATGCTTCACCCGGAGCAGAAGCGCTTTGTTCATTCCGATTCGTTCTTCGATCGCTCGTTCCAGTTCACGGAAGTCATAAGCCTGCAGGCATTCGACTTTGTCTTTAATAATATCCAGCGTAATTTCCATGTTTAATTCAGGCCTCCTCCAAATCACGATTTGCAGGTTTTAAAGCCTGCCGAGCTTCATTTTAGAGGAGCTTCTCCAGTTCGGCAAGAGTAATCGCCCAAAAAGTTAACGATGGAAGAAGCTTGTTTTCTATTATGAAGACCGAAACGAGAAAGTTAAGTTGTGGTTCTATTGTTCTACTGATGAACTCGTGCTGAAAATTACACTAATACGTGATAAAATCGGGAAAGGTGAATTCCGAAGATTTATTGGAAGCAATAACATAAACTGATGTTTGAACGAAGTTACATTTGTATGGTACAAGTGAAGAAGCAGCAAGGACATCAAAATGTAAATTGCAACGAAACTGCTAATGCTAATGTAAATGATAAACATACAGATGCATGAGTTCGGATTTTTACTATTAATAAGGACATAGACTGTCCTCGAAGGTATAGAGGAGTTTTTGATATGACAGAAAATTTTTGGCGTGATTTGCCACGACCATTTTTTATACTTGCACCCATGGAAGATGTAACGGATGTTGTATTTCGACATGTCGTAAGTGAAGCGGGCAGACCGGATGTGTTTTTTACCGAGTTTGCGAATACAGAGAGTTATTGTCACCCGGAGGGGAACAAAAGTGTGCGCGGGCGTTTGACTTTTACGGAAGATGAACAGCCCATTGTGGCCCATATCTGGGGAGACAAGCCTGAATTTTTCCGTGAGATGAGTATCGGGATGGCGAAAGAAGGCTTTAAAGGCATCGACATTAATATGGGTTGTCCTGTAGCGAATGTAGCACAGAATGGGAAAGGAAGCGGGCTGATCTGTCGTCCCGAAATCGCAGCGGAGATCATTCAGGCTGCCAAAGCGGGGGGGCTCCCCGTCAGTGTAAAAACAAGGCTAGGTTTCACGGCTGTGGACGAATGGCGCGACTGGTTGAACCATATTTTGCAACAAGACATTGTGAATCTGTCTATTCACTTGCGGACGAGAGAGGAAATGAGTAAAGTAGACGCTCACTGGGAACTGATTCCGGAGATTAAGAAACTTCGTGATGAGATAGCACCAGATACACTTCTCACGATTAACGGAGATATTCCTGACCGTCAGACCGGCTTGAAACTCGTTGAGCAATATGGTGTGGATGGCATTATGATTGGGCGTGGTATTTTCCAGAATCCGTTTGCTTTTGAGAAAGAGCCGAAGGAACACACTAGTGAAGAATTCCTTGATCTGCTACGGCTGCATTTGGATCTCTTTGATCAATATTCAGGACAGGAGCCACGTTCGTTCAGCCCGCTTGCCCGCTTCTTTAAAATATATGTCCGGGGATTTCGAGGAGCAAGTGAGCTCAGGAATAGCTTGATGAACGCGAAATCAACAAATGAAGTGCGTGCTTTGCTCGATGAATTTGGAAGTAAGGAACACGATGAGGCGGAGTAACGTGGAAGTTAACATCTCTTTGTTAAGGGAATGTGCGAAATGGGAGAGGGAAGACTGGAAATCCATGTGACTGTTTGAAATATAATTAAAGCTAAACAGCAATTCTTCCAAATAATTTTGGGAGAAAGCAGTTTAGCTTTTTTGCATTATTTCTAATTCAATAGATAAAGAATAAGCCCGCGATTTTATTGAAAAAGGCCTAGGGCATTAACGCGTATACTCCAGTTGTGCCATCGCGAGGGGCTGAGGATTAGCAAGCACCCATAACACCGCCAACTCGCATAATCTAGCAGGCGCATCATAATCCGATCCATTGCGAAGTTTACCGGCCAAGTCTGCTGCCTCTTGGAGAAGTACCGGAGCTAATGGCGCACCACTGCCAAGGTGCCGAGTCAGCGCATCCAGTCTTACGATACTCAGCATCCCAGTTTCCACCGCCATTATTCAATACTTCATGAGAGACGCGTCCTGTGATGCGGATCACCTCTCCCTGCACCGTTTGCGCATGGCCCTGAGGCGGGATGAGATATTCCCAAAGCTCTTGGTGCTGTTTGGACCAGGTGGTTGCAGTTATCTGAATGGGGGCAGTTCCATCGTTCATAGCCGGGGTGACCGATGCTCCGGCATTCAGCAGAATCGCGGAGATCTCCGCCATGTTGACAATAGCACTATTCCTGCAATTGACTAACCCCTTAGCTAAGGGGGGATTCCCCTGTTTATTCTCTATGTTGATATTAGCACCTTGGGTTACCAATTCCTGTTTCTATATCAATAGGAGAGGCCATTTCGTGGTGCTGTGTTATACTTTAGGTGAATGTCGTTATTGGAATTAGAGAGGTACATGTAGATGTTTAATTTAAGATGTCTGCCGCCATTCGAGCGGTAGGCTTATTGAAAATAGGAGGATCTATGTCCTGGAGTAAATTGAAGCAACAGCTGGAGAGTTTTCTCAGTCCTACGTTAGCTGGAAGAGTTGAATATCGCGCAACCGGTTATCGCTATTCACCTGATAAAGCAGGGCTTTGTTATATTTCGGTAGATAAAAAGAACGTACTCAATATGAGTGATAAAACCAGCTCAATCAGATGGTATCAGACGGAGCTGGAAATTAAGAATGATCCCAATATCGAAATTCCGATCAGCGATGATGAATTGGAAGCCGTCAGAAAGGAAACAAAAGGGACCGTTCCAGAGGATCGTCTAAACGTAATTGCAAGAAATAGAAAAGTATCCGTACTCTCAAAGGGGCTTTTGTCAGAACAGGCTGCATTAAGTAAATCCAATTTTGTCGCTACAGCGAATAAGTTCTTATCTACTTCTATAGAAGAAAGCATAGAGAGCGATGATATCTTATTGAATATTCTAGCTTTGATAGACAGACGAGTTGGCAAAAAGCGGATTTTAAACATGGGAGATATGATGAAGTTAAAGCATCCGATTGTGCAATATTTTTATGAACTGCGGCGCAGTGCGTGATGAGAATAAATAATGTTCGTTGAAAGAATCATATTGCACTTGTGGAAGAGAGGGAATTTCATGTCTGAACAAACAAAGTCGGAAAGAGTTCATCAGGTATTTGAAAAGATATCGGATCAATACGACTCGATGAACTCGGTCATCACGTTCAGGAGACATATCGCATGGCGCCATGATGTTATGAAACGGATGAATGTGAAAGTAGGTAGTAAAGCTCTTGATGTGTGCACTGGAACCGGGGATTGGGCGATTGCTTTAGCAAATGCTGTTGGAACGTATGGAGAAGTCATTGGATTAGATTTTAGCCAAAACATGCTCAGAATAGCACAAGATAAGCAAGAGCAACAAGCTTTAAAGCAGCTTACACTTATCCAGGGAAATGCCATGGAGCTTCCTTTTGAAGATGATTCATTTGATTATGTAACCATTGGTTTTGGTTTAAGAAATGTACCCGATTATTCCACCGTACTGCGGGAGATGTATCGAGTAACTAAACCAGGCGGACAAGTCGTTTGTTTAGAAACATCCCAACCCACATTAATCGGTTATAGACAAGCATCCCTCTTTTATGTTCGCTATATCATGCCCTTGCTTGGAAAGTTTATTGCCAAAAGTTATGATGAATACTCATGGTTACAAGAATCAGCCCGTCATTTTCCCAATAAAAATGCACTGAAACAAATGTTTTTGGAAGCGGGATTTTCCAAAGTAGATGTAAAAAGCTATAGTGGTGGTGTCGCGGCAATGCATAAGGCGATAAAATAGATAATAGAAAGAGGGGTATCGCCCCTAGGCAGAGCATTGCCCAAGGTAAAACAACGGTTTCAGCACCGGCTCAGTCCGTTATCAATCAGAATCAGACTTCGTTAGAGTTGGCGAAGACAGCCTTGGCCAATTGCAAGAGAAAACGAAGAAGAGACAGGACTTAACACTAAAGTTTCTAAGTTATTATACATATGCGATAAACCGGATGCTTCGCCTTCACTAATACACATAACGTTCCTACTCGAAAACATAGGTGGGGAAATACGCTTCCCATCGAACGAGTTTGATTATAAGTGGTATGGAGATGGTTCCGATCCAAAAACTTGCAGCTTATGGATTCTCAGAGAATTTTATGGCGATTGTTCAAAAAGGCTTTCCTGAGTCAGGAAGCTACAAAGGTCTAAAAAGCAACATTGGCTTATAGGGAGGACCGACGAATGAAAAATATTTATGTTGTTCGACATTGTAAAGCAGACGGGCAAGCTCCTGACGCTCAATTAAGTGCGATTGGTGCTGAACAAGCGGAAAAACTTGCTGGATTTCTCTCGAACAAAGATATCGATTATATCATCTCAAGTCCATAGTCTTTCTTCTGTTTTTAGCACGACTTTAATTACCTTTTTGGTCCCGATCTTCATATCCTCCTACCGTTGTATTGTTTGAATTGTAATAATCTGATTAAAAAAATTGTGGAATTAATTTAGAAAATGGAAATAAAATAAGATAATAGTACATTCAAAATCTGTGGCATGTCTCACGGGAGCGCTACAGATAAATAAAAAACAAGGAGGTTTGAAAATGATTAATAAAAGGTTTCCTTTTAATCCCTTATCACTTTTGGTAGTTTTAGCAGTATTTCTATCCACATTCTGTGTAGCCCTACCGTCAGTAAACGCAGCCGCTAGAGGAGCATGGGCTCCAAATACCACATATGCAGTAAATGACACAGTAACCTATAGTGGAAGCACTTATACCTGTCTTCAGGCACATACTTCTCTCGTAGGTTGGGAACCGTCCAATGTTCCTGCTTTATGGCAGAAAGACGGTAGTGGCGGAACTACGCCACCAACCACACCACCGACAACGAACGGAGTAACATTCTATGCAGATATAAACTATGGAGGAAAAGCAGTGACACTCGGGATAGGCAATTATACACTGTCTCAGTTGAACACAAACGGAATTCCGAATGACTGGATGTCGTCTCTTAAGGTTCCAAGCGGTTGGACGGTTGAAGTATATGAGAATGATAATTTTGGAGGAACAAAGTGGACCTTTACTTCAGATTCTTCCTGGGTTGGCAACACGATCAATGACAAAATGTCATCGGTCAAGATTTATACGGGTTCAACATCTCCTACAGTAACAAAGCCTGCCGAGGTTCCAAGCCATATCTGGACATATGTCATCAATGCGGACAATACCTATGGGAAAGGCGGAGATTTTGCTTTACTGCTAAGTGCTGTTATCAAAAAGGAAAGCAGCTTTGGAGCAGGTTTACCAGGTAGTCCATCGGCCGGCGACGGATTGATGCAGGTAGAACCAAACACACGCAATGCGTATTTATCTCAATTCAGCTCAAAATTTGGCCGTGCGTATAATCATAGCAGTGAACAAGATCAGGTATATCTGGGCGCATTGATTTTAAATGAGAAGATTACGAAGTTTGGAAATATCTACAACGGATTATTACACTACAACGGTGGAGATAACTGGTATCCGGGAGCTACGGATTCTTATGGCCGTCCTATTCTGGCAGATCAATATGCAAATGCAGTTTACGCTACTTATAAGGGCTATGGCGGTAAGAATTAAGGTGTTACATTGAACAGCCGATGGTAGCCCATATCTGGGGAGATAAGCCGGAATACTTTCGTCAAATGAGTATCGGCATGGCGAAAGAAGGGTTTAAAGTCATCAATATTAATATGGGTTATATTCATAAATTTGGAATTAATGGTCATGTTGAGGTAGATGAACACGGAAATTAAATGGACAGTCGATAATATTTTTGGAAAACATGGCCGACTTGGCTGTGTTTTTTCTTTTGGAAACATTCAGTATCAAAAGTAATCTTAGCAGTCATTCTAGTTATAGCTTCTAGCTATAACTAGTTATGGTTTTTAAGTATCTCTTCTAACCTCGCTTGGCGTGATATGATAATCGTATACAACGAGGGGGTTTTTTACATGACTGATAAGTTCCAGATCGTAGGGAGTTTGTTGCGGCCCGATGAGCTGCTGACATATAAAACGCAAATTGAACATCGTGATGATATCCAATATCCATTCTATGAAAGCTTCGAAGGTTATGAGAAATGCGAGACGGAGGCAATCCAACAGGTTGTGAAGAAGGAGATCGAGCATGACCTGTCGATCATTACAGATGGCGAGTTCTCCAAATCGATGTGGCATCTGGATTTTGTGTGGGGCTTTGGTGGAGTTGAGCGTTATATTGCAGACCATGGCTATTTTTTCCGTGATGTGGATGGATCTTCAAAATATGAAACACGCAAAGATATCGGCTTGCGTATTACGGGCGAACTGAGCGGAAAGAATCATCATTTCATTCAACTGTTCAAACAGTTGCAAGACACGGCTGGTGACCAGCAAACGAAACTTTGCGTACCATCACCATCCCATATCTTCGGTGAACTTTCCTGGTCGGATAATATTGGCGGCACGGATGCTGTTTATCAGAACATTCAGGATCTCAAAGCGGGTCTTGTGAAGGCATATAAGGAATTTGTGGAAGAATTCGCTGCGGTAGGCGGTAAAATCCTGCAATTTGATGATTGCCTGTGGGAGCTTTTTGCAGACGACAACCCGAACTCTCCATTTACAGGGGAGCATATTAATCAAGAAGAAGTACAAGGTCTCGCTACAGAATTTATTGATATTAACAATACTGTGATTGACATCGGTCATAGCCTGGGCTTAAAAATGTGGACACACAATTGCCGCGGAAACTATGATTCCCGCAACATGGGCGGCGGATCTTACGCGAAAATCGCTAATCTGTTTCTGAAGCAGTTGAAATATGATCGCTTCTTCCTGGAATGGGATGATGATCGCGCGGGTTCTATCGAAGCATTGGAAGTTTTCAAGGACAGACCGGAAACGGAGATTGTACTCGGTTTGTTATCGTCCAAAACAAGTACACTTGATGATGAAGCACGTGTCGTACGTTTGTTGGACGAAGCATCCAAAATCATCGATAAGGATCGCCTGTTATTGTCCCATCAATGCGGTTTTGCATCCTGCGATGGTGGTAACGAACTAAGCGAAGCCGAACAATGGGCAAAGATCGATCAAGGCCAAAAGATTGCCAAGCAGTACTGGGAAAACTAAATTTCGAATAGCAGCATCTTGAACTAAAAGGGATGACTCGTAGCGCCAGCAATGGACCTGCGAGGCATCTCTATTTTTTTATACAGCGGTTTTGTCCCAATATATCGTACTTTCTTGCTCAACGTTGTGGCTCTTCTCAAATCGTAATGGATAAATCTCGCATTAGAATGAGTTGTATAGAGTAACTCATGTTAGTCTTTCAAAATTTTGATATCATAGAGGTGGATGCTAATCACCCGACATATGTGGAATTGTTAGCATTATTAGTGAGGTGAGAAGATGGAAAAGATCGAGCTTGTATTGATCAAACCAGGAAAGAAGTTTACGGATTATCGACATTTCATCATTACGGAAGCAACAGAGGTATGCATTCTTAATATCATTAAAGGCCGATTATATCCTGATAAGAAGACGATGAATCCGACATACGAACCCTATCCTACCAAGCAGGATACCGTTGATCGACTGAATGAACTAGCTAATGAACTGAGAATTAAAGGTTTTGTGGAGACGCAGATAGACGTCTTGTTTCAGATCCCGGAAAAAGAAATATATGTGTACGACAAAGCGAAGTGGCATTATGAGGGAGACTTTCCAAAAGAACTGGACAGCACTCAAGCCTATGTTCCAACGGGCATGTTCATCACGTGGTTAATCAAAAACGATATGATTGGCAAACGAAGTGCTATAAACGATGCATCAGATATCGATCTTGTGAAACGGAATGAAATGACAGGTGCTCAGTTCTATCGCAAGAACTGGGATGGTGTGCTCAGCTCGAAGGAACTGTCGGAGGAAGCGGATACCTTTACGTGTGAATACTTAGATATCCATAAAGACCTATACACGGCTGTTGATTTTACTAACGTATTGGCAGCTGGATTGCCAACAATCTACCATGTGCAAGATTCCATGGAGAACTATCACATCATTGAGCCGATGATTACTGAACGTTATCGGGAATGGAAAAGTCGTCAAAGACTGTAAACCAAGGATGTTAACAAGGAAAATAACTATCAATAATGGGCCACTGCTTTTCAGAGTAGTGGTTATTTGTGTACAAACGATATGTTGGAATGGGAGTGAATTTAGTGGAATCTGGATGTATGGCGTGACAACAGGCTGTGATACAATGAAAATGAAATTGTTGTACGGATCATCTCGGAAGCTTTATTCCCTATAAACGACAAATTAGAAATATATATGTCCTATGAAAAAGGAGTTTTGCACAATGAATTTGGAAGAGGTTATGCAAGAGCTTGAAGCGCTCGGGAAAGAACGAACAAAGAAAATATATATGTCCAATGGCGCACAGGAACCGCTTTTTGGAGTAGCAACCGGGGCGATGAAACCAATCGCGAAGAAAATAAAAAAGGATCAACCTTTGGCTGAGCTGCTTTACGCTACGGGGAACTATGATGCCATGTACTTTGCTGGCGTCATTGCCGATCCCAAAACGATGACGGAAGCTGATTTTGACCGTTGGATCGATGCAGCTTATTTTTACATGATCTCTGACTTCATCGTTTCCGTCACGTTGTCGGAGACGGATATTGCCCAAACGGTTTCGGACAAGTGGATTGCGAGCGGGGATGATTTGAAAATGTCAGCAGGCTGGAGCTGTTATTGCTGGTTACTCGGAAGCCGGAAGGATGCTGAGTTTTCCGAAAGTAAGCTGAACGATATGCTTAAACAGGTAGAGCAAACGATCCACGAATCACCAGAACGCACCAAGTATTCGATGAACAACTTCCTGTACACCGTCGCGACATCCTATCAACCGCTGCACGATCAGGCAGTGGAGACGGCCAAGGCCATAGGACCTGTTGAAGTCAACAAAGACAAGCCAAAGAGCAAGCTGCTGCATGCCTCTGCGAATATTCAACAGGCAGTGGAAAAGGGGCGTACTGGATTCAAGCGTAAATATGTAAGATGCTAATTTGAATAGTTGTCGGGTAAAAGGATTTGTACAAAAGTTTACAGAAAACACGCCACTATGGACGTGTTTTTTTTATGTTTTCTAACCTTTCATAACCATTTCTTTGGCTTGCTGCCTGCCCGCCGCGAGAAAGCTGTCGCTCAGTTCAGGATCACTAACAGAGCGTGCAAGAACAAGCGAGCCGACTAATGTACTAAATAGTGCACGACTTTTGGACACATCCATATCTGCCAGATTGGAGATAAAAGCAATCATCCGTTCCAGTTCATGAGTGAATACCTGCCGGACCTCTTCAGAGGAGCGGGATATTTCGCTGGAAAGGGCAGGGAAAATGCAACTCATTTCTGTTTTGTCGCGATGATAGGGACTGAGATAATAATCGATGACTGTATCGATTTTGGGGTTCTGCTCTTCCTGATCCGCGACTTTCTGAAGAAGTGCGATGGTATCGCTAATGGCATATTCGCAGGCTTCGGCGACCAGTTGTTCCTTGTTGTCAAAGTGTGAATAGAAGCCCCCATGAGTCAATCCGGCTCCCTTCATAATGAACGGCACACTGACGTCCTGGATACCATTGGTGCGAAAAGCCCGCGCAGCACTCTCCACAATTTTACCTCGTACTTTTATTTTATGGCCTTTGGGATAGGGCATTGTCATTCACTCCATAGCTTCATCATTCTATAGAAATTGAACTGAAAAATATTTACACTTTCCACTCCGATGACAGAACAACCTTCTGATCGCTGTTATCCCCAGATTTTTTTGATTCCCTTTTCCAAAAGGGAAAATCCGGTGATAAAGGCGAACGCTTCGCTTCCTCAGGTTATTTCTGTCCTCTCCGTTCTCGTGTAAATGTGTAGTTCAATTTCTATACTTTTAAAATATTATAGTTATCATAATAAAGCCTGTCAATTTGGCGACTGGATATCTGTTGATTTACAAAAGGGCAAATACGGTTGTTGACGGCCTTAAAATATGATGGTTATAATATATTATGATCATCATATTTTAAATCGCTTCAATTCAGGAGGTATCAGGATATGAGTAAGCTTGAATCTGTAGATACGTTAGTTATTGGATCAGGTCCAGGAGGGTATGTGGCAGCGCTTCGTTCTGCGCAACTGGGGATGAAGACGGCAATTGTCGAACGTAAACAGCTTGGTGGAGTATGTACGCATGTGGGTTGCATACCATCCAAAGCTTTAATTGCGGAATCACATCGCTATGAGTTGCTCAGACAGTTCAATCCAATTGACGCGGCAGCGACATTTAAGAATGCACAGCATTTTAAACAGGGGGTTGTGAATAAACAGGCAGGTGGCGTCCACTATTTGTTAAAGAATGCGGGTGTAACCATTCTCGAAGGAGAGGCCAGTCAGGTGGATGAACATACATCGCTGATCCAGCAAGCTGGACAGGAGCAGAGCATTTCTTTTAAAAACCTCATACTGGCAACGGGATCTCGTCCGATTGAGCTGCCAGCGTTTCCGGTTGGAGGACGTATCTTGTCTTCCACAGAAGCACTGTCTCTGGCGGAGGTGCCGAGTAGCCTGGTTGTTATTGGCGGAGGTTATATTGGTGTGGAGCTTGGGCAGATGTATGCCAAATTTGGAACAAAGGTAACGATTCTGGAGGGAGGAGCACACGTATTGCCCGGATTTGAGCCGGAACTCGCAGCCCCTGTAGTCAAACAACTGAAGGCGGATGGTATCCAGATCGTAACCGGAGCGATTGCTGAAAAGGTGGAGCAGAATGCCGATTCCATTACACTGCATTATTCGAAAAATCAGGAGCAGTACCAGGTTGCTGCGGAATATGTATTGGTCACGATCGGCAGGAAACCCAATACAGATGGCCAGTTAGGACTGGAGCGAATGGGCTTGCCAGTGACCAGCAAAGGGCTGGTTGAAACGGATGAACAGTGCAGAACAATGATCCCCCATATCTATGCCATTGGAGATATTACAACCGGTCCGGCACTCGCTCACAAGGCATCCTATGAAGCCAAAGTAGCGGCAGAGGCCATTGCTGGCCTTACCTCCAAAGTGGATTACAAGGTGATTCCGCTGGTCGTCTTTTCCGATCCGGAGCTGTCCAGTGTTGGAGTAAGTGAGACAGAAGCGAAAGCACAATCCATTCCAGTAGTTATTGGAAAATCTTCTTTTGGGATCAACGGAAGAGCATTGGCTTTAAGAGAAACCGAAGGATTTGTAAAAATTGTAGCTGATCCGACCTCGGGAATCGTTATTGGCGCACAAATCGTTGGCGTGGAGGCATCCACACTGATATCGGAGCTTGCTCTCGCAATTGAGATGGGTGCGACCGTGGAAGACTTGGCTATGACGATTCATCCCCATCCCACTTTGGGCGAAGTCATCATGGAAGCTGCCGAGAATGCGGTCACTAAAATGATAATGAAAAGCAAACATGCGCAGCAAAGTTAACTATATAAATTGAACTAAACATTTACACAAAACGGAGAGGACAGAAAGAACCTGAAGAAGCGGAGCTAAAAGCTTTCTGAAAGAAAGCTGCATCGGAAGCATATGCTTCGCCTTTATCCCCGGATTTACCCCTTTTTAAAAGGAATCAAAAAATCTGGGGATAACAGCGATCGGAAGGTTGTTCTGTCATCGGAGTGTCCAGTGTAAATATTCTTTAGTTCAACTTATATATACGAGGAATTAGAATGGGAGAGATAAAAGAATGAAGATAAAAGCAGGTTTGTATATCGGAATTGCGCTGGTGCTCATTGCTGGAGGTTCACTTCTGGCTGTGAAAGGAAAGGATGCGGTAAGTCAGGCGGAGAGCAGGAAACAAGGCATACTTGAGGCAGAGCAAACGACATTATTTTATCAAAATAGTCCTGGGGCGATTATAGAGGCGGGTGCATCTGCAGGTGACTCTGTGAAAGAGGGAGAGGTGTTGATCAAAGTAAAATCAGCTGAGGAAGGAGAAGTGGATGTACTCGCACCGTATGACGGATTGGTCGACCGAGTTACTATAAAGCAGGGGGACCAAGTACAACCAGGAGTTCCGCTGGCGATTCTGCAAAAGAATAACTATTACACAGATCTCTATGTGCAGGAAAGTGAAATTCAAAAGCTTGAAGTGAATCAAAGCATTGATGTTCATTTTCCGTATTTGGATCAGCCAACACAGGTGAGCGGGGTTGTTACTTCCATCTCATCTGCCCCACAGTTTGCGAGCTTGCGTATGTCGCGCGAAAAAGGGCAAGCCGATCTAAGTATGTATCTGGTCCGAATATCGATGGATTCGAATGCTGATTTGCTTCCGGGGATGACAGCAGAGGTGAAACTTGATGAAATCACTGATTGATGAGTGGAAATACGTATTGGGCAGCAAGTATGTTCGACTGATCTTTATTGGTCCGATTATAGCAGCCCTATTTTTTGGTTTGATGTTTTCACAGAATCAAATTAGCAAATCGCCAGTTGTTATCATAGATGAGGATCATAGTGAATATTCACGGCAGCTGATCTCCAAAATAAATGCGTCACAATACATGAGCGTCAAAAGTGTGTATGCCAGCCGAATGAGTCCGGAAACATTGCTTGCCAATGAACAGGCTGTAGCCGTTATTATGCTCCCCAATCAGTTGGGATTGCGTCAACAACAAGGGAAATCGACGAATATCGGCATCTTGCTGGATAACACGATGCCCTCTGGGCTAACCGGGATTCGGACCGCGATTCAGGAGATTATCCAGACAGAGAATATGACCCTTTCCATGACACGTCTCGTCCAGAAAGGAATGGATGCCGAAACAGCTAAAGGAATCGTGTCGCCGTTATCCCTTCAGCAGCGGATGCTGTTTAATCCAACCTCCAGTTATGTTGGTTTTATGGTGCTTGGCTTTGTGAATATTGTAGTATTGATGATAACGACAAGCGCAGCGGGCTCGATAACGCCTCGGCTGCGTCAGGAAGGGAAGCTGTTTGCAAACGGAAAGTCACCTTTCCAGCTATGGATACGGTGTGTACCTTATGCTGTGTTGAGTTCCCTTTCACTGCTGCTATCCTATGGATTGTTAAAGCAGGTGGGGGGAATGCGATTTGAAGCGGAGCCTTATCTTTTTATCATCCCACTGGTTATTTATGCCTTCGCCTTGTCACTCCTGGGTATGTTCATTGGATACACTGCCAGAGACATGTCCAAAGTCAGTCTACGAACCAGTTTTGTATTGTATCCGTCCTTTTTGGCTACGGGAATTCAACTAACGCCGCTGGCATTTCCAGAACCGTTTCAAATTTTCGCATGGGCATTACCAATGAACTGGCTTAACCGTCTGATTCGCGGAATGGCTTTTCGGAACGGGGAGCTGGCAGCCTACAATCAGGAGTTGGGGGCATTGCTGATTATTATTGGCGTAGTGTCACTTTTGATGGGATTACTGTTTCTGCGTGAAGCGGGGAAAATTCCTCCCAGCCGTGAACTACTGTTGAATGCAGATGTGTTGCCGAGCAGCAGTTAATCGAAAAGATAAGCAGTGAAACGAAAACAGACGCACGGGAATCATTCCTGATGCGTCTTTCTGTTTAGTTACCGCAGATGACATATTACGATAACAGCGATCGGAAGGTTGTTCTGTCATCGGAGTGCCAGTTGAAATATTCTTTTAGTTGAACTTATATAGCGAAGGTTTTTTATATCGTTTATACTTGTAAGGCCAATTTACTTGAGGAGTTGTCTAACGAATCATGAATAAAAAAGAAGTCGCGCATATCCGCAAACAGTTTAAAATGGATCATGATCTAATGAATATTTACGATATTCTCAACGTGTATATTACGAAAGAAACGAACGAGATCTATCATTGGGAGCGCCATCCGTTTGAGCTGGTAGACAGAGAGAAGCAGGAGCTGTACATGGGCAATTTCAAAAAATTGCTGACGGGTGAGCTGGATCAGAAATTGTTTGAGTTGAAGTTTCAGGAGCAGGCGGAAGAGCCGGCTCAGGTGATGCTTCACCAAGCATTGGTCACAGGAGATCCGGAAGAATGGCAGGACCTGATGCTCCTGTTGGTGGAACGAATGATGGCAGATGCCAAGTATGAACGGGATATGGTGATCACGTTCGTGCGTGGACAGTATTACTTGCCGACCAAGGCCCGTAACGATGAAGCAGAAGAAAGCGAGAAGAACGAAGTATTCGCACATCCGTTCATCCTGTGCAGCGTGAATTCCACGGAGAAGCAGCGGAAAACACTCTTGTTTGATTATGTGGAGAGAGAATTTAAGTACAACGTGATTGTCGATCCGGTTGTCAAATTAAGCACACCAGAGCAGGGTTTCCTGTACCCGAGTGTGACGGACAACTATTCCGATGTTAATCGTATTTTGTATTGTACAGGGAAATCGAATTTCCCGGATCCGCATTTTGTTGAAAATGTATTGAATGGAGAAAGATCCGTGACAGCGCTGGAGGAACGGGCAATCTTCGAAGATATCGTGAAGGAAGTAGCCGGTGAACAGCTCGACTCAGCCACAATTGCACATGTGTACGAGGAGATCAACCGGGTCATCGAAATTAACGAAGAGTCACATGAGGAAGAACCTCCGAAGCTGGATTATAAAGACCTGGAACGTGTGCTGACAGCAAGCGGTGTAGAGGATCTGACGTCGGAGAAAGTGGAACGTGCATTTGAAACTATCGTCGATAACAAGAATTATGAAATGAAAGCAACCAGTGTGATGCCGAAATTTACGTCCAAGTCCATTAAGATTGAAACCAAGGTTGCTACGATTTCGGTAAGCCCGCAAGACCTGAGGTATGTGAAACAGGTGAATTATCAAGGCAGACGGTGTATCATGATTGAAGTGGACGAAGATGTCGTGATTGAAGGGTTTACGCTCACTACAGAGACACTCTAGACAAAATGTGATCCATACGCGCCACATGAGGATAGCGTGGAACAGCTTTTATTTGGTTTGTTGTGTTATCAATCTAAAATCAAAATGGACGGATGGACGTACGTACCATCTGTCTATATAATAAAAGCCCAAGCCTATGGTGGTCTTGGTCTTACCCCTTTCAAGTAGACAGATGAAAAAGCTATGCTGCCAGTGCGCATCGATATTCAATCGGTGCGCGCTGTTTTTTTATCTATATTGTGAAGAAGATTCGTCATGTGTACATGAATTCATACCCAACCCGTAAACTCCAATATGGATGCTTTCGCGGACTGCACTTCAGACTGTGCGCCTTTGCGCCATTCTTTCGGCGATTTCCCCATAAGCTTGGAAAAGCAGCGATTGAAGCTGGAGATGGACTGAAAACCGACTTGTTCGGAGATCGAAAGAATGGAGGCATCCGTGGTTTTTAATTGCTTGCAGGCTTCTTCAATCCGGGTGCTATTCAGGAAATCCAGAGGTGCAGTTCCCATAATATCATGAAATTTTCTGCGAAAATGAGTAGTGCTTAGGTGGCACAGATCAGCCAGAGAATCGATGGTAATGGGCGACATATAGTTTTTGGTGATATACTCCAGAACTGGAGAAATGACAAAATCACCTTTTAGATTAGGCTGTGTTTCTTGATCTTCAAAGGTTTCACTTTGGGAATGGATTCGCAGAAGTTCGATATAAAGGGATAACAATAAGCCATAGGCACTTTCCTGATACAAAGGTTTCTTCTGCTTCAATTCCTCTACGACCGATGTCGCAAGGGTATAAATCCTCGGATGTTCCTCCCTGTTTAAAATGCAGTTCAGTCCCTTAATTGCCCACAAATTGGGTTCGAAGTTACTGCAGGCATTGCTCTTAAACGAATGTTGAAAGAGATCCTCTGGCGAGAAAAAGAGATAAGACCAAAGACTGGCTTCGTTGGGTGAACTATATGTTGTATGAGGAAGATATCTAGGGATAAAGGTCACATCACCGGCTTTAAAAGGTACAGATTCACCTTTGATCTCCATAATGCCGCTATCTGAATGGCAAATGCCAATCTCCAGATGGTTATGGAAATGGAGATGTTCACTTTTGATATCGGAGATCTTCCAGCGTTCACCGCTTAACAGCAGAATAGGAAAGTGGATCGGCAAGCTGTAGTGGCGATATTCAATAATGGGCTGCTTTTTTCTGGGCACATTCGATAACTCCCATTCATAAATGATTGAAATTGCGCAGTTTTGTTGCGAATATGCTTAGATTGACACTATTTTACTGCGTACAATGGAAAAAGTAAAGCGTTTTCAAACCGAAGACGGACAGCTCTCAAGCGCATTTGGGGGCGTGTGCGCTATGAGAGGGGAATCACTATGCTGCAAGTGAAATATGACAGGGAAGAAATTTTAAACGTAATTGATAACGTTACCCAAAAAACACTGGCCATGGATTTGACGTGGGATTGGCCTTGCGGTGTGGCGTACTATGGTGTAACCAGAGCTTATCAAACGACAGGCAATCAGGAATATTTGGACAGGCTTGTCCAATGGGCGGATGAATACATTGAGCTAGGCTTACCGGACTGGACAGTAAATACATGTGCGATGGGCCATATGCTGATTACTTTATATGAAGAAACAGGGAACCAGAAATATTGGGATATTGTAATGAGCAAGGTGGATTATCTTCAAAATCATGCACTTCGATTCGGAGATAACGTGCTGCAGCATACCGTGTCTATTTCCAATGATTTTCCCGAGCAGGCATGGGCGGATACCTTGTTTATGGCGGCATTTTTCCTGCTCCGTGTAGGAAGCAAAATAAAGGATCAGGAAATGATCCAGGATGCTCTGAATCAATATTACTGGCATATCAAATACCTGCAGGATCCAAGCAGCGGTTTTTGGTACCACGGCTACAATAACGTCAACAAGGACCACATGTCCGGATTATATTGGGGAAGAGCGAACGCTTGGGGCGCCTACACCATGTCACAAGTAAAACCACAATTGAAGGACTGGTATCTATATCCACAGTGCATGGACGTGGAATGTTCACTGCGGGATCAACTGGCGGCTCTAAAGCTCGTCCAGACCGAGAATGGCTTGTGGCGTACGGTTTTGGATGACGAAGATTCTTATGAAGAGGTGTCTGCTTCCGCTGGTATTGCAGCAGCCATGATCAATAACGGCAATCCATTGCATACCAAATATGTGCAAAAGGCACTGGAAGGTATCCTGAACAACATTAGTGAAGATGGACGCGTGCTTGGTGTATCGGGCGGTACAGCGGTGATGAAGGATCGGGAGGGGTATCGCAATATTCCAAAAGACTGGATTCAGGGCTGGGGTCAGGGCTTGGCATTAGCTTTTCTATCCGACATGTTGAAATAGGGAGGGAACCACGTTGTCCAAACCAACAAAAGGCTCCTTTACTTTACCTGGGGAATCCGGTTATGAGGCACTGACTTTGGAACTTGCCGAACGGTGGGGAGCCGATGTCATTCGTGACAGTGACGGCACGCAGTTGTCCGATGAGATTATTAACGCTGGGTATGGCATTTATTCGACCATCTGTATCATTCGGGATCATAACGAGTGGGCATCCCGAAATCAAGATAAGCTGCAGCAGTGTTTTCTAATTACGAATCCGAAGGTAGCTGTACAAGATTATGTATCGTTCTATCTGCTGGAGGATTTTTTTGCTGAACAATTCAAAGTGAATGATTCCAAAGAGGCGTTTAAATATTGGCAGGTCTTTGACCGGACAACCGGGGAGGAAGTGCCAAGAGGGCAGTGGAATTATGAAAGGGAATCCGGCCATGTTGTCATTACTGGTATCGTCCCTTGGCATAAATACACCGTAAGCTTCATGGCCTATCGGATTTGGGAAGAGATTTCGATGTATAATCACACCACGAACCATTGGGACAAAGAGCACTTGATGCAAATTGATCCGATCTATCCGGAAACGCAGGGATATCTGCTGAACTGGATGGAGAACTGGTGTCAGGAGCATCAGGAAACAACGGTGGTCCGGTTCACCTCATTATTTTATAATTTCGCCTGGATCTGGGGCAGCGACGAGCGTAATCGCCATCTGTTTTCAGACTGGGGTTCATATGATTTTACGGTAAGTTCAAGAGCGCTCGATCTGTTCGCCAAAAAATATGGATATTCACTCACTGCGGAGGATTTTGTGAATGGCGGAAAATATCAGGTAAGTCATATCCCGGCTGAGCAGCGTAAGCTGGACTGGATGGCATTTATCAATGATTTCGTCATCGAATTTGGGAAGAAGTTAATTGATATCGTGCATAACCACGGCAAGCTGGCGTATGTCTTCTATGATGACAGCTGGGTTGGTATGGAGCCTTACAATGACCGCTTTCATGAGTTTGGATTCGACGGCATGATTAAATGTGTGTTCTCCGGTTACGAGGCAAGGATGTGTTCGGGCATCAAGGTCGACACCCATGAGATAAGACTGCATCCATACTTATTCCCGGTGGGTTTAGGAGGACTTCCTACCTTTAAGGAGGGGGGAGATCCCACGCTGGATGCCAAAAAGTACTGGATCAATATAAGGCGCGCTTTGCTCAGAGAGCCGATGGACCGGATTGGATTGGGTGGATATCTGCATCTGGTTGAACCTTACCCTGATTTTGTTGATTACATCGAGAAAATTACCAACGAGTTCAGGGAAATGAAAGTGCTGCATCTTGAGGGCAAGCCCTATCAGATGAAGACGAAGGTAGCAGTTCTGCATAGCTGGGGTAAATTAAGATCGTGGACCTTGTCCGGCCATTTCCATGAAACGTATATGCATGACTTGATTCATATTAATGAAGCCTTGTCTGGCTTACCGGTTGATGTGCAGTTCATTGATTTTGAAGATATCCGTAAGGGCGCATTGCAACATATTGACGTCGTCATTAATGCTGGATCTGCTGGTTCGGCCTGGAGCGGCGGAGCGCATTGGAATGACCACCAGTGCGTGGACCTGCTGACCAAATGGGTATATGAAGGCGGTACCTTTATTGGCATCAACCAGCCATCGGCGGTAGAAGGGTATGACAGCTTTTTCAGGATGGCACATGTTCTTGGGGTGGATGAGGATACAGGCGCCAGGGTGGTTCATGGAAAATGGACGCATGAGGCTTGTGATGAGCATGGTTTGGTGCCTGAAGGGGCCAGCATAACGCCTAAGAAAAACATTGCTCTTACCGATGGAACAGCTGCTGTAGTGGATGAAACGGATGGTATGATCACACTGTCTACACTTGACTTCAGTAAAGGAAAAGGGATCTACCTGCCTTCCTTCGAATTTAGCTGGGAGAACACCAGGTTGCTATTGAATCTGATTCGCTTTGCCGGCAATGAATTCCATGAATCGAGGTACATTACAGATAACTTGTATACCGAGTGTGCGTATTATCCAGAAAGCAAAATATTGGTCGTCATTAACAACAGTGACCAAGTTCAAACCGCAACGATCGATACCGAGTATGGAAAACAAACCGTGGAATTAGATCCGTATGACACCAAGATAACCGAAATTGGTTTAACAAAATCGGTATCCTCTTAGAATAATGAATCAATAGACCGTATTCCTTAACCAGGGAGCGGTCTATTTTAGTTAAAAGGAATTTTACTCATGAACATTTTATAAAGCAAACCATTTGAACATTTTCCACTAACTGAATAATCTGATCGAAATCACGATTTTATTTCTAACTTTTGCTCGGTTGTTCTTATTCTATGACGTTTATAGTGCGGATCTTACTGTATAGTGTTAACATTATTTAGTAGGATATTTAAATAAGGGCAGGAGATCATGATCCCTAATATGTTATTGCTTTCATCTTTTCAAAGGAGAGAATGTCCTAATGTACACTTATAAAATGTTGGACAAGATAAGCATGGAAACACTTCACCAAGTGTTTGTGGATGCGTTTTCCGATTACCAGGTTAAAATGGATTTGCCTTTTTGGAAGTTTCAACAAATGCTCCAACGAAGAGGTTATCATCCCGGAATATCTATGGGGGCCTTTAAGGATGAGAGAATGGTCGGATTTGTTATCAATGGACTTCGAAACTGGAATGGAAAGGCGACTGCATACGACATGGGGACAGGTGTTGTAAAAGAATACAGACGGCAGGGCATAACAAGTGATCTGCTCTTGAATATAAAAATGCTGCTAAAAGAAAAAAATGTAGAGCAATATTTGTTGGAAGTCATCCAATCCAACGAATCTGCAGTTCAGCTTTACAGTAAACAAAACATGAAAATTCAAAGGGAATTTTCATGTTTTCAGTTGCAAAAAGATAAATTCATACCGCAAACGACCTGCACGGTGGAATGTGTGGAGAGAGTCGATCTGGAGCAGTTCAAGGAATTTTGGGATGTGGAGCCCTCCTGGCAAAATTCAATTGATTCCATCTACGCTGTGCCGGAAGCTTTTATCTATGTGGTTGCACGACAGGATCATAGCATTGTTGGCTATGGCATTATAGATAAAAAAACAGGTGATATTCCACAGCTCGGAGTAAGCCAAAATTACCGGGGCAAAGGTATTGCAAGCAGCATCCTGACAGAGATGGTCCAACGCACAGAATCTCCTGGAATCAGTGTCCTCAATGTGGAATCTCATCTGAAACCAATGGAAGATTTCCTGGTCAAATCAGGCTTTGCGTATCATGTTGGCCAGTATGAAATGCTCTTGGAATTATAACGTGATCGCCATTTCAGCGTTAAGTCAGTCAGTCGTTCATGGAAATGGACGTATGTGGTTAGCGATGAGGCCATATGATACCAGGATTGCCCATATTGGCTTGATAAATTCGGTATGGGAACGTAAAAAGTAAGTAATAAGACGTTTCGGGAATCCTTCCGGAAGCGTCTTATTTTGCATGGTGTAAAAAAAGCCGATCCCATGAAATGGACCGGCGTGGCTGTAAATCTGGATCTGTATGGAATCCTTTATATCTAATCCTCAGTCAATCCCGTTATTGCAATTGCCAGAGGGTTGGTGTTGCCGAAGGGATCCAATCCACTTGAGACTTATGTGTAAGGAGGCATTTATACGTCAAACCATTGTAGCTGACGATGGTACCCACTGTGTACTGGGTATTGGTTGCCCATGCAGGTGCAGTTGAAGCTGCGGCTGTTTTACCGCTGACCGTGCTTGCAGCTGATTGGTTGCCTGCCGCGTCAACAGCATAAACCGAAAAGTTGTAGGTCGTGTTCGCTTCAAGATTGGTTACTGTATAGGAAGTTGCCGTCCCGGATGTCGTTGTAACTAAAGTAGAGCCGTTGTAAATTTTATACCCTGTCACTGCTACATTATCCGTGGATGCCGTCCACATCAGCTGGATGCTGGATGCGGTCGGTGTTCCCATCACATGCAGCCCGCCTGGAGATGTCGGTGCGGTAGTGTCATTAGCAGGAGGCGCAGTTGTGGTAACGCTTACAGAATTACTGGCTGCAGATTCGTTGCCTGCTGCGTCGACTGCTTTGACAGTGAAGGTGTAGGCTGTATTTGCTGTCAGCCCCGTTACTGTATAACTTGTAGTTGTGCCGGACACATTCCCTACCAAGGTAGTCCCATTGTAAATTTTATACCCTGTTACCCCTACATTATCTGTGGAAGCCTTCCAGGATAAGGATGTGCTCGTAGCTGCAATTGCAGTCGACACAAGGGAAGCTGGAGGTGTTGGAGCTACATTATCAACCGGATTCGTCCCGGAGAAGTTCACGTCGATGACATTATAAAAGGCGTTGGGAGTATCCGCAACCTCCCAGACAGCTAGAATCACATGATAACCACTACGTTCGGGTACGTTGCAAGAGTTGGTGTAACTAAACGGAGGTTGCTTTCCGTCATAGGCAACGGAACAGAACGGTGTCAGGTCAAACGAATCACGGGATAGAGGTGCATTCGGATTCCAGTTCGTTTTCGTAATATAATATTTCCAGCTTGCTGTTGAATGGTTAGCTGTTAGCTTCCAAGTAAACGTATTACTGCCACTAGACATATTCACTTTTGACCAACGCGTAGCGGATTGCTCATCGAGCTTAGGGAACACACCGTTAGCGCTTGCAATATGGCCGTCCGTAGGTCCAGCACCAGGGAAGCCCTTAGGCGCTTCAAGACTTTGGGGCTCATACACGATACTGCCGCAATCCTGATTGACTCCCGAAGCACACAGTGCAGCGCGGCTTGCCGGCCCTTCTACGTAGCCATGTGATAACGCCTTTGGACTGTTGAACAGCATGCTTACCGTTGAAAGCACCAGCAGACAGCAAATCAATACTAGCTTGGAAGACGGTAAAATGAATCTGAACATTAGATAGCCTCCTGTATCATTTTTTTATATAAACTCAAGTAAGAGCTTATATCGTAATCAAGGAAGTTCTATACCATATATGGATATTGTTGAATGAAGAAATCGATATACGGGAATTTATAAAGTTATTGTAAAGGACGCACATTCGCTGAACAAGGATAAATTCCAACGATTATCCAGTTATTCCACACTTGGGTAGTACATACAAAAGGCCTTTGCTGAGAGATCATCTCTCCACAAAGGCCTTTATTTCCGACTTGATCGATAAGTGAGGTGCGTATTATACAATGATTTATCTGAAATGACAGAAGGGAATGATTACCTTAAGTAGGGGATTGATGGGGTTAGGAATAACGGGGGTTGGTGGATTATGGCTCAACTGATCAAAAGTAACCTGGGTGAAATGACAGAAGGGCAGATGAGAAGAATATCCAGCCACATCGATGCGAAGAGTCCCCACGAATACATCACCTTGAGTTTGGTGCTTGGATATGCTTTAGAGAAGGCTATTGAAGAACAGAAGAAGGTTCGATTGATATTATATAGATGGATGAGAATTCTAAAAATTTAAAGAAAAGACATGACCTAAGTTTTAGAATGTGTCCGACTGTTGTAACCTATGTAATCGAGGATTACCGCTGTAAGATAAGACTGAGGTCGCAATCAGTTAGTACATCATATCGTAAGCACTTCTAGGACTGACTACGGTGTCATATTTTTAAATCATTATGTTGGACTTCACCATCTCTTCAAAATAAGACCGTTATCGCTTATTCACACCAGCTAATGCAGCTAAGTACATCATCAATTAATATATTCTATTACTCAAAAAGAGACAAACAATAAAGAGAATGGAGGGTAGGGTATCTAAAATAGATGAGCATCAGAAGATAAAGTGTTCTTTTGGCTGTCTTCTTCAGGGGACTATTAGGTCTCCTGCTTGGGAGCAAGCTATAGTCATCATTTTTAAAAAATGACCTAAACAGAAAAAACCTATAGAATGAAGTAAACCAGTTTTTCATTATTTTTGTGAGGTGGTATGTTTATGGAAAAAGTATTGAGTATTGTCGGTGGTCTGATTGGTATTCTTGCTTTTATTTTTGTTAGTATTGATCCTAATTCAAATGGAATTTCAACCGTTATTTTGGTTTTTGGTTTGCTTATTCCATCCTGTGGTGTGATTTATGCTTCTTTAACTCAAAGAATTTTATTATTTATGATTTTTGTGATTTGGTCTTTACCATTAAGCCTTTATATCTCTTCCGGTGAAGGGGTTTTCAAGTATATTTGGATTAATCTTGCTTTATTTTTAGTCAGCTTTGTATTTATGATGATAAAAAAGAGACCAGGTAACTGTAAACTGTACCCTATAGAGTAGACACTTTAAAAAAGTCTCTCTATGGGGTATTTTTGTTGATATATAGAATCATTTTTTGGTCAGCAGACATCTGGTCATTCAAAGTAAACACCTGCATGTCCTCAAAAGTACGTTCGATTACTGAGGAGATTAATTTAACCTTACCCAACCGATAAGGCTTAGTATTCTTAACACCCATGTGCTCCAGATGCTTCAGGGTATTTTCTCGTGTAGATAAATTCTTCTTGGTATCTAAATCTCCAATGTATTTTTCTATTAGATAGCTCTTTATAAAGCGTTTTTTGTTATATTTATTCAAACTCATCTCTACGCCGCCTCTCATCCATAAAGTATGACATCCACAGTATAAAGTCTGAAGTATACTTCAAGGTCAAGACAGGGAAATGACACTTGCTCATCGTGTTGGCTTGCTGCTCTTGTTGACTTATGTGTGATATTATATTCATACATTCAAAAGTTTGAATAAAGGGGCATTACGTATGAATCAAAGCATTCAACAGTTCAAAGCTGATTTTTTCAAAGCACTGGCGCACCCGATGAGGATACAAATTCTGGAGTTGCTTAGTGATGGGGCGAAAAACGTCAATGAGTTGCAAAGTATTCTCGGATCAGAAGGCTCCGCCGTTTCACAACAGTTGGCTGTGTTACGCAGTAAAAACGTTGTCCAGGGAATCAAGGAAGGAACCACGGTTATCTACTCACTTCGTGACCCTCTAATCAAGGACCTGCTGACAGTCACCAAGCAGATTTTTGATAATCATTTGGTCGACGCCATTTCGATGCTTGAAGACATACGAAAAGATACTTAAACACAATAAACAAGGGGAACCGGGAGGCAAGTGCAGGGAACTTCTTGTTTTTTGCGTTATGATCTGGTCGGCAAAAGTGAGCATTACGATTGACAGGGGCCGTCCTTGGGAGTAGTCTTTTTATTATATTCAAATATTCAAATATATAAAGAAAAGAAGGTTGAAATAGATGAAATGGATGGGGAGATTTGCAGGATACAATGCATCCGCTTTTCGCAAGGATTTGTTATCAGGGTTGATTGTGGGCATTATTGCAATTCCGCTGGGAATGGCATTTGCCATCGCTTCCGGAGTTAAGCCGGAGTATGGCTTGTACACGACAATTATTGCAGGGATTCTCATTTCCTTGCTGGGTGGTTCCAAGTTCCAGATTGGCGGGCCGACAGGCGCATTTATTCCGATTCTCTTCGCGATCGTGATGCAGTACGGATATGAAAATTTATTGATTGCCGGGATTATGGCCGGAATAATGCTGGTACTAATGGGGCTGTTGAAGCTCGGTGTGTTAATCAAATTTATACCTCGGCCAGTAACCATTGGTTTTACCGCTGGTATCGCCGTCATTATTTTCAGTGGGCAGATTGCTAACTTTCTGGGACTGAGCGGGATTGAGAAACATGAAGATTTTTGGTCCAACATGATGGAGATTGGGATGCATATCTCAACCGTTAATATATACAGCTTGCTGACAGCAGGCAGTTGTCTGGCTGTAATTCTGCTTGTGCCGAGATTTGCACCAAAGGTGCCTGCATCACTGGTCGGGCTGGTACTATCGACGGTAGTCGCAGCGTTCTTTTTTGAAGGCCAGGTTGCTACGATTGGATCGTCCTTTGGCGCCATACCAAGCTCCTTGCCTCAGTTTCATGTGCCGGTGATCACTTGGGAGCGAATCGTGAACTTGCTACAACCGGCCTTTGTTATCGCCATGTTGGGCGGAATCGAATCGTTGCTGTCTGCTGTTGTTGCCGATGGCATGACTGGAAGTCGTCATAACAGCAATCGGGAGCTGATTGGACAGGGGATTGCTAATATGGTGACACCACTATTTGGGGGTATTCCTGCAACAGGGGCGATTGCGCGTACGGCTACGAATATTAAATCCGGGGCTGTATCACCATTGTCGGGGGTTATTCATGGCGTAGTGGTCCTGCTGGTACTTGTTCTATTCGCACCGTATGCTTCGCATATTCCACTTGCCAGTATGGCTCCAGTCCTGATGATGGTTGCCTGGAATATGAGTGAACGGAGATCGTTCATACATGTGTTAAAAACGAGAACAAGTGATTCGCTCGTGTTACTCATCACCTTTTTGCTAACTGTATTCACAAGTTTAACAACGGCTGTAGAGGTTGGATTGATTCTGGCTGTTCTGTTATTTGTGAAGCGTATGAGTGAGATGTTGAAGGTTGCCAAAGTGCTGCCTGATCCCGATCATAAGCACGAAAAAGTAATGGCTCACATGGTCCATGACGGTCATGACTGTCCTCAAATGAGCATGTATACGATTGAAGGTCCATTATTTTTTGGAGCAGCGGACACGTTTGAGAAATCGGTCATGGATTCAATTCATCGGCGGCCAGGCATTTTACTGTTGCGCATGAGTAAAGTCCCCTTTATCGACACCACAGGTGAATCCAATTTGGCCAGTATATTGAAACATTTTGAGCGATCAAACGGAATAGTTCTATTTTCTGGAATCCAGGCCCAGCCGATGGACATGCTGAAAAGAACGGGTTTGGCTGAACGAATAGCTCCTGACCATATGTTTGAGCATACAGGAGAGGCCATCGATTATGCTTTATTACATCTGGATCATCAGAAATGCTTGGGATGTAAACATTTTGCCTTTCGTGAATGTGCCACATTGTCGAGCGCAGGGGCTCTTCCTGAGCGTAAAGGTGTGCTGGAGCCGGGGATACGAATCAAGGCAAATAGCCCTGTATAATCCGCTGAATAGGGACGGAACGTCAGGGGGAAAGGGACTATTCTTTTAATAAAAATACATTCTGGAAAATAAATGAAAAATATACTATGTTATAGGTTGATAGATGAAAGAATTATTTATTCTGTAACTAGAGTAAAGATCATACCAAACATAAGGAGCATACATATGTTTAATCAACCGACTGCTTTGCGTTCAGTGCTCAACCCTAAATATCTGGAGTTTGCATTGAGGGATCAGTATGATATCGGTACTTGGGAAGAATGTTTGTTTTGGCTGAGGGGGTTAAACGACACCTACCGGGTACGTACATCCACTGGCATGTATATTCTTCGTGTCTACCGTACTGAAATTACGGAAAACGATGTACGTTACGAACTATCCCTGTTATCTCAATTAAAGGGCATTCTAGGTTCAGCAGTACATACCGATATTGGAGAGTACATCGAGAAGAAAGATCGCAGCGGATATACCGTACTGGATGCCGCAGAAGGCAGACGAATGGCCGTAATGTTTCGCTACATCGAGGGGACGGAGAATAATCTTGAGGATGAAGAGTCATGTTACAAATTTGGTCAATCTGCGGCTGAATTGCATAAGGCTATGGATCAGGCGGTTGCAGAGCTGCCACGATATGAGTTGGATACGAAGTTTCTAATTGACGAGCCTCTTGAACGAATCATTAACTACATCGGTGAGAAAAATGAAGCATCATCATTTCTACATACGTTTGCCAGAGAGTTAAAAGAACGCATCGTCGTCGCTACCAAACAAGGTCTGGATACAGGGCTGTGTCATGGTGATATGCATGGAAACAATAACGCTTTTCAACAGGACAGTCAGTTTATCCATTATGACTTTGAGTGGGCAGCTAAAGGCTGGCGTGCCTACGACCTGGCACAGGTGAAGGCTCGGAAGAGACAGTCTGGTGAGCAGAGAGAAGTATTATGGAATGCGCTCTTGAAGGGCTATCGTTCCATTCGAAGCTTCTCTACACAAGATGAAAAGGCCGTAGATCTATTCATTATCGTTCGCAGATTTTGGGTTATGGGTCTGGATGTTGCTTTTATTGAGAGTGATATGGGAGCACTGGATTATGGTTCGGATTGGCTGAATAGTTTCATTGAGGAGTTTCGTGGCACGGGTATCGTGGGGGAGTAGTAACTAACAGCAACGCTGTATTCAAATGAAGAAGGCCTTCTGGAGGGTACCAGAGGGCCTTTTTATTTTGTATGAATACTTCAAGACCTCTAGCTCGATGAGGACGAAGCAACGACGGCAGCGGATGTTGCAGCAGCGGCCATGGCCGCCTGTTGGGCAATGATAATGTTGGTGATGCTAGCGGAGATAGCTGTGGTCAGAACGCCGTTTCGCAGATCCTCCACATATTGCACTGCCACCAGCGAAGACGAGAGCAGCAGCAATTCCTGTTTGTTAATCGACCAGGCACCAAAGCCTTTCTGTGTACGCAACAATTAATACGTTTCCTCAACTTGTGATACTAGCGTATCTCGGTCAGCAGGCAGCAGGGAGAGTATCCCCAGGGAGGGCAGAGTGTACATTTTGTCCATTCGTATATCTCGCCTGCGGAATGCTTCGTTTAATGCGAGTACACGAGCGCCCGCGTCCGGATTGTCATCTCCTAAGACCAGCACCTGCGTTAATGCCTGCACGCTATTCCCCGGCGAGAACTCAGGTTTGAGTTCAGTATAGAGGTGCTCCATACGAGTTACACCGGATTCCACGTTAAGATCGGAAAGGGCCAGCATGGCAGCGAAAATATAATCGTCCTGTCCAGTAAGAAAGCGGTGCTGGGCTTTCATGTGATCGTAAAATGTTTTGGTTCGTTCCACCCTATGCTCGAACTGGTCCGGCTTCGCGTGAGCCGCAATCTGATAGGCCGCAATGACCAGATAATCAGATGTGCGAAATTTATTCTTTTTCATCAGATCATAGATCAGAAGGGTATCTGCCAGTTTTGTTTCCTGTTCTGTCGTAAGCGAGAGCATGGTGGCGATGCTAATCGCCGAATTTCCCCGAAAGACCGAAAAGAGATTCGTGTTTTGCTTGATCAATTCATGGCTTTGACGGATGGCATCACCATCGGCTTGTTTATTTTCCGCTGCATATAGCAGGGCCGCCAGACGGTGCATCATCACATTTTGCCACTTGAATGATTTTTTGATGATCTGATTGTTGGAAACGAATAGTTCGACTCGTGCTGCATGTTGCTCTTGCATAAGCAAACCTCCCGAATGATTGAACCTTTTTTCCCCAGTCTACTATAAATGCATATGCTTACACAGCGCTTAATTTGGTGTACCTCACCGAGTTTAACGGGACTATTTCAAAATGTTCTGCGCACCATCGTCCAGAGGCCATCTGTTCTTTAAAAATGGCATCCCCTAGAAGTTTATGGATTTCCTCGCAGGCAGCGAATGCCGTGATTTTCACGGCGGTCATAAAATTTCTTATTTCTTGATATACAATCTGATGCAATTACATTAATAAAGCTAACAAATGAATGGCCCCTATTATCCCCATGGGGTAAATAAATGATCTGGAATATGTATTCTTAAATTCATTACGAGGGTGCTTCTCGAAAAATAGGTGCAGTACCGCATGAATGATGAAAAATATATCCAGTACCCAGAACGTAATCGTCTGGTAAGAGCTGAAAAGCAGGGCGAGGACGACGGTGTAAAGTGGCAGGTGAACGAATGTGAAGAATTTATAGGCCTTCTCATCTTCCATGTCTTTCAGCACGATAAACAATTTCCATTCGGATCGTCTAATGGCATCCATTTCGTGCAGAAGAAATAAAGATAAATTAAACAAAAATAAGACTAGTAACAAGTCTGGCATTCCCATTCTCCTTTTCTAATTCAATCTTCCTCTATCTTACTGAAGCTAATCCTCTTTGGCAAAGAATTACAAAAAGGTTCACGCTCCGTTCATACGTTCTTGATATGCTCTCGAAAGAAAGCAAGAGGAAACGTTATTAAAAAATATGCGGAGTGGTGGAGGTTGATTATGTCATCGTCGATAAGGAAGATTTTTGGCAAAATAATGGTACTGGTGTTGTTATGCATTACATTAGGAACAATGGGGTTAGGGACAATGTCACCCGTAGCGGTTGCGGTATCTGCTCCCGGATTGAATTCCGGTAAATTGGATCAGAGAGCTGGTGCGAACCTGGATGACAAAGATCAGCTAACAGCGTTCATTGATGGAATGATGGATGTACAAATGAACTCCTTACAAATTCCGGGCGCAGTCATTTCGATTGTAAAGGATGGAAAGATTCTGCTCTCCAAAGGGTACGGACATTCCGACATCGGAAAAAATAAACCCGTTGATCCTCAAACCAGCTTGTTTCGTATCGCTTCGACAACAAAGTTGTTCACATGGACCGCTGTGATGCAATTGGTCGAGGAGGGAAAGCTTGATCTCGATACAGACGTCAACACCTATCTAAAAACGGTGAAAATACCGAAAACCTATGCGGAGCCGATTACGTTACGCCATCTCATGACCCATACCGCAGGCTTCGAGGAAGGCGGTGTAGGTTATCAGATCACTACCGATCCGGAGAAACTCCCCGTCTCTATTGCTGAAACCATGGCGAAGCATATGCCTGCACGGGTTAAGCCTCCAGGCGAGATGCTGGCGTATTCCAATTATGGTGCCTCACTCGCGGGACTTATCGTCGAAGAAGTCAGTGGTGTCGCCTATAATGACTATATACAGAAAAATATATTTGATCCGCTGGGCATGAATTATGCTACGGTAGAGGAGCCTGTTCCAGCGTCTTTGGAGCCTTATGCGGTGCTAGGATACGCCCGAGCCAATGGCGAGTTTATAACTAAGCGGCCAACGTTTGAGGGAGGCTTCCGGCCTGCGGGATCAGGTAGTGTCTCGGCGAACGATATGACTCATTTCATGATTGCTCATTTACAGGACGGGCGATATGAGGATAAGCAAATTCTCAAGCCGGAAACCGCCAGGCTTATGCATTCCCCGGCATTCCAGTTTGACGAACGTTTACCCGCCATGGATCTGGGCTTTTACGAGTTGAATATGAATGGATTGCGTGTGATCTCTCATGCAGGGGCCGACGAGCTGTTTAATACAGATCTTTATCTTGTACCGGACAAACAAATGGGTATTTTTGTTTCCTATAGTGGAGGGGAAGGTGGAACGGCAGCGGGAGGGTTGGCGCAAGCCTTTTTTGATCGTTACTATCCTGCCCAGACGGCTAAGCAGCCTGCTGCAACCTCTATTGAATTGGGGGAGCCTCTGGAGAAATATGCAGGTTCCTATCAATTTACACGTCGTAATCACACGAAGATCGATACGTTTTTCAGTTTTCTGACTCAGATCAATATTGAGGTTTCGGATAACCGGCTCTTTATTGGAAGTGGTGCAGATCAGCAGGTATACACTCCGATTGGCGTGAATTTATTTCAGGAGGTCGGAGGCACACATCAGATGGGGTTCCGCACCGATGCAGAGGGCAAGGTCACGTATCTGTTTCTGGATATGTTGAATCCAATGCCTCTGGAACCTGCCCCATTGATGAATCAATCGAAGTTCTGGCTCCCATTGCTCGGTATTTCGGCCGTTCTGTTCTTCACCGTATTGCTGGGAGCGATTTATCACAGACGCGAAAACAAAGAGATGCCAAGGGTGCAGAAATGGGGAGTCCGGATGTCGGCAGCTACTTCTGTGTGGTCATTGGTGACCTTGGGCGCAACACTTCTGGTGATGAACATGGATCTGATCGATCGACTCAGCCACATTCCACTATCTTTGCGTCTTTATCTGTTCATGCCTCTTATTCTGGTGGGATGGAGTGTGGCGCTTGTAACAATGAACATTCTGGCATGGAAGAACAGCTATTGGACGTTACCGAAGCGTGCGAACTATACTCTCGTATCCCTAGCAGCAGTAACCTTGTGTTTATTTTTCTATCATTGGAATCTGTTAGGCTGGCATTTTGGTTGAACCCTCCACCCAGTGTGGAAGAGGAGAAGAAAGATATTGGAGGCCTGCATTTTATATGACCCAAATCCTTGTCGTGGATGACGATGTGCATATTCGGGAGCTAATTACCTTGTTTTTGCGGAATGAGGGATTTGAGATCGTGGTGGCTAAAGACGGTGCGGAAGCACTGGAGATTGTTGAGAAATCCCAAATTGATCTGGTCATTCTCGATATTATGATGCCACGATTGGATGGTTGGGAACTATGCAGGGAGATCCGGCGCATGGATCTGAATATGCCGCTCTTAATGGTTACAGTGAAGGGGGAGTCGGCTCAGAAAGTGAAGGGTTTCCAGCTTGGGACGGACGATTATTTGACGAAGCCCTTTGATCCGCTGGAGCTTGTGATGAGAGTCAAAGCCTTGCTGAAAAGGTATCTGATTGTCTCCTCCCAAACCATACAGCTAGGTGGCATTGTGCTAAATCGCCGCAGTTTTCAAGTGATCCGGGGAGAGGACACGCTCAATCTGCCTTTAAAGGAATTCGAATTGCTGTTCATGCTGGCGAACCAGCCAGGGCAGATTTTTACCCGGGAACAGTTAATTACGAAGATCTGGGGGAGCGATTATGAAGGGGATGACCGGACGGTTGATGTTCACATTAAGCGATTAAGGGAAAAATTCGCTGGCGATGCACACCATTTTCAAATTGAAACAGCCCGCAGTCTGGGTTACCGGTTAGTCATCACATGATCAAAACCTTATATGTTCGGATTATTTGCACGTTTTTGGTCGTCATCATCTTCAGCCTGCTGACCTCTTTCTTCCTGGGGCTCTTCCTGTTCAAAAAAGAAGTTAATCATATCGGACAGAACGATATGATTGCAGCAGGGGAGGAGATGATACATCTCTATGAGCAAACGCAACCTGAGGACAGGGATGCTTTCATCAAAAGTATGGTGAAGGTATCCACCTATCCCATTCATCTATATGACGCTTCCGGCAACGCAACGTACTATGATCTGGACAATACGGATACGGTTCATATTGCACCAGAGGTGGTTCAAATGGTGCTGCAGGGCCATGTCTATCGATCTCCGGCTGAGGTGGATCAGACCTTTATCGGCATTCCTTTTCCATTCCAGGGGGAGTCACACGCCGTGTTTATGCAATATTCCCCGCAGAACGAAAATATCATTAATCGGATGGTCTTCCTGATATTATTACTCGCACTGTTGATCGGAAGCCTCTGTATTCTTATTGCTGCAAGGTACTTGGTGAAACCGATCCAGGTATTGACACGGGCAACCAAGCGGCTGGCGAAGGGTGATTTTGACGTGGAAATCCAAACGAAACGTGTGGATGAAATAGGAGCTTTGACGCACAGTTTTAATGAAATGGCGAGTGAGCTTAAACAGCTGGAACAGATGAGACAGGATTTTGTTTCCAGTGTATCTCATGAAATTCAAACCCCGCTCACATCCATTTCCGGTTTTGCCATGGCGATGAAAAACAGTAGCCTGGTCGCGGAGGCTGACCGTAATTATTACCTCGATATTATCATTACGGAGAGTGGACGGCTATCCAGACTTAGCGACAATCTGCTGGAGCTTGCATCGCTGGACTCGGATCATCATCCATTCGAAGCCACCACGTATCATCTTGATGAGCAGATTCGGCAAATTATCGTGACCTGCGAGCCGCAGTGGTCCGCCAAAAATATTCAGGTTCATCTGGAACTTACAGATACGATTCAAGTTACAGCGGATCGGGACCAGCTAAACCAGGTTTGGATGAATCTGCTGGGGAACAGCATGAAGTTTACGCCTGCAGGTGGGCATATTCATATACGCACGGACCAGTTAACGAATGAAATTCTCTTCACCATTACGGATACGGGCATTGGAATAGCGCAAGAGCAGCTGGATTATGTGTTTGATCGATTTTATAAAACAGACCTATCGCGAAACCGCAGCATTAGCGGTAATGGTCTGGGTCTTGCGATCGTCAAGAAAATAGTGACACTGCATCAGGGAAATGTCGAAATCAATAGTCAGGTGGGTGAAGGTACGACGGTGATGGTTCATCTGCCTTCAGGATAAAAGTAAGAAAAATTCAGGGCTGCTAACATTCATTTGTTGGCAGCCTGTTTTTGTAAGACAGATCGTCAAACCAAATGTAACAGTGCCGCTTCACATTCAAAATAGTGAACTCTTTTACCCACAGTTTATACATCCCGCATAGTAGGTTGCTAACGTGGTGAAAAGGGGTGATAGGATGAGAACAATCGAAAGAGTGTATCCGGCCGACAGCAAACCTGTACTCACAAGCCAAGCCCTTGGATGGGATCATCTGCAGGTGGCCCGGTGGCCCAGTCCTCAGCATGCTGCCGGGGGGCTTACCGGAACGAAGCATCAGATTGGTATCCATTGTTCGGCTTATTATGAGAATTACTACACCATTCATATCCTTCCTGCAGGAGAACCCGTTCTCTGTTCCTGGGGAAAGGCTTCACTATATTTTTTGCAAATTGAAATTCCCCCTTCATATCTGGAGCACATCGCGCGCGAATCAGGATTGCTGAAGGAAGGGTTTATTCAGTTGCAGCTAAAGTATTATGTCAAGGACCCCAAGCTGCTGCAACTAGGCCTCTGGCTGCTCGAAGAGCTACAGAATGGCGGCAGACAAGGGAAAATATACAGTGATTCACTCTCCAATATGCTCACCTTACATCTCCTGAACCACTATTCCCAGGTATGCACGGGGAGTACGCCCTCCAGAATGACTACCAATCAGGAAATCTATCAGTCCATTGAATATATGAAAGAAAATCTGGAGGCGGAGCTCTCCATTCAGGAGCTGGCCGACCGGGCTGCCCTCAGCCTGTCCCATTATATTCGGCTGTTCAAACAGCAGACGGGGCATACACCCCATCATTATCTGATTCGCTTGCGGATTGAATATTCCAAGCTGCTAATCAGCAAGGGAGAATACGGTTTGAAGGAAATTGCGGACCGGGCCGGCTTCTCGGACCAGGGTCACTTCACCAGAATGTTCAAGCGAATCGCTGGAACGACGCCCAAACAGTATATGAACGAGGTCTCTGCAAACCGGATTATTCTAAAATGATTGTTTTGTTCAATAAAAACAGCATTTTGTCCAACAGACGTCCTTAGCCTGAACGCTACAATATGTTTAAGCCAAGCAGGCAGTGAGTTCTGCTGGCTAAAACGGAGGTTACTGCTTCTATAATGGACGAGCCACTATAGAAGCAGGCCCACAATTCAGGAGGAGTCCATTAATGAAACTGAACAAAGTGTCTGGTTGGGTCTGTGCTGGAGTCTTGCTTGCAGGTTCTTTAACATCTGGTGCATGGTCGGTCCCCGTCGCGGCTGAAGCTGCGGATTATGCAGTAGCCGCTCAACAGGCAGCCGAATCCTGGCATGAGGTGTCCAAGCAGACTTTTTGGCTTACCGATGCCTTTGAGCGCGGCCAAGGCGTCACAACAGACGGAAACTCATGGATTTTTAACTCCCAGCTTGGTCTGCTCAAGACGGCACTGGACGGCAAGACGGTGCAGGCGCGAAATGCAGTTGCCATCCCCGCTGAGATAGCTCTAAAGGGCGGAGACCACATTGGCGACATTTCGTATTACAACGGGTTGATCTATGCTCCGATCGAAGACAGCAAGAAATACGAGCATCCTTACATTGCCGTTTATAACGCCTCGACCCTTCAATACACCGGAATCTCTTATGAACTTCCGCTGAACCTTCATCCCGGAGGGGTGCCCTGGGTAGCGGTGGATGCCGCTCGCGGCCAAGTCTACACAGCCCAATGGAATAATGCGCCGGTACTGAATGTATTTCGTCTCAGTGACATGAGCCTCATCAAAACGGTACCGCTTAGTCAGACTATTGATCGCATTCAAGGTGCCGAGATGTATAACGGTGCGCTGTACGCTTCTTCCGATAACAATTCACAAAAATCCGTCTACCGGATTGATCCGGAAACCGGTGCTGTCACGCTGGCCTTTGACCGGAATCTTGGAAGCAGCAATGAAGCGCAAGGCATCACTGTACTTCCCACGGCAGATGGTGCGGTCCTGCATATCCTTGATGTAGGCTCGAACCGTGTAAGCATGAATTTCAGACATTACGCATTTTAATCAGGGCCGTAAAAGTTCTGCACATATGAGGGGAGAAAATACATGCTAAAGCAGGGTAGAATGATGCTGGTTGCGCTTGGGTTAACGTTCATGTTGACCGGCTGCGGTCAGGGAGGGGCCAGTGAAGCGGATTCAAAGGCGGGAACAGCTACAGCGACTTCAACAACTGAAGCCGGTAACGCTTCAGTTGAGACATCCAAGGAGCCGGTTGAAATCTCGTTTTATTATCCGGTCAACGTCGGTGGTCCGCTCACCAAGGTTATAGACGGAATGACGAATTCTTTTATGGAGAAGTTTCCTGATATTAAAGTTAAGCCGGTCTATACCGGAAACTACGGGGATAATACGATCAAAATTCAGGCAGGCGTTCAAGCTAGCCAGCCGCCGGATGTGGCTGTAATGATGTCCACCGAGCTGTACAGCATGCTGGACACGGAAGCGATTATTCCACTCGATGATTTTATTGCCAAGGATGCGGATTACAACAAGGATGACTTCTATCCGGCCTTCGTGGAGGATACCCAAGCGGATGGGCATACCTACAGCATACCGTTCCAGCGAAGCACGATCATTCTTTACTACAACAAAGACATGTTTAAGGCAGCCGGGCTTGACCCGAATAAGCCGCCGACGAATTGGGATGAGTTGGTGGAATATGCCGGAAAGCTGAATCGTGATGGACATACGGGACTGGAGATTCCGGGCAATGACGATTCCTACTGGATGTTCCAGATGCTTGCCCGACAGAATGCGAGCGATCCCAAGCAGAGCATTATGGGGAACGATGGCAGGAAGGCCAATTTCAATACGCCGGAGAACGTTGAGGCTCTGCAATTTTGGCTTGATTTGTCCCGTAAGTTCAAGGTAATGCCTGAGGGAGTTATTGATTGGGCGGCTACGCCAACTGACTTTATTGAAGGCAAGACGGCTATGATGATGCACACCAGCGGCAATCTGACAAATGTGAAAACCAATGCCAAATTCGACTTCGGTGTAGCCTTCGCACCCGCTAATAAGCAATACGGATCACCTACAGGTGGGGGAAACCTGTACATTTTCAAGGATACGACTCCCGAGAAACAGGCAGCAGCCTGGGAATTCGCCAAGTTTATGACTGCGCCTGAGCAGGCTGCACTGTTCAGTTCGTCATCCGGTTATGTTGGGGTGCGCGAATCGGCCTATGATACGGAAGCAATGAAGACCTATACCGATGGCTTTCCGCAGGCACTCGTTGCCCGCGACCAGCTGCAGTATGCGTTCAGGGAATTATCCACACATAACCATGGCAAGGTGTCTTCGGCTTTGACGAACCAGATTCAATCCGCGCTGGCTGGCAAAATTGATGCGGCCGGAGCATTGAAGGCCGCGCAAGATGAGGCGGATCGTGTGCTCGCTCCTTTTAACAAATAAAGCTGCTGCATTCATGTATTCAGTATGAAGAGAGCCTGGCGGGAAGCCATTCATATGCCTCCCGCCCATACCTCTTTATAAGCGGCGAATGGAAAAGCAAAGCGCATAATGTATAAGGGGGAGTTAGGGCATGAATACCCGCTGGAACGAGAAGCTTAGGCGCAACGGGTTTGGGTGGGCGCTTGTACTGCCATCTCTTCTGTTTCTTGGCATGTTCACTTATTATCCGATGCTTAAATCAGCATGGCTCAGTCTGTTTGAGCAGAATTTGGCTGTTCGCACTCCCGTATTTGTCGGAATGGACAACTATAAAGCTTTGCTGCATGATCCTATCTTTGTTGAAGTGTTCAAAAATAATATTTGGTTTGCTATCGGTACAGTTCCTGTGTCTATGGCGCTGGCCTTTGTCATGGCATTATTTGCTGATAAAGCAATCCGTGGCAAAAGCTTGGTCCGAGTTGCTTTTTTCTACCCGAATATGATTCCAATGATCGCAGCTGCGAGCATTTGGCTGTTTCTTTATATGCCTCAGTTTGGTTTATTTGCCCGGTTTGCTTCCTGGTTCGCAGGCAGTGAGGTGAATCTGCTCGGCAATCCGGATACGGTGCTGGGCTCGCTGATCGTAATGACCGTCTGGAAGGAAGCGGGATACTTCATGATCTTTTATCTGGCTGGCATGCAGCAAATTCCGAAAGATTTATACGAGTCCGCCTCGGTAGACGGAATCAGTGCGTGGACACAGCAGCTGCGAATCACCATTCCACTAACGATGCCTACGACACTGTTTGTCACTGTTGTGGCGATCACGAATGCGTTCAAATGGGTGGATCATCTGTGGATGATGACCAAGGGAGGGCCGGATCATGCCAGCAGTCTGCTGTTGTATTACATCTATGAGACGACCTTTAGTTACAATGACCAGGGGATGGCAGCGGCCATGACCGTCGTAATGATCGTTCTGCTCCTGATTATATCCTGTCTTCAGTTTGCCGGATGGGAACGCAAGATTCATTATCAGTAAAATGTGGAGGGGATGGACAATCATGAAGAATACAGCCGACCTGTCCTTGTCCGTCAAAACGATGAAGAAGAAGGACAACCTGTCGCTGGACAGGAAGTTCCAATCCGCACGGCGCCGCCGGATCGCCGGACAAGTCGTTTGGCATACAATCATGCTGTTGTTTGCTGCCGTGTGGCTGATTCCGCTGATGTGGATGGTGAGCAATGCCTTTCTTCCCAGAGAGGCTTCCATTGGTGCCGGCTGGTCCTGGCAATTTACGCTGGACAATTTTAGTCGGGTATGGGAAGGGGCACCGTTCGGACAATACATGTGGAATACGTTGCTGGTGACCGCAGGGATCTTCGCGGTTCAGATTTTCACATTGACACTGGCAGCGTATGCGTTCGCACGAGTTGCGTTTGTGGGACGACATATTTTATTCATGCTCTTTCTTGTGCAGATTATGGTGCCGGCAGATGTACTCATTTTCTCTAATTATCAGATCATTAACGAGTTGGGACTGCTGGATACCAAGATCGGGGTTATGCTGCCTTATTTCGCCTCTGCCTTCGGCGTTTTTCTGCTAAGGCAAGCCTTCAAGCAGCTTCCCAACGAGCTGGAAGAGGCTGCGCGTGTGGAGGGCTGTTCCTCGCTGGGCATTTTGCTTCGGATTTACATGCCGCTGTCAAAGCCCGTCTACCTTTCGTTTGCGATCGTTTCCATCAGCTTTCATTGGAATGACTTTCTCTGGCCGCTCATTGTGACGAACTCCCCGGAGAATCGTCTGCTGACGGTAGGGCTGGCCATGTTTGCGAAATCAACCGAAGCAGGTGCGCAGTGGACGGATGTCAGTGCAGCTACGCTGATCGTGACGGCGCCGATGCTGATTGGCTTTCTAGTATTCCAGCGGCAGTTCATCAGCAGCTTTATGCATTCGGGCATCAAAGGATAAGGGAGAGATCGAGGATGAGATTGATTATAATGGGGGATTTGCATTATCCTGCTCTGTTAGTTGATGCAGATGACCAGATGATTGAGGCAAGGGATGCTTTTTATACAGCGTATTTGGCAGAATTTCTGGACTTCTCGGCTGACTATCATATATCTATTGGTGACCTGACACATGCTGGTGAAGCTTTGGAGTTCGACTTTATTATGAGCAAAGTTCAAAAGGTGCTACCGCAAGGGAGGTTTCTGTACGCACTGGGCAACCATGACACCCATGCCTGTTCCAAGGCCGAGCTTGAAGCTACAACCGGACAGAAGCGTTATCTGGCCATTGAAGAAGAAGAGGCGGTCCTGCTGGTGCTGGATACTGCCCGCGAGAATCCCGACCACTGGGGCGGCATGATGGATGAAGAACAGATGGATTGGCTGCGCGGACAGATGAACAAGTATGGACAGAAGACGCTGCTCGTCTTTGCCCATCATCCTGTATACGATACAACGGCCAGATCGACAGAGCCGATGATGTCTCTTGATCCGGAACTCGACCTATGGTCTGTCCTGAAGGAGCATCAGGGTCAGGGCATTTACTTTAACGGACACAATCATGTTCAGTCTGTCATCCAGCGAGACCAGTGGCATTTTGTACAAATCGCGGCTGTGCCGGATATTCCTGCCGTGGTGCTCGTCAACCTTCAGGACCAGCAGATGAGCATACATACGTTTGAACTGCAAGGCGCGCACTATCAGGAACTGGCGAGGACGTTTGTCAAAGGGTTGTATGATTATGAGCCGCATCCTGATGCCAAAGGCGACCATGATTCAACAGAATTGATCTTTACGTTATCGTCTGGCAAGAAAGAGATGACGCCATGAGCCGCAAGCGGGTCAGGCTGGCGATTGTCGGTGGCAACCGGGGGGCAAGCTTTTTGAATGCCTTGCATTCTCTGGCTGACCGTATAGATTTGACGGCTACTTGTGACTTGAATGAATTGGTGCTGGAGCAGTGGAAGGGGATTTTTCCAGGAATCAGGACGTACAGTGACTATTCGGAAATGCTGCAGGATGCTTCGATTGATGCAGTATTCGTGATCAGCCCGATGCATATGCATGCTCGGCATTCAATTGATGCGCTGAACGCAGGCAAGCATGTGTTAAGTGAGGTCATTGCGGTACAGTCGCTTGAGGAAGCCTGGGAATTGGTCGAGACGGTGGAGCGTACGGGATTGAAATATATGATGTCGGAAAACTATTGCTTTTCCAGGTCCAACCTGACGGTTAATCATATGGCACAGCAAGGTCTATTCGGTGAGATTACCCATGTGGAGGGTGGCTATATTCATGATTTGCGCCATCTGATTCATCATCCGAACGGCTCGCTAACCTGGCGGGGTCAGCTTCACCAGAATTACAACGGAGTCAATTATCCGACACATTCCATTGGACCTGCCGCACAATGGATAGCACTGAATAAACCCGGCGGCGATCGGCTTAAAAGCATTTCGGCGCAAGTCTCTGAACCGCGAGCGCTTCAGAATTATTTCAGTGAGCAATTTGGCAAGGATCACCCGGCTGCCCGTGAAGGCTATTGGAGCCAAGGGGATTCAGCCGTTGCCGCCCTGAAGACCGAGAAGGGCGTTCTAATTACGCTGCGTGTCGATTGGGTTTCCGTCCGGCCCCACAATAAAACGCATTATATGCTGCAAGGAACCAAAGGCGCTTATTTGTCAGCGCGCCATCCATATGAGGAAGACCTCGTATGGCTCCAGGACCGCTCTCCGGTCAATGGGGAGGACGGCTCGGAAATGTGGGAGGAGATGTCCCGTTATCAGCCGGAATACGACCATCCGAAATGGAAGCAGTGGGGTCATCTGGCCGCCGGCACGAAGCATGGCGGGGGTGATTTTCTGGTGCTGGAGGAGTTCATCTCCGCCATTCAGGAAGATCGAAGTCCGCTGGTTGATGTATATGACGCCGTGACCTGGAGCTCGGTTTTCTTCCTTTCCATGGAATCCGTGAAGTTGGGCGGGAACACCGTGACATTTCCGGATTTTAGAGGAAAGGCGGGCTCTGAAGAATGAGGGATGAACGCTCCAAGCTGGTCATGAAAAAGGAAACGTTGGCGGATCTGCCGCAGCTGGACATACCGGAAGGTTACAAGCTCAGATCATTTCACCCCGGAGATGTTACAGAATGGGAGCATGTGATCCGCATTTCCTTTGCGAGGGAAATTGCCTTCGGCGACAAGATTGGTTTCCAGCCGCCATTTATGCCGGAGAAGATTCTGTTTCTCTGTTATGAGGGACTTGCTGTCGCCACTGCTGTAGCCTGGGAGAAAGAGGATGCCGATATCAACTGTGGATATTTGCATATGGTCGGCGCTCTGCCGGGACACTCCGGGAAAGGACTGGGGTATACCATCGCCCTGGCTGCCTTGCACCGGATGAGAGAAGAGGGCAAACAAGCAGCCCTGCTGGAAACCGATGACTTCAGGCTCCCGGCCATTTCTATTTATCTTCGGTTGGGGTTTGTTCCTTTACTTGTGGAGGAAGAGCATAGTGGTCGCTGGGAAAGGATATTCAACGAACTGATGAGTTAGTGTATAATGAATCCGCTTCCTTACATTCCTTGTTGTATTTTTCTGACGCATCTCGTACAATTTGGTGAAGTAATTCTGCATTGCGGTAATGCGAATGTGGAGTTGTAACCTTACAATCGTAAGATGTACACACGAAAAGGGGAATGTCGTTTGGAATCAAAGCAACTATCTAGAGGGCTAAAGCCCAGACACGTTGAACTGATTGCCCTTGGGGGCACCATCGGCGTTGGATTGTTTATGGGATCGGCAAGTACGATCAAGTGGGCAGGTCCTTCGGTGCTGTTAGCCTATTTGCTGGCTGGGATCATTATCTTTTTTGTCATGCGGATTATGGGGGAAATGCTGATACAGGAGCCAGTGACGGGTTCGTTTGCCACATTTGCTCATAAATATATTAGCCCGCTTGCCGGGTTCCTGACTGCCTGGAGCTACTGGTTTCTCTGGGTTACGGTGGGTATGGCGGAAGTGACGGCGATTGGAATCTATGTGGGTTATTGGTTCCCGGATATACCACAATGGCTGCCTGCCTTGGCTGGCGTGCTTATTATTGCCGCGGCGAATTTGGCAGCTGTGAAGTTTTACGGCGAGTTTGAGTTCTGGTTTGCCTTGATCAAGGTGACGGCGATTGTCTTCATGATTGTAATCGGAACCGGGCTGATCTTCTTCGGTCTGGGTAACGGTGGTGAACCGATTGGTCTGTCGAATTTGGTAAGCCACGGAGGATTTTTCCCCGGGGGTCTAAAAGGATTTTTATTTGCCTTGTGTATCGTAACGGCTGCCTATCAGGGCGTCGAAATGGTCGGAATTACGGCTGGCGAAGCGGAAAATCCGAAGGTTACACTGCGTAAAGCGATCAAAAACATCGTGTGGCGTATTCTCATTTTTTACGTCGGGGCGATCTTTGTCATCGTGACATTGTATCCTTGGAATGAAGTCGGAGAAACGGGAAGTCCGTTTGTACTGACGTTTGCCAAAGTCGGGATTGTAGCCGCGGCGGGCATTATCAACTTTGTTGTACTCACTGCCGCGATGTCAGGATGTAATAGTGGGATTTATAGTGCAGGACGGATGCTCTATACGCTTGCAGAGAATGGACAGGCACCGGCCTTTTTCAAAAAGCTGTCCAAAGGCGGGGTTCCCCGCAACAGTATTATCATCACGATTTCTTTACTGCTGATCGGTGTGGTGCTGAACTACCTGATGCCGGATTCGAAGCTCTTCCTGTACATCTACAGTGCAAGTGTTCTTCCGGGAATGGTTCCGTGGTTCGCACTTGCTTTTAGTCAATTCAGATTTCGTAAGCGTTGGGGCAACGAGATGGGAGACCACACCTTTAAGTCCAAATGGTTCCCGATCAGCAACTACATCATCATCGTATATCTGACACTCGTTATTATCGGTATGGCATTTAACCCGGATACGCGATTACCGCTGATTGTCGGGGCTACATTTATGGCGATCGTTGTGATCGGATATTTCGTATTTGGCATAGGGAACAGACAGCGGGTAGATGGAGGAGACGACCACTAGCCTCAGCTCAAAGATAAGATGGTGCGGCACTCGTAGTGGCAAGGTGTATAATTTCCCTAGTCAGCTTATATCGTAACATCATACGTGCATTCCTTGTCCACATTGGAATCCTTCGGGAGATCCAGTGTGATGCAGGGAGTGCTTTTTTTGTTTTTCAAAATTGAGGCTTGAATCTCCTGTTACTGGAGGTTTTATGATTGCAAATAGAAGAGCTGCTGCACGATATAACTTCAAAATTCAATTGTGGCAGAGAAGGGGGCAAGGACAGATGAGGACACTAGAATGGATTTATCTTATTTTCAATGTCGTAATGCTGGTGTGGTTGATTGGAGGGAGGAATAAATCCCGGAACATGGCATGGGGAGGCTTGGTCATATCGGGTGCGTTATTACTTTTTCAAGGGTTGGTCGAGGGACTGCGTTGGCCTATGATTCCGGCGTATCTGCTCACACTGATTCCTCTGATTGTGTTAATCGCTAAGAGGTCGAAGTCAACGGTGGGGCGGAAATTCGGACGTGTGCGAGTCATCGGAACATCCCTGTTCGTATTGGTATATGCTGTCGTGACCATTGGGCTTCCACTTCTGTTCCCGGTATTTTCGTTTGATACACCAACAGGTTCTTACGGGATCGGTACGGTTTCCTATGACTGGACGGATGAGAGCCGGGAGGAACTGCTGACGAGTACAGCCGGGGACAAAAGGGAACTGATGGTGCAGATTTGGTATCCGACGGATAAAGACACCAAGGGAACAACGGCTCCTTATGTGAATGATCCGAAGGTCTATGCAACAGCCTTTAATGATGTGCTGAAGCTGCCAAAGCTTTTATTTACAAGCCTGAGCCAAGTTAAAACCCATGCCATTCAGGAGGCATCATTATCTGATGCGGAAGCCAAGTATCCGGTCATCCTTTTCTCTCATGGTCTCCATGGCTATGAAAATCAAAATACGTTCCAGGTGGAGCAGCTGGTCAGCCAAGGTTATATTGTTGTGGGTATTAATCATACGTACAGCAGTCTGGTCTCCGTGTTCCCGGATGGGCGTGTGGCGCAGTTTGAATCCGAGGGCAAGGAAGGCTTCGATCAGCTGCAATTTAGTTATATGGACAAGCTCAACGAGACATGGGTGAAGGATGCGCAATTTGTGCTGGATGAAGTGGAAAAACTGGCGGCAACTGATCCAAACGGGCGTTTTAACGGTCATATGGATCTGGATAACATCGGCATGTTTGGACATTCGTTTGGCGGGGCAACAACGGTACAGATGCTGATGGATGATCCTCGTGTCAAAGCAGGCATGAACATGGACGGCGTATTGTTTGGTGAGAAACGTATACCGACAGAAGGCGTTGGTAAACCGTTCCTGATGATGAGTGCAGACACGACTGTTGCAGGCACAAGTGTCATGAGTGACGATGAGATTGCAGCTATGGGTACGACCCGCCCGGAAGCAGAGAAATACTACGAAGAAGTATATACCCGTTATGAACCGGTGACCGCAGGAGGAAACTACTGGATGGAGCTGAATCAGACCAAACATCTGAGCTTCTCGGACCTCTATCTGATATCTCCTATTCTCGAATGGTCACAGGATGTAGATGCAGAGGGAGCACACCAAATCATAAACGATACAACAATCGATTTCTTCAACCACTATCTGAAAGGACAACCGCTCCAGTTGGACAGTGAAGTGGGAGAACATACATCTTATTCATTGAAAAAAGGCTGAACAACCAAATGGAAGAAGACTGAATTTCAGTCTTCTTCCATTTGGTTTAACCGTAGTCGCATGCCTTCCTGCAACAGATTAATGCCGTCTACGATCTGGCTCCATTCGGGATTCACGATCTTGCAGAGCTTGTTAAAACGAAGGATGCGCTCTGTCACGGAGTCGAGCATATAACGAGCCTGTTTGCGAAAAAATGCTTCCGGATCATCAGCGTGTTCAACACTGGCGTACATCATCACAAAATCCCACACCATGCTCTGCACTGCGGGGCTATCTAACGGCCAACGTTTCACCAGAGCTTCGGTGGCACGAATGCGGAGGGTCTCCATTTTTTTCACCCAGGCGTCTGCCTCAATCTGTGGATGATTCGCCATAGTGAAGAAGGGGAGTTCAAGACGGGCCAGATCGGCGATGTAGGCCGGATCGTTGATGATTTCCTGGACTTCTTTCCATGCCAGTGTTTGTTGGGCAGACAGCTTTGTATCTTTCATCATGTATTTGTCGAAAAAATGCAGAAACGAAACTCTCCATTCATGCGGAATGCCGTCCAGCAGATGAGATTCTTCCATTTTGGTGGAGATGAATTTTTTCCTTTTTTGGGCATTGGCGGTTAACGAATCCACCAGACTTGTAACATACGCAAGAGACTGTCCGGAATGGAGCGTATCTTCTGCTTCATGCTGTTTGGCTTGTTGCAGAATGGAGAGCATGGAATTCATGGTTCCGATCTGGGTTTTCAGGGCTTCAATCTGCAAATCCAGCGCCTGTGACACGCCAAGTTCACCGGACATCAGCTTGCGAATATCCGGTATGCCAAAATTCAAGTAGCGAAGCGTTGTGATCAGTTCCAGCCGCCACACGTCTTGCGGTGTATAGAGGCGGTGACCACCTTCCGTATGAAAAGAGGGCCGGAGCAGCTCGATTTCATCGTAATAACGGATCGTTTTGACCGTCGAGCCAATCATTTTGGCCGCTTCACCGATTGAATAAGTATCTTTGCTTTGGTTCACGAGATCACCTCATCATCTATTATACAACCTCCAGTCACTGGAGATTCAAAGTCGAAAAGTTTCCCATGGAAATGTTCAGATCCAGTTTAAATTTCACCCATCTCGGTTACAAAGGAAAGAGTGCAACTTTTATGACAACAACATAATAAATAAATTTAAATTTACACAGTCTATTTAAATTGAACTTATTTTCTACACATTAACGTAGAGGGCAGAGAAAGCCTGGAGAAGTGAAACTAAAAGCTTTCTAAAAGAAAGCTGCTTCGAAAGGATATGCTTCGCCTTTATCACCGGATTTCCCCTTAATTAGGGATAGAAAAAATCTGGGGATAACAGCGATCGGAAGGTTGCTCTGACCGCGTAGTGACCAGTGTAGAATCAATTGGTTCTATTTATAGGGTGTAAATTAATCCGAGGAGGAATTGAACATGGCTAATCAAGACCAGCACACCATGCAAGATCCGACGACACAATATCCAAAGGCAACATCAGATTGGAAGCAGCAGCAGGAGGAGCCGGGGCTTCAACGGGAAATGACTCCTGTTCCTGATGCGGGTGAAAAAAGTTATAAAGGCAGCGGGCGTCTGACCGGACGCAAAGCGGTTGTAACCGGAGCAGACAGCGGTATTGGTCGGGCAGCAGCTATTGCTTTTGCCCGTGAAGGCGCGGATGTCGTCCTGGCTTACCTTCCTGAGGAAGAAGCCGATGCGAAGGAAGTGGTTAAGCTGATCGAAGAAGCAGGCCGCAAGGCTGTTGCGATTCCAGGTGACCTCAAGGATGAGAAATACTGCGAAGAACTTATTGAATCTGCTGTAAAAGAGCTCGGCGGGATCGATATTCTTGCCAATGTGGCAGGGAAACAGCAGTTTGTTGAGCAGATCGCCGATCTGACCACAGAACAATTCGATGCGACATTCAAAACCAATGTCTATTCGATGTTCTGGCTCTGTAAAGCAGCTGTGAAACACATGAAGCCAGGCAGCTCCATCATTAACACGTCTTCTATTCAGGCATACAAGCCATCTCCAATCCTGCTGGATTATGCGACAACAAAGGCAGCAATCAACACGTTCAGCAAAGCGCTGGCCCAACAAGTCGGCAGCAAAGGCATCCGTGTGAATGTCGTCGCTCCAGGCCCTGTATGGACACCGCTTCAGGTCGTTGGTGGACAACCCGTAGAGAAGCTTGCTGATTTCGGCTCCAATACGCCGCTTGGCCGTGCAGGACAGCCTGCGGAAATGGCGCCAGCGTTTGTGTTCCTGGCGAGCCAGGAATCCAGCTATGTGAGCGGCGAGACATTGAATGCAAACGGTGGTACGGTTAGCCCGTAATTGGGATAGAGGAAGGTACTACGTCCAGAAAGGGCGGAGTGCCTTCTTTTTTTTATGAAAAATTTAATAATTGTCGACTCACTATTATAAATTGAAATAGTACTTGAAGTTGCAGAAAAACAGTTAGTAAATAATAATTCCTTCTGGTACAATGCATGATAAAACGAAAAATGGAGTAGATTGGATGACGCCAGAACAGATTGTCAGAACTTTTTTTGAAGAAGTACGCTCGGGTCGCAATCTTGATTATGCCAATACACTGATGGCCGAGCAGGTGCTGGCTCACCAAGTAATTTCGGAAGAAGAAGTGACAGTCACAAGAACACCTTCCGACTATGCGGATCATGTGAGGGAAATGATGGAGGCGTACGGAGATTTTTCGCTGCAGATTCAGGAGCTGCTTGCACAGGAAGATAAAGTATATGTACGCTGGAGACAAGTGGGTACTCATGTCGGAGAAGTGGATGGATATGCGCCGACCCACCTGCCAGTGATTGAAATTGCGAGTGCGGTATACCGGGTGGAGAATGAGCGAATTGCAGAATACTGGATTCAGATTGACAGGCTGGGGATCGAAAAACAATTGGAACGCAATCAGAGCTGAGAACCAGCTCTGATTGCGTTCCAATTGTTCGAAGCCCAGGTCCGATCTAGATCAGACTTGGGTTTCCTTGACCCTATACCAGTAGGTATAGATCTCCGAGAAGCCAAGCTTGGCATACAGTTTTAATGCGGGAGCATTGTTAGCAACTACTTGCAGGTAACTGGAGGTAGCGCCATTCTCTTTTCCCCAATGCAACAGATGAAGGATCATCTGCTCGGCCAATCCCCGATTCCGAAAGTTAGCGTCTGTAATGATGTCATACAATCCAATATAGCCTCGTTCCACCACACCGAATCCACAAGCAACGACTTGTCCGTCGATGAACAGCGAGATGAAACCTGTGCGCGTACGGATGTTGGTCAACATTTGTTCCATCGTTCCCCGATGCAGATCATTCACCTGATTCAATCTGCAAAAGTGATCCAACCACTCTCCGGTTAATTGATCGTTTATTTTTACTTCAGAGTACTCAGGCTCCTTAATGGTTTCCAGGCTCCGAGTCTGGACAAGGCTCAGATCCAGAACATCATACCCCTTTTCATGCAAAAGTTGGTCGAGATGATCCGGCTGGATAAACGGTGTAATCTTAAATATGGTACTTAACTGATTGGAAGCGTAAATTCGCTCGCATTGCTCGATCTTTTCATGCACATCCAGGGTCGAGTAGTGAAGAGGTTGAATAGAGTTGGCGCGCTTCGTATATCCACGTGCAAAACGCAGTAACCATCCGTCAAAAAGCAAGGTGGATAAGGGCTGCCAATGGTTAAGCGATAGTTCCTCAATGGTTTTGTAATCCGGATTCGATGTAGGGGTCATATCTACCCTCCTATATTATAATTTGATAATAATACATATTAATGAATAAAAATTCAATGAAAGAATTATAATTCGCTGAACATTATGCATGGAGTTACTGAATAGGTTACAATCTGAAGAATAAATCAGAATTTTGACATTGAAATATCGGAAGAAGTGGAGCACGTTATGCTAACTATTGAAATAAACAATCATCCTATTACCTGTCATATTGAATATGGAAAACGCAAGAAAGTCTCCATCACTATGGATTTACCTTATATGGTCACAATCAAGGCTCCCAATGGCACCAGCGAAGAAATGATTCAACAACTTGTGGAGCAGCATGGGGAAGTGATTTTGACGAAATCAGCCTTGATGCAGCAGGCGCTGGATGGTCCTCAAGCCAAGGAATACGAAGAGGAAGGCAAGGGAAAGTTCCTGCTTTTTGGCCAAGAACATGCGCTGCATGAGTTAATTGACGTAGAGGGTTATTCGGAAGAAGATTTGCGTGCGAATCTGAAGAAGTTTTATTTTGCCGAGTGTAAAAGAATGATCGGTGAGCGCATCGGCCGTTACCAGCAGGAGTTGAAGGTGAAGCCGAAGTCTGTGGATATCGTGGAATCGGCGACCAAGTGGGGAAGCTGCAGCTGGGACAAAAAACTTACGTTTAACTACCGCTTGGCGATGGCACCGCTGGAAGTGATTGATTACGTGATCATTCATGAATTGTGTCATATTCACCACATGAATCATGATCGTTCGTTTTGGCGTCGTGTTGGCAGTATTATGCCAGACTACAAAGCCAAGGAAGATTATCTGATGCGAAATGGCCGAGCCATGACGTTGTGAAAAATGCCATACCACGAATGGACGTGGTGGAAGGAGTTTAAGATGTCAGAGAGTACCTCTTCTGATGTGCTGGTAGATGAATATATCTCGCAATTTCCTTTGGATGTACAAGTTAAATTACAGGCATTAAGACAGATTATTCGCGATTCCGCTCCCAATGCGGTGGAGAAGATCAGTTACAAGATGCCCACATATGCAGAGCACGGGAACTTGGTTCATTTTGCCGCTTACGCCAAGCATATCGGATTTTACCCGAGTGCCAGTGGGATCGAAGCATTTAAGGAAGAACTCTCACGGTATAAAGGAGCCAAAGGATCGGTGCAATTTCCCATAGATCAGCCATTGCCAGAAGAATTGATCCGCAGAATTGTGGAATTTCGGGTACAGGAAAATGCGAAGAAGGCTTTGGAAAAGAAACGAAAGAAGTAGTGGAAGTGGGAAAACGTCTATCGATCAACTAAAGCAAGGGGAAAGCATATGAACAAAGCTCTGATTGTATTGGATGTGCAATACGGGATTACGTCATTGAGGGATTTCACAGTACAGGTAGGGAACATTGAAGCAGTTATCGCTGATTTTGAACAGCGGAATGAACCGGTCATTTACTTGAAACATGTAGACTATGACCACGAGGGATCTTCACTATTTTACAAGAATGCTGCGGGTCTGGAGATTGTAGTCGACACTGGGCGGCATACGATTCTGGAAAAAAGTAAACCTAACGCCTTTAGCAACCCGGAGTTGAAGAAATTGCTCGATGAACATCAGGTGGAACATGTGTTTATTGTGGGATTTAATACAGAATATTGTTGCCTGTTTACGACAATTGCGGCCGAGCATGAAGGGTTCAAAGTCACTCTGATTGAGGATGCAACGGGTTCGGTAAATACAGAAGGTACTTATGAAATGCCAGGATTGGACATTCAGGACTTTGTCGGTTCGGTTCTGAACTGGTCCAATTGTATTGAGGTTTTATATTTGCACGAGTATAAGGAATTGTATGAGGATTAACACGGTTTATATGTGACTTCTAAGATTTGAGTATGGTATAATTAGAGCAGATTAGACGTAAAATGCAAAGAGGGCCGTGCTGGTAACACGACTCTCTGAGCAATAGCCGCTTTTAAGGGCGGTGGGCTTCAGTAACATAAGGGCACGATGAAATAGACCGCATTCCTTTGCTATGGGGGCGGTCTATTTGCGTTTATCGGACAGAATGGCAACGATGAGCGTACCGAAGGTAAGCATCAACATGATTGCTTCAAAAACTGTCACAGGGCATCCCTCCCTTCATGGCGAGGTAGCCGACCGACCCTTTAAGCCTATTCTATTGCTTTGTTGATTATAGCATATTTTGTAAGAAGCTATGGCGTCAGAATCTGTGTATATGTAACTCACTCATTAGCTGCAGGGCATCCCGGAACCCTTGTAAATAAATCTCTCTTTCCAGAAGTGTTTGCATAGAAAGTTGAGTATCTTCATATAAAAAAATAGTCTGATTCAGATGTTCAGGTAAAGCTTGGCGAATGGTATGAAAATAATGATCAGATTCTTCAGATAGTTGGGTATAATCAGGCTGCGTGTGAGACAAATTGTTGTATAATAACTCTAAGCGCGTTCGGATTAACGGTTCTGCCAAAGATTCCAGAGATTCTATCATGCATTCTCCTACTTTCTATGAATTGAACTATAGAGATTTAATAACTCATGGAGTTATGATATCTTAATTAGTTATTAACGTAAAGAGTTACTATATTTTATGTTAAGGGATGTTTTCAGATGATCAAATTCACTCTCGAACAAGTTCTGAAGGATAAGGGTATGTCTATGTATGCTTTGGCTAAAAAAACAGGAGTTCGTCCGAATACCATTGGACAATGGGTAACGGATAGCGGTTTTGAAGTCAAATCGATCACAATCGACACCCTTGAGAAAATTTGTGTAGCACTGGAATGTCAGCCAGGTGATCTGATCAAGTATATTGACGACTAGAAGTCATGTTTAATAGGCAATACCAGGCTGGGGGTACATTTTTACATGGCGTTATACCTGTTTGTTTGGAGGAGAACATGTATGATTAAGATTCATTTATCTCGAATTATGGGAGAGAAAAGAATTAACATTGCCGATTTATCCCGACAAACCGGACTACATAGAAATGGGATTGCCAAATTATATAATGAGGAAACAGATGGCGTGAAGTTCGATACGCTGAATCGAATATGCGAGGCTTTGGATTGTGAGATCCAGGATATTATTGAGTTTATTAAGGACGAAAAGTGATCTTCAACGATTAGCTTAAAGCCCATATACTCTTTTATAAAAATAGACATACGGACCGTTACCTTAACCAAGGGACGGTCTTTTTTGTGCTTGAAATCATCTCCCAATGAGTATTCATTCGCACGAATCTGAATTCAGCCTTTTTTCAGGTAGAGGCATTATACTATTCCCGAATCCTGTACTGGAAAAGGAGTTTTGGCATGTCTAAGGTGATCCATAAGTCGCTTTATCTCATTCTGCTTATTTTTGTCGGTGTGTTTATCGTTTCGTCCCTGTTTGTCCGGGCGCAGTACAATTACACCTTGTACGGGGATAATCCGATTCTGGGCGCGCAGGAGTGGAGTATTTTTATCCCGGTGATTGCATTGCTTCTTGTATTCGGTGTCTTGCTATACCGGCTTTGCCTGAAGCTGAACAAAACCAGCCCAAAGGTTGTTATTCCGGTGGTGCTGCTATGTTCTCTAGCTATTCAAATCATAATTATCTTCGTATTTCCAAGAGTGCCTACCGATGATTCACAGACGGTGCTTTCGCTCTCCATGAACATGCTCTACAGTCAGGACTATTCCTCGTTCGAAACGGGCGGTTACTTGCACATGTTCCCGTTTAACTTTTCTACCGTCTTGTATCTAAAAACATTGCTGTACCTGTTCCCGGATAATTATCTGGTGATCAAGCTGTTCAATATTTTGTTTTCAACCGTAACGACATTAATGATTTATCTCATTTATAAACAGTTAAATAACAAGTCCACGGAGCGTGATTACGGGGTTCTGATCTTCGCGGCGACGTATCTGCCGTCTCTGTTTCTGAATAACCTGATCTATAACGATGTGATTGCCACGGCATTTCTCACGTCTTGTCTGTATTTTTTGATTCGATTCATACGTGAAAAGTCCTGGAAAACAATCCTTATCGCTGCCATTCTGCTCGCGGTTGGAAACTACTTCCGAAGCGTCGGCGTGATTGTGCTGATTGCTGCCATGTTAACCATTCTGCTGAATATGCGAAGTATTGGATTCAAGAAAGGAATTGCCTCCATTTTTGTGCTGGCTATGTTGTTTAACGTCCCAGGTTGGACTCAGAATGCGGTCTTGAATTCTTCTGGTGCTGTAAGTGAACCTGTTGGGGAAAATTCGGCTCCGGTCTATATGTGGCTAAACATGGGTATTAATCTCGAAAGATTCGGCTTCTGGGATAATATGGAGAGCTACCAGATCTATCAGAGAGATGCTAATTATAATAAAGCTGAAAGCACGGAGCTGTACAAGCAGGAGATTGAACGGAAACTGTCAGAAGCCAGCTTAAGTGACTTGGCCCAGATGTATTACAAAAAGATCATATGGACCTGGACCGAAGGAACCTACCAAATGGATCGATATGGCATCGGTAATGAAAGCTCCTCGGGGATGGGAGGAGGAAGAGGTGGGGGAATTGCCGGCTCCTATAGTTATACCAATGCGGTAACAGACTTGTTCCAGGGAGATTCCGTCTACCGGACGGGGGTGCTCTGGGTCGTTTATGTGATGAATTTCTTGATGTACTGCTTTATTGTTATTCGCTTAATCGGTAGTATTCGTGGAAAAAGGTATGATGAGGTCTCTTTAATTCTGGTTATTCTCGGATTTATCGGATTCTATATTCTGTGGGAGATTAAATCGAGATATATCTACCCCGTATATCCGTTGCTGGTTGTGTTGTCGTACATGGGATTCAAAGATGCGTATAATTTCATGTTTCATAGAAAACTCGGCTGGGAACGCTCTTCCCTGAGAAAGAGGTGATCCGTATGCGAAAAAAAGGATATCTCACATCGGCTATGCTCCTGTTGTTTACCTGCACAGTTCTGCTCTCCGCCTGCGACGCCATCACTGCCCAGAACATTACGAATACCGGTTCTGCCCAAGGCATGAATGGTGGCGGAATGATGAATGGCGGTGGCCCTGGCATGAACGGAGGAACACAGAGGGGCGGGGGCCAAGGAATGAATGGCAGAACAGGCAGCCCGGACGAGATGCGGGGAATAATGAATGCCGACCTTACGGGCAGAGTTACTTCCGTTGAAGGAAGCACAGTCACGATCGCATTACTTGAGGTGCAGGACAACTCATCCACAGGCTCCACGAATGGAAATGGAAGACAACCAGGCGCCTCCAGAGGCGGGAGTACAGACATGAAGGATACTGGCATCGAAATGAAATTGAACATTGGTGATGATGTGAACATCTCACAAGGAATGGGCATGGGGGCACCTGGTAACAACCAAAGCGCCGATTCTTCCATTCAGGTGTCTGATCTGAAAGAGGGAGATATCGTTATGGTGTGGTACAAGGAGAACACGGAGACTGTAGAACGCATGGTTGTTACCCAATCCTGATAACCTTTGCCTGTAATCGCTTATTGGAGTATTATGGAAATAACTTGTTTTTCGGAAGGAGTGAGCGTCATGAAACGACGGGCTAAGATGATGCAAAGCATGACTACAACAATTAAGGTGAATACGAACTGAATAGATCCGGCAGAGCAACGGACGCATGGCGAAGCATTTGGCGTTTGCTTATGTGAAGATCCGAAGTCTGCCGACATATAGGGATATAACTGCTCATTTATCCTGGTATTCACAAGGTTTATTTGCTTATGAAAGTATACCTCGTGCTACCTGAATTTTTTGAAGCCGCAGGCATAGCCTGCGGCTTTTTGCGCGCAAAAATAGGAATTGGAACCCTAAAAGCGTTCTATATTAAACGACCCATAAGGAGATACGCTCATGTTAAAACTTAAATATTTATTCCAGAATAACGATCTCGCCGAGATGATTTTGAAAAACTGGAGTTATGATCCGGAGTCACTGGACATGTTTCAGTATTATCGTATATCCTCCAATGCCGTGTATCCGTTCAGGGATCAGGGAGAGATTCACTTGCTTCGTTTTGCCCCGGTAGAGGAGAAAAATCAAACCAATCTTGCAGCGGAACTGGAGTTCCTGTCCTTTCTTAAATTGAACCAATATGGAGTCATGGAAGCTGTGCCATCCCGTGAAGGAAATGAGTTGGTGGAGGCCCATACGCCTTGGGGAATGTATTATGCCTCCGTATTCAAACGAGTCCCGGGTAACCAGATGGGCAGTATCGATTTAAATGACCAGATCGTGCACAGCTTGGGTGAGGCATTGGGTAAGCTGCATCGTTTATCTCGCGAATACACACCCAAACAGGCGAAACGCTGGACTTATACGGATGTACTGGATTGGATGAAGGACGTGCTGGGGGAGTTCCCTGGCGAGACTGCGGCGCTCAATGAGGTAGGAGTTCTCCGGGATTCTTTTGCACATTGGCCCGTTACACAGCAGACCTTCGGGTTAATTCATTATGACTTTGAACTGGATAATGTCTTCTATGACGAGGAGAGAGTGTCCTGTTACGCCATTGACTTCGATGATGCGATGTACCACTGGTATGCAATGGATGTGGAGCAGAGCCTCGATAGTTTACAGGAGGAAATCCAGCCGGAGCAATGGGACCAGAAGAAGCAAACGTTTATGCAAGGGTATTGGGCAGAAGCTGGAGACACCTATGATATGGAGTCGATGTTCCCTGCATGCCGTCGCTTTGCCAATCTGTACGGTTACGTACGTGTGCTTCGATCTGGAGCAGAACAATGGGCGCATGAGCCGGAATGGATGAGTGGATTAAGAGTAAGGTTGGATAAAGCGATGGCAGAAAAAGCAAAGCAATTCGGTAAGCAGCAGAACCTACAACTACCGTCCAATTGATCCTGATTATTTTTTCGGTCGAGATGATTAAGCTTAAATCAGGTATCCGCACGAGCTCGACGAAAAAATGATTGATTTTTTATTCGTCTCCATTGTAACATTGGATTAAGCGCTATACCTTATTTTGGAACATCATTGTATATGGTCAAACGGAAGCCGGCAAGTCGTTACACCAATTGAATGAAGAGGACGGTCATAACGGACATGGACGACAAAAAGCTAATTATCTTTTTTGACAGCGGCGATACCATCGTTGATGAATCTACCGAGATTCGGGACGAAGAAGGAATTGTTCTAACTGCGGATCTGATTCCGGGTGCGGATATCACGATTCAAAAGCTTCATGAACAAGGATACACACTGGCCCTGGTTGCTGACGGCGATGCACAATCCTTCAAGAACGTATTTAAGCAGCATGGACTTCATGATTATTTTAGCGCAATGATTATTTCGGAGAATATTAAAGCCAGCAAGCCAAGCCCGCGGATGTTCAAGGCAGCAATTGGTGCGCTTGATTTGTCCGAAGGGGATTTTTCCAGGACAGTGATGATTGGTAATAACCTGAGCCGTGATATGAAGGGAGCCAACGCACTCGGCATCACCAGCATCTTTCAGAGCTGGACGCCGCGTTATCCCCATGAGCCGGTGGATGAGACAGAACGTCCAACTCATACAGTTGGTGAACCGCTGGAGTTGCTTGAACTTATTGAACGGCTGAATGCCGAGGTCAAATAAATAATCAATTTCGACCAGCCCTTGAGCAGAAGGAAAGAATCTCATTCAACCTTCTGCTCAAGGGCTATTTTTACTTTTCACCTGAGAAAACGATAGAATGATCATAAAATCCGGAACTGGAGTAGGTGATTCACATGGAAGAACCACATCGGAAGCCGTTGTTATACTTGCAAACTGCCGATTGGGTGATGGGAGAAATTCGCAATCGGAAATTGCAGCCACATGATCCCGTGCCATCGGAAGGAGAACTCGCCAAACTGTATTCAGTCAGTCGCATGACAGCCAAGCTTGCGCTGCAAATTTTGGAGAAACAAGGCATAGTCTACCGGTTGGCGAGGCGAGGCACATTTATGTCAGGTGATTATTTGAGCGGTCTGGGTAAAGAGCTTTTACCTGGGAATGTAACTACAGACCAGAAGCCTGTAAAGCGAAAAATTGCCTTGTTGTTCCCCAACATGGATGATTACGTGGCCAGAATTATAGCATCCGTCGAGCAGGAAGCGCGGAAATCCGGGTGTCAGCTGTTGGTTCGGATCACCACGGATAAAGAGGATGAAAGCTTTTACCTGCAAGAGCTGTACGAGGAAGGAATTGACGGGATTATTCTTTTCCCCCGGGGAAGAACTCGTTGCAGCGAGAAGGTGCTGGAGCTTAATCTGCTGAATTATCCACTGGTAATCATCGATCGAATCTTCCGTGAGGTCAATATTGATTGTGTGTACCATGACCATTATCAGGGAGCCTATAACTTGACAGAGTACTTAATTGAGAGAGGACATCGGGAGATAGGCTATATTTCCATGCCGTTTGATGGAGTGACAAGCCGGGAGGATCGATATAAAGGATATGTGCAGGCCATGCTGGACTACGCGCTGACGGTCAATGGGCGTAATATCCTCTTGGATTGTGCAGAGGATTACATGCTCAACCTGAATGGATCCAATCTCCAACTCGTGCATTTCATTCAAAGTAATCCTGCAATGACGGCGGTTGTGTGTGCGGATGATTATCTCGCAACTTCCTGTCTGCACACGGCCTTGTCCATCCAGAAGCGGGTACCTGAAGAGCTGTCTATTATTGGTTTTTCCGACATCCAGTTGGCGAGTCTATTGCCTGTTCCGCTGACCACGGCAAGACAAACCACAGAGAAGCTTGGACAAGCAGCAGTGAATTTGCTGTGCAAACGGATGGAGAATTCCCGGGAAGGTGCGCTATCCATCAAGGTAAATACAACCATCATCAAACGAAGCTCCGTACGAAATCTTAATCCATAAACTATTGATGTTAGTTCCGCTCATTTAAGCCTTTCTTATCTTGATTTAAGGATAAGAAAGGCTTCTTTTTATATCAGTGACATATATTATTTATATCTTGTTCAACCTATGAAAATACATAATATGTTATATTTATCGTTGTTTTATGCAAATATATTGTAAATTATAGTAGTTATATGAAGTTTTTTCTGAGAAAGATTTACACTTTATATCATTGTATATGTCAATGACATATATTAGTGTGAAGTTATGCCACGTATCCAGAAGAATGAAGGGAGGGCCTCCCGGAAAGCGCCACCATACATCCTGGGAAATGACCTGCAGAGCCAAAAGAAATGAACGTACGAGCGTTGGCAATAAACGAAATCAATATTCGAAGAGGAGCCCGATGATGACAATCAAATCCTTGCTTGCAGCTTCGTTCTTGGCAGTATCTCTTTTCTTTCCACTGGCGCAGCCTGCGCAGGCGGCAGAGGATAATCCCGTAACAGTGTACCAGGATGGAGACTTTGGAGGCACCTCCCAACAGTTTGGGGTTGGCCTGTTTAATGTGAGTCAGCTTAACGTGGTGGGCAACGATAAAATATCCTCGGTAAAGGTAGCCCCGGGATATCGTTTAAGCTTATATCGTGACAAGGATTTTTCCGGAGGTACCAAAATGCTGACCGGGGACGCAGGATGGTTGGATGATTTTAACGACGCGACCTCCAGCCTGAAAGTGGAGCAGATCGGAGGCCCCAATAAACCGGTTATCGCGTATTCCAATTCGCCTTATGGAGGTTTTGAGCAGCAGTTTGATACTGGCAGTTATAATGTGGAAGAACTGAAGTCTGGAGTAGGGAATGACACCATCTCTGCAATCCGTGTAGCCCCCGGGTATAGGGTAACACTGTACAAAGACTACAATTTCGGCGGCTACTCCAAGGTTCTGACCGCAGATGCGATTTATGTTGGCAGTGACATTAATGATTCGGTATCGAGCCTGAAGGTTGAAGCCATCTCTCCGATGGATAACACATCGGTTGCCGTTCCGGGTAACAATTACAGTGATGCAGCCAAACGTGAAATTTTGCAAACCTTTGCGCCAAGAATCTGGTTTGCCCAGGGGGAGAACTATTTTCCGTCTTCGGTAGAACATACGCTGCCTCATGTGGATCGGTATGTGAACCCAGATTCGGGATTGTATGAATTCAAAACAAAAACAGAGTTGAACCCCTATACCCTGAAACTGCCGTACTTTACAGGAGATCTGGCTAATGCGCCAATCTACGCGTTTTGGGTGGAGAAGGAATATAACAACGTTGACCTGGTATATTTCCAGTTCAGTCCTTATGATCTTGGGAAAACGGTGTTTGGCACGGAAGTGGGAGATCATGTGGGGGACTGGGAGCGGGTTACGGTCAGATTGGCGAAGTTCACCGATCAGAACAGTAACTATGTGAAACCGGTACAAGTCTACTATGGTGCACATTCTTTCGGTACAACTTACAACTGGGGTGAAGTGGACAAAATAAACAATACACATCCTGTCGCCTATTCGGCGTTTGGTTCCCATGGGATGTGGAAAGACCCCGGCAATCATGTCTATCAGGAACTTGTCGTGACCCAGTTGATTGATGTAACCAATCAGGGAACGGCATGGGATACCTGGAACAACATCCAGGCTTTTCAGTATGATCCGAATAACCGGACAGGCAGTGGCCTGGGGAATGCTTGGCCGTCATGGCTGGACAGGGATTACAGCAATCCCAATAGCCTGTCGGTTTACAGATTTGGAAATCCGTCTCAAGGCTCCTTCTTTGGTCAGCCGCTGCTTGCAGGGGGACCAACAGGACCGCAGGAAAAAGGTGCACTAACGAATGACGTTATATTAGATTAAACGAAATCAAACAGGGGGACTCGCTTTCACGTGAAGCGGGTCTCCCATGCTTATTAAAGGACTGCACCAGAGATCGACCGGGATTATTCAAAAAACAGTGATAACTGTGAATCAACGGAGGCTCAGACAACAATGACTAACCCAAAAAGAGTACATGTCGTTTTCAAAACGCACCTGGATATCGGATTTACCCACTTGGCGGAAAATGTCGTAAGGCAGTACGTGGAAGAATATGTGCCCAAAGCAATCGCACTTTCTGAGCAGTTGGAAGCGGAGGGAGGACGGGAGAGATTCATATGGACCACAGGCTCCTGGCTGATCCGCCATTATCTGAATCATGCGTCCGAAGAGGGAAAACAGGCCATGGAACAGGCGATCCGCAAAGGTCATATCGTGTGGCACGGTCTGCCGTTCACGACGCATACCGAACTGATGGACGCCTCATTATTTCGCTACGGATTGTCCATTGGAATGGATCTGGATAAACAGTTTGGTAAAACAACCATTGCAGCAAAAATGACCGATGTACCCGGCCATACCCTGTCCATGGTGCCTTTAATGAGTGAAGCCGGAATCCGTTATATGCATCTTGGGGTTAATCCGGCTTCCATGCGCCCGGATGTGCCCAAGCTGTTCAGGTGGCAGGCACCGGATGGCAGTGAGATCATCGTCAACTATGCGGACACTTACGGGGAGGCGGTCGAAATCGAAGGTATCTATGATATCCTGTTATTCGCTCATACGGGCGACAATTGCGGACCGCCAAGCGCAGAAGAGATTCGTGAACAGTTCCACCATATCCAGGAACGTTACCCCGATGCACAGATTATGGCTTCGTCTCTGGATGCATTTGCAATGCATCTTGATCAGGTTCGGGACCAACTGCCTGTTGTACGTGAAGAGCTCGGGGATACCTGGATTCATGGAGGCGGTACCGACCCGCTGAAAATAGCCCGATTCCGCCAGTTGCAGCGGTTAAGAGACAAGTGGCTGACCGAAGGCCGGATCGATCCGGCAGACGCTGAATATAAAGGCATGAGTGATGCCATGCTGCTTGTTGTGGAACATACGTGGGGGCTTGATGTGAAGAAATGGCTTCCGGATTTCCGGAATTATGCTAAGTCTGACTTCAACCGGGCGCGGGAAATTAATGACGTCGATGTGGATGATATCCCAGCAAAGTTTCAATATATCGGTGCGTTCGCCATGGATGAGTTCGACAGTCATTCCAGTGGATTATTTTCCTCTGAGACGAGCCGTCGCACTTATTCCATGATAGAGCGCTCTTGGGCGGAACAGCGAGGCTATTTGGACAAGGCTGTGGCGTGCCTGAGTGATGATAAACAGAAGGAAGCGCAGCAAGCTTTTGAACAATTGAACCCGGTTAAAAGTGTGTTATCCAGCAACGTATTTGCAGCAACCCATCAAGTGTATAACAGTGGCGGATATCAGTTGGCCTTCAATAACAATGGGGCGTTGATTCAGCTGAAGGACGGGAAGGGAAAGAATTGGGTGGACGCAAAGCAACCGTTCGGGGCCTATGCCTATGAGACCTTCGGTACGGAGGATTACGATCGATATTTCCGCACTTATATGCAGAACCTTCCGGTGACCCATCCTTGGGCAGATGCCGATTTCAGCAAGCCTGGCTTTGAATTTGTGCGCCCGCAGCCAAGCCATCAGGTGTACCTGCCAATCGTGACCGACATGAACATTTCAGGCAGTGCTCATGGCGATACGTACGGGTTCCGGTTATCCATGCCAGCAGAAAGTCATGAATTGTACGGAGCACCCAGGGAACTGGAGCTGGTGTACACTTTTACGCAGGCAGGAGTGATTGAGGTTAGCTTGCAATGGTTTGGAAAAGAAGCCAATCGTCTTCCGGAGGCCAGTTGGTTCGGATGCGGGCTCAAGGTGGATAACCCCAATCTGTGGATGATGGATAAGCTTGGTGGACGAATCTCCCCGTTGAATGTTGTAAAAGACGGCAACCGCAATCTACACGCTGTAGACAGGGGAGTGTTCTATGAGGGCACAGATGGACACGCCTCTATTGAAACGCTGGATTCTCCTTTAGTCGCACCTGGACAGAGAAGACTGCTGCAATTCGACAATTCGTTTGTTTCGCTTGAATCCGGATGGCAGTTTAATCTGCATAACAATATCTGGGGCACCAATTTTCCCATGTGGTACGGCGAGGATGCCAAATTCCGCTTCCGACTAAATACAACTGCAAACCGCAAATAAAAGAAGATATTGTGGAATTTTACCAAAAATTGATGATTGGATAATAATCCAAGTACAATTGGAACCTATACTTGGATTTGTGAGTGTGGATATGATTTGAAATGAACCAAGCTGTTCCTGAAAAATTCCTGAAAGTCATTTTGAAGAAACAACAATTTCTTGATGAATCGCTATTGCTTGAACACAGTAAGCCAAGTATTTTGATACAAATAAATCTTTTACATTTTCTTATATAGTAATTAAACCGGTTTAATTCGGAGTGATGTTTTCCCAAGGAGAACTTCTTTTTCGCCTCATTATTAAACCGGTTTAATTATGCCTACATATTTACATAGTGGTTTATTCCGTCAGGGAGGTGAGCGCCAACCAGAGCAATGCAGGCAAGTTTAATGGTAAATCCAAATGTGGAGGGGTTTAGCTTGAAGAGGAAAAGCAATTTGTTAATTGTTCTGGTTCTAATCACGACTGTGCTGGGAGGATGTTCGTTTTCTTCTGCTAACAACGATAATGAGGAATCAAATGTGAAAGAACCTATCGTTACGGACAACAGTGCAAAAGAAGCGCCGATGCTGGCAAAGCTTGTTGATGAAGGTAAATTGCCTGCACTGGCTGAGCGCTTGCCGGCTTCCAAAGACATTATGGTTGAAGAGGTTGTTGAAGAAATCGGGCAATACGGTGGAGATTGGAATATGCCTTGGACTGGCGTTCCTGATAAGTGGAGCATAGGCCAACCGACAGAAGAAGCGCTGTTCCGCTTCAACAAGGAGGGTAACAAGGTTGAGCCTAACGTAGCCAAAAGCTATGAAGTGAATGAAGATTCCACCGTGTTCACCATCCATTTGCGGGAAGGCATGAAGTGGTCCGACGGTGTTCCTTTCACAGCGGATGATGTCCTCTTCTATTGGGAGCATATGTTGACCAAAGAAACTTTCGGCAAAAAGATTTATGACGCTTATTATTCCGTTGACCCTGTTACCGGAGATAGAGCGTTGGCTGAAGTGAAAAAGGTCGATGACTACACGTTTACCGTAACCCACAAATATCCGAGCGTGCTCTTCCTGGAACGTGTAGCCATTGATAACAAGTGGTTCTTCGCTCCCGCACACTTCCACAAAACCATCCTTCCAGAGTTTGTTGGTGATGCCAAAACACTAGAGATCACGAAGCAGTGGGGCTATGAAGATCCCAAAGTGTTCTTGATGGAAACAGGGTATACGGACTGGCTGCATTACCAGATCCCTACACTCCGAGCATGGGTGCCAACCAATGATCCGAACGGCGATCAGTTTGTCATGGAGCGCAACCCGTACTACTGGAAAACAGACAAAGAAGGCAAACAGCTTCCGTATATCGACCGAATTGTAGCGACCAAGATTCAAGATCCAAGCCAAAAGGTACTTGGAACCCTTGCCGGTGATTACAACCTGGTGATCTTTGATTCCAAAGACTTCACAGTGTTGAAAGAGAATGAGAAAAAAGGCGACTACCGTATTATCCCTTGGACACAACCAGCTTGGTCCAGCGCCGGAATACAGTTAAACCAGACAACAGAGGACTCGAATCTCCGCAAATTGTTTCAGGATATCAAGTTCAGGGAAGCACTCTCTATTGGGGTAGACCGTAACCAGGTATCTGAGATTGTCACCAGTGGACTGGGCGAACCGATTCAAGCTTCCGTACCGCAAGGCGTAATGGGTTATCAGGAAGGGTGGGCTCAGCAGTGGGCGGAATACGATCCTGAACGAGCCAACCAGATTCTTGACGAGCTTGGTTTGAACAAGCGGGATAAAGATAACTTTCGTCTGAACCCTGACGGCTCCGAGCTCACGCTTACCGTGATCGAGAACACGACCGATACGGCATCCTTCCTCGAATTGCTTAAGAAATACTACGAGGATATGGGACTGCGCACGAACCTGAAAGTGGTTGACGGCGGCACTCATTTTGATATGAAATATGCCAACCAGATTCCGATGACTACCGAGAATATTTCTGTCGTCAACGTAGCCTTCCGGCCGGATACCATGGTTCCGCTCCGTGTAATCACTCCATGGTTCGGTCATTACGGTTTGTACTCCCAATCTGGCGGCAAAGAAGGCATCAAGCCTGAAGGCGATGTCGCTAAAATCCTTGAGTATTGGGAAAAGGTCAAAGCTAGCAAGACACTGGATGAAATCAATCAGTATAGCAATGAAATCGTAAAACTGCACCAGAAGAATCAATGGGTCATCGGATATGCGGGACCAACTCCGGTGCTGATTACGGCTTCGAATAAAATTCATAACATTCCTACGGATCTCATCTGGTCCGATGAGTATCGCTCGCTGGGTCAAGGCCATCCGGCACAATTTTTCATCAAGCAATAGCTGGTGAAGCATTCAGGTAAACAATAGTGAGGAGGGATTTATCCTTGCTATTGTTTCCTTTTGTGTCATTCACGCGGTGCAGAGGAGAGGAATAGATGTTTGAATACATTTTAAAACGAATTCTGTTGGCCATTCCCGTTGTTGTTGTGATCTCCTTTATCGTCTTCTATATTATTCAATTGCCGCCTGGCGATTACGTATCCTCCTACTCGGCCAAGATGTCCGCTTCCGGGGATATCATGACTCAGGCTGAAATGGATGACATGCGGGCGAATCTCGGGCTGGACCGGCCAATCTATGAACAATATTTCGTCTGGGTAAAGAAAATAATACTGCATGGCGACTTTGGTTTCTCGTTCAACTACAACAAACCGGTGATGGCGGTAATCCAGCAGTATATGGGACTGACGCTGGTCGTCTCGCTGGTAACGATGGCCTTCCATTATATAATCGCGATTCCGGTCGGGATCTACACGGCGGTAAAGCAGTACTCTGCGGGCGATTATTTCTTCTCCGGCCTGAGCTTTATCGGAATGGCAACGCCCAACTTTTTGTTAGCTATCATTCTCATGTTTTTTTCCTATAAGTGGTTCGGCAATCCGTTGCTCGGCTTATTCTCCAACGAATACGTGAATGCGCCGTGGTCCATGGACAAGGTAAAAGACTTAATGCAGCATATGGTGATTCCGGTCATTGTTATCGGACTTTCGGGTACTGCGGATCTGATTCGGATCATGCGGGGACAGATGCTCGATGAGCTGAATAAACCGAATGTCATCACAGCTCGTGCCAAAGGTCTATCAGAGATGCAGATTCTGTTCAAGTATCCAACACGTGCAGCCTTGAATCCCATTGTGAGTACCTTTGGCTGGTCATTATCCTCCATCTTTACCGGCGCTACTATTACAGCAATCGTATTAAACCTGCCGATTCAAGGGCCAGTTATGCATAATGCACTGCTCGGTCAGGATATGTATCTTGCTGGAACTTTTTTATTGATCATGGCTTTGCTGACGGTTCTCGGAACGCTTATTTCCGATATTTTGCTGGCTTGGCTTGATCCCAAAATACGTACAGAGTTCAGAGGATCTTAATCATGAGACCACTACCGTTATTTAAAGGTCAAAGGCCGGCAGTCCCAATTACAGCAGTACCCAAAGATACCGTTTACAGCTCGCAGTGGCGGCTGATCTATCAGAAATTCAAGAAACACAAGCTGGCCCGAATCAGTATGTTCATTTTGGCTGCATTTTACGTCATTGCGCTGTTCGCGCAGTTTATTGCGCCCTATGGGCTGCAAAGCTATGACAGCAAGTACGTCAATGCACCGCCTATGGGACTTCGATTTGTCGATGCGGAAGGCAAGTTTCACATCAAGCCGTTTGTGTATGAGCTGAAAAGTGAGCGTGACCCCGAAACATTGCGTAAAATGTTTGTCCCGGATACCGAAAAAAAGCACTTCTTCAAATTCTTTGTAAAAGGAGAAGAATATAAGTTTCTTGGCCTGATTCCGATGTCCACGCATTTGTTCGCCGTAGATGAGCCAGGAAGAATATTCTTGCTAGGCACGGACGGCATGGGTCGTGACCTGTTCTCCCGGATCGTGTTGGGCAGTCAAATTTCACTCAGCATTCCGCTGGTCGGCGTAGGCATTAGCTTTATTCTGGGCTTGATTATTGGAGGCATCTCCGGTTATTTCGGCGGCTGGATTGATTCCTTGATTCAACGCATCATCGAAATCATCCGTTCCTTTCCGACGCTGCCGCTGTGGATGGCATTATCCGCTGCAATTCCACCGCGCATTCCGGTAGTGACTATGTATTTATACATCGTTATCATCTTTGCTTTTATTGGCTGGACGGATCTGGCACGGGTCGTCAGAGGCAAGTTCATTTCATTGAAGAATGAAGATTATGTAATTGCTGCAAAGATCGCTGGGGTAGGGGACGCCAAGATTATCATCAAACACCTGCTGCCAGGCTTCATGAGTTATTTGGTCGTGGCGACAACCCTGGCGATTCCCAGCATGATTCTGGGTGAGACGGCGATGAGTTTCCTCGGCCTTGGCGTCCGTTCGCCGGCAACCAGTTGGGGCGTACTGCTTCAGGAGGCCCAAAAGATTGAAAATGTGGCTCTGTATCCATGGAAGCTCATTCCACTGGCTTTTGTCATTCTGACAGTATTGACCTATAACTTTATCGGCGATGGCTTGCGTGACGCGGCAGATCCGTACAAAAAATAATTGTCCAAATACTAGGGAAGCGAGGGGATAGCATGGCAATTCAAGCTGTTCATAAGGAGCAACCTTTACTGTCCGTACAAGACCTGAAGATTCGGATTCAGATGGAAAACGGCGTCATGAATGCCGTGGATGGAGTCGACTTCAATATATACAAAGGCAAAACTCTTGGGCTTGTAGGGGAATCGGGCTGCGGCAAAAGCTTGACAAGCCGATCGATCATCAGCATCAATCCCAAGGAATGTGAAACGAGTGGAACAATCACTTACAATTCAGACTCGGAATTGGCCCTCCATGGTCTGAATCTGTTATCCCTGAAACCGACGGGCAAGCAGATTCGCTCCATCCGAGGTCGCAAAATCTCGATGATCTTTCAGGAGCCGATGACGGCCTTTTCACCGATGTATACCATCGGGAATCAGATCATGGAAGCGATCCGAATCCATCAGACGAAGAACAAAAAAGAGGCCAAAAAAATCGCATTAGAGATGCTGAGCAAAGTCGGTATTTCCGATCAGGCCAAGCGTTTCGATCAATATCCGCATGAATTCTCGGGAGGTATGCGTCAACGGGCGATGATCTCCATGGCGTTGTCCTGCAACCCTGAAATTCTGATTGCCGATGAGCCCACCACAGCGCTCGATGTGACCATTCAGGCTCAAGTACTGGAACTCATGAAAAGCCTGCAGGCGGAATTTGGCATGGCCATTCTGCTGGTGACCCATGATCTGGGTATTATCGCGGAGATGTGTGACGAGGTTGCGGTGATGTACCTCGGAAGAATTGTTGAGCAAGCCCCAATGAGAGAAATCTTTAACAATCCGAAGCACCCCTATACGAAGGGGTTGCTTAAATCAATGCCCAGACTGGGAGGAAACAAAAGCAAACGGCTGGATTCCATCGAAGGTTCTGTTCCGATGCCGATCAACATGCCCCCGATGTGCGGATTCTATGATCGCTGCAAGGACAGGATTGAAGGCGTATGTAATCGTCAGGCTGTACCGAAAACCGCGATCTCAGACCAGCATATGGTCAGATGTTTCCTGTACGCGGACCAGAGAGAAGGAGAATAGCAATGACCAAGCCCATTCTTGAAGTCCTCAACCTGAACAAAAGCTTTCAGGTCAAATCCAAAAAAGCCCTGTTCAAAAAGCCCAAACCCATTCACATTCTGAACGAAATTTCATTTGAACTCCTTGAAGGGGAAACCTTGAGTATTGTAGGGGAATCCGGCTGTGGGAAAACGACGCTAGGACGCTGTATTGTCAGAGGTGTGAATGCTTCCTCAGGCAGTGTAGTCTATCACGCGGAAGATGGAAAAGAAGTGAATTACCTTAACTTGAAGGGGAAAGAGATCAAGGCATATCGCAAGGACATCCAAATGATTTTTCAGGACCCCTATTCCTCACTCAGCCCCCGAATGAGCGTATTCGATATTATTGCCGAGCCGCTGATTGCGAACTTTAAGCTGAGCAGGGCGGAAGTGGAAGCGAAAGTAATGGAGATTGCCGAGAAAACAGGTCTGAATGTGGGTTACCTGAAACGTTACCCGCATGCCTTCTCCGGGGGACAGCGGCAGCGGATAGCTATTGCACGTGCACTGATTACACAGCCCAGACTGATTGTCTGTGATGAAGCGGTCTCAGCCCTCGATGTTTCGATTCAGGCACAGATTATCAATCTGCTCAAGGATTTGCAGGAGCAATTCAAGATCACGTATATTTTTATTTCGCATGATCTTTCCATCGTACAGAATATTTCCGACCGGGTAGCGGTCATGCATCTGGGCAGAATTGTGGAACTGGCGACAACGGAATCGTTGTTTTCGCATCCTCAGCATCCCTATACAGAGGCGCTTATGTCAGCCGTGCCCCAACCGAATCCGGATTTCAAAAAAGAACGAATTATACTGGAAGGGGAAGTGCCGAATCCGGCCAATCCGCCAAGCGGCTGTCACTTTCATCCCCGATGCTCGTACAAGACGGATAAATGCATCCAGCACGTTCCTGAACTCCGAGAAGTAGGATATAATCATTTTGCTGCCTGTCATTATGCCGAGCAGCTTCAGCTTCGCGGCGTTCCAATCGAGACTGAGGATGAGGTGCAATCCAGGACATCCTTACCATCGACATGTACCTGATGATACAAACAGTCATCTTTAAACTCGCGAGGATGAAATCGAACTAGTGTTGAGGAGAGGTTGTTCCTAATGGCAAAGATTGACGATGTGGCCCGTCTGGCGGGTGTATCGAAGGGAACGGTATCCAACGTATTCAGCCAGAAAAGGCCGACGAGCAAAAAGGTAACCGAGAAAGTGCTGCAAATCTCGAAGGAATTGAATTACGTGCCGAATCATATTGCAAGAAGCTTGGTCACCAAGAAAACAATGGCGATCGGGCTTACGATTCCGCACGGTAAATTCTTTTTCAGCGTGTTCCATAATCAGTTTATCAACGGCGTCATTCTGGAAGCCTCCACTTACGGATATCGGGTGCTTCTGGACATGATTGCTGCGGAAGAGGTGAAGACACCTTCACTGGCGAGCTATCCTATTGACGGGGCCATTGTGCTGGGGCCTACAGAAGAGGATGACCGGATCAATCTGCTGTATCAGCATGAAATCCCGTTCGTTACCATTGGCAAAATTATTAACAAGGGACTTCAGGGTGTCGCTACCGTCAATAACGATAACAAACAGATTATCCGCGATATTTGCGATTATTTGCTTGGGCTGGGGCACCGGAACATCATGTTCCTGAACGCCGGGGAGCAGATGACCGTGTCCATTGAACGTACGGAAGAGTTTGTCCGGGTGCTGCAAGAGCATGGTGTTATGATCCAGCCCGGAATGATCCATTATAAACCGGGCATTCATTCGGACAAGTATATTAAATATGGCTATGATGAGACACTTCATAATGTGAAGAACCAGACGGAGAGAGCAACAGCCATTATTGCAGACGACGACCGTACTGCATTTAGTGCCCATAATGCCATCAACGACGCGGGTCTTCGTGTGCCGGAAGATATCTCTTTGTTTGTCATCTGCGGCGATCAGTCCATGATGCACCAGGTAAGGCCTTCTTTGACGGGAATGGATCTGCAGCCATCTGAGCTGGGGGTTCAATCGGTAAGGCTGCTCATGCATAAGCTGGGTATTCTGGAAGGAACGTACGAGAATAACAGGATCGTTCCGAGCAAAATAATAGAGAGAAACTCTTGTTCCTCGATCAAGAATTAGCCAGAATGAGTTTCGGATGTAGTGAGGTTAAATATGATAACGGTTACATCCCGAACCCAATGTGCTTGGCAGCTCAGATTGTCTCGGGCCGCGGTTTTCTCGGAGCAGGGCTGATTATGAAGGCGGGATTTGAAGTGAAAGGTTTGACATCTGCAGCGCGAGTAATTTTGCAAACGAATAAGCGTGTTCGGTGGAAAGCTTTGAATACGCTTATTTATTCAAGTAGCAAAGAATGCATCGTTATGCCTATCCTTCTCAGAACGCTAATTTATAAATTACATAGCCTACTACCAATAATATAATGAGAATTCCGGTGCCTTTCCATCCCAAACCGCCAACTAAATCGGATAAGCTTCCAAATTGAGCACGATTGATACCATCACCAAACGTACCCACGGAGTTTCCCTTTAATTCTTCTTGTCTCAACCGTTCTCTTTTGGCTTCGGGTGTTTCTTCTCGAAAATCCATTTAACCACCCCTGAGATTTGATTTTTTCGGTAAGCAGAACCTATATTAAACAAGAGCACAGGTGATCCGGAGTAAGCCAGGAACGCCTTGTGCTCTTTGCTGTATTTAAATGATGTGGAATTTAGGCTTCAATGCTTAGATCGAAATCAGGTTCACACATATAGTCGATCGGATAGAGATCATCTCTCGCCGAGATTAATGCACGGAGGTGAAGGTACAGATTGTTGGGCTGCACCACAACACCACCGACAGAATAGGGGACAAGTTCTGCTACGACAAAAACATCCTCTGCATGGTTACATTTGAAGATTACATTATCCGGGTTGCACACTTCCTCCATATAACTGTAAGTCATGACATGGAAGGAACGTCCCTTCCAATTCGTCTTAATCACTTTATAGGACTTCGTCCGCACAAGATCAAGATAACGCTCCAGTGCAAAGGTATGCTCAAACTGGGTGATGTACCCCTTTTTATCCACATCAATCGTAAATTCCACATCATAGCTTACGTGAAACTCTTCTTGGAACGTTCCCTTCATCATCTTCATCGCATCAAAGAATGAACCGAATCCGGGGTCTTCGATGTAAGGAATAGCAATGAGGTCAGGATCAACATGATGAGTAATCTCACTGTTATGGGAAACGCCCGTATTAAACTTGGACGGCTGGAGTTCAATTGAACCAATCATGCTTCCGGGGAAACCAGGACTGCAACTTATTCGCATAGTCATCTCCTTCGTTGTTAATCAATTATTAGACGAAAGAATGAGGGGGAAGTTGCGCCAGAATAAGGAAATTGAGGCTGGTTGCGGAGTGTTCTGCTCATCGTGGGCTTTTGGATGGGTAAATAGAAATGTCTCCATTTCCATTCGACTTCTTCTTTTGATACAGTATTTATATGTTTCATGAATGGGTGATGGGCAACCACACTCGATACGTTCTGCAATTAAGTTGTCTAACGGGATAACAGGTTAGGTTATAAAGTTAAAAGCCATCTTACAGCCAGAGGGCTTACACTCATCATGTTTGATTCATTAGGAGGCTTAATATGTTATCCAATAAAGTGATTGATTATTGTCAAAATCAGGGTTGGTGGCATGAAGATGTACCAGCAGAGTATGTAGAAGCTTTACGTCAACTGGGTATAGATCTTGAATCGGAGTTTGCACAGTTTTATTTGCATGCTGATGATGGTCCGACCTTTTACAGCAGACATCAGGAGATCTATCAGATCTGCTGGGTTATGGAAAACACCGTATACTTGGAGGACATGACAGTGGCTCAACTTACGTTGGGATTGCCAGAAGCCTACATACCGCTGGACAGCTTTGAGGGCGAGGGTGGATTCTTTTATAACCGCCAAACGGGAGATGTGGCTCTGGTGGAGCTGGGCGAATCGATCGAACGTTTTCTGAGCGGTGAAAGCACACCGCAGTGGGCGAGTTTCAATAACTTTCTGGAATGGTATTTCGAACTGGAGGAGGAGGTTGCGGTGTGAAGGATCTGACACCGGAGTATCCCGAACTGGAGAGAGAAATTATTGAAACGGTAGAAGCAGGCAATGTTCTGGATGAAACGCAGCAGCATGAGCAAGCCCTGATCTATTATGATCAGGCTTGGGGGATGCTGCCTGAGCCGAAGACCGACTGGGAAATGGCGAGCTGGATTGCTTCCTGTCACATGAATGCGCATATGGACTTGGGGCAATATGCACTGGCGAAGCCGTGGGCTGAAATAGCCCTGCAAACACGAGGTTCGGATATTAATACGGGTCCTATAATTGATCTTGGTATCGTCTGCATGAGGCTAGAGCAGCATGATGAAGCTTTTACTCATTTGAACCAGGCATACGCATATGGCAAGGAAAGAGCGTTTCAAGGCAGTCCGCGTGACGTTTTGCAATATTATAAGGAACAAAAGATGAAGCGTGAACGAAACTGATTCTACGGATTACAAGATGAAAAGGGTACCCTATCTGCCAAATCATTGGCCGTGGGGTACCCTTTCCTTTTAATTTTTTATATAAGTATGATCTTTCAGCGGGTTAATCTTTCGCTCCGTAAGAAAAAAATTCATCCACGAGATCCTGCGGCGATATGGATTCAAATACGTGCGTTTACATGCGAAAAGGACGCCTTGCTTGTCGATCTTCCCGGGAACGTCGCTTGGCGCCAGGGGCTTTCCGTTGTCTTTTCCATAGCCAGTAGAGTATGAGTCCATGGATTCCGGCAGCTGTTAACAAGAGCCGAATAAACCATCCCACCGATGTTTTCATCAGTGGGTCCGCAGGGCTGAGCACCTTGGTAACTTCAGATGGGTCAGGAATAGAACGTGGCGACCCATCATTCTCCTGAACATTCATGGCCGAAGAGCGATCCAGTATGACGGTTGTTGTCAGATTCCATTTGCCACTTACAAGTACGCGGATGGTGGTCTGTTCGGCATCGGCATCGGTATGAAGCGTAAGCAGTCCATCCGGTGTAATGGATACTCCCTGAACGGGGGTGTCGAGCTGGAATTTTACATCAGGCGTTTCTTCTGAGGCGGATTGAACACCGTATTGGACTGTGGATTCCCCGGTTACAGGCTTCACCACACGCTCGTCACCAGTCATTTGCAAGGTAGTGAGCCCGTTCTCCGCCACAGCTTGCTTCCTGGACAAAGGCTTGATATTGCCGATGCGGAAGCTCAGCTTGGCGTTTTCGGGAGTAGTGGTTGTAATGCCCCAACCAATGACTTTGCCCAAGATCACTTGACCTGTCGTGTTGGCTTTGTTCTGAACCATTAGGCTGGAAAAGGGAATGCGGATCTGTCCGACAAATCCTGGCTCCAACTCAATCAGGCCGGATACCGGGCGAACCAGTTGAGCCTGTCCGGTTGCTTTCTCGACTACGATGACGTTTCGATTATCAGACACAGTCAGGGAAAGTTTATCCGATCGGGTCAGTACGATATTAAGAGGCAGCTTTTGGTCCGACTCATTGCGGATGGAGAAAGTCAAAGCACCATAGCCTGACCAGTCCCGATTTTTCAGCTCATAGACGTAGGCCGAATAGTTTCCTTTTTTGAGCCCCTGTGTGGAGGTCTTAATCTGAATACTGCCTTTGTTATCAACGCTGGCGTCTACCTTGGCTCCGTTGTTCCATTCATGGAGTGTATTCCCACTCACCTTGAGCTGCTCTGCCTGAACAGCCTGAATGGGATATACGTTCCATAACACAGCAAGGCTGGCGACAAGCGTCAGTTTTTTCCACTTCTTGATCATGCTTTACTTGCCTCCTCTCTATAGAATATAGATAAGCCATCTCGTTCAGTTCGTCTGGAGAGATGTCGTTCTTGCCCTGGGGTGCAGTGTACAGGTTACCTTGTTTGTCACGCAGGGATTGCACCCATACGCATTCCAGTGAGAGGTTTTCGCCAAGCGGAAGATGTGATCTGACATGAGCACCCAACACAAAAATGACAAGCCAGGGCTCGTCATTTTTGTTTCAGCCTTTTGATATCTTTCATCTTTCATCGGCAAAGGGCTATATTCAATTGAAAATCAGTCGGATATGTTGCGCGTGTAATACTCAATAATATCCTTGCGACGGATGATACCAAGGAAGACACGATCCACGTCCACCACAGGCACAAAGTTTTGGTCAGCTGCGAGCGTCAGCATATCCTCCATTTCGGCCTTGATAAAGACGCATTCATTATATACCCGGTTGTCAATCTCATGCACCTGAACCTGATCCATCGTTTCAAATGTCAGTCCGGGGGTGCTCCGCATTTTCCATAACAAATCGCCTTCGGACAGGGTGGCAACATATTTTCCATCCTGGTCAATCACGGGAATGGCGGTATAATGTTGCAATTCAAGCTGCTCGATCGCATCTTTCATGGAAGCGGAAGACTTGATATAGGCCACTTCGGCTTTGGGGAGTAAAAAATAGCTGATTTCCATCATCGGGCTCCTTTACTGTAATCTCACTATCCTTATTTAAACATATTATGTGAGCTTTCGGCTATTTTTAATGATAAATTCGTCAGATTTGTTCCATTGTTTAAATGCGGCTGGAAATCTATAGTGTATATTAGAGGTGATATGACCATGAAATCAAAACGTAAAATTATATACGGACTGCTTCCCATCTTGTTTGCCGGTGGAATTGGAATGTACTTATACATGCAGAATAGCAAAACAGAGGAAGTGAAACCCCAGGCAACCGTTGATCAATACATAGCGCATTTACAAAAGAAAGAATTCGATCAACTGTATCCCTTGATGACGCCTGCTTCATTGAATGAGTCTGGCATGAACCGTGAGCAATTTGTGGAAAAATACAACGCGATTTATTCGGGTATGGAGGTTTCTGCGGTAAAGGCAGAATTGATACCGAAGGTAACCGAAGAGACAACGGACAGCAGCTCACAGCAAGGCAAGGATAACGGTGATAAAGAGAACAAGAATGGGACGAATAGTGGAAATAAAAATCAAAACCCGGATGTCTATGAGGTGGACTACAGCCTGCAACTAACGACCTTCCTGGGGGAAGTGAATGAGACGCATACATTGAAACTGGTACGTGAAGAGCTTGAGGACGGAGCGAAAGTCTGGCGGATCAACTGGAAGCCATCCATGATTCTGACCGACATGGTCAAAGGGAGCAAAGTTCGGGTGAGAACGCTTTTCCCGGAACGTGGAGACATTGTTGATCGTGAAGGGCTGCCCCTAGCAACAAAGGGAAATATGTATGAATGGGGGATCATACCTGAGAAGCTGGGAGAAAATCCGGACACGATGATCGCCCGAATCGCGGAGCATTACAAAGTCACAGCAGATATCATTAACACTGCACTTGCACAGAAATGGGTGAAGCCGGAATATTTTGTTCCCATTGCTTCAACAGAGGACTCCAGGGTGCCTGCAGCACTGGCTGGTGTGCAAGTTCAATCCAAGGAAATACGGTATTATCCGCTTGGGGAGGCTGCCGCTCATCTGATCGGCTATGTTCGTAAGGCCACCAAGGAGGATCTGGAGAAAGATACGGAAGGCTATTATCGTGCGGAAGATTGGATTGGCAAAGCCGGACTGGAGCAATCACTGGAGAAACAGCTTCGCGGCGAACGAGGTGGCCTGATCGAGATCACCAATGAATCTGGCAACACTCGCTCAGAGCTTATCCGCAAGGATGCAGTGGATGGACAGAATATTCAACTGACGATCAGCTCCGAGCAACAGCGTAAGTTGTATAAGACACTATCCAGTGGTGGTGATGCCGGAGCGATGGTGATGATGAATCCAACGGATGGTAATCTGCTGGCACTGGTCAGTGCGCCTTCCTATAATCCAAACAAGATGGTTACGGGACTGACACAGGCAGAATGGGATGCATATTCAGCAGATGAGCAGCTTCCTTTTATCAATAGGTTTACGAATCGCTATGCACCAGGTTCAACCTTCAAAGCCATTACGGCAGCGGCAGGTCTGATGGAGAAGGTTACCACAGCAGATAAATCCCATGATATCTCTGGTTTGCAATGGCGCAAGGATGAGAGCTGGGGCGGTTACTATGTGAAGCGTGTGAAAAGTGTAACCCCGGTGAACATGGTTGATGCGCTGGTCTACTCGGACAATATTTATTTTGCGAAGGAAGCTGTTGAGATGGGCAGCGCCAAGTTTATAGAGGGTATCCAGAAGTTCGGTTTTGGAGATAACTTTGGACTGGATGAACTGTATTTGAAACCAAGCCAGTATGCGAACGAGGCTCATCTCGATCTGTCATCCGAGGTGTTGCTCGCTGACACATCCTATGGACAGGGAGAAATGTTGATGTCGCCGATCCATCTGGCGTCCTCCTTCACCCCTTTTATTAATGAAGGGAAAATGGTGAAGCCTGTACTGATCGAGGAAAAGGAAACCACCAAACCGGAAGTTGTAATTACGCCTGAAGTCGCAAATACGGTGAAGGATGCCTTGGGCCAAGTCGTAACCCGATCGGGAGGAACGGCCCATTCCTTGGACTCACTTCCTGAAGGGTTGGCGGCGAAGACAGGGACTGCCGAGTTGAAGGCCAAAAAGGGAGAGAAGGGACAGGAGAACGGTTTTGTCGTGGTGTTTGATACGGATTCACCTTCCTTCCTTATAGCCGCGGTTATTGAACAAGTGAACGGACGAGGCGGCAGTCATCATGTGTTGGATAAATTAAAGCCGTTCCTGGAGAAAAAGGGAGTCACGCAGTAATTTGGTACTAAATACGATCTAAATAGTATTTGAAAAGCCCATCCACCATTCATGTTACCAAAATGGTGGATGGGCTCTTATTTTTGCCTTTATGTTATAGATTTATTTCCGGGCAGTCAGCATAAAACGTGCTGAGTTCGTTCGAATCCCTTTATCGCAGCGATTTTGCTCGACGAACTGTTGGAAACACTCGAAGTCAAATTCCCTCTCACCAAAACCGGGAATGATCGGTGCATGGGTCAGGAGGAATAGCAGATCATCAGGTGTGGTGTAATACTCCGTAGCATTATATTCCCGAACCTGAATATCTTGAAAACCTGCTTCGCCAAGTTCATGTTTGTATCGTTCCATCAATGTGCCTGGTTGAACGCCCATTGACTGTCCAAGGCCAAAGGCCTCTGAGATGTTACATTTATCGTTTTCACTGACTTGCTGAGTAAGGAATATACCCCCATCTCCCAAAGCTCTGTATACTTCTGTAGCGCAGAAATCACAGTGTCTGGAGGATACCACATTAAAGAATTGATCTGGAAATGTCAGTTGCTCTGCATTCATATGCACCAAACGGACATTCGACTTGGAACCGGATGCCTTGAGATTACGCTGTGCAGTTTCAATCATGCCATGGGAAAGGTCGATTCCAACCAATAACAGTGCGGCATGCGCGATGGAAAGAACAGCTTCTCCACCACCTGTGCCAATATCAAGCATTAGATCGGACGGTTCGGTGCAGCGTGTAACTTCCTCGTAAAAATTCCATCCAATGTCTTCTGAAGTCACTTTCAAAGAGCTAAAATCCCAGCCATTCATTTGGCCTATGCGTTCGTAAAAAGCAGTATAATCCATTTTTTTCTTCATTATAATTTCCCTCCAATGTGAGTTCTTCATTCTAGGCAGATGTTGTGCGAAATCGTTACGATAGATGCCGAACAGGCTCAAAAGGGCAGACGTATCCCATGATAGCTGGTACGCGTTTTGACCCAGCCCGACGACTAATTACTTCGAACGATACGACATAACATCCGTTTCACCTCACAGTTGGAATACTTCCATTATACACCACAAATATATGGTGCAATTTACCTTTTTGCTATATGATAAGTGTCGATTCATGTAATAAAAGCATAGTATACATACGTTCTTTTTGATGGAGGGATCAGGGTGTATTGTCACGTATGTGGGACCAAAAGCAGTCCAGGGGACAGCACATGTAGAAAGTGTAGAACGAAATTAAAAGACTCAGGCTCTACAGAAGAACAGATTTGGGCAGAAACAGCGGTTGGTTTGGAGAGTGGAGCGGGAAAAGCAGTCAATTTATTATCCAGGCAGCATCAGTCTGCACCGAAGCAGAGCAACCAAGGTCGCGCATTTAGCTGGATTATTCCACTGCTTCTGGCAGCGGTGATGGGGGCTTTGTTGACGTACTATTACAAGCAGGAGATGGGTATTAATTCAGAGGTGAAATCGCTGCATCAACAGGCAGAACAAGCAGCCCTGGAAGGTAAGTATAAAGAAGCACTTCAGTTGCTGGACACCGCTTTAGCAAAACGACCGAACTATAATGCACTTGTACAGGATCGCCAAATTACGGCGAAGGCGTTCAATCTGATGAATCAGTTAAATGAGGCGGCCACAAGTTTGAAGACAGGGAAACTCTCAGCAGGAGACAAGACCATACAGGCTGTAACCAAAGTGCTGAACGAGCGGGAAGAACCAGTATTTTCCAAAGTGCGTGCGACATTAAACAATAGAAAGGTCACACTGGCCGTACTGAAGGTGAAGAAGGAAATCGATAGTTTGACGACGGTAGAGGCACTTGCCGAGAAGCTGGATACCGTATCGAATTTGAAGGGCAAAGAAGCCGAGGCGGTTCAGAAACAAATTATCGACAAGATGGCTGGCCTTAGCTATAAGCAAGCTGAACAACAAGTGAAGAAAAAGGATTTCACAGCAGCTTTACAAACTGTGGATCAAGGGTTGTCCTATGCGCCGGAAAATGAAAAACTCACTGCGTATCGTGATAGGGTGCTCAGTGAAAAAAAGGCGTTTGAAAAAGCGGAAGCGGAACGAATCGAACTGGCGGAGCAGCAGGCTGCGGAAGAAGATCTGAAGAATCGAACAGCGGCAGTAAGCATAGTGAGCGTTGACGCAGCGCTCGATATGTACGGTGACCTTTATATTAGCGGTTCAATCGTAAACAATGCGACCCGGCCGATTTCCTCCGTCACTGTCATGGTCGACATTTATGGTACAGACGGTAGCTATTTGGGCCAGTCTTATGTGGATGTATATCCAAGCTGGTTGGATGTGGGGGAAGAAGGGTTCTTTGAAACCTATTATTATGGTGTGTATCAGGAAGCGGAAGTCTCTGTTGTGAATGCAACGTGGTATCTGGAATAGGAGGACAAGTTGGAATGGCCAAGCGAACATGGAGTACGATCATATCCTGTGCCATGATTATTGGTGCTGGAGCAGGAGGCGTGTTCTGGATACATCAGCATTCAACGGATCAGTTGCAGGATGGGCCCAGATTGGCAGTTGTCGCTGCGAAGGAAACGGAAAATGCGGCAGCGACGACTGCTTCCAAGCAACCTGTGAAGAAGACACGCAAACAGATTATTGAAGAGAGCCAGAAGAAAGTCGTTACGATCGAGAGCAGCAGTGGATTGGGCTCTGGCTTTCTTTACAATGATCAGGGGGATATTGTAACCAATGCACATGTGGTGGAAGGCTCAAAAGAAGTGACCGTCCGTACCCTTAATCATGAGGAATATAAGGGAACGGTAATCGGGATAGGGGAAGAGACGGATGTAGCAGTTGTCAGGGTACCCGATATGAAAAAGATCAAACCGCTATCCATTGCCAAATCCAAAGCTGAGACCGGAGACGAAATTCTGGCGCTGGGCAGTCCACTCGGGTTAGAGAACACCGTAACTACAGGGATTATTAGTGGTGTAGGCCGTAGCTTTGAAATAGCACCTTATATTTATAGCAACCTTTACCAGATATCAGCTCCCATAACCCATGGTAACAGTGGTGGACCACTGATTAGTGCGGAGACTGGCGAAGTACTCGGCATCAATTCAGCTGTGGTGGAGCAGGAGGGTGGAATTGGATTCAGCATCCCTATGACTAGTGTGCTCAAGCAGGTGCAGAACTGGTCCAAAAATCCTTCCGGCACAGCAGCGGTTAAGACGGCAGGGGATACGTATTCGGGATCAAGCTCAGCAGCATTGGAAGCAGAGGGACTGGTGACGGACTTTTATACGAGCCTGAATCTGAGCGATTATGTCACCGCCTATGCATTGCTCGGTAGCGAATGGCAGAGCGGGACGACGTATGCGAAGTTTCGCGAAGGGTATATCAATACGAGCTATGTAACTATCGGTGATATTTCCTCTACAACCAACGAAAATAAAGAGATGGAAGTGACTGCGGTCATTACAGCAGATGAGCGTAGAGATGGTGAGTATGTAACCACGAAATATAAGGTTACGTATCAGGTTGGTTATGAGAATGGCCAGCTGAAAATATTGCATGGTCAGGGCAAAAAGATGAAATAAAGTGTAGGAAGGGAGTTGGCCAATTGGCCGGCTCTCCTTTTTGATTGCTTATGTTCGATTCATCTGTTAAAATACAGAACGAACGTTCAGTATGCAAGAGGTGGAGTGAAATGTATGAGTATGAATAAAAAGCAACTACAAACCGAGCAGACCAAGAAGAAACTTGCGGATGCCTCAAGAGCCCTTTTTGTGCAAAAAGGCTATAAAGCAACGTCCATTGAAGATATTGTGTCTGCGACGGGCAGCAGTAAAGGCAATATATATTACCACTTTAAAAGTAAGGAAGGTCTGTTTCTCTACCTGATTGATGAATGGGATCGGGAGTGGGAGGAAAATTGGGCAGCCAAGGAACATCTGTATCATACTTCTACGGAGAAGATATACGGCTTGGCGGAACAATTAATCCTTGATGACATGAATCACCCACTGACGAAGGCGGCAGATGAGTTTTTTACCGGTGAGAAGAAAGAAAATGATATTGAAGAACGAATAGCTTTAATGTTTGAGCGGCATATTCAATTTAACAAACAATTGGTGGAACAGGGAATTGAGAGCGGGGAATTTAAAGCAGACAACGCAGACCATCTAGCGCTCATTCTTGAAAGCACCATTATTGGTCTCAGTCAGCTGTCGCGCGGCATGGAGCCAGAACAGGCTCTTGCCTTATACCGCAAGGCGGCTAGCGTATACTTGTATGGAATTGCAAAAGATAAAGATTAAGATTAAGGTAACATTTTGACAACTACGGAGGATGGAATCATGGCACTACTTACACGGAACAGGGGCGCATTGCTGCTGTTAATGTTTAATATTTTTCTCGTTTTTACAGGTATAGGCCTTGTTGTGCCTATTATGCCTGCGTACATGGATCTACTGCATATCACTGGATTCACGGTTGGTTTGCTGGTAGCGGCATTCTCCTTCACCCAGTTTCTGTTTTCTCCCATTGCGGGCCGTTGGTCAGACATCTTGGGACGTAAAAAAATTATCGTTGGCGGCATGTTAATCTTTGCTGTATCCGAGTTTATGTTTGGTGCTGTAAATGCACCATCGCTGCTCTTCGCGGCACGGATGCTTGGCGGGATTGGCGCAGCGATGATCTTCCCGGCGGTTATGGCGTACACTGCAGATATTACAACAGAGGAAGAACGCGGTAGAGGTATGGGATTAATAAATGCCGCAATTACTACAGGATTTATCATCGGTCCGGGGATCGGCGGATATATTGCGGACTTTGGCATTCGGATTCCTTTCTATGCTGCAGGTATTGCGGGTTTGCTGGCATCCATCATTACGCTGATTATTTTGCCGGAATCAACCAGAATTACTGGAGAACAGACCAAACCTGTCGCGGGTGCAGCGAAGGTCAAAGGTCCGGGCATGGTTTCCCAGCTGCTTCGTTCGTACCGTGAGCCCTACTTTTTCAGTTTGGTCATCGTATTTGTTATGGCGTTTGGCTTGGCTAACTATGAGACGGTCTTTTCTCTATTTGTGGATCACAAATTTGGCTTTACCACCAAGGATATTGCCTTCATTATAACGTTTGGTTCCATTGCGGGAGCTGTGGTACAGGTCTCATTGATTGGCTGGTTGTTAAACCGATTTGGTGAGAAAAAAGTCATTTCGGTCTGCTTGCTCTTTGTGGCGGTATTTGTATTGTTAACCCTGTTTGTAAACACATACTGGATGATTCTGGTCGTTACATTCATCGTCTTCCTGGGCATGGATATTTTGCGTCCGGCAATCAGCACGCAGATGTCCAAACTGGCGGAAGAACAGCAGGGCTTTGTAGCTGGATTGAACTCAGCCTATACAAGTTTGGGCAATATCGCAGGTCCAATTGTAGCGGGAGCACTATTTGATGTGAATATTAACTACCCTTATGTTTCGGCAGCTGCCGTTCTGGCGATCTGTTTCCTGTTATCTCTGCGGGTATTAAGAGGTGTTAAATCCACAGGCAGTGCGAAGGCTGAAATGTAATCCTGATTTATGTAAATGAACGTAAAGACATCAATTTTGTTATAATAAGAAATGCTGGAAGTGAAGAAGATGGGCTGGGTTGCATAACAAGTTACCGAGGACGGTCATTTTTAAGCATATACAGGATTATTGGAGTGATAACATGAGCAAAGCAAAAGGAAAAGGTGGCACCGGCCGTGGTACTGGCAAAAAAGGCTGGAACCGTTGGCAAGCCGCCGCCAACCGGGCGAAAAGTGCCCCGAAGCCTTATAAGAGTAAAGGCACGAAGAAGAAGGACGATACCGAAGCTTCCACTGACAAGCCACAGTAAGTGGGGCTTGACGATACCAGAGGAGTTCATGGAGCAGAGATCTGACCTATATATAGGGACGGTCTCTTTTTTTATTTCATCTTTATATATTGAAAAAAGGCTGAGGAAATAAGGTTAGAGAAGCGGAGTTTTCGGCACGTGTGGTTAAATCATCCCCGAGCAGTAAAAAAAACCAAGACGCAAGGAACTACCCTAACATCTTGGTTCTTTGATATGAATGACCTCATTGAGCTTGCTACACTCTACACAAGACTAGCCGGCTTTTACTTTGAAGAATGAAATCAGTTCCTGCAATTGGGCTGATACAGCGGAGAGTTCATCCGAGGCCGATACAATGGAAGCCATGGATGCTTCCTGTTCCGCAATAGATTGCTCAATCTGTTTGCTGCTATGTGCTGCTTTGCTTACGCTCGAAGACAATTCATCCGCAGTAGCTGACATTTCCTGTGTGCTGGCGGATATTTCTTCGGTAGAGCTGGAGATATCCTGAATTTGGTTGGCGACTTTGTTCGTAGCTGTCAGAATATCCTCAAAGAATTGACCTGTCTCCAGGGTGACATTAGATCCCTTCTCTACTTCTTGAGAGCCAAGCTGCATAGCTTCGGCGGATTGAAGGATATCGCGTTGAATTCCGTCAATCAAGGTACGGATCTGTTTGGCTGAGTCCTGGGACTGTTCAGCGAGCTTGCGTACTTCCCCTGCGACCACGGCGAATCCTTTTCCTTCCTCACCAACACGAGCTGCCTCAATGGAAGCATTCAGGGCGAGCAAATTAGTCTGTTCTGCAATCTGTGTAATCATATTTACAATGCTGCTAATTTCGTTGGAGCGGCTTTCCAAAGATTGTATAGATTCCGACGTATGTTTCACCGCACCGGAGATCAGTCTCATCTGCTCAATAACTTGTTGCATAATCTCATGGCCTGAATTAGAACGTTGTTCCATGCTTAATGCCTCATCCGCTACATCTGCAGAACTGCTGGCAATCGTCTGCACAACGGTAGACATCTCAGTCATCGCTCGGGCACTTTCCACGCTGGCTTGATCCTGAGAACGTAGGCCCAGTGAGATATCCCGAATATTACTGCTGATCATCTGGATGTTATCATTATTTTTTTCGGAAATGTCTAATAATTTCTTGGATGAATCAGAGAGGTGATGGGATGTCGTTTGGACTTTGAACATCGTGTCATTGAATCGCTGAATCATCGTATTGAATTTTTGATTAATAATTCCTAGATCATCTCGTCCGGTTTGGATGGTTACATCCAGATTACCAGAGCTGGCAGCCTCAATACCCTCCATGAGGTCACGGATTGGCTTGAGTGTTTTCTTTAACAGAATATATTGTAGTACCATAAACAGAATCAGGAAAACGATAAGGAAAATACTGCTGTATGTAATCAGTTTATGAAGTCCTTTTGGAACAGCATTTGCATCAACGTCGAAGTAAAGTGCGGCGTACATTTTTCCTTCTGCATTTTTAATAGGGTACATAATTGTAGTCCAAGTACCGTATTCGTCCGTATAAAAGTTGCTTAATGCAGGCTTCTCATCTTTTTTCATACCTTCAAGAGCTATAACATTCTTCTGTGGTAATGGATACATTGAACCTGCTGCCATATTGCTTTCTTCAAAAGGCCCGAGCAGGTTGGTAGGAATCGCGATGATGGACGTCTGATTTCCTTCCTTCAGTTCAGTACCGAAGATATAGGCTTGTGCAATATTGGGATATAACTCGTGGATGGAATCCAGATATTCTCTTAATTGTTTCTGAACTGGTCCGGAATAACTTTTCTCGTTTACCGCTTCAAGTACTTTGTCTGTATCCAGGTCATCAAACCATTTCTGTGTCGTAACTTCAGCCTGATCGTACAGTTGTTGACTCAAAATATCCTTTTGCAGTTGATATCCCGCAGTTATCAGGATGACGCCAATCAACATAATGCTACCGAACGAAATAACGAGACTTTTAGCAAAGAAAGGAAGGGTACTCCACCGTATCTTATCTAACAATATCTTTCACTCCTTTTTCTAATTGAGACCATCTGGTTGCGTATTCGCTTTGCGTATGGTGCTTTGTATCCATGTGATATATCGTAATAGATTTAGTTTAATGTTAGCATTTGGAATGAAAATGATGCTTTAGAACCAAGGTTTTTCAGAATGTTTCTCGTTTATTTCACTATTGTGTTCATAAATGAAAAATGCGCAAGTTCTTTACGCCCATTTCCTTAAAGATTGAGAAAATGGATTGCCAAGAAGGATAAGGCGAGTTCGTTTTGATGAGTGAATTGTTGCCTAACATGTATATACATAGAGGGAAGAGGGATTTACATTGAAATAAAGATATGCGCATATATGAAATGCATTATTACGCAAAAATGACTCGAGGCAAGATTTTGGTGAATCAGCAAAATCACTGAACACTATCCTGTTACTATAATGAAAGACAGCAGTATATAGATGAAGCTAACTTAATAAGTAGTTACATTAATGAAGAAAAGCATTTACGGCCCTCTGAGTTAAACTATCCTTTAGAGATTAGGCGTTGGGATTACATTCAATATAGGCTGTCTCTAGAAGTCAGAAGTCTAGAGAGTATCTCGAAATTCCTTTAGCTTATCAATCACTAGAGTACAATTATAATCAATAGTCATTGTAGTGAAATAAAATAATTTATAATATGGGTTGCAATTAATAATAGAACATGATATATTATTAATCCGGCCAAGAAAACACAAGAAACACGGTGCGGCAAGCGAATGAAAATTAAGCTTCGAAAGAAACTTAAAAAAAGATGCTTGCAAAGTTGGTTCGGACGTGATAATATATAAGAGTTGCTGAGATGAACGAAACTTAGTGACGAAATAAGTTTGATCTTTGAAAACTGAACAACGAGTGAGTAACGATCTTGCTTGCAAGATCGACGCTGAGAAATCGGTACACGTCTTCGGACCGTATGATTTCGAAGCACAAATGAGATTTTTAATCTCGTCAGTTTCAAAATGAGCATATCGCTCTTTTCAATACTTTATTGGAGAGTTTGATCCT